>CAVTQG010000006.1:0-96968 GCA_963736785.1 uncultured Spirochaetota bacterium | reverse complement strand
TGGATGTGCCATGAACTGGTGAATTTTGATGAAGGTGACTTACAGTTGATCCGACATTGTTCCTCTGGGCCTAACCGCCAAGTGTTGTTTATGTGCCATTGCCTGTACCGATTAGGAATGTAAACAGAATAACAGTGTAACAGTTTATCGTGCTATATTTACAGTCCTACCACGCAAAATTTTCCATGGCATCCATTATAGCAGTTATGCCGGAGTTGGGTACTCGATCACAGGGCAAGGTGCAGACTGGAGGATAAAGGCCTCAAAGGAAGAACCGGGGACTTTGGTTTTGATCTGGTAAACATGGGACAGGGACCACGAACGACAACCAACTGCTCATTGACATGAGGCCACTGGAACTCTGAACGCATGGACCAACCGATGCTCTCGTTCCTTCGAATTTCCACTTGGAAGGGCACATTCTCCAACCCAGTCTTCTCGATCATCTGGACAAGAAGAGGAAATTGCTGTCGGAGCTCATCCTTCTTCTCCTGGAAAGTTTGACTTCCTATCATATGGCTTATGTATCCTTCATTGGTATCATGTCCTTGAAGTTCCCCAGAGATAAGGATTTTTATGGCATCACCGGGATTGAACATCGTTTGTAAGGTCCATGAGACTATGCCTTCGAGCTCCTTAGGATCAGCGTTCATGTCGCATGGAAGCAGGTACGTTTTCGGGAAGGGGAGGTTTACTGGTTTCCAAAGGCGCTTGAATAGCCTCTGGGATGACGTTTAAATTTTCAGTATACGCAGTTTCACTAGTCGCAGCCTGAGTCTCGTTGCTGACAGAGAACTCCGAAGGACGATGAACGATCGGGAGGAATCCCACGGTAGGAGTTGTAGGAGGAGCGACAAGACCTTCGGTGTTTCCTTGGATTCCTGCATCTCTTCTCCGGGTCCTTCTTGTCCATAACAAGGCGGCCAAGTGGTGACTCTCTCGACTTGAACTGGTCCGGGAGTTTCAGGTCCAGCTTTGAAGATCCCACCAGTAGGAGCTGAAGTGGAAGCTTCGAGCACTACGGAAGATAGAGGATCGACGCTGTTCACCTGCACCAAGTGTTGTGGTAGTATAAGGAGAGGCTGTAGCACCAATAGTGGGCGTACCGGTTGTTTCTAGTAGGTTCTCGCATCTCTTTCTGCTCTAAAGTCTCGCCTACCTAATATAATGCTATTTAAAAGCAAAAGGATTTACCGATGACTTCAAATACACTCTCATAGACATGCTCCTCAGGAATGACACGAGGAACCTCACTAGACTCCAGGCTGGTGGGTTCGATAACTGACATTCCCTCAATACGACGACGAAGTGCTTCGTGCTCCTTTCGAAGATGCTCCAAATCGGATTGGAAGGATTGCATCATTCTCTCAGATAAACTTCCCTAGCTCGGATCCTTGCTGGTGAAAGCATAAAATACCAGTCGGAAAGCTTAACTTAAAAATAAATTTATTATTATTAAAATGGTTGCCTCGGTCGAAAGATTACGTACACATCCTTCACCAGGAAGTAACTTGGCCAAAAACAGTAAAGACCCCTTGGATCTTTTCTTGTTTATCCATATCCCGACATCGGCACGATATGGTCAACAATTGGCCGTTTCGACTCGCCTCGACCCATCACGCTTAACTGGTTCACACTGTTTTAGCAAGCTTTCCTTATTTTCCCCAATTTATCACCTTGATAATATCGGTCCCTAAGCGCCCCGGAGGTAGGGCGCTTCAATACCTTAGCCAGAGCAAGTGAAAGCCGGGTCTGCATACTAACGGCAGCAGACCCGGCAAGAAGAGGAAACAAAGGATCGGTACGAAACCGATTGCGAATATAAGGGCGGGCGCGGTATCGGTACTGTAAACCGCGGCTCTGCCGCAAGCGCTCTCGCCCGAAAGCGCTATCTTACCCAATAATCCACGCGGCCGCTTGCGAAAACGCACAGGCGCTTGAGCTCGTTTTGTGCCTTTTCCTCCCGGCGTTTTTCGCAGAGGTCCGCGATGCGCCCCGACCTGCTACACCCATCCCCCCGCCCTCAGACCCCATCATAATCTCGGCGTCGGCGAACACGTGCTCATTTCCACAGCCGCGCCACTCTTCCCAGGCGGTGCCGTTGTAGGCGGTGAAGCCCCGCCGATGAGAATCTTGCCGTCGCTCTGCAGTGCCACCGAGATTCACCAGTCGTTCGCCCCGTCTCCGGTGGCAAGGAAGCGTGGTGTCCAGGCTGCCGTCGGTGTTCAGACGCGCAATATGCCCCGGGCGGTGCCGTCGCAGTAGCGAAGAGCCCCCGCCGATGAGGATCTTGCCGTCGCTCTGCAGCGCCAGCGATGTACACCTTGCCGTTCGTCCCAGCTCCCGCGGCAGGAACGAGGTGTCCAGGCTGCCGTCAGTGTTCAGCCGCGCAACACTGCCTCCGGGCTGGTGCCATTGTACGTGGTGAAAGTCCCGCCGATGAGAATCTTGCCGTCGTTCTGGAGTACGACCGACGTACACCATAGTCGTTCGCCCCGTCCCCGGTGGCCAGGAAGGAGGTGTCCAGGCTGCCGTCGGTGTTCAGCCGCGCGATATGCCCCCTGGGCGTGCCGTTGTAGGCGGTGAAGTGTCCGCCGATGAGGATCTTGCCGTCGCTTTGCACTGCCACCGAAGTACACATCGCCATCCGCCCCGGCCCCCGTGGCGAGGAATGAGGTGTCCAGGCTGCCGTCGCTGTTCAGCCGCGCGACATGCCATCGCGGCGGTGCCGTTGTAGGCTGTCAAGTACCCGCCGACGAGGATCTTGCCGTCGGCCTGCACCGCGATTGGGCACACGGGGTCGTTCGCCCCGGTCCCCGGTGGCGAGGAAGGAGGTGTCCAGGCTGCCATCGGTGTTCAGCCGCGCAACTTGCCCCCGGGCTGGTGCCGTTGTATGTAGTGAAAGCCCCGCCGATGAGGATCTTGCCGTCAGCCTGCACGGCCACCGAGTCGCACCTCGTCATTTGCCCCGGTCCCGGTGGCAAGGAAGCGAAGTGTCCAGGCTGCCATCGGTGTTCAGCCGCGCAACTTTCCCCCGGGCGGTGCCGTTGTAGTAGCCGAAGAGCCCGCCGATGAGAATCTTGCCGTCAGCCTGAACGGCCACCAGTTCACCAAGTGGTTTGCCCCGGCCCCTGTGGCAAGGAATGATGTGTCCAAATCCCCGGGACCTGTGGGGCTTACAGTGTTTTCAGTTGGGCAAGCCATAACCAGGATTGCGATGAATGACACCGCAGCCAGAAAGCATAGTGGCTTGATCGCTCCGATTCCTTCGTGTTCTCTGGAGCCCTCAACAGTGCCTGTGAAAAACCTCTTGTCTCGCATCATTGATTTCCTCCTATGCTTGCTATACTCATAGATTCTCTGAAAGCATGGCGGCCCCTTTGCCCACATCGCTATCAGGCACGAGCAAAACCGTCTTCGATAGGTTCTGTCGCTCTCCCTCCCCACAGGAATGTTCACTGTCGGGTAGAATTGTCTGATACATGCAGACTTGATCAGTCTTTGATATTCCTCCGCCCGGCAATCTACTAGAGCGTACTAGAAGATCGTCTACCCGAAGGCTAAGGACTCTGCGCGACCACAGGTATGGTCGGACCACCTAATTCAATTATAGTTCATTCACTTCGGTGTAATACGCTGAATGCGGAAACGCCCGTAGATGATCGAGTGCTTGGCTTCATACTTATCGGGCGACGCCCTGAAAATGCTTCTTGAACAGAAGCTGAAGGAGCGTTGCATTCCGCGCGGCTGGTACGCCCTCTTGGTAACCGGGGCGGGCTGAAGCGATAGCTGATCTTCCACATTGATATAGAACAGGTTAATGGCTGCGGATGATTTTCCGAGAGGATCTGAGAACCGGTAAAGCGATTATTGCTACAGGGAAGGCTCTGTGGAAAGCCCCCTCGGCCCGTCCATGGCCTCGGGGCTGCCAAAGAGGCGCCGCCAACCTGGGGCAAGGATGCCCCGGGTTGCGCGGCGCCTGGGGGGCGGGCGGAAGAAAGACCCAGACTCACCCACCCGGTGGTTGCAATTGCGGCGCTGTTTCCGTGATTTCTTTCGTATTCTTACAAGTAAGATAGAATGCAGGAGTGAATGATGGCTGAAATCGCGACAACCAAAATGTCTTCCAAAGGGCAGGTGGTCATCCCGGAGGGAATCCGAAAACTCTTGGGACTGGAGTCCGGATCCCAATTCCTTGTTGTTGGGGATAAGGACGCAGTCGATTCTGAAACCATCTCGCCACCCAAGATGCAGGAGTTTGACAGACTGGCAACTCAGGCCCGCAGGCAAGCAAGGCGAGCCGGCCTGAAGAAAGCAGACGTCAAAGCAGTTGTTTCGAGGGTCAGATCCAACAAGTGACGATCGTTCTTGACACCAATGTTCTGGTTTCAGGAATCTTCTTCGTTGCCCTCCCTACGAAATCCTCAGAGCGTGGCGGGATGGGAAGGGTGGACTTGGCAATCTCAACCGACATACTTCTCATGTGCTCGCCAGCAGCGGAAGAGTAGCCTTTCGACTCACCCAGATACGCTTCCGCAGTGTCTATCTGATTTTGACACTCGCGTAGCTCTGCCCGAAGTTGCCATATTTCCTCCTGCAGTTCCAGCGGCGGTCGTCCGGTAGAGAGGGGATCTCTCTTGGCTGCCAGGACGCCGCTGGTCAGCAAGAGGGCCACAATTTCTTGGGCCGTTGGCGCTTCAATCAGCAAGCTATCAGAGACACCCTCCCCGGGCCTAAGGGAAGCTGTACTAGTTGCTATCATTCAAGTACTCCTCAAGGCTCCTTCCTAGGGATCACCGCAATCTGTATGCAGCGGTTGTCCGTCATGGGTTTGCCCCGGCCTGCTTCCAGATGCTCGGCACAGCAGCCACACCAAGGCCCCAAGGCCACTCGGGAGCTGGATTATCGGCCTTTCTCCCTTCGAGGGCAGGTCCGATTTTGGCACAGGAAGGCCTGGGTATCTCGTCATGAAGCAACGCTGAAAACTCTTGCATACGGCTTGCTCATCGTCTATAATTTGGCTCTAAGAGAAGAAGCCTTCGTGCGCGATGCAGGCGGGACTGCAGGAAGAGACGCGGGTACGATGGCCACGCAGCGCACTGTATTTCAGGAATTGGCAGCAGCGAAATACCTGCTCATGAAGCCAGGACAGTTAATAATTGTGTGCACGTTCGTGTGGCAGGCAACCAGACCCGGTCAAATCTCTCGGGGCGGACTCGAAGAAATCATCTACCAAATCTACAGGGTAACCAGCAGAAATTAGGTACAGAACCCAATCATAGGCATTACAAGACAAAGGTGCTCAAGATTTGGGGACACGCGTTAGAAGGACGCTCTGGTCAGTCGTTCTATCGGCAATAGCAGGTATTGGTCTTGGTCTGCTCGTTACTGGCTGCGCCACTATCATTCACGGTACAACCCAAGATGTCGGTTTTTCCAGTGCTCCAGAGTCGGGCGACTTTAGACTGTGGACAACACCACGCAAGGGAATACACCCACCATGGTCAAACTCAGCAGGAAAAAGAAAACCACATAGTCAAGATCGAACTGCCTGGCTACCAGCCCTTCGAGGCAACCATTGCTCGAAGCTTAGCGGATGGGTATGGGGCGACATTGTTTTCGGCGGCCTGCATAGGCCTTGCTGTAAGACGCCATAAGTGGCGGGCTGTATAAGCTCACCGCCGAAACAATTCTCCCTCTCTATCCAAGAGTGATACGGGCTTCCTGTACCAGGAAGATGCACTCTACGTCGCCGTTGTGCTGAGACCGGATCCAACTTGGCGCAGAATGAGGGAGCAGTGGATCAGACGGGTACGCCATTAGCCTTTCCCCCTGTGTCAGGGTAGTTGTCGCGTCTCATGAGCCCAGGTAGTCCCCAGGGGTACCCCTGGGGAGAAAGCGGGGGCGCAAGGAGAATGACGATGAGCAACTATCCAGCAGAGTTCAAGGACGCCATGATCAGCAAGATGACGGAACCGGGAGGCCGGAGCGCAACCTCCCTTGGGAAAGAAATCGGAATCGCGCAATCCACCCTCTCCCGCTGGCTACGGGAACGTGGTAGTGTGGCCTGGAAGGCAGGAGGGGAAATGCGCGAAAGCAAAGGGCAGTCCTGGAGCGCCGAGGAGAAACTGGCGGCGCTGTTGGAATATGAGCGGCTGAGCGAGGAGGAGCGCGGGAAGTTTCTGCGCGGCAAGGGGCTGCACGAAGCGCACCTGGAGCGCTGGAAGAAGGAGACCCGCGCAGAGATAGTCGGCGTAGGTCGATCGCGAAGAGTATCAGCGTGATAAAAACCTTCGTGGGTGGCCCTACAACAAACAGAAATCGGAAAGGGAGAGGTGGTAGCGGAAGGCCCCCCTCGAGAAACGGGTGTCAGGCTGTTAAACGGTTTGGAATGGTGGAAGCGTCACACAACGTTGACCGCTTTTGCAGTAGCGTTTGGCGAATATGTGTGTTGCCTAATAGCAGCATGACCTACATCCTCTGGCAGCCGCAGGTCATGCTCGAATGGATCGCCCAAAGTTTAGGAAATCTGCCCCTTTACTTGTTCTGCAGTCTTGCGGAGAAGTTGGACCTTCCCCTCCTCGCCTTGTATTTCTCTGGGCGGTGATGCCGCTGCTCACTGGAGGGCGGAAGCGGCGCGAGTGCGCAGGATCCTCGATTGGTATCTGGTCTGGAGGGCTCGAAGCTCAGGCTCCTCACCGGGGTCGGGTGTGACCACCCTGCCGCCTCAACACCCGGTAAAAGCTGCGATCCCGAGGCCGCGTACAGCCCTCGGTCGATCTTGTAGATTAGGACCACTGGCCACAGGAACCCATACGCCGATCATCAACCTGGAGCAGTTTGACGCCGCCCAGAGAACCGTGCACCAACGAAACCACCGCAGCCGGGGCCAGCTCGCAGCCCAAACTGCCTGAGCGGCCTTGTGCGCTGCGGACTCTGCGGCGTGCCTATGTACGTCACATATCCGGCGGGTATCGAGCCAAGAGCCGCTTCAGTCCTTGAGTCTCAACAACCGCTACAACCACCATAGTTGTAAGCAGGAGTACGGCCGGGCCGACATTCTGAAGGCGCCAGCGTTATCGCGGAGATCGGCAAGCTGGCCGAGCAACGCGAGGGGGTCTCCGCCCTGGTCCGGGATTCCACCGAGCACAACCGCACCCGGCACCTGCCGGAACTGGAGGCCCGGCGGCAGGCCCTGCTTACGGAACCGGAAGGGGTTTTTACGGCCAGCGGAAGAAGCTCTCCCGGTGGCTATCAGGAGCCTGCCTGACCGCCCAGGCGATCGGATTCATCAACAGCCAGGTGGATCGGTTCTCCGAGCAGTAAGGCCACGTGCAGGAGCGCTTGTGGGCGTTGGAGGACGAAATCAAGGCTCTCCAGACCATGATTTACATCGCCTATGAGATCTGTAGTCAGCTTCGAGAGTTCGTGCGGTCATTCTTATCCCTCACCGATGGGGAGCGAGAGCTTGTGGTAGATTCTCTGATTCGGGAAGTGACCCATAAACACAAACAGGTGGCCGTCACTCTGGCGCCAGCTCTTGCATCTTGGGGTTCCTTTCTAAGCCTTTCGCCCCAAGGGAATCGAACCTCGCATATCCCAGCACTCACTATTAAAGCCTGTTTCTGGCAACGAGTCGTTCTTACTGCTAAAATATTTGCAGTTCAAATACCAAATAGCCTATGATTTAGCAAGGATGAAGCTCTAATAATAGGCATCCGGATATCCTGAGGGGTCAGCGCAGGGTGGCAACCAACAAGGAGGGCTTCCGTGAAGAAAGGTGTTAGGTGGATTCTGTCTTCGATCCTTCTACTGGCCGTCTTCTCCGTATGCCTGCTCGGCTGCGATATGAGTTGCGACCTGCAATCGACTACAGCGGCCAATATGGAAGAGTGCCACAACTACTGCTCCCAAGATCGCGGCTGCAATTAGCTATGTTAATCTTTGGGATCTGCAGCTGCAGTGAGTAGGCAATCCCGGACGAATAGCGCACGACGAGCTAGCGCCGTGAAGAATGCGATCAGGCTTCTACTGTCCATTGGCGTTGCACTAGCGGCCGGCTTCGTCGTCGGGCACGTTAGCTATTTCCCGACGACGCGCTTGCTGCGCTCGGTGGGGAGGGCGAGACGGGCCTGACAAGCTTGACCGAGAGCTCAACGCGCAACTTCTCGGCCACCCGGTCCCTCCGGTACCCCTCCGGTTAGCCGAAGGGCGAACCGCCGATCTGGCATCCGTGGTGCAGGCACCTGCGGTGGTGGTCTTCTTTTCCGTTTCATGTCCCCACTGCAAGACCCTGCACGGCATCTTGGATTCGAAGCGAGCAGCCGGCGAATTGGGAGCGCTGCACCTGGTGCTGATCGGCGTCGACGATAAAGAGGAAGCCGAAGCCGCGGCCGACCTCAAAGCGGAGCCGGGCGACTGGTTGCGAGGCTCCCTGCCCCGCGGCGAGGAAAACCTGACCATCCGCTCGCAGTACGGGCTGTTTCTCGTCCCGGCAATCTGGTGTGTCGATTCCCAGGGGAAGATACTCTCTCGGATGAACGGGTTCAGCGTACGCTCGCTCGACTGCCAGATCAAGCGGCTCTTGCGCAAGGCCGGGAAGCCGCCCGCGTAGAAGCACGCCTTATTTGAAGGAGAACCGAAATAAAAAAACTGATCCTGAGCACTACGTGGATGACGGCTACTCCGCCGGCTCCCGAAACCGCCGGCCCTGAAAAAGCTGCTGGCCGACGCCTCCCTGAAGCGCTTCGACGTGGTCCTGGCCTACAAGATCGACCGGCTCTCCCGCAGCCTCAAAGACCTCATCGACATCGTGGCCGAACTGAACCAGTTCGACGTGGGCTTCAAGTCCTGCACCGAGCTGATGACACCACCCGGCCGGAGGGCCGGCTGATGTTCCACCAGTTCGGCTCCTTCGCCCAATACGAGCGGGAGCTGATCGGCAGCGACCGCTTCGGCATGATGAAACGCCTGCGGCAGGGCCTGTGGAACGGCATCCCGCCCTACGGCTACCGGATCGTGGAGGGCAAGCTGGTGGTGGAGCCGCCGGAGGCCGAGTGGGTGAAGCAGGTTTTCCGCTGGTACCTGCAGCAGAACCTGGGCGTGGTGGCCATCAGCCGGGAGCTCAACCGCCTGGGGGTCAGGCCGCGCAGGGGGGACCGCTGGAAGGGCACCCGGATCTACAAGCTGATCACCAATCCGCTGTACGCCGGATTCGTCCGGTGGGGAGGGGAAATGGCCCAAGGAACGCATGAGCCGATCATCGACCAGGAGCAATTCGAGCCGTCCAGAGGACCCTGCACCAGCGAAACCACCGCAGCCGGCAGCTCCGCAGCCCCAACTGCCTGAGCGGCCTGGTGCGCTGCGGGCTCTGCGGCGCGCCCATGCACGTCACCTACCCGGGCATCGAGCCCAAGAGCCGCTTCAAGTACTACGTGTGCAACAACCGCTACAACCACCATAGCTGTGATCAGGAGTACATCCGGGCCGACATCCTGGAGGCCAGCGTCATCCAGGAGATCGGCAAGCTGGCCGAGCGGCGCGAGGTGGTCTCCGCCCTGGTCCGGGAGTTCACCGAGCACAACCGCACCCGGCGCCTGCCGGAGCTGGAGGCCCGCCGGCAGGCGGTGCTGGCGGAGCTGGAAGGGGTCGCAGCGAGCGGGAGAAGCTCTCCCGGTGGCTCTCCGGCGCCGGCCTGACCGCCCAGGCGGTCGGATTCATCAACAGCCAGGTCGACCGGCTCTCCGAGCAGGAGGGCCAGGTCCAGGAGCGCCTCTGGGCGGTGGAGGATGAGATCGCCGCCCTCCAAACCGTCACCTACAACGCCCAGGAAATCTGCGACCAGCTCGCCGAGTTCGTGCGCAGCCTTCCCGGCCCTCTCGGAAGGCGAGCGGAAACTCGTGGTAGATTCTTTGATTCGGGAAGTGTCCCTCAAACACCAAGAGGTGGCCGTCGTCCTGACGCCACCTCTTGCTTCTTTGGGGTTTCTATCTACCGAATTAGCCCCTAGGGGAATCGAACCCCTCTTTGGAGAATGAGAATCTCCCGTCCTAACCGATAGACGAAGGGGCCATCAGCTTCCCGGGGAGGACTTGAACCCCCAAAACAAGATCCAGAGTCTTGCGTGTTACCATTACACCACCGGGAAATTTGGTCGGTGGAAAACTAACACTTTTCTACCTCGGCGTCAAGGCCACCGGCCGGCCGGGGCCCGCCGGCGGCGCTCAGTACGGCGAATAGCCGTGCTGGGTTCAGTCGACCAGGGGGAGACAGAGGCGGAAGGTAGTGCCTTTTTTCAGCTCGCTGGTGAAGGAAACCGTGCCGCGATGGGCTTCGATGATGCTTTTCACAATAGCCATGCCCAGGCCCGTCCCGCCCATCTCCGAGGAGGAAAAGAACGGCGTGAAGATCTTCGCCTGTACCTCGGGGCTCATCCCGATCCCCGTGTCGCTAACCTCCGCCCGCAGCGTAGCGTCTGCCTTCCACACCCGGATGCGCAGCTCTCCGCCCTGCGGCATGGCCTTCCAGGCGTTGTCTGCCAGGTTGAGGAAGACGCGGAAAAGGCGGTTCTCGTCCAGGATGACCGGGCCGTCGAACTCGATCTGCGTCCGGATGGCGATTCCGCGGGCCTGGTAGCGCTCCTCGATCGCCTCCCGCAGGCGGGTGAAGAAATCCGGGAGGCGCACGATCGTCGGGTTCAGGCGGATGTCGCCGCGGGAATAGTCCAGCAGCTCGCTGGCCAGCTGGTTCAGACGGTCGGATTCGACGATGATCTTGCGCGCATTGCGCTCCACCCGCTCCCGGTCTTCGGCCCGCAGCAGGATCAGCTCCGCCAGGCTGCGCAGCACGGAGATGGGGTTGCGGATGTCGTGCAGGATCAGCGAGGAGAACTTGCCCAGGGTGGACAGCCTTTCCTTGCGCAGCAGCTCCTCCTGGGCCTCCCGCAGCGCCTGGTTGGCGCGCTCCAGCTCCAGGTTGCGGGCGCGCAGGCTGTCCAGGAAGTGCTCGTTGCTGCTGCGCACCATGTCGGAAACCGAGCGGATGATGGAAATGGCAACCTGGCTGTTCTGGCGGATGATCTGGTGGAAATCCGCCCGACCGATGTAGGCCAGGCGGGTAGACTCGCGGGCTACGACCGTGGCGCTGCGCGGCAGTTCGTCGATCAGCGCCATTTCGCCGAAAAGGTGGCCGGCGGTGTGCACGGCCAGCAGGTCCTTCTGCTTCCAGACCTCCACCGCGCCCGACAGCACGATATAGAAACGGTCCGCCTGCGAGCCTTCGCGGAAGATCACCTCCCCGGGCTGAAAGCAGGCCTCGTGACTGACCAGGTGGATGATCTCCAACTCCTCGGCCGAGAGGCCCCGGAAGAAATAAACCTTCTTGAGAAGCTCGGCCAGCTCTCTCATAGCCCCTGCTTTCGATCGTACAGGCTCTCGATGTACCCTTGAGTGTCGTCGATCCGCACGTGGCTGATGGTGCAGCGGCCCTCCAGGATGACCCCGTCCTGGATGATCAGCTCCGGGGTTTTCAGCTCGCCGAGCACGCGGGCGGTGGCCAGCAGCAGGATGCGCCGGGAGGCGGCGATGTTGCCGATCACCAGCCCTTCCACCACCACGCTGGTGGCGCTGATGTTGGTCTTGACCCGGGCCTTGGGCCCGATCTCCAGCTGGTCCACCAGCAGCACCTTGCCTTCGAAGGTCCCGTCGATGCGCATGTTGCCCTTGACCAGAAAGCGCCCGCCGAAGTAGGAATCCGACCCGATGGTGGAATTGACCTGCACGTCGCTCTGCATCAGCTCTCCTGTGACTCGATCTGGGGAACTTTGAGAAACCTCGCCACCTCGGAGGAGAACTCGGACAGCCCGGCCAGGGCCTTCTCTACGGATAGGCCTTCCAGGTGCCTGCGGCTGTGCAGCCGGTCAAAGCGCAGCAGGTCCCGGGGATTCAGGCAGATGGTGCCGGAAGCGCCGATGTCCTCGGCCAGACCGCCGGAGAAATGCTGCAGGTTGCGGAAGAACTTGTCGGCTTCCATGATGAGGTTGCGGCTTTTCTTGAAGCTGCGCATCCGCATCTCCTCCTCGTGCTTCTGGCCCAGGTAGTCCTCCATCCGCGAAGCATCCTCCCGCAGGTCCTCCAGCAGGCGGCGCAGATTTTCGAAGCGGTGATAGAAGCTGTCGCGCTCCATGGAATGCTTGAAGTCCAGCTTCAGCCGCGTCTCGCTCAGCAGGGCCAGGAACTCGCCCTCGAAAAAGGCCAAATAGAGGGCCAGCTGGTAAACCTCCCGGTCCTGGTAATCCTCCGCGTTAACCCGGGAGGCGGGGCTGTCCTTCTCCCCCCCGGCGGCCATCGCCTTTTTTAGGTAGGGCTGTTCTCCCAGCTCATCCTGTTCGCCCGGCTCCTCCAGCTCCCGCGGGTCGAACTCGTGAAAGCTCTCCAGCTTCTGCTTGTAGGTTTTGAGCTGGCGCAGCTCCCGCGTCACCCGTTCGCGCTGCTGGGGATCGCGGGTGCTCTTGAAAACCGACTCGAACTGCCGGATCAACCGGTTCAGGTGCCGCAGTTCCTCCGCCGGGGTCATGCGCCAATCTATCACATTGGCGGGGCAGCAAAAAGCCCTCAGAGTCTGAGGGCTTTCAGGTTCAAGAAGCCGGAGTGCCGGTGCGCGGCTCACCAGCCGTCGGGCATGTCGTCCTTGTCCCTGTAGGACTCGGCGAACAGGTCGGTGGTGGCGCGCAGATCGTCGAAATACACGTAGTAACTGCCGTAACTCTCCATCATGTCGAACTCGATCTTGAAGCCCAGCAATTTGAGGCCGCGCTGGTTGGCGAAATGGTACTCGTCCTGCACGATGCGGGGCGGTACCGCCGCGGTGAGCTGCTTCCAGCCCATGAAGTTGAGCTTCCCGAAGGTGATCTCCCGGCGCTGGTTGAAGTAGTCGGCGACTACGGCCTTGAGCACGTGGTTGTAGTTCCTGCCTACCACCCACACCGAAATGGTCTTGGTGATGCCTTCGATGGGTAGGGGTCGCACGGGGAAAAAGAAGGCCTCATTGGCCGCGCGCTTGAAAAACTGCACTTTCCCGCCCAGCACGTACTGGTCGGGCAGCGCCAGGGCCTTTTCCGCCTCGATGGGCTTCTTGGCCGCCGGCCCGCCTTCGAAGCGGCGCAGGCTGGCGAGGCCCATGTCTAGAGGCATGGAGTCGCCCCAGAAGGCGGCGTCCTCGAACTTGGCCACGGATATCTCGACCAGCTGCTGCTGAGCCTGATCCTTGCCGATCTGGTCCGCCTGAATGCCTTCCGTCTCCTGGGCCCCGAGGGCCAGGGGGAGGAGCAAGGCCAGAATGGTTAACAGAGCTGCTTTCTTCATGATCTTCGCTCCTCCTTATTGCTGCGGAGCGCCCCAGATCTGCTGGAGCGTTTCCGCATCGGCCAATTCGTCTCCGTCGAAGGAGGTTTCGAAAAGGTCGGTGGTGATCTTGAGCTGGTCGAGGTACATGAAGAACTCGTCGACCTTTTCATTGGGCTGGGTCCACAGCACCAGCTTGGTCAGCTCCAGGTTGCGCAGGCGGGGCAGGTATTTCCAGGACTGCGGGATGCTGCCCGGGATCTTGGCCCGCAGGTTCTTCCAGCCGGCGAACTGCAGAAGACCGAAGGACAGCACGTGGTCTATGCCCTCGAAGTCGCGGAGGTGCACCTCCAGGTAATAGGCGTAGTTGGCGCCCCAGACCCACAGGTCGACGGACTCGACCCTGCCGGGAATGGAGATCGGCTTGGGCTTGAAGTTCTGCCCCTCGCCCGTGCCCGGCACGATCTCCACGTAGTTGTAGCCCTTGCGGGAGAACTTGCCGGTGATGCCCAGCACCTGCAGCTTCTCGTCGTCCCGATTCTTGCCGTACAAGGCCTCCGGCCAGGCGTCCAGTTTGCGTTTCTGCCAATAGCTTTTGCCATTGGCGTCGTAGCCGAACTTGCTGGGAATCAGGACCCATTCGCGGGCATCTTCGTGCCCGGCCTCGCCCGGATCGAAGCTCTGCAGCACCTTGGACACCACGTTCACGGTGATCTCGTCGCCGAAGGCGCCTGCAAAGGCAACCAGCAACAGCAGCAGCACGAGAAGCGTTTTGAATAAGGTCGAAACCGGCTTCATCGCTTTCTCCTCATCGAAAAGTATAGTCCACGCCCCGCTTTTATCAACCACTTTCCGGCCCGTCAGTGACGCTGGCCAGAAACGCCTGCTCGGCCAGGTAGGAGCTGCGCACGTATGGCCCAGCCACCACCGTGGGAATCCCCTGGCCCGCGGCCAGGGCGCGCAGGTGCTCGAACTCTTCCGGCTTATAATATCGGATCACGGGTGCATTATCTCCAGTCGGGCGCAAATATTGTCCGATCGTCAAGATCTGCACGCCGACCGCGGCCAGGTCGGCGAACAGCCCCGCCAGCTGCCCGGATTCCTCGCCCAGCCCGACCATGATGCCGGATTTCACGCGCTGCCCGGGTCGGCTCGCGCGCCTGGCTCGCCGCAGAACTTCCAGCGAGCGCTCGTAGTCGGCCCCGCGGCGGACCTGAGGGTACAGCTCGCGGACCGTTTCCATGTTGTGGGCGAACACCTGCACGGGCAGGGCGGCCACCGTCTCCACCGCGCCCGGCCGGCCGAGGAAATCAGGCACGAGCAGCTCCAGGCCGACTTGAGGCAACTGGCCGCGAATATCCTGGACGACCCGCGCAAAGTGCCCGGCGCCTCCATCCTGCAGGTCGTCCCGGGTGACCGAGGTAATCACCGCGAAGCGGATGGAACGAGCGCGCATGAAGGAGGCGATCCTGGCCCCCTCGGAGGGGTCAGGCTGCTGCGGCGGGCCGTGCCGCACCGCGCAGAAGGCGCAGGCCCGGGTGCAGCGCTCGCCCAGAATCAGGAAGGTGGCGATCCCGGCGCAGTAGCATTCCCCCAGGTTGGGGCAGCGGGCCGACTCGCAGACCGTGGCCAGCCCCAGGCTCCCGATCTCGCGCCGGAGCTTCAGGACCTCGGGGCTGAGGCGCAGCGGCTTGCGAAGCCAATCCGGACGGGCCTTCATTCGTGCTGCTCCGGAATATCCAGCTCGGCCTTCCACGGGGCGAGCGCGGCGCCAAGCCGCAGGCGCACCGGGCCGGACACCGGCTCTCCTTCAGGGGTCGACGCCAGGTTGCGCAGCGCGCCCACCAGGTCCTCCTCCAGCCACAGCACCACCTGCGCGGAGAACGCCTTGCTGCCCGCGGCCCCTTCTAGAAATGCTACCCCACCCGCGGTGCGCAGGAACTCCAGGCAGAAGCCGGACAGGGCATAGGTCTTCAGCATGTACAGCGCCACTCCCTCCTCACGCATCCTTTCCAGGACCCGGCGCGCCTGGCCGGTATCCGACAGGCTGCCAATGGTGCGCTCCACCAGGAGGTCCGGACCCCCTTCGACGAGGAACCCCTCCCGGAAGGCCTCGGCCTCCAGAGCGCCTTGAGGGGTCTCTACCGCCTGGAGCAGTCCGGCTTTCGGCACGCCGCGGGCCGGGCCCTCCCCCAGGGCCGCCCGCAGCGAGGGGCGCGTCACGAGGCGCGCGGCGATGGTGCCGGCGGCGCGGAAGGCCTCCGCCCGCTGGAAGCGCAGGCGATACAGGTTGGGCGCGCGCGGTGTGCCGGCCTGCTCGCTCAGAAAACGCACCTCGGGCACGCGGGCGGCCAGGGCTTCCGCATCCACGGGCAGCAGGGGGGCGAGGAACACCCAGTCAGGGCTGGAAGCCCGGGCCAGGCGCTCCGCCTCGGCGGCAGCCTCCATCTCGACGCCCACCGTGCGTACCCGCACGTGGAAATCGGACCGCAGCCCGCGCCGCAGGGCGGCTTCGTCCCACCCCTCGGCCGCCAGCAGTTCCGCGGAGTACAGATCCAGGAGCACGAGCAGCGACGGCAGCGGCCGGCAGGAGAGCAGCAGGGGAAACAGGATCGCAATCAACAAAGTGCGCATTCGTGAGTGCCGACAACCTACTACCGGCGGCCGAGCGGGTCAAGGGCAGCCCTGCGTATTGACAGTCCCGGCGGGAGGCTGCATAGTCAACCTGACCGAATTGAAGCCCGCAAGGAGCGCAAAATGGTGCGATACCAGGATTTGGGCCTCTCCAACACGCGCGAGATGTTCAAGAAGGCCATGGCCGGCGGCTACGCCATTCCCGCGTACAACTTCAACAACATGGAGCAGCTTCAGGCCATCATTCAGGGCTGCATCCAGAGCCGCTCGCCGGTGATCCTACAGATCTCCAAGGGGGCCCGCCAGTACGCCAACCAGACCCTGCTGCGCTACATGGCCGAAGGGGCCATGAAGATCGTGAAGGAGTCCGGGGTGCCCATCCCGGTGGCGCTGCACCTGGACCACGGGGACAGCTACGAGCTGTGCGTGTCCTGCATCGAAAGCGGCTTCTCCTCGGTCATGATCGACGGCTCCGCCCTGCCCTACGCGGAAAACGTCGCCCTGACCCGCAAGGTGGTGGAGTTCGCCCACAAGCACGACGTGACCGTGGAGGGCGAGCTGGGGGTGCTGGCCGGGATCGAGGACGAGGTTTCCCACAAGGCTTCCCACTACACCAACCCCGACGACGTGGAGGACTTCGTCAAGAAGACCGGCGTGGACAGCCTGGCCATCTCCATCGGCACCTCCCACGGGGCCTACAAGTTCAAGGTGAAGCCCGGCGAGCAGCCGCCCCCCCTGCGCTTCGACATCCTGGAGGAGGTGGAGCGGCGCATCCCGGGCTTCCCCATCGTTCTGCACGGCGCCTCTTCCGTGCTCCCGGAGTACGTGGCCATCATCAACAAGTACGGCGGCAAAATGGAAGCGGCGGTAGGAGTTTCGGAGGAACAGCTGCGCCGGGCCGCCAAGTCCGCGGTCTGCAAGATCAACATCGACACCGACGGGCGGCTGGTGGTCACGGCCATGATCCGCAAGGTGTTTCGCCGAAAGCCCCAAGGAGTTCGACCCCCGCAAGTACCTCGGCCCGGCCCGGGATGAGCTTACCAAGCTCATCGTACGAAAGAACCGGGAAGTGCTGGGCAGCGCCGATCGCGCTTAGGGCAGCGGCTCAGCGGGTGTCCCGCAGGAAAGGCAGGCAGGCCAGCGCGCCGGCGAACAGCAGGAGCGCGCAAGCGCCGGCCCATATCTGCCAGGAACGGGCGTACAGGAAGGCCGTCAACCCGCCGGCCAGGGGAACCAGCACAAACAGGGCCAGGGCGGCTCCCGAGCGCAGCCCGGAGTTCTCGCGGGCGCGGGCGAATAGAAATGGCAGCAGAAGCAGAGCCGACATGCGCAGGCTCGGCAGCAGAAACAGCTCGTAAGCGTCCTGCATGCCGCGCGCCCACAGCGCCGCGCCCAGGCCAAGCAGGCTCAAGTACCCGGCGGCGAAGAAGGCCAGGCGCCTCAGCCCGGCCGTCCGCAGGAAGGTGAAGAAAGCCAGCGCCAGGAATCCGGCTTGGAAGAGGTGGTCCCGCCCCAGCAGGTGCAGATACAGCAGAAATGGGCGGTAGGACTCAGGGAAGATCCTGCCCAGCGGGCGCAGCAGCAGCCAGCAGGGCACCGCGAACAACGCCCCCCACAACAGGTGCCAGAAGGGCGGCCGGTCCTCCTGCCGCTCCTCCGCCCTCAGACCGGCCGCGGAGGCCTGCGCTGGCCGGGGGCTGAACCAGCGCTCCAGAGCGAAGGCGGCCAGGGCGAAAACCGGTATTCCGAACAGGGAAAAAAGGATCATGCCGCCTACAGCTTGCCGAGCACGGTGCGTTCGATCTCGCGAAGCTGAGCCCGGTAGAGGGCGGAAATCCCCACCCCGTAGTCGGCGATGAGCTGTATGATGTTGCGCGGTCGGTCGTACTCGTCGGCCCCGTTGATGCGGTCCCCGGCATCCCCCAGCCCCGGCATGATGTAGGCCTTGCTGTTCAGCGAGGGATCCATCCAGAGCGTGTAGATCTCCGAGTTCTCGATGGCCCGCACGATGCGCAGCGATCCTTTGAGCACGGAGATGACGTTCAGGAACTTGATGGAGCGGGGCTTCACCCCCTGCTCGTGCAGGTATTTCACGATGGTGACCAGGCTGCCGCCGGTGGCGTTCATGGGATCGGCGAAGAACAGATCCTTGCCGTTCAGGCTGCCCAGGTCGAAATAGGAGCGCTCCAGGTCCAGGATGTAGGCCATGTCGTGCTCTTCTTTCTTGTCGTCGCGGCTGATCTTGAACAAGGCGAAGGGAGTGACGTAGCCGTTGGAGGAATACTCCTGAACCTCCTTGGACACGATCATGGAAGGCAGGAGCGCTGCGCGCAGCATCACGCACATCACGCTGTTGCCGATCTTCTCGTCGATGTCGGGGATCTTGTGCACCGCGTAGTTCTGCACGGGAATGCTGACGGGAGTGTCCACGAAGATGTAGTTCTTCTTGGCGGCCACCGACCCGCCGAAGGCCAGGTTGAACAGCAGCTCGTAGGCCCGCTGCGTGTAATACACGAACTCCGGACGCTGGGTGGCGCTATCGCGCAGCTTGGCGATCAGGCGGGAGGCTTCCCCGTGCGTGGCCCGCGGGGTTTCGAAGGAGTACACGTGGATATTGGGCTCGGAGCGCACGATTTCCTGCATCATCTTGCCAAGCTCGTTGTAGATCCCGAACAGCCGCTCGCGGGCCTCCATCCTGCCGGAGCCCGTGCCGGTCTTTTCCAATAATGGAAACAGCTTCATTGCCTCGGCGTACTTGGCATCCACGGCCCCGATGGTGCGGCGGTCCTTCTCGGTGAGGAACCCGTCCAGGTCGGAGGCTTGCAGGATGATCGAATTCATGGCTGCCACTCTAACCCCCGCCTCCCCCTTCGTCAAGGCGACGCCTTGATTCGCCTCGCCAGGGCTGGGTACTATCCTCAGGCGATGAAGGCGGAGAAGGTCCGTGTGCGCTACCGCTTCCGCGGCGTCATCCAGGGCGTCGGCTTCCGTCCTACCGTGTACCGGTGCGCCCTGGCCCTGGGCTTGAGCGGATTCGTGCGCAACCAGCGCTCCGAGGTCGTGGCGGAGCTGGAAGGCTCCCGGGAGAAGGTGGAGGAGTTCCCGGCGGCGCTGCGGCGCGCGCTGCCGCCGGCGGCCCGCCTGGACTCTGTGCGATCCGAGCCGCTGGAGACATCCGGGGAAGAGGGCTTCCATATTGCGGAAAGCCTGCCGGACGCCTACCGTTTCCCGCCGATTCCGCCCGACCTGGCATTGTGCGGGCAGTGCGCCGCCGAGCTGCTGGACCCACGGGACCGCCGCTACCTGTATCCCTTCATCACCTGCACCCAGTGCGGCCCGCGCTACTCCATCGTGGAGAGGACACCCTTCGACCGGGAGACCACCTCCATGGTCGATTTCCATCAGTGCCCGGATTGCCTGCGGGAATACGGGAATCCGAACGACCGGCGCTTCCACTCCCAGACCAACTCCTGCCCCGCCTGCGGGCCCCGGCTGTCCCTGACCGACGCGGCCGGCCGCCCCTGGCCCGGTGACCCGCTGGTTCAGGCGGTGGCGGCCCTCCGGGCGGGGCAGGTAGTGGCCCTGCAGGGCATCGGCGGTTTCCACCTGGCGGCCGACCCGCGCGCCGCCGCGGCGGTGCGGCGCCTGCGACGGGACAAGGAGCGCGAGCGCAAGCCCTTCGCCCTCATGGCCGCGGATTTTCAGGAGGCTATCGCCCTGTGCCTGCTGGAGCCAGGCGACGAGGAGGTCCTTTCCTCCCCCGCCAGCCCGATCCTGATCCGGCCCCTGCGCCCCGGGTCCCCCGGGCACCTGGCGGAGGTCTCCCACACCGGCACCCTGGGGATCATGCTGCCCTACACTCCCCTGCACCTGCTGCTCTTCCGCCACCCGCAGGCCCCGGCCGGCTACCGGCACCTGATCATGACCTCGGGGAACCGCAAGGGTGAACCGGTCCTCACCGATGCCGCGGAGGCCCGCTCGAAACTGGCGGAGGCTGCGGACCTTTTCCTGACCCACGACCGGAGGATCGTGTTCCGTACCGACGACTCGGTGCTCCGTCTCGGTGCGGATCGGACCCCGGTGCTCCTGCGCCGCTCCCGCGGGATCGTGCCCGGCCTGGTCACTCTGCGGGCCCCGGTGAGCCGGGTCACCCTGGGCCTGGGCGGGGACTTGAAGAACGCTCCCGCCCTGGCGCGCGGCAGCGACGTGTACCTGGCCCCCTTCATCGGCGACCTGGAAGACCCGGTCACCTTTTCCGACTTCCAGCGGCAAGTCGCCCGCATCCTGGAGCTGTACGCGGTCAGGCCGGAAGCGGTGGCCTTCGACCTGCACCCCCTCTATCACTCCAGTAGCCTGGCCGCGCAGTTTCCCGAGGCCCGCCGGCTCGGCGTGCAGCATCATCATGCGCACGCGCTGGCAGTCATGGCCGAGCACGGCCTGCAGCAGGCCCTGGCCCTGACCTTCGACGGCACGGGGTACGGCACCGATGGGACGATCTGGGGAGGGGAGTTCCTTGAGGTCGACCGCCGCGGTTTCCGGCGCCTGGGCTGCTTCCGCCCCTTTCCTCTGCCCGGGGGGGAGGCCGCGGTTCTGCACCCCCTGCGCGCGGCCCTGGCCCTGCTGGCCGGCCGCCTTCCCCCCGCCGGCATCGAGCGCCTGCTCTGCCGGGACGGCCGCCTCACCGCAACCGATGCCCGCTTCCTGCTGGACATGATCGGCCGTGGCCTGAACTCACCGCTCACCTCCTCCCTGGGCCGGGTGTTCGACGCCGCCGCGGCACTGCTCGGCCTGGTGGACCGGGTGGCATATGAGGGAGAGGGGCCCATCTGCATGGAGGGGCTGGCCCTGCGCGAGCCCGGCGCCCGGGCGCCTTTGGCCTCGCCGCCTGCTGCGCCGGAGCCGGCCGGCCTGACGCCCCTGAGCAGGCCCGCCGCGCAGGAAGACCTCTTCCAGATCGATCCCTCGCCCCTGCTGGTGGAGCTGGCCGAACGCGCCGCCCGGCCCAACCCCCGGCCGGGGGAGGCGGCGCTGCTCTTCCACCGGGCTATCGCCCGCGCGGCGCTGGTAGGCTCCCGAGAGATGCGGCGCCGGACGGGACGGCGGGAGCTGGTATTGTCCGGCGGAGTGTTCCAGAACACGCTCCTCCTGGGACTGTTGGCCCCCGCGCTGCGGGAAGAAGGCTTCGAGGTGTACACCCACCTGGCCCTGCCCCCCGGGGACGGAGGCCTGGCCGTGGGGCAGGTATATTTTCAGGACGAGGTTGTGTAGAATACGCCATGTGTTTGGCCATACCCATGCGCGTCGAGCGCCTGCTGCCGGAAGGCAAGGCCCTGGTGCGGCAGGACGGGCTGGAAACCGTCGTGGATGTTTCCTTGGTGGAAAACGCGCGGCCCGGTGACCACCTGATCATTCACGCCGGGTACGCGATCGAGATCCTGGACTCCGCGGAGGCCGCGGAACGCTTGAAGCTTCTCGACGAGGCCGGCGCCCGGGAGAAGCGCCCGGACTCCGCTTGAGCCCCGCCTCCTCCGAGCGCGCCCTGGCGGCCCCCTGGCTGGAGGAAATCCGCCGGCTGGCCGGCTCGCTGGGCCGGGAAGTGCGCATCATGGAGGTGTGCGGCACGCATACCGTCAGCATCCGCCGGGCGGGTCTGCGTTCGCTGCTCCCGGAAAACGTGCGCCTGCTGTCCGGGCCGGGCTGCCCCGTGTGCGTGACGCCCGCCGGGTACATCGATCTGGCCCTGTCCCTGCTCGACCAGCCGGACCTGGTCCTGGCCACCTTCGGAGACATGCTCAAGGTTCCGGGGGCTTCCGGCGCCTCGCTGGCTTCCCGACTGGGTTCGGGCCGCCTGCGCATCCTGTACTCGCCCGCCGAGCTTCCACGGCTGGCCCGCGGCGCCGCCGGGCCGGTAGTCTTCCTGGGGGTCGGCTTCGAAACCACCGCCCCCACGGTGGCCGCGGCCTTCCTGCAGGCGGCTCGCGAAGGAATCGACAACCTGTACCTGTTCGCCGCGTTCAAGACCGTTCCGCCCGCGCTCCGGGCTTTACTCGCCGACCCGGAATCCCGCCTGGACGCCTTCCTGCTGCCGGGGCACGTGTCGGCGATCCTGGGCCTGGAGCCCTACCGATTTCTGGAAAAGGCCGGCGGCCTGCCGGGGGCGGTCACCGGCTTCGAGCCGCTGGACTTGCTGCAGGGCATTCTGGCCCTGCTCCGCCAACTGGCGGCCGGCACGCGTCGGATCCAGAACGCCTACCCTCGAGTGGTGCGCCCCGGGGGCAACCCGCGGGCCCGGGAGGTGCTGGCCGAACTGCTGGAGCCGGAGGACGCCCTGTGGCGGGGACTGGGCCTGATCCCGGGCAGCGGCCTGCGGCTGCGCGAGCGCTACCGGGGCCTGGATGCGGCGGCGCGCTTCGGCCTTCCGCCCGTGTGGAACTCGGAGCCGCCGGGCTGCGGCTGCGCCCGGGTTCTTCTGGGCCGCCTGGAGCCGGAGGGCTGCCCCCTGTTCGGCCGGAGCTGCACCCCGGAAAGCCCGATCGGTCCCTGCATGGTCTCCTCCGAAGGCTCCTGCGCGGCCGCCTTCCGCTATGGGGAGGTGCGCACCTGAAGGCCGGCGAACGGGATGAACACGGCGAACGCATCAGCCTGGAGCACGGCAGCGGCGGCGCCCTGTCGCGCTGGCTGACCGAGCAGGTCATCTACCCCTTCTTCCGCGGGGAACACTACGCGGAGCTCGCCGACGCCGGCCCCTTCCGGCTGGACGGCGGGGGGCTGCTCACCACGGACACCTACGTCGTGGATCCGCCCTTCTTTCCCGGCGGCGACATCGGCCGCCTGGCGGTGTTCGGCACGTGCAACGACCTGGCCGTGTGCGGGGCCACGCCGCTGGCCCTGTCGCTGGGCCTGGTGCTGGAGGAAGGCTTTCCTTTGGAGGATTTCCGGAAGGTTCTGGCTTCGGTGCGGGCCGCGGCCGACGAGGCCGGGGTCCGGATCATTACCGGGGACACCAAGGTGGTGCCCGCCGGCAAGGGCGGAGGGATTTACCTCAATACCGCGGGGGTGGGCCGGGCCACGCCCGGCTTGAGCCTCTCGCCGGCGCGGATGCGCGCAGGGGACCGGGTGCTGGTCTCCGCGCCGGTAGGCGCTCACGGACTGGCCGTGCTGGCGGCGCGCGAGTCGCTGCCCGTAGGCGCCGGCCTGCTTTCCGACTGCGCCAACCTCCACCCCCTCTGCGCCGGTCTGAGCGCCCTGGGTGCCGACCTGCGCTGCATGCGCGACGCGACCCGCGGGGGCGTGGCTGCCATCCTGAACGAGCTGGCCGGTGCCTGCGGGCTGGGGATGGCCCTGGTGGAGCAGGACTTTCCCGTGGACGGGGCCGTGGCCGTTGCGGCGGGGCTGCTGGGGCTGAATCCTTTGGAGATCGCCAACGAGGGAGTGCTGGTGGCGGTGGTGGATGGCGGGTCCGCGGAGCGGGCCCTGGGCATCCTGCGCGGCCACCGGCTGGGGGTCAAAGCCCGCGACGTGGGTGAGCTCACCGCCGCCAATCCCGGCCGCGTGCTCCTGGAAACCTCCATCGGAGGCAGGCGCTACCTGGACATGCCGCGCGGGCTCCTGCTGCCCAGGATCTGTTAGGCTTTCTCCCCCTGGTACTGGATCAGCGTGCGCACCGAATAAGCGGATAGCACCCGGTCGTAATGCAGGAAGGGCAAGCCCACGACCGCGAAGATCCCGGCCACTTCGGCGCCGGCTGCCTCCACCAGGCCGCAGGCGGCCTTCAGCGTCCCGCCGGTGGCGATCAGGTCGTCGACCAGCAGGATGCGCGAGCCGCGGTGCAGGTCGTCGCGCTGCACCTCGATCTCGTCCACGCCGTACTCCAGGGCGAAACTCGCGCGATAGGTCGGGCCCGGCAGCTTGCCCTTCTTGCGGATCAGGATCAGGGGAAGCCTCAGGCTGAAGGCGGCGGGGGCGGCGAAAACAAAACCGCGCGACTCGATGGCGGCGATCCCATCCGGACGCAGGGCGGCGGCTTCCTGGGTGATGCGCTCCACGCAGTAGGCGAAAACCGCCGGGTCGGCCAGAATCCCGGTGATGTCGTAGAACAGCACCCCGGGCTTGGGGAAGCCGGGCACCTTGCGGATGGCCCGATCCAGGTCAACGCCCACCGGCCAGATCTTCCAGCTGCCGGGCCAGGCCGCCGACCCAGCCGCTCAAGGTTTTCGGGTCCGCCCCGTCGACGCACAGAAGGTTATCCTCCAACCGTATCCCGCAGTCCTTCAATGCCTTTTTCCAGGCCGCCAGGGGGGCGTCGCCTCCCACTGCGAAGACCCCGGCAACCCGGCCCGCCAAGTTGATCCCGCTCAAGGCGCGCAGGATTTCCGAGAACTCGGCGGGCAGGGCTGCGCGGCCCTGCGGTTGCGGCGAACTGCCCAGCAGCACCAGGTCGGCCGCGGCCAGGTCGGGAATGGAAGCCTGCCCGGCCGGTTTGACGCTCACCTGGAAGCGCTTGCGGTCCAGCGAGGCGGAGATCCTCTCAGCAACGGCCTCGAGGGCGGCGGGGGCGTAGATGACGGCGGCACGGAACATAGGGGGATGGTAGTATGGATGCGCCGGCCGGTCAAGGATAAGCGCGGCGCAGACCCGGCACGCGCGCCTCGGCGTTCAAGGCGAGGTCGTCCCGCCGGCCGGAGGCGAGCAGGCGATAGCCCAGGCCGGCCACCATTGCGGCATTATCCGTGCACAGCTTCAAGGACGGGAAAATCACCCTCAAGCCCCGCTCCCCTGCCAGCCGGCGGCGCAGGTAGCTGTTGGCGGCCACTCCGCCGCCGGCCACGATAGTAGTCAAACCGGTGTGACGGACCGCCTTGAGCAGGCGGTCCACCAGGATGTCCACCGCCGCCTTCTGGAAGGAGGCGGCGATGTTCTCGGGAGTCCTCGGCCACTTCGGGTCCCGGAACTGCTCCAGCTGGTTCACCACGGCGGTCTTCAGCCCGGAATAGGAGACGTCGAAGGGGTGATCGCCCTTGTGCAGCGAGGGCCAGGGAAAGCGGAAGGCCTTGTCGTTGCCCCGTTGGGCCAGGCGATCGATGGCCACCCCTCCCGGAAAACCAAGGTCGTAGAACTTGGCCACCTTGTCGAAGGCCTCCCCGCAGGCGTCGTCAATGGTCGTGCCCAGCACCTGGATGCGGTCGAAGCTCTCCACCGTGGCAATCAACGTATGCCCGCCGGACACC
Organism: uncultured Spirochaetota bacterium; assembly: GCA_963736785.1. Taxonomy (GTDB): domain Bacteria; phylum Spirochaetota; class Spirochaetia; order SZUA-6; family DRHE01; genus MIBK01. Next base: position 71,767 of record CAVTQG010000006.1, on the reverse strand, counting down.
AGCAGCCCCAGGTAGGGGTACTCGATCTCGCCTTCCAGATGCGGCGCATACAGATGGGCCAGAACGTGGTCCACGCCGACGAAGGGCTTGTCCAAGGCCAGGGCCATTGCCTTGACGAAGGACAAGCCCACGAGCAGCGAGCCGATCAGCCCCGGCCGGCAGGTTACGGCCAGGGCGTCCACCCCGCCCGGCTCCAGGCCCGCCTCCCCCAGGGCCAGAGCGACCACCGGCTGAATGCTCTCGATGTGCCTTCGGGAGGCGATCTCCGGCACCACCCCGTAATAGGGGCGGTGCAGCTCCTCCTGGGTGGCCACGATGTTGCTGAGGATCCTGCGCCCGTCCTCCACGACCGCGGCGGCGCACTCGTCGCAGGAGGACTCCACGCCCAGCACGATCATGGCCTGCTCCGGTTTTCCGCGGCCAGGACGCTTGGAACCACCAGCTCAACCCCCTCGCGCGAGAGCTCCGGGAGCAGGCGCCCGAGCTCGCCGGCCAGCTCCACGTTCTGCACGTGCCCGATGAGCACGGCGCTGCCCCGGACCCGCGCGGTGCGCAGGCCGTGCCTCAGGGCTCCATCGATGTAGGCGGCGGAGTTCTCGTTGTCCAGGAATACGTCGCGCTCCAGCAGGCGCACTCCCAGGCGTCCGGCGATTTCCGGGCCCAGGGTATCCGCGGTGGTTCTGCTATCCAGGAAAAACAGGCCGCGGTCGCGCAGAAAGCCCAGCACCACGCCCATGACCCGCGGGTCGGCGGTGGCCCGGGAACCCATGTGGTTGTTCAGGCCCACCGCCTGCGGAAGCAGCTCCAGGCTTTCCTCCAACAGGAGCCTGATCTCAGCGTCGCTCTGGCTGGTCAGCACGGCGCCCGGCCCGGGGTTCGTGCCGCCGGAGGGCTCCATGGGCAGGTGCACGAGGAGCTCCTTGCCGGCCGCGGCGATCAGCCGGCCGGCTTCCCGGCTGTGCGGCAGGCCGGGCAGCACGGAAAAGGCCAGGGGGTAGGGCAGCGACAGGAACTCCTTGAGCCCGGTCAGGCTATAGCCCACGTCGTCAATGACGATGGCCATTCGGGCTTTCCCGGCCTCGGGCAGTGGCCTCGCGGCAGGCTGCGGCTCCACCAGGGGCAGGGATTCCTTCTCCGGAACAGGGTAAGGGTATTCGAGGGCTCCGCCGCGCGCCGCCTCGCCCGCTTCAGGGGCCGCCCCGCCACGCGCCGCGGCGGCATCTTCTACCGGGCGGCGAGGGATGACGAGCAGCAAGATGGCCAGCAGGGCCGCAATGGAGGAAAGCAGAAGCAGGGCCCAGCGGGTCTTGGACATGGGGCCATTCTAGTGGTGAGTGCGCCTTGGTCAAGGGCCGGCGCGCCGCAATAGCGGGCTACGCGCCGGCAGGCTTTAACCGAAGACGAAGTCGCGGAGCTCGGCCGCGCACTCCTTGAGCTTGCGCAGTGCCCGGATTTCGATCTGGCGCACTGTCTCGGGGGAGATGCCCATCTCCTCACCGATCATCTTGAGAGTGTACTTGCGCCCGCCGTAAAAGGCGAAGCGGTACAGCAGGATCTGCTTTTCCTTCTCCAGCAGCTTTTCCAGGAAGCCCATGGTCTTTTCCCGCATGCTGTTGCGCAGCAGCTCGCGGTCGGGCACGTAGGAGTTGTCCATGATCAGGTCCTGGAGGGTGCCGTTATCTTCGGGGGTCGGGCCGTCCAGGGAGATCACGGCGCTGGAAAGGCTGACGATCGACTCCACTTCCCTCTCCTTGATCCCCAGCTCCTCGGCGATCTCCTGGGAATTGGGGGAACGCTTGAACTCCTGGGACAGGGTGTTGTAGGCCTTGTTGATGCGCCGGAGTTTTTCCTCTTTGCGGTGCGGCAGCCGGATCACGCGGCGCTTGTTGGACAGGGCGCGCACGATGGCCTGTTTGATCCACCAGGAGGCGTACGTGCTGAAGCGCACATTCTTGCGATCGTCGTACTTGGAGGCGGCCTTGATCAAGCCAAGGTTGCCCTCCTGGATCAGGTCCAGCAGGGATACATCGGGGGTTATATACTTCTTGGCGATGCGCACGACCAGCCGCAGGTTGGAGGTGATCAGCCGCTGCCGGGCGGCCTCGTCGCCGCTCCGGATGCTGCGCGAAAGCTCGAGCTCCTCCTCGAAGGTGAGCAGGCGGGTTTTTTTGATCTGGTCGAAGTACGCCCGCAGCGTGTCTTCTTTAGGGCTGGGGGTAACCGGGTTCATAGGTTCCTCCTGTCCTCATGCTAAAGAAGACAAGCAAGAAATATGCCAATCATCAACTCCCGCTTGGAATATCTAATTAGTTACTATGTAATGAAATAGAAATTAGACATTTTCCCATATAAGAAGCGGAACGCAATCGTATACTTTTTCATATAAATATGCGGTTCCAGCCGTATACAATAGTAGTCAAACAGAAGGCTGGAGCTGGCCGTAAATCATGGCCGCCAGCCCAAAGTTCGCGGTCGTCGCCATCTTCGCGGCATATTCGTCATAAAGCATGTCCTCGAAAAAGTCCTCGGCCATGCCCCCGTCCAGCAGCCCCGATTTCTCCACGGTCTTGCGCATGCTGTTCAGCATCTGCTTGATGAAGATGGCCTCGAACTCCAGACACACCTTGTACAGCGGGCTGCCCTTGTCCACGGCGTTGGGCCCCAGGCGGCGGGCGACCTCGGCGGCGCGCCCCACTGCCCGGTCGGCGGCGGTCGGAGTGTAACTGTTGATCGGAATATCCATGAGAGCTCCTACAGTATGACCAGGGTGCCGTACAGGGACCCCGCCTTGTCAATGGCCTTCATGAGCTGGATCACCGTCTCGGTGTCCAGGCCGACGGTGCGCAGCGCGTCGACCAGTTCCTCCACGGTGGTGTTCTCCTGCAACGCGAACTGCTCCGGCCTGTCCGGAGAATTCTCCATGCGCCAGGCGGGCACGGGGCCGACCTTCACCGAGACATCCTTGTAGGAGACGGCCACCTTGCCGATGCGCACCTGCTCTCCAAAGATGATGATACCGGTGGCGGCGTCGATCACGACCTTGTTGGACGGATCCGGCGTGACCTGCAGCGCCTCCAGCTGGGCGATGAAGCCCACCGGGTCGCCTCGCCGCTGCTCGGGGATTTCCAGCTCCACCAGCGAGGCGTCCCGCGAGCGCACCTGAATATCCGGGAATGCCTGGCGCACGGCGACGGCTACCGTGTTGGCGGTCAGGAAATCAGGATTTTTCAGCACCAGGGAGAGAGTGGAGTCGGCGAGAAAGGTGGAGAGGATCTCCTGCTCGGCGATGGCCCCGCCGGGGATCGAACCGACAGTGCGGGTGCCACTCCCCTCCCCGATCGTGAAGACCTGTCCCTGGGCCAGGGCGTAGACCCGGCCGTTGGCCCCTTTCAACGGAGTCTGCAGCAGGATCCCTCCCTCCAGGCTGCGGGCATCCCCCAGGCTGGCCACCTTTACGTCGATCGACGCCCCCGGCCGCAGGAAGGCAGGCACCTCGGCGCTCACCGAGACCACGGCGCAGTTGCGGCTGCGCACCTCCTCCGGCGCGATCCGGAAGCCGAAATTGGAGACCAGGTTGGCCACCGCGTTGCGCAGCAAGGCTGAGCTGGCGGAGTCCCCCCTCCCAGCCAGGCCGGTGACCAGCCCGACGCCGACCAGCTGGTTGCCGCGGACCCCCTGCAGGGTGGCGATGTCCTTCAGGCGCACCGTGGGGGCAGCCGCGGCCGTCACGGCCACTGCGGCCAGCCACGCGATGCCCGCCGCCGCCCGCAGACCCTTAGAGCTGTTCAACCACCACCTCCCCGGCCTCTGTTACCCTGCCCCGCAAACGCCGCGCCGTGTCGCGTAGACTGACTTCCACGATCTCCCCCGGCCCCGCCGAGCCCCAGGCTTTGCCGGTAAAGGTGACGCTCAACCCGGCACGCACGAGCACCACCACGACCCGCTCGCCGGCTTTCACCAGCAGGTTGCGGGCCAGGCGCGATGGCTCCAGCAGCGCACCCCGCGTTACCGGGGACAGCAGCCGGAAGGAACCCTGCAGTCCGGCCGCGGTCAGGTACCCGCCCCGCAGCTCCGACAGGTCCTGCTCCACCAGCTCCACGTCCGCCGGAACCAGCAGGTGGCCGCGAGGCAGGTCGCGCGCGGCGCGGGCCACGGCGGCAAAGGGATGCACGAACACCAGGACGCTGGCCTCCCCAATGCCGATCTGCATCCTGCCTGACGGCCTCCCCGGAAGACCGGCGGGCAGGACGGCTGCCCCCGGGCTCTCCGGCAAGGGCGAAAGCAGGTCCACCTCCAGCCACCCCTCCCCCGCCCCCGCGCGCCCCAGCGCGGCCAGCAGCTCCGCGGCCAGGGCCCGCTTCCGCGCCGGCACGGCGTTTTCCGGCAACAGCGCCACGCCCGCGCCCACCAGGTCCACGCTTCCCGCCCAGGAGCGCTCCAGGCGCCGGCGCACCTCCAGCGGCGGCAGGTAGCTGGCCCGCGCAGGGGCGAGGCCCAGCGTCACCGCCGCCAGCTCGGCGGCAACCCGCGGCTCCGCCCCGTGCACCTCGGCGATCGCTCCCAGGATGAGCTCCCCCGCCGGCAGCACGGCCGAGGGGCGCAGGTACAGCACCGGCCCGCCGAGCGCCGCCGTGGCGGTCCAGAGCAGTCCCGCCAGGACCAGGACCAGGCGGCCGGGCATCGGGCTCTACCGCTTCAGGCTGTTGGCCGTGGCCAGCATGTTGTCGGAGGTCTGGATGGCCTTGGAGTTGGTCTCGTAGGCGCGCTGGGCCACGATCATGTTCACCATTTCCTGGACCACCGATACGTTGGACATCTCCAGGAAGCGCTGGATGGTCTTGCCCATGCCGTCGAAGCCGGGGCGCCCCGGAATGACCTCGCCTGTGGCCCCCGACACTTTGAACAGGTTTTCCCCGACAGCCGTCAGGCCCGCCGGGTTCACGAAGCGGTAGATCTCCACCTGCCCGACCTCGATGGGGTCGTCCACCCCGGCAATCTTCACGGTGACCCGCCCGTCCTGGGAAACCGCCAGGGTGTCGCGGATGAAGCCTTCCGGCATTATGATCTCCGGCAGAAAACGGTAGCCGTTGGAGCTCACCAGCTGGCCGTTGGCGTCGAGCTTGAAGGACCCGTCCCGGGTGTACCCGTAGGTGCCGTCGAAGAGCAGCACCCGGAAGAAGCCCTCCCCCTCGATGGCCAGATCCGTGACGTTGCCCGTGGACTGCAGGCTGCCTTGGGTGAACAGCTTCTGGGTGGCGGCCGGGCGCACGCCGTGCCCCACCTGGATGCCGGTGGGCACCACGGTCACCTCGGTGGCGGGCGTGCCGGCCACGCGCAGCGTCTGGTACAACAGGTCCTCGAAATCGGGCCGGTTGGCCTTGAAACCGGTGGTGTTCACGTTGGCCAGGTTGTTGGCAATGGTATCGATGTTGAACTGCTGTCCGATCATTCCGGAGGCGGCGGTCCAAAGTGAGCGCATCATGGCTTACTCCTCGTTCAAGCGCGGATCACGTCGTTGACCAGACGGCCCAACAGGGCGTCGTGGGTCTGGATGACCTTCTGGTTGGCCTCGTAGCTGCGGTTCACCTCGATCATCTGCACCATCTCGGTGACTACGTTCACGTTCGCCCCTTCCAGAAAGCCCTGGCGCACCTTGGGGCGCTCCTGGACCGGGATCGAGGCGGGGCCGGATTCTTCGGTGGCCTCCCAGAAGGAGTTGCCGACCTTTTTCAGGTAGCGGGTGCGCTGGAAATCCACCAGCCGCAGGCGGTCCACCCGCTCCATGCTTTCCCACTCGTTCTGTTCCAGCGATACCAGATCCCGCGGGTCCCCGGCCAGAGCGCCATTCTGCCAGACCACCCCGTCCTGGTCGATCACGAAGTTGTTCTTCTTGAGCCGGAGGGGCCCGTTCTCCCCCAGCACCGGCTCCCCGTGCTTGGTGACCAGCCACCCTTCGTCGTTCAGGTGGAAGGAACCGTTGCGGGTGTAGCGCTCCCCCGCCTCGGTGGCGATCGACAGGAAACCCCCGCCCTCCAGGGCCAGGTCGAAGGGGTTCTCGGTCTGCTTGAGGGGACCCTGCTCGAAAACCGTGTACACCTCGTTGAGCTCCACCCCCGTGCCCAGGCGCCCGACGATCGGGGTGGTGTCCACCGAGCCCAGGGGGAACTTGTATACCCCGTCGTCGTTCATCCGGCGCAGCAGGAGCTCGGGAAAGGCCTTGTCCACCGGGGTGTCGCGCTTGTAGCCGCTCAAGTCCACGTTGGCCAGGTTGTTGGCCACGGCATCCAGATGGTGCATCTGCACCACCATGCCGCTGGCACCCGTATACAATCCTCGGATCAAGATCGACCTCCCCTCGCGTAAAAGCGGTCATTGTGATTATCGGCCTTCCGCCAGCTTCCTTAATCGAAGCCCGTCAGCCGAAGCCCGGCGGCTTGAAATAAAATCCGGGCTGCGTTAATGTAGCCCCCGATGAAGCCGGATTAGCTCAGTGGTAGAGCGGCTCACTCGTAATGAGCAGGTCGTGGGTTCGACTCCCACTTCCGGCTTTCCTCCAGGCCAATGAGCAATCTGCGGGACTGGCTTTCCGGCTGCCGGGTCTGCCCGAACTTCTGCGGGGTGGACCGCCTGGCCGGCGAGAAGGGCCGCTGCCGCACCGCCGCCGAGCTGGTCGTCTCCTCGGCCGACCTGCACTTCGGCGAGGAGAGTGTGCTGGTGGGCCGCGGCGGCTCAGGCACCATTTTTTTCACTGCCTGTAACCTGCGCTGCCTGTTCTGCCAGAACTACGACATCAGCCAGCTGGACCGAGGCAGTCCCCTTTCCGGGGAGCAGCTGGCGCGCCTGGCGCTGGGCCTGCAGGCCCGCGGCGCCGAGAACATCAACCTGGTGACCCCCACCCACCAGGCCCCACTGATCTTCGAGGCCCTCCGGGAGGCTCGCCGCCGCGGCCTGCGAATCCCGATCGTCTACAACTGCGGGGGCTATGAGAACCCGGAGTTCCTGCGCGAACTGACCGGGCTGGTGGACATCTACATGCCGGACTTCAAGTACGGCACGGACGCCCAGGGCGAGCGGCTGTCGGGGGTGCGCGAGTACTTCCGCTGGTGCCGGGAGTCCTTGCGGGAGATGCACCGCCAGGTGGGGGAGCTGGCGCTGGACGCGCGCGGCGTCGCGGTGTCCGGCCTGCTGGTCCGCCACCTGGTGTTGCCGCGCGGCCTGGCCGGGTCGCGCGCGGTGATCGACTTCCTGTCCGAGGAGATCTCCTTGGACACCTTCCTGAACGTGATGGATCAGTATCATCCCGCCTACCGCGCCGGAGAGCTGCACGAGCTCGATCGCCGCGGTGTACCGGCAGGAGGTGCAGGAAGTGTTGGCTTACGCTCGTGGGAAAGGACTGCGGCGGGTGATGGGCTGAAGCGGCGTTACACGCCTAGATAAGCTTCCTTGACCTGCGGATTTTCGGCGATTTCTTTGGCGCCGCCGGAAAGCACGATCCGCCCGGTTTCCAGCACGTAGGCCCGATGGGCCACCGAAAGCGCCATGAGGGCGTTCTGCTCCACCAGCAGGATGCTGGTGCCCTGCTGGTTGATCTCCTTGATGATCTTGAAGATCTCCTCCACCAGGATCGGGCTCAAGCCCATGGAGGGCTCGTCCAGCAGCATCAGCATGGGCCCGCTCATCATGCCCCGGGCGGTGGCCAGCATCTGCTGCTCGCCGCCGGAGAGCGTCCCGCCCAGCTGGCCCAGCCGCTCCTTCAGCCGCGGGAAGCTCAAGAACACCCGCTGCAGCGACTTCTCCACGGCCTGGGCGTCGGTGCGGGTATAGGCTCCCATCATCAGATTTTCGCGCACGGTCAGGGGGGCGAAGATCTTGCGCCCCTCCGGCACCTGGCTGATGCCCAGCTCCACGATCCGCTCGGCGCTGGTGGCGGTGATCTCCTCGTCCTTGAAGCGGATCGAGCCGGTCTGCGGGTGCAGCAGCCCGGAGACGGTCCGCAGGGTGGTGGACTTGCCCGCGCCGTTGGCCCCGATCAGGGTCACGATCTCGCCCTGCTCCACGTGGAAGGAGATGCCCTGCAGTGCGTGGATGGCGCCGTAGTACACGTTGAGGTTTTCGACGCTAAGCAACATGGGCGCCTCCCTTGCCCAGGTAGGCCTCGATGACCTTGAGGTCGTTCTGGATGTCCTTGGGGCTGCCGCGGGCGATGACCTCGCCGAAGTCCATGACCGTGATGCGCTCGCAGATGCCCATGACCACCCGCATCTGGTGCTCGATCAGCAGGATGGTCAGCTTGAAGCGGTCGCGGATGAAGTGGATGAGCTCCATCAACTGCACGATCTCCCGCGGGTTCATGCCGGCGGCCGGCTCGTCCAGCAGCAGCAGGCGCGGGTTGCAGGCCAGCGCTCGGGCGATCTCCAGGCGCCGCTGCTCTCCGTAGGGCAGGTTCTTGGCCAGCTCCTCCTGGATGCCTTCCAGCTTGAAGATGGCCAGGAAATCGCGGGCTTTCTCGTCCAGCTCGCGCTTCCTTGGCCAGGAAACGCCGGGTGCGGAACACGCTGTCCGCCACGTTGTAGCCGGCGTGGGGGTGATAGGCGATGCGCACATTGTCCATCACCGAGAGGCCGGGGAAAAGGCGGATGTTCTGAAAGGTGCGGGCGATGCCCAGGCGGGTGATCTCGTAGGGCTCCAGCCCCACCAGCGGCTCGTCGTTGTAGAAGATCTCGCCGCCGGAAAGCTGGTACAGCCCGGTGATCAGGTTGAACACGGTGGTCTTGCCCGCTCCGTTGGGCCCGATCAGCCCGATCAGCTCCCCTGGCTGCAGACTCAAGTCGAAGTTCTTGACCGCGCACAGCCCCCCGAAATACTTGGTCAGCTTCTCGACGCGCAGGACGGTCTGGTTGTTTTGCATGTCGCGCTCTCTTTAGGATTTGGCGGCCGCCCGCTCGTCCTTGCGGCGCTCCGCCTTCAGGAACCCCCACTCCACGCTGCCCAGCAGGCCCTTCGGCCGGATGAGCATGAGCAGCAGCAGGGTGATGGGGTACAGCACGAAGCGCCAGGTCGGCGCTTCGGTGCCCATCTGCCCCAGCAGCACGCGCAGCAGGCCCTCCAGGAAGAAGATCCAGCCGAAGGAAGCGGCGATGGTCCCGGTCATGGAGCCCAGGCCGCCGAAGACCACGATGATCAGCGGGTTGAAACCGGCCAGGAAGCTGAAGGTGCCGGGGCTCAGGAAGCCGATGAAGTGGGCGTAGACCGCCCCGCCGATGCCGGCGAAAAAACTGCCCGACCACGAAGGCCAGGATCTTGTTGCCCGCCACGTCGATGCCCATGGCCTTGGCCGCCGTCTCGTCCTCCCGCACGGACATGATGGCCCGCCCCGTGCTGGAGCGGATCAGGTTGCGCATGATCACGATCACCAACATCAGGAAGAAGAAGGCCCAGGCCCAGGTGGTCATCTTGGGGATGCCGATCATGCCGCGCCCTCCCTTCATCTCCGGGAAGGGCAGGATGGTGTCGGAGTTGACCATCAGGGTGTTGATCACGATGGAGAAACCCAGGGTGGCGATGCCGAAGTAGTCGCTGCCCAGCTGCAGGACGGGCAGGCCGAACAGGAAGCTGATCTCGGCGGAGAAGACCCCGGCCAGGATCACCGCCAGGAAGAAGATGATCTGCCGGACCAGGCCGGCGTTGAGCGGACCCGGGTTGGCCAGGGTGCCCATCAGCGGGGCGACAAGCGGGTTGAGCAGGCGGCCGGCGAAAATGGCTACCAGCACGGAGGCCGCGCTGGCCAGCAGGTAGATCGTGAACGAGGAGAGCACCGGGATGCCGCGGATGCGCCTGCAGCGCGCGGTTGATCAGGATCAAGGCGAGCCCGCCCAGGACCGTGCCGACGCCCACCACGATCAGTCCCCGGGCGTCGCCGTTGATCCAGCGGTAGGTGATGTCCGCCGCGCAGTAGGCCCCGATCCCGTAGAATCCCCACTGGGCCAGGCTGAACTGCCCGTTGAAACCGTAGATCAGGTTCAGGCCCAGGGCCACCATGGTCATGGCGCAGGCCTGGAACAGCAGCCCCTGGTCGAAGGAGTTCAGGATCTGGAATTCCCCGAAGCGCAAGCTAAGGGCCAACTGGATGATCCCAAAGCCGGCCAGGATGCCCACACCCTTCTTCCACCACTGCTTCTGCCCCAGGACCCACATCAGGCCGTAGATATAGGCCAGGAGGGCGGCGATTTTTGCCAGCATGATACCTAGGAATCCGATTTCCATGGCCGCCTCCTACGCCTTTTCCTTTTCCGGCTCGCCGAAAAGGCCCGTGGGGCGCACCAGGAGCACCACGATCAGGATGGTGAAGGCCACCGCGTCGCGCATGGGCGTGGAGATGTAGCCCATGGTCAGGGCCTCGGCCTGGCCCATGATCAGCGCCCCGACCAGCGCGCCGGGGATGCTGCCGATGCCGCCCAGCACCGCGGCCACGAAGGCCTTGAGACCGGGCAGGATGCCCAGCTGGGTCCAGATGGAGCTGTAGGCGATGGCGTACAAAACCCCGCCCAGGCCGGCGAAGGCGGCGCCGATGGCAAAGGTGAAGGAGATCACCCGGTCCACCTTGATGCCCATCAGACGGGCTGTGGGCTTGTCGAAGGAGGTGGCCCGCATGGCCACCCCGATCTTGGTGCGCCGGACCAGGAACTGCAGCAGGAGCTGCACGCCGATGGAGGCGGCGATGATCAACAGCAGGATGTTGGAGAAGGTGACCGCGTTGGCCGGCGGCTCCTGCCCCGGCATGACCAGGTGCACCCCCCCGCTGATGAACCAGGCCACCACCCCGAAGGGCCGCTCGTAGGGGATGAAACGCGGCGAGAACACGAAGTTCAGGGCCCCGAAGTACTCCAGGAAGAAGGACACGCCGATGGCCGTGATCAGGGCGGCGATCCTCGGTGCGTCGCGCAGCGGCTTGTAGGCCACCCGCTCGATGGTCACGGCCAGCAGCACGCAGACCAGCATCGACAGCAGGATCACGGTGATGGAGCCGATGATCATGGAAGGCACTTCCGGGAAGCCGGGGATGGCAGCCGCCGGCCACTGGTGCAGGCGGAAGCGGGCCACCGCGTAGTAGCTGACGAATGCGCCCACCATGAACACGTCGCCGTGGGCGAAGTTGATCAGCTTCACGATGCCGTACACCATCGTGTAGCCCAGGGCGATCAGGGCGTAGACGAAACCCAGCTGCAGCCCGGAGATGAAGATGTTGGCGAAGAAGCTGGGGTCCCGGATGAGGTTGGACACGATGACGTAGAGCACGTACAAGCCCAGCAGGATGAGGAACCCCTGGCCCAGCCAGGCCAGGGGCTTCCGGCGCCGGGCCTGCGGCGTCGCAGTCTTGGTTTTCGCTTCGGTCAGGTCGTTCATCGCAGCACCTTCCAGGGTGGGATCGGCGAGTCTACGAAAAGGGAGGGCAACCCGCGGGCTGCCCTCCCCTCATTTTCAATTCACCGGATATCTCGTCCAGCCGGTCGCTTACGGGTTGACCACGGCTTCGAACTTCACGCCGTCCGCTTTCACCGCCAGGATGGTGGCGGACTTCACCGGGTTGTTCTGGGCGTCGAAGGTGATCAGGCCGGAGACGCCGTTGAACCTGATCTTGGCCAGGGCGTCCTTGACCTTCGCGGTGTCGTCCGCGCCGGCCTCCTTGATGGCCTGCAGCAGCAGGTTGGTGGCGTCGTAGGCCAGGGTGGCCAGGGCGTCGGGAACCTTGGCGTTGCCGCTGTCGTCCTTGAACTTGGCGCCGTAGGCCTTCACGAAGTTCTGCACCTCGGGCCGGGGGTCGAACGGGGGAGTAGTGGTTGGTGAAGTAGCCGCCCGCGGCCGCCTTCAGGTCCAGGTCCGAGGAATCCCAGCCATCACCGCCCATGAAGGGCACCTGGATGCCCTTCTCCTTGGCCTGCTTGGTGGCCAGGTTCACGATGTTGTAGTAATCCGGCAGGTACACGACGTCCGGCCTGGCGGTCCGAACCTTGGCCAGGATGGCGGAGAAGTCCGTGTCGGTGGCGGTGTAGCTCTCCTTGCCGACGATCTTCCCGCCCTGGTTGACGAAGGCCTGCTCGAAGAACTCGGCCAGGCCCTTCACGTAGTCGTTGGCCTGGTCCAGCATGATGAAGGCCTTCTTGGCTTTCAGGTTCTCGATGGCGAACTTGGCGCCCACCGTGCCCTGGAAGGGGTCGATGAAGCAGGCGCGGAAGATGTACGGCTTGGTCGCGCCGGAGGCGTCCACGGTCACCGCGGGGTTGGTGGAGGTGGGGCTGACCTGGATCACCTTCTTGGCGTTGGCGATCTCGGAGACCGGGATCGAAGCCTTGGAGCAGACCTCGCCGATGATGAACTTGACCTTGTCCTGGTCGATGACCTTGTTGGCCGCGTTCACCGCCGGGTCGGGGGTGCACTGGCTGTCCTCGACGATGGCTTCGACCTTCTTCTTCAGCACGCCGCCCTTGGCGTTCCACTCCTCGATGGCCAGCAGGGCGCCGTCGCGGGTCGACACGCCGAAGGTGGGCACCGGGCCCGACAGGGGCGCCAGGATCGCCACCTTGACCACCTTGGGGGCTGCCGGACCGCAGCCGAAGAAGCCGACCAGCGCCACCGCCAGCACCAGGGTGATCGCCAGCATTGAGACGATTCGTTTCATAATTCCTTTGCTCTCCTTTACGAGATAAGGGATGGGGAACCGATGGATCGGGGTTCCTGATTGCCGGAAATGGTATAACAGGCCCGCCGCCATTGTCAAGTCGATGACGATTTCACCGCAATGCCCCCGACATTGACAGCGCCGGCCGGGCCGTGTTAGCATCCGGGGTCTATGGCCAAGGACGCTTCCTCCTCCAAGCCGCTGGTATGGCTGTTGTGCAGCGTTCAGTTCATCACTTTCCTGCTGTTCCCGCCTTCCTCCTTCTCGCCCACTTCGCAGGAGTGGTGGCTGCCGGCCCTGAGCGCGCTTCTCGTGCTGGTGGGGATCCTGCAGCTGATGGTCCGGCACAGCCGGCAGGCCTGGCCCTGGTACGTCATCTGCTTCGCCCACGGCATCAATATCATCAGCCGCCTGATGCTTTTCCTGCCGCGCGCCACCGTGCGGGTCCAGGGGGAAATGCGCCTGAACACCCTTTACGTGGTGCTGGCGGTGGCTTCCATGCTGATCTCGGCCTTTTACCTGTGGTATCTGGAGAGGTACGAGGTGCGCAACGCCTTCCTCAGGCGCTCCGCGTAGGCGGTTCTATTCCTGCCGGCGCCGCCGGGATTTCACGAAACGCTGAAAATCGTTGATATTCCGCACCACAATGCGCTCCGGGAAAAGCTCCACCCGGCGCTGGTTGATGAAGTGGTTGATCACCTCCCGGCATTTTTCCGGGGAGATGGCGGCCCAGTGGGCGATGTCGTCGACCGTGGTCTTGAACTCGATCTTTTCCACCTCCTGGGTGTTGATCGGTTCCTTTTCCGCCAGCATCAGGAAGACGTCGGCCACCTTGGCCTCCACGTCGTCCAGGGTGAGGATCATGAATTTGCGCTTCTGGTCGTGGATACGGATGGTGAACAGCTTCAGCAGGCTCAGGGCGATCTGCGGGTTGCCCTGCATCAGCACGTCGAAATTCTCCCGGTTGAACTCCAGCACCGTGACCGGGTCCAGGGCCAGCGCGGTGGCCGTGCGCGGCGCCTCCTCCAGGATGGCCATCTCGCCGAACACCTCCCCGGGCTGCAGGATGGCGATGTTCCTCTCGATTTCGCCGATGATCTTCACGATCTGGACCCGGCCCGTCTGGATCAGGTAGAAGTTGTCTCCGGGCTCGTACTCGCAGAAGATCACGTCGCCCTTCTGGAAGGTCTTGCGGAAGCGGTTGAAGACGTCCGCGCTGGTGTCCATCAGCCTGCCTCCTGCAAGTCCCGCAGGGCTTTCTTCACCTTGCGGCTGAGCGCGTCCTCCGCGCTCCCCAGGGTGAGGATCTTCTTGTAAAAGGCCGCGGCCTTGGCCGGGTCCTTCTTGGCCTCGTAGCACTTGCCCACGAAGAACAGCGCCTCGCGCTGGTCCGGATGCTTGGGGTAGCGCTGGAAGAGCGCCCCGAAGGACTGGATGCAGCCATCGTACTGCGACAGATAGTACAGGCAGCGGCTCATTTCGTACTGGGCCTTGGCGGTGTACTCCGGATCCTGGTCCGCGCCGGCGATCTTCTTGAACTGGGTGAAGGCCTCCTGGTACTTCTGCTGGCTCATCAGGCTGACCGCGTTGTAGTACTGCTTGGCCATCGCCGACATCTCGCCGCGCTCCGCCCCGGCGGTTTGCGGCGCGCCGGACGGCGCGCTGGTCTTCTCTTGCGGCGCCGGGGACGGCCGCGCCGAGCCGGCGGGCCCGGCCGCCGGAGCCTCGGCGGGCGGCCCCTTGCCCTGGCCGTACTTGGACAGGAACTCCTCAGCCTGCGGCAGCTTCTGAGAGACCTCGGCTGAATACCGGCCTGAAGGGTAATAGGTCAGGTAGCGCTTGAAAGCGTACAGGGCCTGCGAGTAGCGCTTGTTTTTCAGGTAGTACTCCCCGATGTTGTACAAACCCTGCTCCGGCTTGACCTGCTCCTCGGAGCCGATCAGGTTCTGCACCTGGCTGTGCACGTAGCGCAGCTGCTTGGAGGAGACCTTGAGCATTTTCACGATGATCCTGGCGTTCTTCATGGCCAGCTGCTCGAACTCGGGGACGGTGAAGGCCACCACCGAGGCATCTCCGAGCACCTGGGCGGTCTCCTCCCGTGGGTAGCGGCCCAGTGCGGACTTGACCCCGAAGAACTCACCGGTCTTGATCAGGTCGTGCAGCTCCACGCCGGTTTCGATATCAATGGCGTTCAGGGTGACCTTGCCGGAGTTCAGCAGGAATACCCGGTCGCTCACGTCCCCTTTGAAGAAGATGATCGAGTTGGCCTTGTACTGCATCGACTTCGGTGACACCGGTCCCGCTCCTCGCTCTTAACCACCTAGACTAATCGTCCAGGGGTAAATAATCAAGAACCTTCTTGAAACCGACCGCACGGCGCACCTCGGCCAGCAGTCCTGCCGGGTCGCCTTTCACGCACATCGCCCGCCCGTGCACCCTGACCTTGGTGTAAGGGCATTCCCGCAGGGCGAACAGCTCCTCGTGCTCCACCGCCCCCAGGAGCGGCGTGCCCTCCAGCAGCAGCAGCTCGATGTCCTCGATTTGCGCCTCCAGCAGCGCCTCATAGGGGTCGGAGACCCGGGGGCGCAGCACCAGCAGGTCGGCCAGCTTGCCCTCGGCGATGCTGCCCGTGCGTTCCTGCAGACGGAAAGCCCGGGCGGGGTTGGCGGTGACCATGGCGGCGATCTGGCGCGGCTCCAGGTCCTCCCCGTACATCCGGCGGTAGGTGGCGCGCGCCAGGCGCATCTCTTCCAGCAGGTTCACGGAACCCGTGTGCGTGGAGTCGGTGCCGATGGACACGTTCACGCCCTCTGCCAGTAGCTTGCGCACCTTGCAGGTGACGTTGAACATGAACAGGTTGGAGGCGGGGCACCAGGCCACGCTGGCTCCAGCCGCCGCGACCCGACGGATGTCCTCGTCGCTGAAGCCGATGCAATGGATCAGCAGGTCGTGCTCGTCCAGACAGCCCAGGCGGGCCAGAATTCCCACCCCGTCCTGGGTCTCCGGGTCGAAGCCTTCCTCCAGGTGGGTGATGAAGGGATGGTCCCGCTCCACCGCGCGACGGTGCTCGATCTGGATCCCGTCCCCCCACTTCAGGTCGAAGGAGGAGCACTCGTGGGCCAGGGTGTAGTCGCGCAGCACGCGGATCGGCAGTCCGGGGATAAATGGTTCGTTGAACTCGTGCGGGAAGTGGTCGCTCACCGTGGCCACTCCCGAGAAGAGGTTCTTGTAGGAGGAAAGCTGGTACATCTGCTCCACGGCGATGTTCGCCCGTTCTTCCAGCACGACGGCGGAGGCCCGCAGGTCATTCTCCCAGTACGACCAGTTCAGGTAGTACGCCCCGTTGGTAGGGCCGATGCGCGGCAGGTAGTTGCCCCGCATGTGGTCGTGGGCGTTGAGCAGCGCCGGATAGCAGAACAGCCCCTCGGCGAAGCGCACCTCGTGCTTTGCGGTGTCACCCAGCGAATGGATGCGGCGGTTCTCGATCTTGAGGGCCCGTCCGGGCAGGACTTTGGCCGAGGTGACGAGCGTCAGCCCGCGCAGGCTATAGGTGTGGAGCACGCGCTGTCCTTTCAATAGGAGGCAGCGACCGGGTGCCACCTGGGGTCGCGCCGCCACTTTCTAATATCGACAGCAAAACCATACTGTTCAGGAATAAATGTTGAATTGAAAGTTAAAATGTGATAGGAAGCCTAGCTGGTGAGCACCCCATGATCGGACGGCTGGGCCGGGGCTTCAACCTCCTGGCGGGGGAGTTGGCCTATGCCAGCGGGCTTCTGTTCGCGGTCCTGAAAGAGACCCTCCTGTTCTTCCGCCGCCGCCAGGTCGGCTTTCGGGTGTTCATCCTGCAGATCCTGTTCACGGCCGTCGAGGCGGTCAGCATCGTCGCCTTCATCAGTCTGGCCCTGGGCGCGCTGATCATCATCCAGGGCAACTCCATCCTGCCCCGCTTCGGGCAAGGCAAGCTGCTGTACACCCTGCTGGTCATCGTGATCACCCGCGAGCTGGGACCGCTGCTCACCGCGTTCATCATCATCGCCCGTTCCGGCACGGCCATCGCCACGGAGCTGGGCAACATGGTGATCTCGCACGAAATCGAGGCCTACGTGGCAGTGGGCATCAACCCCATCGCCTACCTGGTGGTGCCGCGCTTTCTGGGGGTCACGGTGTCCATGGTGCTGCTCACGTTCTATTTCAACTTCTTCGGCCTCTTCGGCTCCTTCCTGCTGACCCAGCTTATCCGGCGCATCCCGTTCAACGAGTATCTCGGCAACCTGCTGGCCGCCCTGACTCCGGCGGACATCCTGTCCTCCCTGCTGAAGAGCGTGGTTTTCGGGGTGATCATCTCCTTCGTCGCCGTCTACCAGGGCTTCCGGGTGAAAGTCTCCTCCACCGAGGTTCCGCAGATGGCCATCAAGGCGGTCGGCCAGGGCTTTGTGCTGTGCATCCTGGCGGATGCCGTGATTACCTTGATCTATTACCTGTAGGCCAGCCGTGGCGCCGCTACTGGAGCTGAAGGACATCGTGCTGGCCAGCCAGGACTACGTCGTGCTGGATCGGGCCAGCGTAAGCTTCGCCAAGGGGGCCAGCAGCGTGATCATGGGGCCCTCCGGGTGCGGGAAGAGCACCCTGTTGAAGGTGGCCGCGGGGATCTGCGTGCCGGACTCCGGTGAAGTGCTGCTGGAGGGCCGGCCCCTGCAGCGCCTGAGCGAGGCGCGACTACTGGAGTGGCGGCGCTCCAGCGGCTTCATGTTCCAGGACGCGGCCCTGTGGGCCAACAAGACCATCTTCGAGAACCTGGCCTTGCCGCTGCAGTTCCACAACCCGTCGCTGAGCCAGGCCGCGGTCCGCGAGCGGGTCCGGGCCAGCCTGGCGCGCGGTGGGCTGGAGGGATCCCTGGAGCTGCGCCCCGCCCAGCTGTCCATGGGCGAGGCCAAGATCGCTTCCTTCCTGCGGGCGGTCATCCTTGAGCCCGAGCTGCTTTTTCTCGACGAGCCCACCCCCTCGATCGATCACTCGGCCCTGGAGAAGATGATGGTCATGATCCGGGAGATGAAGCAGCGGGGCTGCACGATCATCAGCGTGACCCACGACGCCCACCTGGCCTCCATGCTGGCCAACGACCTGGTCGTGCTCAAGCAGGGCCGGGTCCTGGTCGCGGCCGACCTGGCCACGGTACGCCGCAGCCGCGACCGGGAGGTCGTGGAAATCCTTTCCCAGGTCTTGAGCGAGGCGGCCGCCTACGACACCGATCTGCTGGACCTGCTGGGAGGCTGAAAGCATGTACTGGGAACAGAGCCTGGAAACCATGGAACGGCGGGAGCTGGAAAGCCACCAGCTGCGCCTGCTCAACGCCAGCCTCGCTGCCGCGCGCCGCTCGGCCCATTACGGGCGGGTCCTGGCCCACCTGCCGGAAAGCGGACTGCCCGGCCTGCAGGCCCTGCAGGAGCTGCCTTTGACCGGCAAGGCGGAGCTGCGCGCGGCTTTCCCGTACGGCTTCCTGGCCGTAGCCCCGGAGGAGGTGGTGCGCCTGCACTCCTCCTCCGGGACCACGGGCAACCCGACGGTGGTGTTCCACACCCGGGGGGACATCGCCGAGTGGGCCAACCTGATCGCCCGCTGCATGTATTGCACCGGGGTGCGCAAGCAGGATGTTTTCCAGAACATGATGGGCTACGGCCTGTTCACCGGAGGCATCGGCTTTCACTACGGCGCCGAGCAGCTGGGGGTGATGACCATCCCGATCGGTCCGGGCAACTCCAAGCGGCAGATCTGGTTCCTGCAGCACCTGGGCACCACTGTCATCCACATCCTGCCCAGCTACGCGCTGCACCTGGCCGGCTACTTCCCGGAAGCTGGGCATCGATCCGCGCCGGGACCTGAAGCTGCGCATAGCCTTCATCGGCGCGGAGCCGCACAGCGAGGCCATCCGCCGGAAAATCGAGGAGATCTACGGGCTGAAGGCCTACAACTCCTACGGCCTTTCGGAGATGTGCGGGCCGGGGGTGGCCTTCGAATGCCTGCTGCAGAACGGCCTGCACCTGTGGGAGGATCATTTCTACCCGGAGATCATCGATCCGGTTTCCGGCCGGGTTCTTCCCGAGGGGGAGGAGGGCGAGCTGGTTCTGACCACCCTGAAGCGGGAGGCCATGCCCCTGATCCGCTACCGCACCGGCGACCTGACGCGGTTACTCCCCGGGGAGTGTGCCTGCGGGCGGACCCACCGGCGCATCGAGCGCATCAAGGGGCGCAGCGACGACATGCTGATCATCAACGGCGTGAACCTGTTCCCGATCCAGATCGAAAAGACCCTGATGGCCATCCCGGCCGTGGGGCGAAACTACCTGATCGAGATCCGCAAAGAAGCCCACATGGACCGCCTGGAGGTCCAGGTGGAGCTCAACGAGGAGGTGTTCCGGGGCACCCTGGCGGAACTGGAGAAGCTGCAAGCCCGGGTCGTGGCGGAGCTGCGGGCGGAGCTGGGGGTATCCCCGGTGGTGAAGCTGGTCGAGCCCTCCAGTCTGCCGGTGTCGGAAGGCAAGGCCAAACGGGTCTACGACCTGAGAGGAGGCGCGGCATGAGGGTTCAGTTGGCGGTGTTCCTGGAGAACCAGCCGGGCAAGCTGGAATCCATCACCAAGGCCCTGGCCGAAGCGGGAGTGAACATCCGCGGTTTCTCCATGGCCAGCGAGGGGGAATACGGCGTGCTCAAGATCCTGGCCGACGACCCCGAAAAAGCCTACCGCGTGCTCAAGGAGCGCCACTACACGGTGAGCCGGCGCACCGTGGAGATCGCCCTGATCGACGACCGCCCCGGCGGGCTGCATGAGCTGCTCACCACCCTGTCCACGCAGAATATCAACATCGAGGACTGCTACGGCATCACCCTGGAGGAGGGCTGCCGGGCGGCGATCGTGCTGGACGTGGAACGTTTCCCCGAGGCCGAGGCCGTCTTGAGGCAGCACGGAGTGCGCCTGCTGGGCGAGGGGGAGCCGTTCTAGCCCCGTTTCCCCCACCAGGCTTCGATGCGATCGAAGGCCTCGCCGATCTGCTCCCGGCTCATGCAATAGCTCATGCGGATGTGGCCTTCGCCGGTGGGGCCGAAGGCGCTGCCCGGCACCGCCACCACCTTGGCCTCCTGCATCAGGCGCACGCAGAAATCCACGGAGTTCTGGAACTCGGGGGGCAACACCCTGGGGAAGATGTAGTAGGCCCCCTCCGGCTTCTGGTAGGCGAACAGCTCTGACAGCGCGTCCAGGCGCCCGCAGATCAGTTCGCGCCGCTCCCGCATCTCCGCCACCATGTCCAGGGTGGGCTGGTAGCTGCCCTCCAGGGCGATGAGCGAGGCGACCTGGGAGATGGTGGGCGCGCAGATGACGAAGGAGTCCTGCACCTTGAGCATCTGGTTGATGACTCCCTCCTCCGCCCAGACCCAACCCACCCGCCAGCCGGTCATGGCGAACTCCTTGGAGAAGCTGGAGCAGGAGATCACCCGCTCGCGCATTTCCGGAATAGAGCGCAAATAGAATTTCTTTTGGCCGCCGTACATGTACACCTCGTAGGGGTCGTCGGTAACGATGTACAAGTCGCGCTCCACCGCCAGGCGCGCCAGCTCCCTTAGCTCCTCCTCCTTGAAGACCGTCCCCGTCGGGTTGGCCGGGTTCACGATCACGATGGCCCGGGTTCTCGGGGTGACCGCCTTCCGAAAAGCTTCCAGGTCCAGGCTCCAGCCATCTTCCTCCACCAGGGGCACGCCCACCGGTTCCCCGCTGGCCAGGGTGATCTGCTCGTAGTGCGAGGAGAAGCCCGGCGAGGTGAGCAGCACCTCGTCGCCGGGGTCCAGGATGGTCATGAAGCTCATCATCAGGGCCTGCATCCCCCCCGCCGTGATCAGGATCTCGGTCCGGGGATCGGCGGGCAAGCCCTTTTCCCGGGCCAGGCGCTCGGCGATCTTGGCCTTCAGCGCCGGCAGCCCCGGAGGCGGGGCGTACTTGCCGATGTCCGGGTTGGTCAGCAGTTCCTCGGCGATGCGCTGGCGGATGGCCAGCGGAGTTTCGAAGGAAGGCAGCCCCCAAGCCAGGCTCACGGTGCCGGGGATATCCATGGCCAGCAGCGACATCTCCTTGATGGCCGAGACGGCCATGCTGCGCACACGCGCGGAGATCCTCTGATTGGAGAACTTCTTGCCCACTTTCTCGAATACCGAGTGCTTTGCCGGCATGGCTACGGCTCCTTCGTCGTCAGGTTTCGGGCGCGGCGGTCCACGACCCGGCGGATCTTGCCCTCCCCGCCCAGGGAGCGGGGCTCTAACAGGGACACCTTGGCCTGGAGACCCAGCCCGGTCTCGATGCTGCGGGAGAGCGAGTCACGCAGCTTCTCCAGATTCTTCAGCTCGTCGAAGGCGGGAAGCGCCTCTGATATTTCCACCTGCACGTCCATCGTGTCTACCCCCGCCTCCCGGTCCAGCACGATGCGGAACTGGGGCGTGGTTCCCTGGGCCGCGCTCAGGATCTCCTCGATCTGGGAGGGGAACACTTTCAGCCCCGCGAAGAAGATCAGGTCGTCGGTGCGCGCGGAGATCCGCTGGATGCGGGCCAGGCTGCGCCCGCAGCGGCATGGCCCAGGCAGCAGGCGGCTCAAATCCCCCGTGCGGTAGCGCACCAGGGGGAAGCCTTCCTTGGTGATCGTGGTGAACACCAGCTCCCCTTCCTCCCCGGGAGGCAGCGCCTCCAGGGTCCGCGGGTCGATCACCTCCACGATGAAGTGGTCCTCGTTCACGTGCAGGCCCGAACGCTCGTGGCATTCCCCCGCCACCCCCGGCCCGATGACCTCGGTGAGGCCGTAATTGTCCATGGCCTTCAGGTGCAGGCCTTCCTCCAGCTCGGTGCGCATCCGCTCGCTCCAAGGCTCCGCGCCGAACAGCCCCACCCGCAGGTGCAGGTTTTCGGGGTGCAGGCCGGCGGCGGCCAGGGTGCTGGCGATGCGCGCCGCGGAGCCCGGGGCGCAGATCAGCACGGAGGTCTTGAAGTCGCGCATGATCATGAGCTGCGCCTCGGTGTTGGCGTTGGAGGCGGGGATGACCGAGGCCCCGATCTTCTCGGCCCCCTGATGGAAACCGAAACCGCCCGTGAACAGGTTGTACGGGAAGGCGATCTGCACCACGTCGTGCTCGTCCACCCCGGCGGCGGCGAGCAGGCGCGCGGTGCATTCCGTCCAGTTGCGCAGATCGTTCTTGGTGTAGCCCACCATGATGGGCTTTCCCGTGGTCCCGGAGGTGGCGTGGATGCGCACGATGTCGCGCAGCGGCACGGCGAACATCTCGTAGGGGTAGCTTCGCCGCAGGTCCTCGCGGGTGGTGAACGGCAGCCGCGCCAGATCGGCCAGGCTCTTGATTTTTTCCAGCTCCACGCCCCGGGCGTCGAAGGCCTGGCGATAGAAGGACACATAACGGTACACCCGATTGAGCGTGGACTGCAGCCGTTCGATCTGCAGCTGCTCCATCTCCTCACGCGTCAGGGTTTCGTAGAACCGGTTCAGGATCATGTCTATCCCGCCTTATTCTTCGATTCGCTTGTAGTCCTTGCCCAGGTAAGCCCGCCGCACGTCGTGGTTGTCCATGAGCTCCAGGCTGGAGCCCTCCAGCACGATTTGCCCGGTCTCCAGCACGTAACCCCGGCTGGCGATGCCCAGTGAGGCCCGCGCGTTCTGCTCGACCAGCAGAAGGGTGATGCCGCGCGCGGGCAGCTCGGCCAGGGTCTGAAAGATCTTGTCCACCGCCATGGGCGCCAGTCCCATGGAAGGCTCGTCCATCAGGATCAGCTTGGGCCGGGCCATGAGCGCCCTCCCGATGGCCAGCATCTGCTGCTCCCCGCCGGACAGGGTGCCGGCCAGCTGCGCCTGCCGTTCGGCCAGGCGCGGGAACAGCGAAAAGACCTCCTCCAGGCTTTCCCGCACCCGCTCGGAGCGGCGGGCGTGCAGGTAGGCCCCCAGCAGCAGATTTTCCCTCACGGAGAGCGGGTTGAACAGCTGGCGGCCCTCGGGCACCAGAACACAGCCCAGCTCCACGATCCGCTCCATGGCCGCCCCGGCGATATCCTGCCGGTCGAAGAGGACCTGCCCGCCCTGGGGGCGCAGGATGCCGCTGGCCGCCTTGAGCAGGGTGGTCTTGCCGGCGCCGTTGGCCCCCAGCAGGATGACGATCTCCCCGCCGGCCACGTGCAGGGAGACGTTTTTCAGCACCCGCAGCTTGCCGTAGCCGGCCTCCAGGTTGGTCACTCTAAGCATGGTTGCCGCCCAGATAGATCGAGATCACCTCCGGGTTGCCCTGGATCTCGGCGGGCGTGCCTTCGGCCACCTTCCGGCCGTAGCTGAGCACCACGATCCGGTCGCAGATGTCCATCACCAGGGACATGTCGTGCTCCACCAGCAGCACCGTGATTCCCTGGTCCCGAATGCGGCGGATCAGGGAGCCCAGCTCTTCGGTCTCGTGCAGGTTCAGCCCGGCGGCCGGCTCGTCCAGGAGCAGCACGCCAGGGTCCGCCGCCAGGGCGCGGGCGATCTCCACCAGGCGCTGCTGCCGGAAGCTCAAGGAGGCGGCCGCCTCCCCCGCGCAGTCCGCCACGCCCAACTCCTCCATGATCGACAGGGCGCGCCGCCGGATGGCCCGCTCCTCGGCCCAGGTCCACGGCAGGTTCAACAGCCCGGCCAGGTAGCCGGCGCGCGTGCGGGCGTGCCGGCCCACCATCACGTTTTCCAGGGCGGACAGGCGCGGGAACAGGGCGGTGGTCTGGAAGGTGCGGCACACGCCCAGCGCGGCGATGCGGTGGGCCGGCAGCCCGGCCAGTTCCCGCCCGTCCAGCCGGATGGACCCGGCCTGCGGCCGCAGGACCCCGGAAATCAGGTTGAACAGCGTGGTCTTGCCCGCCCCGTTGGGCCCGATCAGGGCGGTGATCCCGCCTTCGGCCACGTCGAAGTCGACCTCGCTCACCGCCTGCAGGCCGCCGAAGCTGTGGCTCAAGTCCCTTACCGCCAGGCGGCTCATCCGCCCTCCCGCCGCCCAACCCGGGCCCGCCGCAGCAGGCCGTCGGGGAAGAAAAGCATGACCGCGATCAGGATGACCGCGAAGAAGGCGTCGTCGTAGCTGCCCAGGTAGCCGCGCAGCGAGATGAAGTTCAGGAGCGCTCCGGCCAGCAGCGTGCCCCACAGGTTGTCCATCCCGCCCACCGCTACGATGGCCACGTAGCGGACCGATTTCATGGAGGACGCCTCCGAGGGGCCGATCCCGCCGTTGTAGTGCGTCAGGAAGGCACCCGCCACCCCGGCCAGCACGGCGCCGGTGATGAAGGTGGCCAGCTTGTAGCGCGCGGTATCCACCCCCAGCGCGCCGGCCGCCTCCTCCCCGCCGTGGATCGAGCGCAGTGCCCGCCCCACGCGAGAGTGGATCAGGTTCACGGCCAGGAACAGCGCGGCCAGGACCAGGGCCCAGGCCACGTAGTAACTCTCCACCCGGTGCGCGCGGCCTCCGCTGACCTGCAGGCCGAACAGAGGCAGCGGGGGCACCCCACCGATGCCGTCTGCCTGCCCCAGGAGGCGCGTGCCCAGGACCACCCGGAAGACGATGAGCCCGAAGCCCAACGTGGCCATGGCCAGGTAGTGGCCCTTCAAGCGGATCACCGGCAGCCCGACCAGCAGGGCCACCAGGCCGGTGACCAGCACCGCCGCCAGCAGCGCCGCCCAGGGGGACACGCCCAGCAGGAGGTTTTCGTACGCGTCCCGCCGTTCGGCCAGAATCCCCAGGCTCGACAGCAGGCGGGCGGCGGGCTCCGCCGCGTCCAGCTTCAGGGTGGTCAGCACGGCCGACACGTAGCCGCCGATGGCGAAGAACCCGGCCTGGCCCAGCGAGAGCTGCCCGGCGTAACCCATGAGCAGGCACAGTCCGATGGAGACCAGGCAGTAGAAGGCGGCCATGGTGAGCTGGGTCAGGTAGTACACGGTGCCCGCTGCCTGCAATGCGAGCTGCAGGCCGACCACGGCCAGCCCCACGACAGCCAGCGGCAGGTAGCGCCGCATCAGAACTCCTTGAGCCTTTGGCTCTCGCGGCGCCCGAAAAGCCCCCCGGGCCGGACGAACAGGATGGCCAGCAGCACCGTCAGGGACACCGCGTCCTTGTAGGCCAGGGGCAGCAGGCTGACGCTGAAAGCTTCGAGCAATCCCAGCATCAGCCCGGCGGCCACGGCGGCGGTGGAGTTGCCCAGGCCGCCCAGGATGGCCACGGTGAAGCCCTTGATGGCCAGGGAGGCGCCCATGTCGTACTGGGTTTGGGTGAGCGGCGAGAGGGCGCAGCCGGCCAGGGCCCCGATGCCGGCGCTCAGGCAGAAGGAGAGGGTCACCAGGCGGCGGGTGTTGATGCCGCAAAGCCGGGCGGCCGTGCGGTTGGCGGCGCAGGCGCGCATGGCCCGCCCGGCCAGCGTGTAGCGGAAGAACAGCGCCAGGGCGGCCACGATCACCCCCGCGATGCCCAGCACCCACAGGGCCTGCGGGGCGATGTGCGCGCCCAGGATGCGCACCGAGGAGATCTCGCTGCCGGTGAAGTGCCGCAGGGCCCGGACCTTTTCATCCCAGGCGTGCAGCATCCCCTCGCGCAGCAGGATGGAGACGCCGATGGTGATGACCACCAGGCGCAGCACCGACGGGCTGTCCAGCCAGCGGATGAACACCAGGTCCACCAGAGCCCCCACCGCCATGGTGGCCGCCACGGCCCCCGCGACGGCCAGCGGGAGGGGCAGGACGCCGGCCAGGGAGGTCGCGATCATCGCCCCCAGCACCAGGAACTCCCCCTGGGCGAAGTTTATGATGCCGGTGGTGTTGTAGATAATGTTGAAGCCGATGGCGATGATGGCGTAGATCGCCCCCTCGGTGATGCCGGCGAAGAAATACTGCAGGAGCTGCTCGAGAGGCACGCGGCTAGGGGGCCTGGCCGGACCGCGACCTACGGTTGGAGCAGTACGAACTTGCCGCCTTTGACCGTGAGCATCTCGAAGGAGCTCATGTCCAGGCCGTTGTGGTCGGTGGGCGAGAAGTTGAAGATCCCCGCGGTGCCCGCGAAGCCCTTGAGCCCCTCGATGGCATCACGCACCTTGGCCGGCTCCACGGATCCGGCGCGCCGAACAGCCTCCGCCAGGATGGTATAGGCGTCGTAGGCGTGCCCGCCGAAGGTGCTCACTTCCTCGCCGAACCGGTCTTCGTACTTCTTCTTGTAGTCCAGCAGCAGGGCTTTCTGCGGATGCCCGGCCGGCAGGGCGTCGGCCACCAGGAGGCGCCCGCAGGGGAAGACGATCCCCTCGGCCGCCTGGCCGGCGGCCTCCACGTAGCGGATGTTCCCGAAGCCGTGGCTCTGCAGGAGGGGCGCGGTCATGCCCAGCTGGCGCATGTTCTTGGCCACCAGGGACTGGGCCGGCTCGATGGACCAGTTGACCACGGCCTGCACCTCCCTGGCCTTGAGCTTGGTGAGCACGCTGGTCAGGTCGGTGGCGTCCTTGTCATAGGCTTCGGCGATCAGGATCTGGATGCCGTTCTCCGGCGCGTACTTCTGCAGCTGGGCCATGCCGCCGTTGCCGAATCCGGTGTTGCTGGCCACCACCCCGATGCGGGTGAGTCCCCGTTCCTTGAGATAACCGTAGATCCACAGCGTGGCGAAGGCATCGTTCTGCGGGGTCTTGAAAACCCACTTGGCCACGGGGTTCACGATCGCCTCGGCCGCCGCGCAGGACAGCAGGATGGTCTGGCCCTCCTGGCAGACGTCCTTGATCTTCAGGCTTTCCCCGCTGGTGGAGGGCCCGAGGATGGCCAGGACCTCCTCCTCCTCGATGAGCTGGCGGGCGAAGGAGAGGGCCTTCTCCGGGCTGGCCCCGGAGTCCTTGAGCACCAGTTCCACCTGGCGACCCAGCAGGCCGCCGGCGGCATTCGTCTGCTCGACCAGCATCTGCAGGGTCTTGGCCTCCGGAGCGCCTAAATTGGACGCCGGCCCGGTCACGGCCAGGATGGCCCCGATTTTAATGGTATTCTTCTGCGCCCCCGCCAGGAACGCGGCCAGCATTAGCACCAAAGTCACGGCGAGAACGCGGAACCACCCTCTCGGCCTGCTCATGATCTCCCCCTTAGGCGAATAAAGATTTCTTGTTTGTATTAATATACCGAAGCGCCTTTGTCAATAATGGGGCTAGAAGCTTTTCGATCGCCTCCTCGGACAGCACGGCGATGCCTTCCCCGGCCAGGGCCTTGGCGGCCTTCGCGGGTTGGTCGGTGCGGAAGATCACGATGGCGTTATCCGCTTTCCGTTCCACGAAGGCGTACATGTACTCGATGTTGAGCTGCATCCGGTCGAAAACCTCCAGCACACGCTGCAGGCCGCCCGGCCGGTCGCTGATCTCCACCGCCAGCACTTCGGTCTTCTGCGCCACGAAGCCGGCCTGTTTCAGGGCCGCGAAACACCTCTCCGTGTCGTTCACGATCAGGCGCAGCACCCCGAAGTCGGCGGTGTCCGCCAGGGCCAGGGCGCGGATGTTGATCTTCTCCCGGGCGATCAAGCCGATCACCTCGGCCAGCCTGCCCTTCTTGTTCTCCAGGAATACCGAAATCTGCCTGAGGGTCATGGCTCTCCTCCCCTTACTCACTTGCGTTTGTCGATGACCCGCCGGGCCTTGCCCTCGCTGCGCGGGATGGCCTTGGGCTCGACCAGCTTGACCCGGGTCTGGATGCCCAGGGCCGCGAACAGCGCCTCGGCGATGCGGCGCTCGGCGCGCTCCAGCTGCTTGATCTCGTCGGAGAACAGCTGCTCGTTCATCTCCACCTGCACTTCCAGGACGTCCAGGCTCTCCTCCCGCTCCACGATCAGCTGGTAGTGCGGCTCCACCCCCTCCAGCCGCAGCAGCACCTCCTCGATCTGCGAGGGGAACACGTTCACCCCGCGGATGATGAGCATGTCGTCGGTGCGCCCCAGCAGACGGTGCATGCGCACCGAAGTGCGCCCGCAGCGGCAGGGAGAGTGGTCCAGGAAGGTGATGTCCCGCGTGCGGTAACGCAGCATGGGGGTTCCTTCCTTGGTCAGGGTGGTCAGCACCAGCTCCCCCTTGGCCCCGTCCGGGAGCACCTCGCCAGAATCCGGGTCGATCACCTCCGGGTAGAACAGGTCCTCGCAGATGTGCAGCCCGTCCTGGACCTCGCACTCCGAGGCCACCCCGGGTCCGATGACCTCGGTCAGGCCGTAGATGTCCAGGGCCTTGAGGCGCATTTTGGCCTCGAGCTCCCGCCGCATGCTCTCGCTCCAGGACTCGGCGCCGAATAGCCCGACGCGCAGGGGCAGTCCCTGGAAGTCCAGCCCCTGCTCCCGCGCGGCCTCGGCCAGGTGCAGGGCGTAGGAGGGCGTGCAGGTGAGCACGGTGGCCTTGAAGTCCCTGAGAATGGAAAGCTGGCGGGCGGTGTTGCCGCCGGAAATGGGGATGATCGTCGCTCCGATCAGCCGCGCGCCATAATGCACGCCCAGCCCACCGGTGAACAGGCCGTAGCCGTAGGCATTGTGCACGACGTCCGAACGGGAGGTGTCGCCCATGGCCAGGGTGCGGGCCATGGACTCCGCCCAGATGCCGATGTCCTTGCTCGTGTAGGCGTCCACCACGGGAAGGCCGGTGGTGCCCGAGGAGGTGTGCACCTCCACGATCTCGGACAGGTCCACCGCCAGAAGCTCGAGCGGGTACACCTCGCGCATGTCGTCCTTGGTCAGGAAGGGCAGCCGGGCGACGTCGGCGATGCGGTTGATGTCCGCCGGCTTCACGCCGCGCTCATCCATCCGGCGGCGGTAGAAAGGCACGCGCCGGTACAGCCGGTCCACCAGCTCGCCGAGTCGCTCCCCCTGCAGCCGCTCCAGCTCGGGGCGCTCCATGGTTTCGTAGTGGGCGTTCCAGATCATAGGCGCACTGTAGCTCAAAGCAGCTCAACTTGACAACAGCGCGAACCCGGAGCTAGACTGCGGCCGATGAGGTTCCGCATCCGCTTCGCCGACAAGATCGTCGGCATCTTCATCCTGCTGGCCATCCTGGGCGTCGCGGCGGTGCTGATCCTCCTGGGCCTGAACCAGCGCTGGTTCGCCCGGGACTACGCCTTCTGGACCCGCTTCGCCTCCGCGGAAGGCATCTCGGTGGGCATGTCGATCAAGCTCAAGGGCTTCGAGATCGGCAGGGTGGACGAGATCCGCCTGGGCCGGGACAACCTGGTGGAGGTGGATTTCCACGTCTACGACACCTATTACCCCAAGGTCGTTCCCGGTTCCGTGCTGGAACGGACGGTCAGCGCTCTGGGCCTGGGCACCGGCCTGCTCCTTCACCCCGGCCCCGGCGAGGTCCCTGCGCTTCCGGAGCAGTCCTTCATCCCCTCCTCGGACGTGGAGGAAGGGCGCCTGATCCTGGCGTCGGAGCGGGGCGCCGCGCCGTCCCAGAACGATCCGATCGCCACCCTGCTCGGCCAGGTGCAGCCCGTGCTGGTGGAAATCGATCGCACCGTGGTGGCCATCCGGCAGGTGGCCGACACGTTGAACCGCGACCTTCAGGGCCGGGGCGCCGGTCCACTGGCCTCGACCCTGAAGGACGTGGCGGGCACCGCCCGCGAAGTCAACGCGATAGCCTCCCGGCTGGAGGCGATTGCGGCGAACTTTAGAGAAGCTAAGCGCCGGGCTGAGCGACCCCACCGGCCTGGCCCGGCGGCTCCTGGACCCCAAGGGCTCGCTGGCCACGGTCCTGGACGACGACAACCAGCTGTACGACCAGATCAGCGGCAGCCTCGAGGAGCTGAAATCGGTCATCGCCCAGCTGGCCGAGTTCACCCGTTTCGTGAACAGCACCCAGCCGCAGATCCTCGGGCTGCTGGAACAGGGGCGGACCACCCTGGATCAGGGCCAGGACGTGCTGGAGGCCGTGAAGAACAACCCATTGCTGCGGGGTGGGGTTCCGTCCCGGCCCGAGCAGCAGACCACTTTCCAGAGCTATCGGGACGAGGACTTCTGATGCGGCGCTTCGCGGCCCTGCTCGTCCTGCCTTTCGCCCTGGCTGCCGCCTGCTCCACGGCCCCCAAGCCGAAAACCGAGGTGGTGGAACGCAAGGAGAGGGCGGCCGAGTACTCGGTGTCCGGCAACGACCGCTACGCCCGGGGCGACTACCGGCAGGCACTGACCCTGTTCCGCCTGGCGCTGAACGAGAACCTCGCCGTGGACCACCAGCCCGGGGTGGGCGCATCGTACAACTCCCTGGGCAAGGCCCACCTGGCCCTGGGCGAGCTGGAACAGGCCGAACGCTATTTCCGCGAGGCCCTGCGCCTGGCGGAGAAGCTCGACGACCCCCGCCTTCGGGCCCAGAGTTCCAGCAATCTGGGCGAGCTCGAGCTGGCCCGCGGCCGGGCCAGCCAGGCCGAGGAGCTCCTGCGCGCGGCGGTGGCCCGGCTGCCCTCCGGGGAGCCCGGACCCGAGCAGGCCATCCTGCTGCACAACCTGGGCGCCGCGCTCAAGCTGCAGGAGCGGCTGCCGGAGGCGCTGGGCTATTTCCAGCAGGCCCTGGCCCTCAATCTCCGGCAAGAACGCTTCGAGGAAGCGGCCAGCAACCACTATATGATCGCCTCGATCCAGTCCAAGCAGGGGGATACCGCGGGGGCGCTGGCCTCCCTCGCCGAGGCGCTGCGTTACGACCGGCGCATGGAAAGGTCCCTGGGCACTGCCAAGGACCTGGCCGCCTTGGGCCTGCTGTACCGGAAACAGGGGGACGAAGCCGCGGCGCTGGACGCCTATCGCCGCAGCCTGCAGGTCTACCAGAGCCTCTCCCTGGCCGAAGAAGCCAGGCGCCTCCTGCCGGCGCTCATCGAGCTGGCCGAGCGCGCCGGCTTCACCGGCGAGGCCCAGACCTACCGCCGGCTGGCGGCCGAGCCGGAAAGGCGGCAGTAGCCTTGCGGCGAATACCCCCGCGGCTGACGATTCCTGCGCCGCACCGGACTCGCCCTGCGGCCTGCTGGCCCTGGTGCTGGGCCTGCTGGCCCTGATCGCCGGCCTGTCCTTCCTGGTGGCCTTCCCGCTGTGGTATTTCTCCACCCGCTCAAGGCAGGCCTTCACCATCGCCATCGGCGGGCTGTTGGCCGCCGGCCTGCTGTACCTGCCGGTGCGCGGCCTGCGCCGGGCCAGCCTGCGGGCGGGCGGGTTCCGCGCCCTGTGGCGGCGGCGTATCCTGCCGGGGCTGCGCACCGCCGCGCTGGTGCTCGCGGGCCTGGGGGCGGCCTACGGCATTGCCCTGCTGGCCGCCAGGATCTTCCGATAATAGACCAGTAGCCATGTGCCGCGCCTTCGCCTGCCTGCTGCTGATGCTCTCAGCCGCCGTAGCGCGCCCGGATTACCCGCGGATCCAGCGCCTTTCCCCTGAAGACGAGCTGTTCCGGCAGATGCAGTCCGACTTGCAGAGCTACTTCAGGGCCATCAACCGCGGGCTGCCGGCCCTCTCCGGCAGCGGGCGGGTCTCCCCGGCTGGAGGAGCGGCCTCCGGGCAGCTCCCCCCGTTGCGCTTTTTTTCGCTGGCCAGGCCCGAAAATATGGACCTGTTCGCCCTGGCGGCCCGCCTGAACCTGCCGTACGCCACGCTGGCCACCCTGAACGGGGCTTCCGGCCCCGCCCGTTTCGCCGAACTGGAACTGCTGGTCGTTCCCAACCTCCCGGGGCTGTTCGTGACGGACAGCCCGCAGTCCTCCTTCGAGGAGATCCTCTCCTCGCTCACCGCCAACTCCCGGCGCGACCCCCAGACGGTGGTCGTGCGCCTGCCGGGCGGCAGCCGGCGGTTCTCCTTCTATACCGGGGAAGACTTCTCGGCGGTGGAGCGGGCCTTCTTCCTGAACATCCTTTTCCGTTTCCCGCTGGCCCTGCGGGAACTCACTTCGGCCTACGGCCCGCGCCCCGATCCCCTGACCGGCTCGCCGGGCTACCACCACGGCGTGGACGTCGCGGCCCCCGTCGGCATGGAGGTCCACGCGGCGCGGGACGGTCAGGTGGTGCAGGCCGGTATCGACCCGGTGCTGGGCAACGTCGTCGTGCTCGCCCACGAGGGGGGCTACCAGACGGTGTACGGTCACCTCCGCGTGATTCTGGTCGCCTTGAATCAGCGGGTCCGTTCCGGTATGATCATCGGCGAGGTGGGCAGCACCGGGCGATCCACTGGGGCGCACCTGCATTTCGAGGTGCGCCGGAAGGGTTCCAGCCGGGACCCGCTCCCGCTCCTGCCGCCGGGGAAGAGTCAATGAGCTGGCGGACTGTCGCGGCCACGGTCGGCCTGGGGCTTCTCGGCGCCCTGGCCTTCGGTCAGAACCTGCGCGGTCTGGTGGTGGAAGAGCTGCGCGTACCGGGCGACGCGGCCTACGAGAAGACCGTCGGTATCGCCCTGGAGGAAATGGCCGCCCTGTCCCTGGAAGGCGACGTCCGTTTCCTGCGCGGCATCCGCCTGGAGCTGCACCTGTCGAATCTGCTCAAACAGCACTTCGACAGCTTCGCCCTGGCGGTGTACCGGCGGCTGGCCCCCGAACCCAGGAAGGGTGTGTCGGCGTACAGCGGGGAGCGGGTGTTCTTCCAATACCTGCCCTACCTGAACCGGATCCAGGTGCAGCTCCCCCTGGCGGGGGGCGCGGTGGAGGAAAGCGAGGCCTCCGGGGAGGGCGTTTTCCGCCTGGCCAGCCCTCTGGCCCGCGAGGATTTCCCGATCCTGGTGGCCATTCTGCCCCTGATGAAGGGCATTCCTGACACGGTCGCCGAGGCCAAGTTCTACCTGACCGTCAAGCCTTTGCTGACCCGCAGGGGGACCATCCAGCTGTCGCTGCGTGCCCCACCCGGGGCGCCTGCGGAGCCCCTCACCGCCTACCTGGACGAGCGGGAGCTCAGCCCCGCCGAGCTGCAGGCGCTGAAATCCAGCCTGGAGCTGCCCGCCGGCCTGCACCGGCTGCGCCTGGTCTCCCCCGCGCTCCAGGAAGTGAACACCAGCTTCACGGTGGAGCCGGGAAAGAGCTCAACGCTGGACATCGAACTGCGGTCCCTGGCCACCCTGCTGAGCATCGAGGCTCCGCAGAACGCCGAGGTGTACCTGGACGGCGAAAAGCTCGCCTCCCTCGCCGGCCTGCCCATCGCGGAAGGGACCCACCAGGTGCTCGTGAAAATCGCCGAATACAACGTCACCAGGAAATTCAGCGCGCAG
This sequence comes from uncultured Spirochaetota bacterium, assembly GCA_963736785.1. Taxonomy (GTDB): domain Bacteria; phylum Spirochaetota; class Spirochaetia; order SZUA-6; family DRHE01; genus MIBK01. The sequence continues at coordinate 38,834 of CAVTQG010000006.1, read as the reverse complement.
AAGGGGAAGCACTATCATCTTTCCTGTATTTTTGATATAGTAATCAATGAAGATTAAGATTTTCGGGCATAGCGTCGATAATAGGTGTGTCGGTACCTAATATAGTTCCCCTCCCAGTTTACTATATTGTCGACCGACACCTTAGACGAAGGCCGGTTCCTATGGAACCGGCCTTTTTTTCGCGCGCCCGACCGGCCTTGACACGAGCATAACCCTGTCCGTATCGTGACGGTGTATGCCTGAAAAACGCCGCCTGGTGACCCTGATCCTGCTGGGCGCCGGGTTTCTGGTCGCCGTCATCCTGGGAATCACCCTGGGCCTGACCCTGGGAGCCACGCGCAACATCCAGCGGGAAGGCTCCCTGCAGGAGCAAAAGCCGGCTCTGCCCACCCAGATCCTGGACCGCAACGGAGAGCTCGTGACCGAGTTTTTCTCCGAGGAGAAGCGGGAGCTGGTTTCCATCGACCAGCTGCCCCGCCATCTGATCGACGCCCTGCTCACGCGCGAGGACAGGGGCTTCTACAAGCACCGCGGTTTCCGGCTGTGGTACATCGTGCGGGCCGCCTTCGACATCGTGACCGGCCGCTCCTTCCGCGGCGGTTCCACCCTCACCCAGCAGCTGGCCGGCTACCTGTACGCCGACCGCACGGACATCTCCATCAAGCGCAAGCTGGTGGAGCTGTGGTGGGCGCTGCAGCTGGAGCGCAACCTCACCAAGAACGAGATCCTCGAACAGTACCTGAACACCATGTACTTCGGACACAACACCTACGGGGTGGAGGCGGCCTCCCAGTTCTACTTCAAGCACTCCGCGCGCGACCTGACGGTGGCCGAATCGGTGATGCTGGTCATCCAGCTGGCCTCCCCCGGGCGCTATTCCCCCATCAACCACCCCAACCGGGCCAAGAAGCTGCAGGAGGAGATCCTGGCCCAGATGGTCTCGTTGGGCTATACGACTGGCGAAGAGGCGGAGCGCTCCTTCCAGGACTACTGGACGGGCTACGATTACACGCGCTCCAACCTCACCTCGGCCTGGTTTGAGCGGGAGGACAAGGCCCCCTACTTCTCGGAGTACGTTCGCCAGCGCCTGGAGGAGCAGCTGCTGGGCTCCATGGACCTGTACAAGGAAGGCCTGATCGTGCACACCACCCTGGACCTGAAGCTGCAGGGCACGGCCGACCAGGTCATGGAGAAGTGGATCCAGGTGGTGAACAACCAGCACCAGGCGCAGGCCGCCAGCCGCCTCTCGGTGGCCGACGCCACCTTCCTGCCCATCGTGGACCTGCTCTCCCTCGCCTTCAACATCGAGGGCATCCGTTTCGCCGGGGCCAAGCAGCGCTCGCGCGGCCTCTCCCAGTTCCTGGACTCCATGAACCCGGTCATGGACCTGAGCGCCTCCCTGTTCGGCCTGGACGGGGTCAAGCTGGCCTCCCTGGCGGGCTACGCCAAGGACACCCTGCGTTCGAAAAAGACGAAGGTGGAAGGGGCCCTGGTGGCCATCGAATCCACGACGGGCCGGGTGCTGGCCATGGTGGGCGGCCGTCAGTTCGAGAGCACCAACCAGTTCAACCGCGCCGTGCAGTCCAAGGTGCAGCCCGGCTCGGCCTTCAAGCCGCTGTACTACTCGGCGGCCATCAGCTCGCGCAAGCTCACCGCGGCCTCGATGATCGTGGACGCGCCGGTGGTGTTCTGGAACGACGACAACACCCCCTACATCCCCCTGAACTTCAAGGGGGAGTGGAAGGGGCGCGTGCTGCTGCGCGACGCGCTGCAGCACTCCATGAACGTGCCATCGCTGAAGGTGCTGGACACCATCGGTTTCGACGCGGCCATCGAGCGGTCGAGCCGCATGCTGGGGGTCACCGACCCGACGGAGATCGAGCTGGTCTTTCCGAGGAAGTACCCCTTGGGGCTGGGCATCATCACGGTGTCCCCCCTGGAAATGGCCCAGGCCTTCGCCACCTTCCCCAACCAGGGCCGGGCGGTGGAGCCGGTGGGCATCCTGTTCGTGGAGGACCGCAACGGCCGCATCCTGCTGGAGCCCGAAAAGGAGCTGCACGCCGCGCAGCTGCGCGCCGGCAAGGCCCAGCAGATCATGCCCCCCCAGGACGCCTATATCATGACCAGCCTGCTGCAGGGGGTGGTGAGCGCCGGCACCCTGAGGGGCGCCGCGGAGTGGGTCGGCGGTTTCGGCCGGCCGATCGCCGGCAAGACCGGGACCACCCAGAACTGGTCCGACGCCTGGACGGTGGGCTTCACCCCGCAGATCACCACGGCCATCTGGTTCGGTTTCGACGAGCGGGGCTACTCGCTGGGCATCAACCAGACCGGCGCCACCTCGGCCGGCCCCGCCTGGGCGGAGTTCATGAAGAGCGCCCACCAGGACCTGCCCGCGGCGGATTTCAGCCGGCCGGCCACCGGCCTGGTCGACGTCGCGGTGTGCGCCAAGTCCGGCAAGCTGCCCACCAAGTACTGCAACGAGGGAATTGTCAAGGAGATCTTCCTGGCCGGCACCGAGCCGCGCGAGTTCTGCGACCTGCACCAGTTCGAGCAGGAGCGCAACGAGGGCCTGAAGCAGACCATCAAGGACTCCCTGATGCTCGGGGGCGATCTGGGCGGCGGCGCGTTGGCCCCGCCGGACATCCTGGACCTGCTTGACCTGGACCAGTCCCCGTCCCCCGGTTCCGGCAATCCCCTGCTGGACTGAAAGGCGAGCCATGGACAGCCTGTACTACAGCCGCGATCACGCCTGGGCCCGGGTGCGAGGGCAGCCGGGCGGTGGTGGGAATTTCCGAGTTCGCCCGCTCCGAGCTGGGCGAGGTGTCCTACGTGGAGCTGCCCGCCGCCGGCAGGAACGTGGCTCGCGGGGAGGTGGTCTGCTCGATCGACTCGCTGAAATCCGCCAGCGACATCTACGCCCCGCTCTCCGGGACCGTCGTCGGGAGCAACAAGCGCCTCGCGGGGGAAGCAGGCTGCGCCCTGGTCAACAACGACCCGCTGGGGGAAGGCTGGCTCTTCGCCCTGGAGATGCAGGACCCGACGGAGCTGGCCGAGCTGCTCGACCCCGAGGGCTACCGGCGCTACCTGGAGGAGGGCTAATTTCCGCGGACCCGGCGGCGCAGCCACGACCAGGCCCGCCCTAGCGGGTTCCAGACCGGCTGGCCGAAGCGCTGCCGGAAGTCCTCGGCCGCTTCGGCCAGCGGGTAGCTCTGCCCGTACTGCCTCTTCAGAACGTCCCAGTGACCCACGATCCACATGTACAAGTCCGCCGTTTCGCGCCCCGGGAAATGGGCCAGGATGTTCTCGGAGCCGATCAGGCGGATCAGCGGCTCAAAAACCCCGTCGCACCAGGACAGCAGCGCCTCCTGGAAGGGGATCTCGTACGGCTTGGACTGGTTGATAAAGTACTTGTGGGCATGGATGTGGCGCAGGACCTCGTCGTAGCGGCCGGTATCCGTAAACTCCATCTCCAGGCCCGGTCGCAGCCGGTCCAGGCCGGTTTGCCGGAAAAACTCCCGCTTCTCCAGCCGGATGACCGCCCGCTTCATCTCCTCCCGATTCATGTCCGGCTTCAAGGCCAGGCGCGACTTCAGGCTGATCACCTCCGCGTCGATGAACTCCGCCCCCTGGGTGCGGGCCACGGAAACCCGGTGATTGCCATCACGCACGAAGTACACCCCCCCGATCTCATAGAGGGTGACCGGCGGCAGATGCACCTGCTGGTAGTGGGCCAGGTTCACCCGGGTCCAGCGCCCGCGCAGGTGCTCGCGCTTGGGCAGGAAGATGCGGTTGAAGTCCAGGTAGCGCCCCTCGCTGCCCACGATGCGCTCGATGGGCACGGTGCGCAGGCCGCGGTAGCTCTCGGACTCGGGCCGCAGGAGCGCCTTGACCTCCTGCAAGGACAACAGCTGGTCCCTCTCGTTGCGCAGCAGGGCCAGGGCCCGGCCGAATACCGCGCGCAGGCGGGCGCGGTTGAAATCCTCCTTGGCTACGCTGTCGAAACCCGTACGGCTCAGGTGGGCACCTCGATCAGCGCGTGATCATAGGCGTTCACGACCGTGGTCGGTCCATACCGGCTGACCCGCACCGCGTCGCCGGAGTACAGGTGGATATGGCCGTGCACCAGGAAGCGCGGCTTGAAGACCCGCATAAACCAGAGCAGAGCCTGGAAGCCGCGGTGGCAGGGGTCCTGCTCGTCGTGCACGCCCAGGGGCGGGGCGTGGGTGAGCAGCACGTCCAGGTACCGGCCGAAGCGCAGCCGGTTTATGAATAGGCGCGGCGCCAGCAGGGCCAGACGCAGGTAAGCCTGCAGGTCCGTGTATTGGTTCTCCCCGCCGTTGTACCAGCGGCTGCCGTCCAGCCCGGCCACCAACACCCCCTTCTCCCGGCGCACCCGCCCGTTTACGTAGACGGCCCCGGAGGCCGGGGCTTCCGCCTCCCGGCGCACGGGGGAGAACCGGCCCATGGCGTCGGCGGCACCCCGGAAGTGCTCCATGCCCTTGAGGTTGTGATTGCCGAAAACGAACAGCAGCGGCTTGTTCAGCGTGGACATGATGAAGTCGTAGTAGTTGAACGGCAGGTCCCCGGCGCTGAGCACCAGACCGACGTCCTTGAACCGTTCCTTGATGCCCGCGCTGTATACCAGGGGGTCGATGTGGTCAGCGATGCAGAGGATCTTCATTTGTGCCGATGTCGAAAGTAATATGATACGATATATTCGATGGTAGAGCAATGAACATCCTGGTGACTCTGGCTGCGCTTCTTCTCCAGCTCAGCGCCCTGCAGGAGGGCGAGAAGCTTTTCCTGCAAAACCGTCCGCAGGAAGCCCTGCCTCTGCTGGAGCAGGCGCTCTACGAGAACCCGGACAATGAGCGGCTGTACCTATACCTGGGCATTGTATATGAGCAGTTGGCCAGCCCCGACAAATCCATCCAGGTGATGCGCCGCGGCCTGAGCGTGGCCAGGGGAGTCAAGGACCTCCTGTACTTCAACCTGGGCAACAACCTGTTCCGCCAGAAGGAATACACCCTGGCCGAGCAGATGTACAGCAACGCCCTGGAAGTCAACCGTCTCATGGAGGACGCCTACCTCAACCGGGCCAACGCGCGCCTGGAGCTGGAGAGCTATGCCAACGCCCGGGCCGACTACATCGAATACCTGCGCCTGGCCCCCGCCACCCCCCAGCGCGAGCCCATCGAAAAGCTCATCGCCCTGCTGGGAGGGATGCTGGACGAGGCGGAGCGCCTCCAACAGGAGGAGCTGGCCCGCCAAAAAGCCCTGCTGAACGAGGTGCTCAACTCCCTGCAGAACGCCTCGGAGGACACCCGCAACCTGTCCGCGGGCAGCGAGGACATCCAGGAGCAATATGACGAAGTCGACATCGAGGACTGAAGTCCAGGAAGGCGAACCCCCCCATGGAACGAAAGCACGTCCTGATCATTGTCCTGGCGGTGATCCTGCTGGCTCTGGCTGCCGGCGGAGCGTGGCTGGGCCTCACCGGCCGCGATAGAGCGGCCCGGGCGAGGGCCGGTCAGGAACGGGCCAACACCCTGGAGCTGGCCCGCGGCTACATGGAGCGGCAGGAATACGAGCGGGCCATGGAGCTGCTGGACAAGCTGCTGCTGAAAGACCCCAAGGATGCCGAGGCCAACGCGCTCCTGGACGAGATCATCCGCCGCAAGAAGGCGGCGGAACTGGAGTCCAAACAGCAGGAGGCGGCGGCGATGCAGCGGCAGCAGGCGCAGCTGCAGGCGGGGCTGCAGGAGCTGGGCAGCTCACTGAAGGAGAAGGCGCCGCAGGAAAAGACCACCGTGGTGGTGGCCCCCAAGCAGGTACCCGAGGACGCCAGCGCCAAGGAGCGGGAGCGGCTGAAAAAAGTGAACTCCCTGATGGCCCAGGGAGTGCAGAAACTCAACAACGAGGAGTATGCCGCGGCCCGCAAGCTCTTCCAGGAGGTCCTGGAACTGGACCCGGACAATGCCCAGGCGCTCGCCTATTCGGGGAAGGCCTGGTTCGACGAGAACCCGGAGAACCCGGCCAACGTGCAGGCCGCCGTCGAATCCTCCACCCGCGCCGCCCGCAAGGATCCCAGCCTGTGGCTGCCCCACTCCACCCTCGGCCAGATCTACGAGAACGCCAGGAACTACGACAATGCCATCCAGGAGTACAAGGAGGCGTCGCGCCTCAAGCCCGACGACTACTACCTGCTGTATTCGCTGGGCAAGGTGCAGTATTACGCGCGCAAGTACTCCGACGCGCTGCAGTCCTTCGACTCCTCCATCCACCTGCGCTCCGATTTCCCCCAGGCGCATTTCCGCCGCGGGCAGACGCTGATCCGGCTTGGGGAGACCACCAAGGCCATCGGGGCCTTCAGCAATGCGGTCAAGATCAAGAGGGACTACGCGGAGGCGCACTACACCCTGGGCACCCTGTACATTGAGACAGGGGAGATCTCCAAGGCCGTGGAGTCCTTCCGCCAGGCGGTGAGCTACGACTCCTCCAACCCCGTGTTCCTGCGCGGCCTGGGCACCGCCCTGTCGGCGCGGGGGGACTTCGCCCAGGCGGAGCGCTACCTGGACAACGCCCTGCGCCTGGACCCGACCAACGCGGTGACCAACTACAACATGGCCCTGGTCAAGATAAATCTATCGAAGTACCAGGAGGCGCTGCCCTTCGCCCAGAAGGCGGTGGAACGCCAGCCGGACTCGGCGCCCTATGTGTACACCCTGGGCGAAGCCTACGACAAGCAGGGCAGGAACGACGACGCCATCCGGCGCTACAAGGAGGCCGCGGCGCTGGACGTCAAGTACGTCCCGCCCCTGATCAACCTGGGCCGCATCTACGACGACAGCGGCCTGTACGACGAGGCCCTGGGCTACCTGACCCAGGCCGTGAAGCTGGCCCCGGACTCCTTCGAGGTGAACAACAACCTGGGCAACGTGTACCTGCACAAGGGCCTTTACCAGGACGCGGTGCGCCATTACCGCAAAGCCATCAACCTGAAGCTGGACGCCGCCGCCACCCGGTACAACCTGGGGCTGGCCTACCAGGAGCTGGGCCAGGCGGACGAGGCCCAGGTCGCCTTCACCGAGCTGATCAAGATCTCCGGCACCTACTGGGACGCCTACTACCAGCTGGCCCTGATCCTGATCAAGAAGGGTGATAAACCGGGCGCCAAGGCTCTGCTGGAAAACCTGCTGTCCAAGAATCCCAATTACGCGAAAAAGGACGAGGTGAAGAGCCTGCTGGCCAAGCTGTAGGGCTTCAGATTTCCGGCGGGCGCGCCACGGCGCGCAGCAGATCGCCGCGGCGGATCTCCATCCAGATGGGACGCCCGTGCGGACAGCGGGCGTTGTCCAGGGCCAGGGCCCTGCGGGCCAGCTCTCCGGCCGAACGCGGGTCCAGCTCCTGGCCGTCCTTGACCGCCGTGCGGCAGGCCGCCAGGCTGAAGACCCTCTGCTCCAGCTCCTCGGGCGAGGAAGAGCCTTCGCGCAGCGCCTCGGCCAGTTCCTCCTCCACGCAGAGCAGCTCCTCCGGGAGAGCCGCGATCGAATAGATCCCGTCCTCCCCGCGTTCCACGCGGATGCCCAGCCGCTCCCAGGAGGACAAGCCGAGCCGCACCTGCTCCTCCCCGATCCCTTCCAGCCGCACCGGGAGCAGCAGCTCCTGCGAGGCCAGCCGGCGGCTCTTCAACTCCTCGAACAGCAGCCGCTCGTGGGCGGCGTGCTGGTCCACGATGAACAAGCTGTCCCCCTGCTCCACCAGCAGGAACAGGCGGAAGAGCTGCCCCCGGTAGTGCACGGAAGCGCCGGCGCTATCCGCGCCCGCGGGCGGCGGTGCGCCCGCAGGCGCAGCGTGCCCTTCCCCACCCGGCAGCAGGCTTGTCGGAAGCGGCCTCGACTCCGCCGCCTCGAAGGCCCAGGTTGGGCCTCCCGCAGCCGGGTGGGTGGCGGGCTTGGCAGCCGCTGAGCCCGCGCGCAGTCCGAAACCGCCAAGCAGGCCGCGCAGCGTCCCGATGACCAGCTGGCGCAGCTCCGCCAGGTTGCGGAAGCGGGCCTCCTTCTTTGCCGGGTGGATGTTGAAATCCACCAGCGCCGGGTCCACTTCCAGGAACAGGAAGGCCACTGGGTGACTGCCCCCCGGCACATACTCGCCGAAGGCGTACTCCGCCGCCTGCAGGAGCGAGAAGTCCGAGATGCGCCGGCGGTTGACGTACAGGTGCAGATACTTGCGGTCCCGGCGCGCCAGCTCCGGCCTGCCGGCCACGATGAGGGCCCGCGCCCCGGTGGTTTTCCCCTCGGCGACGTGCAGGTGCTGGAGCTCCAGGCCCATGGCCGCGGCCACCCGCTCCCGGGGCCCCTGCGCCGGCAGGAACAGCCGCAGCTCCCCGTCGCTGAACAGGCGGAAGGAGACCTGCGAGTGCGGCAGCGCCTTTTCCAGGAAGGCCTGCCGACAGCCCAGGCTCTCCGCTGAGACGCTCTTCATGAAACGCTTGCGCGCGGGCAGATTGAAGAACAGGTCCGCGACGTCCACGGCGGTGCCCGGGACGCCGGCGGCCTGCTCCAGGGCATGCCGACGCCCGCCCTCGACAACCAGGCGATATGCGCCGGAGGCTCCGGCTTCCGCGCTGGTCAGGCGTGAGCCGGGCGCAGGCCGCGATGCTGGACAGGGCCTCGCCGCGGAAGCCCAGGGTGGTCACCCGGCCAAGGTCATCCTCGTGCTCGATCTTGGAAGTGGCGTGCCGCTGGGCGGCCAGCTCCAGGTCCTGGCGGCTCATGCCCGCCCCGTCGTCCACCACCCGGATGCGCTCCAGGCCCCCGCCCTCCAGGTACACCTCCACATTGCGGGCGCCGGCGTCCAGGGCGTTGTCCAGGAGCTCCCTTACAACGGCAAGCGGCCGGTCGATCACCTCGCCGGCCGCGATCTTTCGGGAAACTTCCTCCCGGAGGATCTGTACCCTCCGGGAGGATGGATGCTCAGGCATGCTCAGCCATTGATGCGCGTCAGGATGCTGAAGGTCGGATACACGCTGCCGCCGATCAAGTTGGTGGACGCCTGCAGCGCCAGCTCCATGATGGGCGAGAAGGGATAGACGATCTCGCCCGAGAAGCGCAGGTTCTCGTCGAAGAAGTTCAGGCTTTCACCCCTCATCAGCGGCGCGCCGATGCCCACCCGGTCCAGGGCAATGGAGCCGTACAGCGGCAGCAGGCCCTTCAGGATGCCCAGCTCCACGTGCAGGGTGTCATCAGGCCAGGCGCTGAGCGCATCCGCTGGATCCACTGGCCACGGCCAGTAGTACCCGCCCGCGATGTAGAATACCCGCTCCAGGGTGAAGCCCAGCTCCCCGTACACGCCCATGGACTGTACGTCGTACGCCTGATCGTTCGGGTTGCTCAGGTAGTTGAACATCTGGGCCGCACGATCCGTGCCCTGGCGGTCGTACAGCGGCCCATAGAAGGCGGGCGTGAAGACGCCGTCCGAGTACCGGAACTCCAGGCGGTAGTCGATGAACAGGATGTTGCCCAGGACGCCGGCCATGGCCCCGAAGTTTCTCGGGCGCCCGTCGTACCAGACGCCGTCCGCTGCGAATCCCGACCCCACGCTGCCCGCCGGCTCGCGCAAGAAGGGAAGCATGAGGGCCCCGTCGAGGTACGGCACGATGCTCAGACGCTTGCCCTCCACTATGGAAAGCTCCAGGTCCAGACCGGCGTTCAGGAACACCGGGTTCCCGAAGTCGTAAGCCAAGGTCGGTCCTTCTGCCTCCTGCTCGGGGAACAAGTCGGTCATCGCAGTGAACCCCATCGCGAACTTGCCCCCACCCGGCTTCCAATACGGGCGAATGCCGAATAGCCGCGGTTCAGCCGCGTCGCTGATCATGGCTTCCAGACCGCCCTTCTTGCCGTCCAGGCCCAGGTTCAGGCCCACCTTGCGCACGGACGGGAAATCCAGGTCGTTGGCGTAGTGGCGCATGATCGAGCCGTGTCCCATGGTGATGTCGCCCAGGCTGCCGACCTTGAAGAAGAAGGGATCCCGCTGCTCACCCCACTCGATGTAGCGGATCTTCAGGAAGAGGTCGCGGCTGAAGTCCATGGCGACCTCGCCCCAGCCGGACTGGTCGGTGCCGAAACTCCACTCGTCGTTGCCCGCCGGGCGGTACCAATCGTCCGAATCGAACATATCGGTATGGTAGATGATGGGCAGGTACAGCCCGACCTTGAGCTTGCCGATCTTGAAGCGCGGCTGGATCACGGCCTTGGCCCAGGTAACGGAATTGCCGCTATCATCGGGGAGCGTAACCGTGCCGATCTCCATGCCCAGGAAGTCCATCAGGCGCTGGACCCACTTGGGGGTCTTGTCCTTGGCCGCGGGGGCTTCCGTCGGCCCTTCCGCCTCGGCGCTCTCCATGGTTGCCGGCTCGCCCTTTCCAACTTCTCCTTCATTGAGCTTCTGGAACTGCAAGTCGCCCTCCAGCTCCTGCTGCAGCTCCGGAGGTGGAGTGAAGCTGGCGAAGGAGGCGGCCAGGGCGTCAGCGGCCATGCCCGCCTGCAGGGCCAGGGTCTGCCCCGCCTGGTTGCTGAAATCGACCAACCCTTCCAGGACGTAGGCTAGTTCGCGCTGCCCCGGCAGCACGGAGAATATGAACTTCGTGCCGCGCACGCCGCAGACGGCGGTGCTGCCCTCGAAGCTGTAAACGGCGCCCTTGGATTTGGCGGCCACGGTCTTTACCTTGCCCACGGCCAGGCCAAAGACGTTCCTCGTAGCCCCGTCCCTGCCCTGCACGCTCTTGACCGTGAAGTTCGTGTTCTCGGACACGCGCACGATCGTGCCGTTGGGATCCAGGCGCAGCTCCGCGAAATCCCCCTGCAGGGTGATCAGCGTGCTGCCCAAGGCGAGCTCGTCGCCGAAGGTGAGGGCGGCGGCCTCCGTTTCGGTGCCGTCCGCGGCGCGCACGTACAGGCCCCCGGAATTGTTCTCGAAGTATTCGATGACCATCCTCGGGGCGGCGAAAATGGATGCCGCCGCCAGGAGGAAGACGGCCGTCAACAGCAAAATGCTTTTAAGCTTCATGGCATACCTCCGTTCCTAGAACAGCTCGATGGCGCTCTCGATTCCGGAATGCGTGATGAACTTACCCTGGACCGGGTCATAGCGGATGTCGTAGACCAGGGAGAGCACCGCGGCCCCGATGCTGTAATTCAGGCGGCCCTGGATGACCGACTCGGCGAAGCTGAACAGGTCCCGGAAGAAAGCCTTCGTCGGCGCCCAGCTTGCGCTTGTCGTAGCTCAATTCCAGGGAGACGTTCGGGACCAGCCCCTTGCCCAGGAGAAACTGGGCGAAAAAGTGCGGCCAGTCCTGGTAGTTGCACGGATCTCGGTCGCTCGTGAAAGGACCGTCCAGGCTGGCGTTGAACACCAGCAGGTCCCCGAACAGGGAGAAGCCCAGGCTGCCCAGCCAGCCGGTGTAGGCGTCCACCACCGTACCGGGGGCGGAGGCCACCGCGTACTTGTCCGCCCGGAACAGGTCGTAGGTGGAGTCGAAGTAGACCGGCACGAAGTTCTCGCCCAGGATGCGGATCTGGGCCCCGTACAGGATGACCCCTGCGATCCGGCCCTCCGAAGCCCACCATGCCTCCCACGGAGTCCTGGTTGCCCAGCACCGCCAGGTCGCTGAAAACCGCCAGGCTGATCGCCCGGCTGTTCAGGATGGGCTGGCGCAGGTCGGCCCCGTACAGGTACACGGAATCCGGGTCCAGCGCGGCGACGCGGGGTCGTGCAGCCCCGGATTGGTGTCCATGGCGAAGGTGGCCCCCACCTGCAGGTCCTTGAGCAGAGGGATTTCGGTGCCGGCCAGGGGGCGGGCATACAGGCGGGCGCCGAGAACGTCGAAGCGGGCCACGTTGCCCACGAAGGTTTCCAGGCCGAGGTAGGGGAAGTTGAACAGGGCCCCGTCCAGGTCGAAGGCCAGTCCGAAGATGCGCGGTCTCGGGCAGGAACAGGGTGTTGTCGTAGTTGTTCATGATGAAGCCGTTGCCCAGGGTGCCGTCCTCGATGGAGCCCAGCTTGGCGTACAGCGGGTCGCCCTTGAAGCCGTAGCGGATGTACTTGAACTTGGGCAGGTACACGTCCAGGTAGTTCTGATCCAGCGCCGGGTCGGGGATCCAGTCCCCCTCAACCCGTATGGGGTCCACGCCCGCCTGGTCGGTGAAGGTGTAATGCAGCGTCAGCTCCAGCCCGATTCCCCACTTGCCGAAGGCGATGTCCGGCGACAAGGTGAGATACTGGTAGGTCACGTTCTCGCCCAGAGCGGCGATGTAGAAGGTGTCCGCGCCGATGCCCAGGGTCAAGCCGAAGTCGACGCCCCCTTCCGCCTCCTCGGCGGAAATCGCTAAGGGCAGCCCCAATGCCAGCACCGCGAGCACGACGAGCATGCGCTTCCTGAGCATATCAGCCTCCTATTCGCTTAAATATAGTCCGAATTTCCAGGATTCCAATGCCGCCTCAGAACTGGATCTGGGCCTCCAGCGTGGCTTTTAGGCCGATGCGCCAGTAGATCCCCTCTCCTTTTACATCTTCGGCATCCAAACCCAGGGAAATCCCGCCTTTTAGGAACCCGAAATCCGGCAGGACCAGGGAGCTCTGGTGGGCCAGCACGAAATTGAAGGGGTGCAGCGAGGCATCTTCGACGGGCTGGCCGCCGGCCGCGGTGGCGGACAGGCTTTCCTCGTGGCTCCAGTAGCCCCTGGCCCCCGTCTCCGCGGGGAGAAGAGGCACCCTCACGCCGCCGCCCGGGTGGCGCTCCCAGGAGAACAGGGCCCCCACCGAGTCCGACCAGACGCCCGACTCCTCGTAGGTGTAGGTGAAGCGGTTCTCCAAAGTGAGCCTGGAGTTTTCCCCGTCGCAGGCCAGGAATTGCCCCGCCAGCAGGGAGAGCTTTTCCGTAACCCCCGCCGCCTGCGTGGCGGTGATCTGCAGGCTGCCGCTGGCCTCGTCGGTGCGGTAGAAGGGGAACAGCGGGTAGGCCCCCAGGGCACCGAACAGGTTCAGGGCGCGGCTCTGCAGGGCCAGGCGGTAGTTGTTGCGGGAGCCGACCAGCACCCCCTCCCTGCGCAGCTCCCGGTTCAGGGAAAGTTCCAGGGCTGAGGGCAGCACCAGGTCGTACAGCCGCGAGGAGGAGAAGCGGGACAGGGTCAGGAAAATCTCCGGCGTGTACACGGCCGTCTGCGCCGGCAGACTCATCTGGGTGAACTGGCTGGCGGTGGAGGAGGAGAACAGCTCGTCCACCGGGACCCCCTGGAACCAGTAGGCCTGGGTGGCCAGCTCCGTCAGCCCCTCACCCAGGTCCAGCCCCAGGTTTCCTGGGGAGTCCAGTCGCTCGACCAGCTGCACCTCGCGCCGGTAGCCCGGGGTCAAGGAAAAGAGGACCGCCTCCCGCTTCCGCACGGCCACCGGCAGGCTGGCCTCCAGGCGGAGGGTGCTGGTCTGGGTGCGTCCGGTGGGAAGGATCTCGGCGCTGTAGGTGTCGTAGCTCGCGGCCAGGCGGGCCGCCAGCGCGCGGGCCGTCAGGCTCCAGACCAGGTCCGCGCTGCCCAGGCGCTCCTCCTCCACTCCGCCGCCCCAGGGGGCCAGCAGGGTATAAGCCCCGATCCAGTTGGAGAAATAGTCCCTGTCCGGGACCACATAGCCGCTGCGGGTCTCGGTGAGCTCCAGGCTCTGGCGCAGGTCCAGGCCCCAGGGGGTCAGCCCGTAGTCCGCTTTCCAGGTCTGCGTCAGCAGCCCTTCCTGGGAAATGGCCCCCGCCTCCAGACCCAGGGTGCCGAGGCGGGCCAGGGACACGCCCAGGCGGTTGCTCCGCGCCAGGTCCAGGCCGGTGGCGCTCTGCCGGAGGCTGAAAGTGTCCAGGAAGGTGATCGGGGAACCGGAGGTGGGAAAGGCCAGCCGATGCCCGCCGGCCAGGCTCACCTCGGCGCCGGAGGCGGCGACCTGCAGGTCGGCGTCCAGGTCCACGACGGAAATCCCCACGGACAGCTCGGTGCGGGAGGACAGGGAGCTCTGCTGCTGCGGGGTCCCGTACAGCGAGGAGAAGCCCTTGCTGGCGGCCGAGGCTTCCTGCCGCAGGGAGAGGTCGTGCAGCACCGGGTGGCCTCCGATAGAAGCAAGGGTTCCGGGCAGCTCCAGCTCCAGCCGTCCCTTCGCGGCGGCCCCCACTGCGCTTTTCGGGTCGGTGAGGTGCAGCTCGTCGAGGTAGAGAAGCCCGGAGATCGGTGTCGGACAGACTGATGGTGAACAAAGAAAGCGAGCCGCGGCCAGCATCCTCGGTCACGATCGCCCCTATTGACGGCGGTGCCGTCTTGGATAGACCTGCGCCGTCATCCAGCGACACTTCAATTTTCGACCAGGCGGAAATGACTGTCGCGGGCAACAGTCCAGTGGATGCCCTTTGCCGACTTCGTCCAGCAGGGAGAATTGCACATCAGGCGCGCCGATACGGTTACGGAAGGCATTCGGTAATAGAAAACAATCCGGCGGTAGTCGATGCCTTCGGTATCCGCGTGCGTGAAACCTCTCGCCAGCCATTCGTCAACCGACCCACCCGCCAGTTCAGCTCCAGGACCTTCTGCGTCTCGCCGTACGGATGGAAGATCTCGGCCACCTCCGAAAAGGCATTCTCCAGCAAGATGCCGGCCGGAAGGTTGGCCGCCGCCCACTCCTCGACCTCCCGGGCGCTCAGCGTCGTAAGGTTGGGGCCGGGGTGACCGACGTGGCGTGGAACAGGCTGCCCTCCAGGTTGAGCCGCTCCACCTCGAAGCGGCCGCCGGCAGTGGCCGCGCCGGTGGATTCCACCAGCAGGAGGCGAAGCGCGCGGGCCCGGCGCAGGCGGGCCAGTTCTGCAGGGGTGAAAGAATGGCTGGTGGTCGTCCAGCCCGGTCGGCGGCGATCGGAGTATCCCCTGGATCGCGGGGCACAGACACCAGGTACGGGGTCGCGCTGGCGTCCTCCGGGTCCAGAGTGCCGTTGCCGTCCACGTCCTCGCTGTCGCGCCGGCCGTTTCCCAGGTTCTCGGGGCCGCTGCCCACCCGCAGGATACCGCCCCCCGCAGAGGTGTCGTTGAACGGGAACCCGGCGGAGCTGGCCGAGGCTTCCTCGTCCAGAAGGTCGTCCGCATCCAGGTCTTCGCCGATTTCCCCGATCTGCAGGTAAACGCGAAAACTGCCGCTGATGCCGGTGGCCCGGTATCGCATGGAAACGGATTCCAAGCCCGAGAGGTCAGCCAATCCCTGACCCGGCGCCATCGGGATCTGGGTGCCCACCCACTCCCCCGTTGGCCAGGTCGAAGTCCAGCACCAGGTCTTTCCGACGCCACGTACGGGCCGGGCTTGGAGCCGGTCTCGTAGGGCAGGTCCTTGTACGTAGAGTAGCCCTCGTTGTCCGCGGCATCCAACGCGCCCGGCGCCACACTCGTATTGGCGGGAGGAGCCGCCGGCCAGGCGGTGGACTCCGAAAGCGAGATTTCCCTGCCCTGCCCCTCCATGCCCAGCAGGCGCATGCGGCCCGTGGTGTCCGGGTTGGTGAAGCCGGCCGCGGCGCTCACCTCGTAGCGCAGGGGGCCGACTTCTCCCTGCAGGCCGGCCGAGACCAAGGCGCTGCCCGTGCGCTTGTACGCCTCTTCAGTGTAAGTGCCTGGGACCACGTTCCAGCGCAGCCCGCTGGCCACCTGCAGGGTATGCGCATCGCCCAGCGGGATGGTGTTGCCCCAGACGAACAGCAAGTCCCCGTTGCCCGCCAGGCTCTGCTTGCGCCGGAAGCTGATGATCAGGCGGTCGTCCGGGGCGATCTCGGTCAGGAAGCTCACCACCCCCACTGCCGCGTCGAACTCGTAGCGGTTCTCCGCCACGCCGTTGCGCAGAACCTGCACCGAGCCGGGCACCACGTCGGCGCCCAGACCGAAGGAGCTCACCGGGGTGAGCAGGCTCACGCGCAGGTCGTGCTGCAGGTAGCCGGGGCTGGGATCCGCGTTGGGGCCGTACAGGAGATTGTCCGGGTCGAATACCGTCGTCGCCAAGTCCTCGTCCAGGAAGGGGTAGAGGTTGCGCAGATTGCCGCGCAGGTCCTCGTCGCGATAGGCGGTCAGGTAGTCGGTCCCGGGGGTGAGGCGGAACTTGCACGTCGGAAGTCGCGATGGCATCCGGATTGCCCTTCTTCAGCACCTGCACGCGCATCCGCGGAGGCCTCCGTCGGGAACCGTGGAGGGCGTGGCGTAGGCGCCCAGGATCTCGAAGGGGGAGAACTCCCCCGGTTTCCACAGGCGCAGGCAGAGCTTGCCGTTCGACCGTCACCTGGCGTTCGGTCATGTCGTCGTCCGAGGTAGTGTGACGCCGAAGATCGAACGGCAAGTATGGAAGACGGTGGCTCAGATCGATGTCGTCCCCGCAGATTCCGCGGCAGGGCGAGCAGCCCCCAGACCCGCGTCGCCGACCTCGAGTCAGCCCCTACCTCGGTAGTACACCAGCACCTCGCCTGCGGCGGCCTTCTTCAGCGTGACGGTGCCGCCGGCCGCATCGAGGATGGCGTCGTCCACAGTGGCCAGCCGGTAATGCCGGACGCCAACGGAAAAAGCCCCATCCGGGTCCTCCAGGTAGACCTCCAGGTCCTCGACGTTATCGTCCGGCAGCCGGAAGAAGCGCCCGCGGATGAAGCCGTCCAGGCCCAGGTTGCTCTCCTCGACCCGGTTCTTGCCGAGAAAGACCGCCTCCGCGGGCTCGTTGTTGTCGTAGCGCAGCATGAGCTGGTGGCTGGAGCGGCCGGCCCCGAGCAGCGCCGAGGCGCCCAGGGAGCTGGACCCCGTTTCGGGAACCTCCAGGAAAGGGTATTGGTCCACCGCCACCTCGCGGTTGCCGACCAGCACCGAGCGCAGGAATTCTCCTTCCTGGCCGCGGTACCCGGTCAGCCAGTAGTTCTTGTCCCACCATGCATATTCGTAGCTGGGATTCTCTACGAAATCCCAAACTACTGAGGACTCCAGGAAGAAGCGCTGCTTCAACCAGATCGAAAACGTGAGCCGCGGGAAATTGCGGAAAACCGGGGGCCACAGCGAACCGAAGCTGGGGAACGCCTCCGCGTACACCAGGCCCTCGGGGGTGATCACCAGGCCCAGGGCGGCGGCCAGCTCCGTGCGCCAGCTGCCTTCGAGCACAAAATCCACCTCGGCGTCCCCAAGCTGCACCGAAAACAGCGTGGGAGACGCTTCCCCTTCGGGGACGGCGTACGGAAGCGGCGGAAGGGATTGGGCGAACACCGGTCCCCCGGGGGCGAGCAGCAGCGTGAGCAGCGCGGCCAGGAGGGTAGCCTTCAACAGTCCACAACGTATCACATGTACAGTCGAAAAAAAACATGACATAATGCCCCGCCATGGAGCCCGAACGCGCCCGGGCCGCGGCGGTGGCCGTGCGCCTGCTGGCCAGCCCGGCGCTGACCGGCCTCAGCCCGCTGGAGAAGGAAGAGCAGGCCCTGCTGCTCCTGCGCTCCCGGGCAGCGGAAATGGCCGAGCTGCTGGCGGGCAAGGGATATTTGCCTGGGCTCTCCCGGGAGCGTTCCCGCAAGCTGCTGCTGGAGGAGCTGCGCCGCGAGTCGGACCGCGAGCTGGAACCCCTGCTGGATGCCCTCGTGGCCCGGGACGGGACCTTCCCGTTTGCCGCCAGACTGCAAAACACCCCCATTGCGGGCGAGCGCTGCCGCAAGGAGATGGCCTCCCTGCTGGCGAGGCTCCTGCAAAGCGAGCGGGCGCGGGCGGCCCTGAGCGCGCCGCTGGCCGCGGTTCAGCGCGACCTTCCCGGCCGTTACCTGCCGGTTTGCTTTGCAGATCAGAAGTACGTCCATTTCGAGCTGATCAAGATGGAGCGGCTGCGCCTGGGGGCCGGCGAGACGGCCTCCCTGGTGCGGGCCGCCCTGCTTCTGCGCGCGGGGATTTTCCTGACGGGCACCCCGCAGTCCGGCGGGCTGGGGCCGCGCTACGCCTCCGAGGCGCAGGCCCTGCTGCGCGGGGAGCTCAAGTCCCTGCCCCAGGCGGCGCTGCGCAGCGCGGTGATGAGCCACCTGCCCTGCCAGGGCAATCCCCTGCTTCCGGCCAGCGCCCGGCTGACCGCCCTGTTCGCCGCCGCCGCGCGCGCGGGAGCGGCCCGCCCGGCGCGCGGGGCGCTGCCTCCCGAGTGCAGCTGGTGGGGCGTGGCCCGCCGCAACGCGAGCTTCCACGGGCTGGACGAGACGATGCTGGAGGAGATGCGCGGCATCGCCGCGCGGAACGGATGGTGAGCGCATGAACCGCAGACTCCCGCTCGCCCTGCTGGCCGCCGCGATCACTCTGGCCGTGGCCCAGGCCCTGCTGGAAGACGTGTCGGTGCTGGCCGCCTGGCCTGCCGCGCCCCGCCAAGCGGTGCGCCTGGCCGGCTTCTTCCTGGACCTGTACTTCACGAGCGAGTTTCTGGCCAGGCTGGGCCTGGCCCTGAGCGAACGCCGGGCGGAGAGCTACCTGGGGCCGGAGCGGGGCTGGCTGGATTTCCTGGCCAGCGCGCCGCTGCTGGTGCTGGCCTCCGGACCCTGGGCGGTCGACCTGCTTTTCGGGACCGCGCTTTGCACCACGGGACTGCTCGCGGCCGCCCGCGTGGCGCGCGCCCTGCGCCTGCTTCGTCCCGCGCGCCTGGGCTTCGGTCTGTTGGAGCGCGCTCCCGGCATGGCCGCGCGTCACGCCTCCCTGCTGGCTCTCCTGGGCTCGGCGGTGCTGGCCCTCGGGCTGGCGGCTGCGGTTCTGACCGGGTCCCTCCGGCCCGGGCTGCAGCGCGAGCTCGGCCGGCGGCAGGAGCTGACCGCGGCCGGGCTCGCGCAGGCCTCTTCCCCGGCGACGGCCGCCACGGCGCTGCAGTCCCTGGTCCGTGCCGACCCGTCCCTGCTGGTGGCGCGCGAAGGCCAGGCTACGCTGTACAGCCGGCAGGCCGATGACCTGTACGCGCGCGAGTTCGCCCTGGGCGACTACCGCTATCTGCGGGCCGGCGACCTGGAGCTGTTCTTCGACATCCGGCCCGCGGTCAGTGAAGCCGCCGCGCAGGACCTCCTGTTCCAGCTCCTCGTGCTCCTGCTGCTCGCGGGTCTCTTCGGATTCTACGCTCCCCACTTCACGCGCGTCGTAACGGACCCGCTGGAGGTGATGCGCCGCGGCCTGGCGGAGGACGGTTTCAACCTGCAGGTCCGGGTGCCCGAGGACCGCCGGGAGGAAGAGGTGTTCCGGCTGGCCCGGGAGTACAACGAACGCTGGCTGCCGCTCAAGGACCGCGACCGGCGGGGGGAGCCTCCCTCTCTGCTCACCCCGGAAGACGCGCGCCCGGCCGAGCCCGAATCCAAGGAGGGGGGCGCCTGACCGTGGTCATCTCGATTCTGCACTTCGTCCTGGACCTGCCGGACATCACCTCGCTCAAGGAAAAACGCCAGGTCGTGCAGTCCGTGAAGCACCGGGTGCAGCACAAGTTCAAGATCTCGGTGGCCGAGGTCGACCTGCAGGACTCGCTGCGCTATTCCCAAATCGCCGCGGCCGTGATCTCCAACTCCAAGCAGTACGGGGAAACGGTGATGCAGAAAGTCCTGGCCTTCGCCGAAAACCAGGTGCCCGGGCGTATCCGCGACGCGGGCATCTTCTCCGAGCACTACTAACCTGCGGCTGGCGCAGCCCGGTACTCCGGCCTGCCGCCCATTAGCAAGGCTATTCGCCTTACTGATCGGAAGCGATCTCCATGGTGTCGGTGAGCGAGTAGATGCACTGCTTGAAGTCCCGCAGGCTCTCGCGCATCGCGTAATAGTTCAGCCCGGAGTAGTAGATCTTGGTGAACACCGAGAAGGCGATCTCCTCGGCGGTGGTCTGCAGATTGATGTAGCATCCGTACTCGTAGCTGATCTTCAGCATCTCCTCCAGCCGGCTGCGCACGAACTCGGCCATGGAGGGGGAGAAGGAGAAGGTGTAGGCCACCTCCAGGAAGCGGCTGCCGCTGTCGATGAAGAAACCGGCCTGGAAGCCCTCGTCGTTCTCGAAGCCCGCGGAATAGCTCTCATTGGAGCGCTGGGTCTCCTGGATGCGATAACCCAGCTCCTTCAGGATCACCTTCACCCGGCGGATGCGCTCCTCCATGACCTTGGAGTTTTTCATGTCCATGCCTTACCACCCCCCGGCGAGCCTGTCCGCCAGGGCCCGGGGAAGGCCGGCGGCCAGGATCTTTCCTTGAGTTTTTTCGATCGGGTACGGCACCCGGTAGTGTTCATAGACCCTCTCTGCCTCGTCCAGCACCCCGAAGGAGGCCAGGGGCACCCGGTCGCGGGGCTGGCCCACGGAGCCCGGGTTGATCAGGTAGCGCACGCCCGGGCGAAGCGCGAAGCGCTCCGGCGGCGGCAGCGCCCGGCCCTTCTCGGCGACGATCACCGGCACGTGCGTGTGGCCGAAGAAGGCCACTTCCGCCTTCGGGTATTCGGCCGACAGGAAACGGAAGGCCTTTTCCGCGTCCCGCGCCTGGGTCAGGTACTGGTCTTCGTCGGCCGGCGCCCCGTGGCAAAGCACCCAGCGGTCCCCGACCGCGAGCGGTCCGCGAGGCAGCCCCGCCAGCAGGCTCAAGCCCTGAGCGTCCAGCTGCCGGCGGGTCCAGACCAGCGCCTCCCGGGCCACCTCGTTGAACCAGTCCAGGTTCGCCGGGTCGGCCACGGTCTTGTCGTGGTTGCCGCGCACCGAGAAAGCGGCCAGGGCCGCGATCCGGGCCAGGCAGTACCCGGGGTCGGCGTTGTATCCCACGGCGTCGCCCAGGAAAAACACCTGATCCACCCGCAGTGCCGCCAAGCGGGCCTCCACCGCTTCCAGGGCCTCGCGGTTGGCGTGGATGTCGCTGAGAATGGCCACGCGCATCGCTCCCACAATAGACGATTATCCGGGGGGCGGCAAGCCGGGCGCTAGCCCCGTACTCGGGCGCGCTAGCCCCGTACTCGCGCGGCCCAGTAGGCCCGGCTTCGCCCGGGCTGGCTTGAGGCAGGTACTCCGTGTTCACGTTCCAGGCCGAACGGTAGATGTTCTCCTTGACCTGACGGCTCTCACGGCTCAAGCGTCGCAGAATCTCCTTCATGAGGATCCGCTGGTTCACGTCCTTGCGGGGGCAGGAGCCGGCGATCACCGGCAGGGGGTAGTGCCGCGCCAGGCGCTCCACGTCGCGCTCCTGCACCTCGCACAGGGGGCGGATGATGCTCAACTTGCCGCCGAAGAAGCTCTGCACGGGCATCATGGTGGAGAACTCCCCTCGGAAAAAAAGGTTCAGCAGGGTGGTCTCCACGATGTCGTCCAGGTGATGCCCGAGGGCCACCTTGGCGGCGCCCAGGCGCTGGGCCTCGTTGAACAGGATGCGCTTGCGGTTGCGCGAGCAGATGTAGCAGCTGAAAGAGCGGCGGTAGCCCGGCGGGTGGATGTGGGCCTGGATCACCCGCAGGGGGATGCCCAGGCCGTCCAGATAGGCGCGCAGGGCCTCCAGCGCTTCCGGGGCGGCCGGATACTCGCGCCAGTCGATGAAGGCCGCCCACAGGGAATATTCGATCGGCACCCAGCGCTTGCGTTCCACCAGTGCGGCGCAGAGGGCCAGAGAGTCCTTCCCCCCGGAAACGCCGATCAGGATGCGGTCCCCGTCCCGGATCATGTCGAAGCGATGGATGCCCCGGCCCGCCTTCTTGGCGAAGGAGCACAAGACGCGCGAGGCCTGGGGAGCCAGGATCACGCCGGACACTCCAGGCCGCGGCTCCGCCATCCCTGGCGGCCGCGTCACTTCTGCCATCCGGGCCTCAGCAGGCGGCTGCCGCCCAGCCGTTCCAGGGCGGCGATGAGCTCCGCATCGGCCTCCGCAAACAGGGAAACCCGCCTCAGCGAGCGGCCGAAACCGCGCACGGTGGCCTCGGTGAAGACGCTGTCCGTTTCAGCGAAGGGGCGGCTCTCCCCGGCGTCCAGCACCGGCAGGTCGATCTCGAAGGAAATGGGCTCCGGGATGTCGATGATGAGGTGCCAGGCGGGCACGGGGCGGCCCAGCGCGTGGGAGGCCTCGCGGGCGATGGCCTGCTCGGCAGCCAGGCGCGCCGGCAGCGCCGTCAGGCGGGCGCAGGCAGGATCCTCCGGGTCCAATGGCCGGCTGGCCACCTGCTTGAACAGCCGGCGGCGCAGCACCCGCCCGGCCAACCCCAGGGGGGAAAGGAGCTGCGCGCGGCCAGGGCGAAGAACTCCTGGTCGTCCAGCCAGTACAGCTCCTCGGGGCGCAGGGCCCCTTCCTCCAGGGCCAGCAGCACGGCCTTCTTGATCATGGCCGTGGCGATGCGCACGGTCTTGTGCCAGTACACGCTGCGGTACATCAGGTACTTGGAGAACAGGATGCTCTCCACTGCCGTGAGACCCTTGCGGGTCACGCCCAGGCCCGCGGGCAGGGCGCGCAGCTCGGCCAGGGCAAAATCCACGTCCTGCACGCCGTGGGGCACGCCGCAGAAATAGGCGTCCCGGTTCAGGTAGTCCAGCTTGTCCGGGTCCAGGACGCCGGAGAGCAGGCGCCGGTAGAAGGCCAGCGCATCGCCGCCCGGGCCGGGCCGATGGGCATCCACGATGGCGGCCACCAGCTCCGGGTCCACTCCCGCCTCGCGCCGCAGCACCCCGGAAACCTCCTCCCGCAGCAGCCCCTCGGCGGTCAGAGATTCGTGGCTGGCCACCTTCAGCTCCTTGAGGGAGTGGGCGAAGGGATAATGCCCCAGGTCGTGCAGCAGCGCCGCGCACAGAAAAGCGCGGACCGCCTCCGGCTCGCGCGCGGAGTCGGGCATTCCTCCGGGTGCCTCCGCGAGAAGGTGCAGCGCCAGACGCCGGGCCAGGTGGAACACGCCCAGGCTGTGGCTCAGGCGGGTGTGGGTGGCCCCCGGGTAGACCAGGTAGGTCGGGCCCAGCTGGCGGATCCCGTTGAGTTTCTGGAAGGGCGGGAGGCCGACCACCCGCAGGAGCGCCGGAGACAACAGGATGTTGTTCCAGACCGGATCCTTGATCGGCTCCGAGTAGTCGCGGATCAGCTGCTCCAGAGCGCCCATGCGCAAATACTATATAGGGAGTTTGACCTGTTGGGCAACATCTGATAGAACAGGAGAGTGCGGTATTGCTGGCTCGCGGTCTGCCTTCCCCTACTCTTCGCGGGCTGCTCCCGCCGGCCGGCTCCGGCGGCCGTCGGCGGGCAAGCGAAACCGGCTCCTGCCCCTTCCAAAATGCAGGCCGCCCCGCCCGCCCAGCACCGCCCGGCGCTGCCTCCGGTGACCCCCGAGCAGGCCATGCTCGCCCAGCCCGCCGCCCGGCTGCTGCCGGAGGATTTCGACATCGGGCCGCTGGCTGACCGGTTGAGCGGAAGCCGCCCGGAGCGGCTGGCGCGCGCGGCGGCGACCCGGTTCCTGGCCGGTCTGGCCGGCGGCAAGGTGCCGGGCGCGGAAATCCTGCCCGAGCGGCGCGAAGAGCTGGAGCGCTCCCTGCAATACTACCTCGACCGCCGGCTCCTGCCCTCCCGCTATCGCCTGGGCCCGTTCATCGAGCTGGAGGACGGCAGCCTGCGGTGCCGGGTGCGGCTTTTCGGCGACCCCGGGACCGGCTCCGGAGAGCTGTACCTCGGCAATGCGGAGGGAAGGTGGTACGTGGCGGACGCCCAGGTCGGGCTGGCCGCCCTGGGGGTTGCAGCCCCGCGCCGCCGGGAAAAGTACGTCCCCTCGGAGGCCCGATGAACCGTTCGGAAGCTCTTCAACTGCTGGGCGAGCAAGTCTCGAGCGACTGGCTGCGGAAGCACAGCCTGGCCTCGGCCGCCATCATGGAAGCCCTGGCCCGCCGCCTGGGCGGCGACCCCGATTCCTGGTGGATCGCGGGCCTGCTGCACGACCTGGATTTCGACCAGACCCAGGACCCCGCGCGGCACGGCTTGATCGCCGCCGAGCTGCTGCGCGCCCGCGGCCTGGAGGAGGAGCTGGTCGGCGCCGTGCTGGCCCACAACGCCGAGGGCCTTGGGCTGGAGCGCCGCACCACCCTGGACTTCGCCCTGACCTGCGGCGAGGCGATCACCGGCCTGATCGTGGCCACGGCCCTGGTCATGCCCGACAAGCGCCTGGCCTCGGTGACCGGCGAATCGGTGGTGAAGCGCATGAAGAAGAAGGACTTCGCCCGCAAGGTGTCCCGCGAAAGCATCCTGCTGTGCGGGCGCGTAGGCCTGGGCCTGGAGGAGTTCGCCGCCCTGGCCGTAGCCGCCATGCAGGGCGTGGCGGGGGAGCTGGGGCTGTGATCCTGGCGGCGCGCCAGCCCGCTTTGGCGGCCCTGCTGGCCGCTTTGCTCCTGCTGCCCTGCGGCTGGGCGCGGGCGGAGGCGCCGCCAAAGCGGGCTGACGCCCCCGAAGAAATCGACCGCGCCGTGCAGGAGCTCTCAGTTTTCGTGCGGCGCAATCTCCCAGACCGCGAGGGGGATTCCCTGGTCGTTCTGCCGTTTCTTTCGGACCAAGGCGCCAGGGTGGTGCTGGGCGAGCGGCTGGCCGCGGAGCTGGAGCTGACCCTGGCGGAGGCCTACCGGCGCACGCGCGTGGGGGCCGGCGGGAAGCGGACCTTCACCCTGATGGGCGAACTGGTGCCCTATGCCTCGCGCCTGCGCGTGCTCTGCCGCCTGCTGGGTCCGGACGGCGCGCAGTTGGGCGCCGCCCGCGTCGAACTAGCCATGAGCCGCGAGCTTTCGGCCTTGCTGGCTCCCCCGACCGGGCCCGACTATTCCGGCCAGGGCCTGCACGGGGTGGGCGAGGAGGATTCGCTGGGACACGACCTGGACCCCCTGGAGCCCGACGACGCCGACGGCGCAGAGATCCAACTGACCGGGGGGGAAGAGCCCCTGGAGCGCTACCTGTCCTCTGGGGATATCGACCGCTTCCGCTTCTACGTCGCCCAGGCCGAGCCTGTCCGCCTGGAGGTGCAGACAACCCTGGACGCCCAGCTGGTCCTTTATCGCGAGGGGGAGCGGGTACCGTTCGAGGTGCGGGGCAACCCCGCGGGAGCGTCGATCCTGTTCGAGGCGAGCCTGGCCCCCGGGTACTACGTGGCAGAGCTCCTGGCCTTCAGCCCGGAGGTGCACGGTCCGTACTCCGTCCGTTTCGCCGCCTCCGCTCCCGCCGAGGACCTCTTCGAGCCGGACGATTCCCCCGCGGAAGCCCGTCCCCTGGCCCCGGGGACCAGCCAGGAGCGCACCCTGGCCGCGGGGGACCCCGATTGGGTGGAGCTGGCCTCCGCGCCGCCGGGATTCTACGCCCTGTTCACCACGGGGCTGGCGGTGGACACCGGGTTGGCCCTGTTCCGCGACGGCCGCGTGCAGGTGCTGGCCGATGAGGACTCCGGCCCTCAAGCCAATGCCTTCCTGGGCTTTTTCCTGGGTCCGGGCCGCTGGCTGGCCCGCGTGGAGGGCAGGCCTCCGCTGGCCGAGGGGCGGTACACCCTGCGCTTCGAGCCCCTGGCCCCCGAGCAGATCCTGCCCCGGCGGGCTGCCCGCGAGATTCCACTTGAGGGCCGCCCCGCGTTCCTTCAGCTGCGCGTATTGAAGGAGGGCAGGTACCTGATCCGCTGCCCCGGGGTGCAGGTCGAGCTGTACAGCCTGCCCGGCATGCGCAGCCTGCCGGCGGACGGGCCGGCTCTGCTGGCCGCCGGAGACTATCTGCTGGCGCTCAAGGGCCCCGAAGCAAAGCTGGTCAGCCTCACCGTGGCGGAGGAATAGGCATGGGCGTGAAGGTCGGGAGAATCGTGCGGGAGTTCCTGTTCAAGGGCCTGGCCGAACAGCAGCTGGAGATGAAGCTGCACGCCCACCGCCAGGAGCTCTCCGGCCGCGCCACCGCGGTGAAGCCGGACCGCATCGAGCTGGAGATCACCTCCGGCGATCCCCGGGCCTTCGCCGCCGGGGACCACGTGCGGGTCTACTTCCTGTACCAGAACAACTGGCATACATTTTCCTCCAGCGTGGTGGAGAGCGGGGAGGGCCGGATCGCGCTGGAAAGCCCGGAGGGAGTCTACAAAAACCCCCAGCGCAAGTACGAGCGGGTAGCCATCGGCGAGCAGGCGGAGGTCTATTTCACCCTCAAGGGGCAGCGGGTCGAGCTGAACTTCCCGCGCACCGCCCGTCCCCTGCCTGCCGACACCCCCCTGAGCGTGCGCGAGGACTTCGACTTCGGCGGCCTGGACAAGCTGCACGCCAGCTTCCGGGAGCGCATGGAGAAAGCGGTCAGCAAGAGCAAGATCGTGATGCTGCGCGACAAAGTCCCGCAAAAGTACGAGGAGAAGGTCGTCGCCGCCCTGGGCAAGATGCTCTGGATACCGCTCACCGAGGAGGACTGGCCCGCCAAGGACCCCTTCCCCGACCAGCGGGTGATCCTGCGCCGCGACCTGGTGAAGTACGAGGAGTCGCTGGACCGCCCGGCATACGTGATCACCAGCAAGCTGGGCAACATCCTGTACGAGAAGCAGAAGAAGGGCGTGCACTCCGAACTGTGGTGCCCGATCCTGTACGAGTCCTACATCATCGGCTACGTGTACCTGGCCAACCTCGAGGAGCGCAGGGAGCGCATCTCCAAGGAGCTGGCCGACTGGGTGTGGGAGTTCGCCAAGGTCCTGAGTTACTCGCTGCAGTTGAGCGGCTACTTCACTTCGGGGACCACCGTCAGCGAACGCCGCTACGAGTCGCCCATCATCGACCTGAGCGCCGCCGGGCTGCTGTTCGCCCACCCGCGCCAGGAACTGGCCCGGGACCTGCTGGTGCATACGGACCTGGATGTGACCGTGCGCTTCGCCGAACGGCGCCTGTCAATCCACGCCCGCGTGCGGCGGAAGTTCCAGGACGGCGAGCGCAACTACTACGGCCTGCAGTTCCTGTCGATCAGTCCGGAGGACCTGGCCTTCCTGTTCGAGAAGCTCTACGGGCGTGCTTACTCCAGCGAGGAGGACGGCAGGTGGGAGGGGGGCACTCCCCCGCCCCCCCTGGACCTGTTCAGCTAACTTTCTTCGGAGCCTTCCTCGGGGGAAAGCAGAAAACGGAACTCCTCTTCGGAGACGATTTGCTCGTGCTCTCCCGCCCCCAGGCGGTGGCTGGAAATAGCCAGGCGCAGCTCGGCCTGCTCGCGCCGGATGGCCTCCCGGATGCGCTCGACCACCTCCCGCCCCCCTTCCGGAAGCACGGCGGCGGCGCCCGCCGGCTTGCCGGCGGCCAGCTCCTCCAGCAGGGCCAGGAACTGCCGGTAGAAGCCGGCCAGCTCCTGCAGGTGGTCGCTGCGCTCGATCAGCAGATGGTTGTCGCGCAAGGAGGCGAAAATACCGCCGGCGGAGCGCTCCAGGAAGGCCAGGTCCTCCAGGACCCTGTCCCGGGCCAGGTCCGCGTCCACGGCCAGCTTCAGGCCGGCGCCCACCTGCTTCAAGACGAGCTTTAAATAGAAGATGTTGTCCGCGTAGTTGATCCTTCGAGTCATGCCATGTACGCCTAGCTCGAAATGTTCGGCGCTCCGGCGGCTCGCCTTGACACTGGATGGCCCCTGTGCTACGGTGCGCGGTAGCCTCTTTATCGCCTCCCCTGCGGAGGCGATCACCCAAGACCATAGGGAGGTGCAAATGCGAGCGTACGAGGCTGTGCTCATCTTTCGACCGGAGGGCGACCTGCTGGCCGGAGGCAGGGAGTTCGTGAAATCTCTATTTTCCGGCAGCGGTTGCAAGGTCCTGAAGGAAGAGGATATGGGGGACCGCCTGCTGGCTTACCCGATCAAGAAATCCAAGCGGGGCTTCTACGTGTTCTACGAGCTGGAGGCGGAACCGGAAAGCATCCACGCCCTGGACAAGGCGCTGAAGCTGCGCAACGAGATCCTCAAGTACCTCTTCATCCGTAAAGAAGAATAGCACTGACCGCAAAGCGGAGGAAAGCGCCATGGCGGACATCAATCACGTTGTCCTGGTTGGCCGCCTCACCAGGGATGCGGAACTGAAGTTCACCAACGCGGGCTTGGCCATCTCCAAGTTCTCGCTGGCTTTGAACCGCAGGGCCAAGAAGGGCGACACCTGGCAGGAGGAGACCGATTTCTTCGATGCCGTCTGGATGGGCAAGGGCGCGGAGGCCGTGTCCCAATACCTGCTGAAAGGCAAGCAGGTCGGCATCCAGGGGGAGCTGCGCCAGAATCGCTGGGAACAGGAAGGGCAGAAGCGCAGCAGGGTGGAGATTTTCGTCACCAGCCTGCAGCTGCTGGGGGGAGGGCGGGGGCAGGTCGCCTCGGCCGAGCCTCCAACCGGGGAAACGCCCCAGGCGGCGCCGGGTGGACCGGGCACTTCAGCCGACGATTTCAACGACGACATCCCCTTTTAACGATTCTTAGGAGGAACGGAAAACAGTATGTCAGATAGAGAGCAGAGCAACCTGGATAAGCCCGCGCGCGGCGGCGGCGGCAACGCCCGCCTCCGGCGGCACGCCCGCTCTCAAGCGGCCCAGCCGTGCCGGGCGGCGAAGCGGGGCCTGCGGCGGTATCACCCGCTTCAGGCGGCGCGGCGGCGGCGGCGGCAACGCCCGCCTCCGGCGGCACGCCCGCCTACGGCACACCTTCGGCGCCTGGCGGCCCCGGCGCCGACAGGCCGCGGCCTTCGGAAGAGCGCCGGCCCTGGAGACCGCGGGAGCGGGGGGACGACGATGGCCGGGAAGGCGGCGGGCGCTTCGGCGGCCGCGACCGCTTCAAGGACGGCGGCAGGCCGCGCTTCGGGCGCTTCTTCCGCCGCAAGGTCTGCAAGTTCTGCAGCAAGAAGCTGAGCCTGCATTACCGCGACGCGGACACCCTGCGGCGCTTCATCACCGAGCGCGGCAAGATTCTGCCGCGGCGCATCACGGGCACCTGCCCGAAGCACCAGCGGCGGCTGGCGGCGGCCATCAAGCAGGCCCGCTCGCTGGCCCTATTGCCGTACGTCGAGAAGTAGGCGGTGATCGGGACGCTGGTAGCCGCCGGCGTTTCCGCCCTCCTGTATCACCTGGGGATCGGGCTGCCGGCATTCCTGATCCCCCTGCAGGTGGTGCGGGTGCGCCGGGGCACCAGGCATTTCCTGGTCGCGTCGGCGGCGGCCTTCGTCGCGATCGCGGGAGTGCGCCTGGCGCTGGCCGCGGGGGAACTGGCCGGCGCCGGCACCCCCGCGCTGATTCTGGAGCTGAGCGTGGTGTTGGGCATGCTGGCCGGGCTGGCCTGGATCCAGCTGCCGGAGCTGCTGGGGCGGCCGCCGCTTTTGCCCGGAGGCCGGGTGGTCCGCCTGCTCACCGCCACCGCGGCGGCGGGGCTGGTCGCCGTGCCGCTGCTCTCCTACCTCGGCAGGAGTCAGGCGTTCACGGCGGGCCTGAACAGGCTGTTCGACGCGGCCGCGGCGCTGCTCAACCGCCTGGTGGACCCGGCGGGGGCAGAGGTGGCCTTCCGGGGGGAGCAGCTGGCGGCCATGACGCGGGAGGTCTTCCTGCGCAGCTTCCTGCTGGACTACTTCCTGGTGCTCACCTTCTGCTGGTGGGTGGGCTCCGTGCTGGGGGCCCGGTCGCTGGGCCGCAGGCCGGGGATCACTCCCCTGGCGCGTTTCCGGCCAGCCGAGGCTCTGATCTGGCCGCTGATCGCCGGGCTGGCGCTGGTCCTGCTGAACCTGGTGCTGCCCCTCGGGCCGCTGGAGCTGGCAGGCTGGAACCTGATGCTGGTCATGCTGTTCATCTACGGGCTGGCCGGCCTGGGCATCCTGCGCTTCCTCCTGGACCGCCTCGGCGCGCCGCGCAGCATGAGGCTGGCTGCCTGGCTGGTGCTGGGAGTGCTGGCTTTCGCCCCGGGAATAAACGCGGCGCTGGCCGCGCTGATCTCCGGGCTGGGAGTTTCGGAGACGTGGATCAACTATCGCAACAGGGAAAGGAGCAAGGCGTAATTCATGAAAATCATCCTGAACCAGGACGTCGTTGGACCTAGGGGAAGAGGGGGACATCCGCGAGGTGGCCGAAGGCTATGCCCGCAACTACCTGCTGCCCCGTAAGCTGGCCGTAGCTCACAATCGGCAGAGCCTGGCCCAGTTCACCAGCCGCAAGTCGGCGATAGAGGGGCGCAAGGACGAGAAACGCAAGGAGGCCATGGGGCTGAAAGAGCGCCTGGAGGCCGAGGAGCTGCAGTTCACCATGCCCGCGGGGGAGAGCGGCAAGCTGTTCGGCTCGGTCAACAACTCGCTGATCGGGGCGGAGCTGGAGAAGCGCGGCTACAGCATCGAGAAGCGCAGGATCGAGGTGCCGGAACACAACATCCGGCAGACCGGGACCTTCACCATCAAGGTCAAGCTCTACGGCAACGAAGAGGCG
Organism: uncultured Spirochaetota bacterium; assembly: GCA_963736785.1. Taxonomy (GTDB): domain Bacteria; phylum Spirochaetota; class Spirochaetia; order SZUA-6; family DRHE01; genus MIBK01. The sequence goes on along the minus strand of CAVTQG010000006.1, from coordinate 8,422 downwards.
GCGCTGAAGGTCGTGGTGGAGGGAAGCAGGCAGGAGTAGATGGCCCCCCCCGGCCTGAAGGACAAGGTTCCGCCGCACAACGAAGAGGCGGAGGTGGCGACCCTCGGCGCCCTGCTCCTGGACACCGAGGCGTTGGCCGTCGTGATCCGCTACCTCAGGCCGGAGGACTTCTACAAGACCGCGCACCAGCGCATCTACCAGTCCATCCTGGCGTTGTTCGACCGCAACGAAGCCATCGACCTGATCACCCTGACCGAGGCCCTGCGGGAGGGGGGGCTGCTGGAGGCCTGCGGCGGGGCGGCCTACATCGCCCGCCTGACCTCCGCCGTGCCGACCAGCGCCAACGTCCGCTACTACGCCCAGATCGTCCAGGAGTGCAGCATCCGCCGGAACCTGGCGCGGATCGCCTCGCAGATCATCTCCAACGCCCACAACGAGGGCGAAGAGGTGCGCCTGATCATCGAGGAGGCGGAGCGGCAGATCTTCGAGATCACCGACCGCCAACATACCGGCACGTTTCTGGCCGCGCGCGAGATCGTGCCTCGCACCATCGAGGCCATCGAGAAGCTGTACCACAACAAGGAAAGCTTCATCGGCATCCCCACCGGATATACCGACCTGGACCTGCTCACCTCCGGTTTCCAGAACTCCGAGTTCATCGTGATCGGCGCCCGCCCCTCAGTGGGCAAAACCGCGCTGGCGCTCAATATGGCCGCCAACATGGCCATCCACGGCAAGGTGCCGGTGGGCTTCTTCACCCTGGAGATGTCCTCCATGGCGCTGATGCAGCGCCTGCTGGCCAGCGAGGCGCGCATCAAGAGCAACAGCCTGCGCTCGGGCTTCCTGAAACCCTCGGATTTCCACAAGCTCACGGAGGCGGCCAGCAAGATCTACGAGGCCCCGCTGTACATCGAGGATTCCCCCTCCCTGCGCCTGCTGGACCTGCGGGCCCTGGCCCGCAGGATGCGCCACCAGTTCAATGTGGCGATCATCTTCATCGACTACATCACCCTGATCACGGCCGAGAACCGGGATCTGGCGCGGCACGAGCAGATCGCCGAGATCAGCCGCTCCCTGAAGGCCCTGGCCCGCGAGCTGGACATCCCGGTGGTGGCGCTTTCTCAGGTCCGCCGGGAAAGCGAGGGCAAGCAGCCCACCCTGGCCGACCTGCGCGAATCCGGCTCCATCGAGCAGGACGCGGACGTGGTGATCTTCCTGCACCGGGAGCGCCAGTCCGGCGGGCCCGGCGAGGCCGAGGCGCGCAACCTGGAGACCGAGCTGATCGTGGCCAAGCAGCGCAACGGCCCGGTGGGCTCCTTGAAAATCGCTTTTATCCCGGACTACACGAAATTCGAGAACCTGGCCCGCACGGGCGAGATGTCCTGAGGGGGAAGGTATGGGATTGCGGGAGCGCTACGACTTCGACAGTCTGGTCAACGAGGCCGAACGCCTGGTGATCGAGGAGATGGGCCGGCAGCTGCCCCGGAACAAGGGCCTTTGCACCTGCGAGGAATGCGTGCTGGATATCGCCGCCTTCGCCCTGAACCAGGTCCGGCCGCGCTACCGGGCCTCGCTGCTGGGCTCAATCTACGCCCGCCAGAGCGACGCTCCGGCCTACGCCCGGGAAATCGAGAAGGCGGTGAGCGAAGCCGTCCGGCGCATCAAGGCCAATCCCGCTCACGACTGAGGAATGAGAAAACGCCGCGCCCCCGGCGAGGCGTAGGCCTGTCCCTGCGGGCCCAACAGGGCCCAGTCCCCGTCCACCAGCAGATACATCCGCCAGGGCGGCTGCCAGGCCTCCTCCCACAGGCTGATGGAGAAGTCGCTGTTCACCGCGTAGAGCTTGCCCTCGTGGACGGCCAGCCGGCGGGCTACGCATCCTGGATTTTCCAGCTTCCCCAGCGAGACGCCGTCCCACACCTTCAATGCGCCGAAACCCAGGGAGCTGTACAGCGTCCCGGCGGAATCCTCCGCCAGGGAGGCGCTGAGGTCTTCGCCCGCGAAGGCGGCCAGCACGCGCCGGGTCTCCAGCTGCCGGCCGGAGTGCGCGGCCAGCACCGTGCGCGAGCCCCCCGGAGAGCTCTCCACGGCCAGCGAGTACAGCGTGGCCCGGGAAGGGCTGTACAGCAGGTCGTAGACGAACAGGCTGGGATCGCGGATGGGCACGGTTTCCCCCGTGCGGGCGTTGATCTGGATCAGGGAGTTGCCGAAGCCGGCCGCGCCGGCTCCCACCAGGAAGTCCCCGCGGGTTGGGGTCAGGCGATTCACCGCTCCCGCCGTATAGCGGAAGCGGATTCCCAGGGTCTGCGGGTCCAGGATCCGGCACAGCCCTCCCCTCTCCACCAGGATCAGGCCGCGCGGGCCCAGGCTCACCTGCTGGAGAGAGGAGCCGATGTCCACCGCCAGGCGCTTGCTGGCCCCCGTGGCCAGGTCGACTGTTGCCAGCTCTCCGGGCTCCTCCCGCCAGACCAGAAGCCGCTCGTCGTCCAGGAACTCCAGGCCGAGGCTTCCGTCGAAGGGCGGCGGCAGCCGGGTCAGGCCGAGCTCTTCGGATGCGCCCAGGGGACCGGTCAGGGCCGCCGAGCGGAACAGGAGAATCCCTTCCGGGGTTGACGCCGCGGCGAGCTCCCCGCGGAAGGCCAACCCGCCGACCGGCAGGATCAGGTTGCGCGCCAGAACCCGGCGAGTCCCCCCTTCGCCCACCAGGCTGAGGGTGCCGTTCCGATCCCCCGCGTATAGCCCGTCCGGCCCGTAGGCCAGGACGGTCAGCGCCGGCTCCCCCGGCTCCGGCGGCCCTGAGCGGACCAGCGTCGAACCTTCGAAATGCCACCGCTGGAGGCCGGCAGCGGTGTCCGCCGCCAGCTCTTCGCCTTCCGGCCCCAGCGCCAACCCCGCCAGCCCCGGGGCGGGATCCTCGGCGGCCAGCGCTCCGCTCAATAAATCCACCGCAACCAGGCGCTCCCCCGCGGCCGCCAGGATGTGCCGGTTGGAGGGGGTGATGCGGATCAGGGAGAGGTCGGCCAGGGTGCGCAGCTGCCGCACGCTGCGATCCTCCTGCAGATCCCAATAGGTGATCCGGCCGGAGGGCTGATAGCCCATGATGGTGTTTTCGTTGCGGGAAATGACGAAGAAGGAGACGATGCCGAACCCGGTGCGCAGCAGTCCCAGGGCGGTCCCGCTCTGGGCGTCGACCGCGGCCAGGCTGCGGTAATCCGCCCGGCTATACGCCAGGTAGCCGCCCTGCGGTGCGTAGGCCAGGTGCAGCAGCTGCCTGTCGGAGCTCAAAGTGAACAGCTCCTGCCCCCGCTCCCAGTCCCAGGCCGCCAGGGTGTCGATTCTGGAGGCTTCGCCCACCAGAGCGGAGAACTGCGGCAGGCTGGGGTGCAGCGCCAGGCGCTGCACCGGGCGGTGGGAAACCCGCAGGCCGACCCGTAGACGGCCTCCCGGCTCCCAGACCCGCACGGTGCCGTCCTGGCCGGCGCTGAAGAGCAGGCCGCGGGCCGAATCGTACACCAGGTCGTTCACCGCCCCGTTGTGGCTGGTGCCCACCAGCAGGTTCTGCCCCCCGGCCAGCGCGGCAGAGGCCAGCAGGACCAGCACCAGGAAGTGCTTCATTCCGGGGTTTCCGTGGCCAGCTTGTTGATCGAGACATAGGGGCCGGCGAGGAACTGGTCGAAGGGCTCCGCCCGGAGCTTGCTCTCCAGCTGTTCAGCCGCCTTTTCGGCCATCTGCCGGCTCACCCGCAGGACCCCCACTTCCTGGTCCCGCAGGCCGTGGGCGTGGAAGACCAGACCCGCGGGCTCCAGGCCGCTGAAAAGCAGCCTCACCTCGCCCTCCCCTTCGTAGTTCTCCAGCACCTTCTGCAGCAGGTAGTACTTGAGCACCTCCACTACCCGATCGTCCAGCCCGGCCTCCCGGATGCGCAGCTTCTCCACCAGCTCGTCGTAGCCGATGGCCACCCGGTCCACCTCCCCCACCGGGTAGGGGAGCTTGCCGCGGTAGTAGGCCACCCGGTCCAGCTCAGGCACGAAAAATAGGGTCCGCCCCGGCTCGCGCACCAGCACCGGGAACTCCGGTTTCAGCGTCTTGCCGCAGCCCGGGCAAAGGATGGTCTGGAAATCCCCTTCCAGGATCGCCCGCCGGGCCTCCGGCTGCTCCGTCAGGTCGACGCTGTCCGGCACGTCGCTTTCGAACTCGTGTTCGCAGAAACAGACCAGCTTGCGCTTCAAGCCTACCTCCCCAGGAATCCCAAAATGTCATTGGCGGTCACGGCCACCGCCAGCACGAGCAGGACCGAGAAGCTGATCGCCTGGATGCGGGCGATCAGGTGCGGATTCGCCGGGCGCCGGCGAAGGATCTCCAGCACCGAGACCAGAACCTGCCCCCCGTCCAGCGCGGGGATAGGCAGCAGGTTCATCAGGAAAAGCACGATCGACAGCAGGCAGAGGATCTTGAAATAGTAGTACAGCCCCTGGCCGAAGCTCAGGGAGAACCCGCTGGTGGCCGCTGCCCCCGTGACCTGGATGATCCGCAGCGGGCCGGCCACGGCATTGCGCACGGCGATGCCGCGGAACAGGATGCGAATGCCCTTCACGGTCAGCTCCACGGTATCCCAGGTTTCCGCCAGGCCGTGCCGCAGGGCCCCCAGCGGGCCGACCCTTGGGGAACGGTAGGAGTTCAGGCGGAAGGTCAGCCCCAGCTCCATTTCGCCCCGCTCCGAGTAGCGCAGGACCAGCGGCAGGGAGAGCTCCTGAGCGCCGCGGCGGACGCCCAGCTGGACGAGCTCCGGCTTTCCGGCCAGGCGCTGCATCAGGTCGATCAGGTGCCGGACGGGCACCCCCGATGCCGAAACGATCCGGTCCGCCGGGGCCAGGCCGGCCAGCGCGGCCGCGCCGCCGGGCGCCACTTGCGCCACCTCCAGGTCCCGCCAGGAGTACACCCCGATCCTTCCGGAACCGCTGGACCTGTCCAGCTCGGGGCGCAGCAGCAACTCGCGGCGCGCCCCTTGCCTCTCCACGGTGAAGGCCAGTTCGTCCTCCGGAGAGGAAGCCACGGTCTCCAACAGCTCCTGGAAGTTGCGGATGGGCCGGCCGTCGATCGCCACGACCCGGTCGCCGCTGGCCAGGCCGGCCAGGGTGGCGGGGGGCGGGGTGGCGAAGGAATCCAGGCTGTAGTCGGTGGCCAGCACGATCCGGTTGTCGTCGGAGTAGACCCGAAAACCGATCCACCAGATGGCCGTCAGGACCAGGACCGCGAACAGCACGTTGGCCAGGGGGCCGGACACGGCCACCACGATGCGCTTCCAGGGGGAGGCGGCGAAATAGCTGCCGGGCTCGGGGGCCCAGGGCTCCGCGTCCGCCCGCGTGCCGGCGATCGGCAGCTCGCCCTTCATCTTGCAGTAGCCGCCGAACGGGATGATCGAAAGGCGGTAGTCGGTGCCCTTGTACTTGACGCCTACCAGACGCTTGCCCCACCCCAGGGAGAAAGCCTCCACCTCGATGCCCAGGCGCTTGGCGGCCAGGAAATGGCCAAACTCGTGGACGAATACCATGATGCCGAAACCGATCACGCCGAATAAAATCGTGAGTATCATGATTGCCTATAATTTATCTATTTGTGAGAAAAACAGATAGTAGGCAGGCGCGGCCAACAGCCAGGAATCGATGGAGTCCAGCACCCCTCCCCTGCCGGGGATCAGCGAGCTGGAGTCCTTCACCCCGCTGGAGCGCTTCAGGGCGGACTCCACCAGGTCGCCCAGGATGGTCAACACCCCGATTGCCAGGCCGAAGGCGACGGCGCCCGGGTAGCCGATCGGCAGGAAGCCTGGAAACAGGGCTCGGCAAAGGGCGGCCGTCGCGGCGGCTGCGCTCAAGCCGCAGGCGAAGCCGATGGCCGACTTGTTGGGGCTCACCGGCCAATCCAGGCGGCTCCAGCCGCGGGCCAGCACCCCCCCCAGGTAGGCCAGGGTGTCATTGAGGAAAACCAGGCAGAAAAAGAAGCCAAGGGCCAGGCTGGCCTGCGGCAGCCCGCTCAGGCGGACCACGAAGGCCATGAACAAGCCGGGATAGAGCACCAGCAGGAGGGTGCCGGCCGCCCTGGGCAGCATGGGCTGCAGGTCCTCCGTGCGCCGCGCCCAGAGCGTGGAGGCCAGCGCCCCGCCGGCCAGGACCAGCAGCGCGGCCCAGAGGGAACCCGCTGGCAGCCAGCCGGCCAGCTCCAGATAGGCCGCGGCTGGAAGAAGCGCGCCCAGCCAGGCGCCGGCCCTGGCGTGCTGCTGTCCCTTGTGGGCCAGCAGCGCGGACAGCTCCAGTCCTCCGGCCAGCGCCGCCGCGGTGGCCAGGACATTGAAGGCCAGATGGTGCAGGTGCGGCAGGAGGAAAATCAGCGCGTAGAAAGCCGGGATCCCGACTGTGAAAGTGGCGAGGCGCGGCCAGAACTTGCCGGAGATCACTTGCTCACCTTGCCCGCCTTGCCCGCTTTCCTCACCTTACTCGCCGCCCGCGGTGCCTTCCGACCACGGGTAAAGCCGAAGCGCCGCTCGCGGCTGCGGTACTCCTCCAGGGCGGCCAGCAGGTCTTCCCCGGTCCATTCCGGCCACATCTTGGGACTGAAGTACAGCTCCGCGTAGGCCATCTGCCAGAGCAGGAAGTTGGACAGGCGGCACTCGTCGCCGGTGCGGATGATCAGGTCCGGGTCGGGAATTTCCGGATGGTCCAGCGCCCCGCGCAGCTCGACCTCGGTGACCCGCCCCCGGCGGTCCTGCAGGCGGTTCACCGCGCGCAGGATCTCGTCCCGGCCGCCATAGTCGATGGCCAGGTTCACGGTCAGACCCTGGTTGGCGGCTGTGTCGGAGGTGACCCTGGCCAGCTCCCGCAGCACCCCCCGCGGCAGGCGCTCCAGCGACCCGGAGTGCATCACGCGGATCCGGTTTTCCTGATAGAAGCGGGTTTCGCTTATGAGATGGCGGCGGATCAGGAACATGAGGTAGGTGACCTCCGCCGGGGGGCGGTTCCAGTTCTCGGTGGAGAAGGTGTAGAGGGTCAGGAAGCGCAGGCCCGCGCCGGAAGCGGCCCGCACCACGCGCTTGGCGGCTTTGACCCCCTCCAGGTGCCCGCGGCGGCGGGGCTGGCCCCTGTTTTCGGCCCACCGGCCGTTCCCGTCCATGATGATCCCCACGTGGACGGGAAGGCCGGAGGCTGGCTGGGAAGGAGCCTCAGCCATCAGATTTCCATTATTTCCTTGTCTTTTCGCGATAGGACGGAGTTGATTTCCTCGATGTACTTGTCCGTGAGCTTCTGGATCTCGTCCATGCCCCGCTTGGCCTGATCCTCGCTCAGGCTGGAGTCCTTCTCCTGCTTCTTGATCTCCTCGTTGGTGTCCCTGCGCACGTTGCGGATGGAAACCCGGCTTTTCTCGGCAATGTTCTTGGCGACCTTGGCCAGCTCCTTGCGCCGCTCCTCGGTGAGCGGCGGGATGGCGATGCGGATGACCTTGCCGTCGTTGTTCGGGTTGACGGACAGCTCGGACTTCTGGATGGCCTTCTCGATCTCCGGCAGCACCGAGCGGTCCCAGGGCTGGATGATCACCAGGCGGGCCTCGGGAATGGAGATGGTGGCCACCTGGTTGAGGGGAACTTTCTGCTCGTAGTAGTCCACCCGGATGTTTTCGAACAGGGCGGCGGAGGCCCGGCCCGTGCGGATGGTCTTGAACTCGTCCTCCAGGGCCTTGACGGCCTTCTTCATCTTTTCCTCGGCGCTCTTCTTGATCCCTTCCATCTCCAACTCCTCCCGTTCGTCGATCAGCTGGTCGCTTCACCCACCTTGTAGTACAGGTAGTCGCTGATGGTCATTTTGCCGCCGACCTCCTTGGCGAGCTCCTCCAGGACCTTGGCCACCTTCAGGTTCGGGTCCTTCACGAAGCCCTGCTCCAGGAAGCAGATCTCGGCCAGGTGTTTGTTGAGCTTGCCCTGGGCGATGCCCTTGAGCACTTTTTCGGGCTTGCCCAGGCTCTCGGCCTGCTTGAGGAAGATGGCTTCCTGCTCCGCCACGTAGTCTTTGGGCACGCGGTCGCGGGACAGATACAGGGGGGCGAAGGCCGCGGCGTGCAGGGCCAGGTCGAAAGCCACCTCCTTGACCCGCGGGCGCTTGGCCAGTTCGGCGGAGGACAGGGCGACCTTGACCAGCACGCCCAGACGCCCCTCACCATGAATGTAGTCCAGCACCAGCTCCTGCGGACCTGCGCTCAACAGGCCGAAGCGCCGCACCTCCATGTTCTCCTTGATGATGCCGACGACCTCTTTCACCGGCGCTTCGAAATCCTCGGCCTTCACCGCCTGTCCCTTGGCCAGGGCGATGCCGGTGAGCTTGCGGCCAAGGGCCACAAAATCCTTGTTCTTGGCCACGAAGTCCGTCTCGCAGGTGAG
>CAVTQG010000005.1:0-76730 GCA_963736785.1 uncultured Spirochaetota bacterium | reverse complement strand
CCGCGCATCGAAGGTCCTATCTTTTTACACCTGCCATAGTTACATTGCGTCATAGAGGTAAAAAAGGAGGGTATCAAGATGCCCGAATATCGAATGAAAGTTGCGCCGGAAACAGTGGCGTATGCTGACGCGGAGAACCGCAAGCTCGTGGTGGAGTTCGCCATTCCAGGAGCGCCAGCGGATACCGTCGACGTGAAGATCCTGGAGGACAGCGTCCACCTGACAGCGCCAGCAAGGGACATCGAGTATGTTGCATCACTGGCATTGGGTTGGCCGGTGAAACCCGACAAAGCCGAAGCGACCTACGAGCTCGGCCTGCTTCGAATCGAGGTGCCCTTCAAAGATCCGATGGAAGATGCTGTGAAAGTTGTCATTAAAACGGGTAGCGCAGAATCCAAGACGAAAAAAACCGCAAGCTGATAGCGCCCCGGTGGCTGCGATCCTGATCGCGATACAGTGCTGCGGCAGTCAGAGATAGGAAGTTCGAAAGGTACATCAAGGCCTTGTGAATCTGTCTGTGGCCCACCACTTGAGTTATCGAGTTTGCTCGAACCTCAGCGGGCGAAAGCAGGCGGGGAAGAAGTGTACGGAAGGCTGAATAAGGAGAAACGTCATGAAAGCAAAGGTGTTTGAGGCTCGCGGGGGCATCGTTCTGGATAGTAAAACGCCCGCTAGCGGCGAAAAAAAGCCACTTGAAACCGCAGTTAATCAGTTCCTCACCGAAGTAAAGAAAGTGCACTTCATTACTCAGAGCGAGTGTGCGGTGAGTCATAGCTTTGGCTCGGCGACTCGCTACACCACGGTGACCGTTATCTACGAGTAGAAGCGGTAATCCCTGCCCGCTAAGCGATCCCCCGCCCGCCTCCCACGCTGTGCTTGAGGCATAACGGACCTGGTTGCGCGCCGCACGCAAAAAAAGGGGGCCGACCTGCCCCCTTTTCTGCCGTATCCGGCGATCCCTATTACCGGTCGCGATAGCCGCCGCCGCCGCTGCGGGCGGGACGATCTTCGCGGGGCTTGGAAAGATTCACGGTCAGGCTCCGGCCGTCCTGCTGCGTGCCGTTGAGGGCAGCGATTGCCTTCTCGGCCTCTTCCAGCGTCCCCATCTCGACGAATCCGAAACCGCGCGAGCGATCGCTTTCCCGGTCCATGACCACCTTGGCGGATTCCACGGTGCCGTGGCCCGTAAACATGGCCTGCAGCTGGGAATCCGTGACGGAATACGAAAGACCGCCGACATAGAGTTTCTTGTTCATGTGCTCCTCCTAGGAGTGTTGGGCAACCTCGCCCTTTCCTTCATACCGTCTAAGGAGCGAACATGCTGAATCTTGGTGGGATACCGCTGTCCGGTCGGAAGTTCCTTCGGGGTAGGATCGCAAAGGTTGATCAATAAGGCTTCTATATTTTAATCAAACTCCACGAAGCCATAATAGGAGAATGATAGATAGAAGATTACTCCTTTGCGGACCGAATGTCAACAGCACGTCAAGAGGCATTGATTCCGACCCATGTTAGGCGCCTCTAATTCGGTAACAAATCACTCCACTTCCGCTTCGGCCTTGCCCTTCGTGGTCTGGCTGCTGGATCGAACGAGCCGCTGGCTTCCCTGCCAGCCGGAATCCATGTCGGACTCCCTCAACCATGTCACCCAAGTGGTTGACGCTTCGATTGGCGAGCTCCTGTCCCAGGATATTCGCCCAGAGGCCTTCAACCGGATTCATTTCCGGCGCGTAAGCAGGTAGCCGGAGCACACCGATAGCGATGCCGGCTGTTGGCTGACATAGTCGCTGCATTCTGCGGCTGCGGTGGGAGGGAAGCCCATCCAGATCAGGATGACCTTCTGCCGCGGAGCTGTCTCTTCGGTTGTTCCAGAAAGCTCGATCAGTTTCTCGTCGTTGGTAGCTACCGGCAATCACACGGAAGTACAGCCGACAGCGATCTGCATCCCAACGGTACGCGATAGCGGAGCAGATCGAGAGTTTTTTCCAGTTGAAGCGATGCTGAAGAATCGGGGTCCGGCCGCGCAGGCGCACAGGTCCTTCGCACCGGAGGCCGTTCGGGAATGCTGCTCTCATCAAGGAATACTATCCAGGCTCTCCAGATTCTGGCGTTTTTTTTCACCTTGGCCCAGGTTCGGCGCTTCCACTGCTGTATCTTCTGCTCATCCCGTTCCCTGGCTCTCAAGGTCGCTGTTGCAGGCTCCATCGATCTGCCTCAAACACCCTCCAGACATGGCCCGGATGGGTAGTGCACCGCTATCGCTGCCTCCATCACTTGGGCCACCCTTGGCAACGTCCATAGGTCGGAGGGGTAGCCGTGAGCCGCCGCACCCTCAAGGAGTTTCTTCCGACCGAGTGCGACCTGATCCTGACTCAGACGGCGTCTCCTGCCAGCCCGCGCCGCGCCGTGCAGCGCATCGGTATCATCGTTGAGCCAATCCCGGTACCAGCGCCTGACGCTCTGTCGGCTAACCTTCAGAGCCGCCGCCACGGCTGCCTGGCGTTCGCCTTGTTGAAACAGGCCGATGGCCTTTGGCCTTCTGGATCGTAGCGCTGGAAGTTCTTCTTGATTCCCCTCTCCATAAGGGAAGTATATCACAGAACTGAGCCTATGTCACTACATTATGCGAGTATTCAATAAGTTCGGTAACAATATCAACTCGCAGGCGATCGCGGAACTGAATCAAGCCTTGCAGTTCGCGGCATGAGCGTGCGTAGGATCGAGCGAACCGAATTGATTTGCCTGCCGGAGGTACAAGATACCAGGATTTCGCTCCTGGTGGGCTTGCAACACACTTTGCGAGCACGTTGTGGCTGGGATACCCCCTGGAAAACTGGTTTCGAGCGGTTTCCCTGCGCAAGCAGCCAGGAGCTCGTGATGGTCTCCACTCAAATTGCGAAGATCACGGACGTAATCGACCCTTCATCGAGTCGCCTTACCACCAATTTTCTGTTCTGCAACAACTTATAATTGAGCGAGCGAAGGGATTCGAACCCGCGTCACGAGCTTGGGAAGGTGCAAAAGCTCGTTTACGGGCTGACTTTCCCCGTTTGCAGTTGATATTTCAGCAGGTTTTGGACACATTAGCAAGCAATTAGCGACGAAACATCGACTCTATTTTGCTTTCCGGTCGCGGACAAAGTAACCTCAAGTAGCGACTTTCGCCGTCGCAAAATTCCATCGACAAAAAATCGACAGCAAATCCCCGTCATTTTTGGCCGTCACGAGCTCTGCTAGGCTCGTACTAATGCAGGCGATAGGCGTTGCCTCTTGCGTATTCAGAATGCCCATCCCGCGCCAACGGTGTCTCGGCCATAGAAACGCGGCCCTTCTCGTTCAGCGTAACCCTTAGTACCGTACATCGGAAATATGAACGAGTGATAAACTTTGACCCCGGGCGCTATGGAAAAGTTTATACAAAACCCGCTGCGGAATACGTGCTTGTATCCTATCACAGCGCACAGTGCAGGTGAAAAAGCCTCCGCGGTCTGATTCGCCTCCTTAAGGGTGCACCTCACAAAATCTAGAAGCAGCAGGCCACCGAAATAGAAGCCATGTTTGTTCGCCCGCAGATAGCGAACAACTGACAGACCCGCCGCTGGCATGTACCAGCTGCTATCCGGGGATTCGTACCAAGTCATCGAAAGCAGACCTTGGAACTCCCAAAGGCTATTCAACCTACGGTGATATTCGAGCGTAATGCGCCACCACTCAAACTGGTAGAGCAGGTAGTACATTGGCATGTTAGTCGACGTCGAGATCATTATTGCATTGGCGCTGGCATCGGAAGTAAGCCAACCTTGGACCTCGTTCGATATGTCGTCTGGCACTGCTACTGCGCCAAAGGATGATAACGCCACCAAGATCAAAGCTGGCACCTTCATGGTGAACCTTCCTCTGCCAAATAGTATTGTGCCGTTACATTTCTATTTCAATACGAAATAAAGAGTGCCGCCCACGCCGGCGGCCCAAACTCTAATGAGGGCTGCCTACTTCCGTCGACGGCAGGCACCGTGGCGGTTTTTCACGAGCCTGCAAAGCTCGTGACGAGACTTGCAGCATGGCGTGCCGCAAGGCATAGACAAGATACGATCCTCGCTTCTAGGTGAATCGAGAATGCAGGCGAGACGGAGGCGTCAGCCGGCTAGCAGGACGCTACCTGCACAGCATCAGTGCTTTCTGGTGCACATCCAACCACGAAGTATAAACAAAGTGCAATATCTACTGTCGCCTATGGTAGGCAAGCAGGTGGTACAATTGCTCTGGTTCGCTTGACCTACTTGATCCAGCCGGCCTATTTGAAATCATTTCTATTACTGCAAAGCTTTACGCTGGCGTACCAGATGTCGCGCAAGTCCCTTACGGCCGTGTCGGACGGGAAGTCTACTTCGTTCAGGATGATCGCCCGCGTCACCTCGGCAAACCCTGCCGTGGCCGCTCCGCTCGCGTCGTAGTCCAGGAAATCGTTAAAGACCGCACGCAATTCCTCTGCGGGAACTTGCACGATAGGAAGGTTGAACCGAATCTCACCCACGTCTCGCCTCTCTCTCTACCCATTACTACAAATTCGCTTCACCTCCCCGAAATTTCATCGACAGTCGATAAACGAAAAAAGCCCCGTTCCAAACGGGGCTTCGCCAACTCATTATGCTGTATAACTATCGTTGAGCGAGCGAAGGGAGTCGAACCCTCGTCACGAGCTTGGGAAGCTCGGGTAATGCCGTTATACGACGCTCGCTGGAAAGGCCGCATCGCGGCCGAAAAACACTATACCCAACCCGCCGGGGGGTGTCAACGCTTTTCCTATTGGCCGCTGGAGGCCGCCTGGCGCAGCTCTTCCTTGTCCAGGACGTAGAACACCAGCTCGGTCCCGGCGTCGACCACGTACGGGATGGAGATCGGCCCTCCCGGGTGCTTCATGGCCAGCAGCGTGGTGCTGCCCTCCGGGGACACCGCGTCCAGGCTCACGTCCACCATGATCGGGTAGGCGGGCAGCGTATACTCGAACACGCCGAAGACCTTGCCGCGGGGCAGCGTCGACGGGCGGGTCATGAGCAGCTGCACCACCGAGCCGTAGGGGACTTCGCTGGCCGGCTCCGGGGTCTGAGAGATGATCACCCCGCTTTTCTCCTGGCCCTGGGCTCTGCGGACGGTGAAGGTGAAGGGGATATTGGCGCTGGCCAGCTGGGCCAGGGCGTCCTGGAAGTTCAACTTGGAATAGTCCGCCACGCTGATCATCTCGCCCCGCGGTCCCCGGCTCACCACCAGTTCCAGCTCAGTGAGCTCGTCAAGGGCCTTGTCCGCTGGCGGCTTCTGAGCCAGGATCGTGCCCGCCGGGGATTCATCGAACACGTAGGAAATGGGCTCCTTGATGTGCAGCAGCGCGCGCGAGGAGGCGAACACGGTCTGCAGATGCACCCGCACGTCCTCCAGTTTCTCCCCCACGTAGTTCTCGACCCGATCGATGACCGGGCCGCGGCTGACCACCAGGGTCACCCTGCGCCCCACGCGCACGCTGGAGCCGGCGGCGGGCTTCTGTTCCAGCACCAGGCCTTTCTCGTAGTCCGAGGAGAATCGCACCTGCAGCCGCGGGTACAGCTCCTTTTCCTGCAGCTCGATCAGGGCCGGTATCAGGTCCTTGCCTTCCACGGCGGGCACCATGACCTGCTCGGAGCCCTTGAGCGAGAGCAGGAAGGTCAGAACGCCGATCAGGACCATCAACACGAACATGCCCACGATCAGCAGCACCATCAGCTTGAAGGTCCGCCGCTCGGGGGGGTCCTTGTAGGTGGGCAGGATCTTCTCCCCCAGGGCCACGAACCGGCCCCAGTCGATCGAGCGCCACCGCGAGCTTATCCGGTCAATCATCGTTCACTCCCAGCTGGGAGCCCACAAAGTCCTTCCGTCCGTTGAGGAAGGAACGCCAGTCCATGGGCTTTTTGGCTTGCAGCTGCAGCCGGTTCACGCTCAGCACACCCTGCCCGGCGCGCACCAGGATACCATAGCGGTTGTCGGTGCCGAACACAAGACCCTGCGCGGCCGCTTCCCGCGGAGGCGGACCGGGGTATACCCCCCCGGCCAGCAGGTGCAGGGTCTGCCCGCGGAAGGTCGTGAACGCCCCGGGCCAGGGGTCGTAGGCCCGGATCAGCCGTTCGATGTGCTCCGCCTCCCGCTCCCAGGCAATGCGCCCGTCCTCCTTGCGCACCAGGCGGCAGTAGGTCGCCGCGGCTTCCTCCTGCGGCCGGCCCACGCAGCTGCCCTGCTCCACCTCCGCCAGGGTCTCAGCCAGCAGCTCCGCGCCCAGCTGCGCCAGAAGCAAGGTCAGGGAGCCGGTGGTTTCCACTCCCGTCAACGGCAGGCTGCGGGCGCGCAGGATATCGCCGCTGTCCATCCGCGCGGCCAGCCGCTGTACGCTCACCCCCGTTTCCTGGTCCCCGGCCAGGATGGCCGCGGGGATCGGCGAGGGTCCGCGGTGGCGCGGCAGGAGCGAGGGATGCACGTTGAGCCCGCCCTTCGGAAAAAGCCCCAGGAACTCCTCCGGGAAAATCCTGCCGAAGGCCACGACCACGAGCAACTCGCAGCCCAGGGCCCGCACTTGCGCCAGGAGCTCCCGGCCCAGGCTCGGCGGCTGCAGCACCGGCAAACCCAGCTCCTGGGCCCGGGCCTTCACCGGCGTGGGCGAGGCGGCAGCGCGGCGGCCGGCGGGACGGTCCGGGTTGGTCAGGACCGCGGCCACCTCGTGCCCGGCGCGCACGGACTCCAAGGAGGGGATCGCCAGCTGTGGGCTTCCGGCGAAGAGGATGCGCATTACAGCGGGGCGGGGGTGTTGAACTGCCTGACCAGGCGCTCGCGCTTCTTGGGGTCGATGTGGTCGATGAACAGCACCCCGTTGAGGTGGTCGTACTCGTGCTGGACGACGCGGGCCAGCATGTCTTCGGCGTCCAGGGTGAAGGGCCGGCCTTTCTCGTTCCAGGCCTGCACGCGCACCCGTTGGGGCCGGAGCACGTCGGCCTCGATGCCGGGGATGCTCAGGCAGCCTTCCTCGTAGGAGATCTGCTCCACGGAGGTTTCCAGGATCTCCGGGTTGACGAATACCCGCGGCCGGTCCCCGCCGACTTCGGTGATGAACAGCCGGTACAGGTTTCCGACCTGCACGGCGGCCAGCCCGATGCCCTTGTACTCCCGCATGCTCTCGAACATCTGCTCGATCAGCGTGTGCACGGTGCCGTTCAGGTCCGGCACCACGATAGAGTGCTTGCGCAGCTGCTCGTCGCCTAGGGTAATGATATTCAGCATGGCTTCGCCACCTGGACAAACTGTACTCAATGCCGCCGCCTCGCGTCAATCAAAGCAGAGAGACCGGGTCCACGTCCACCTCCAGGTAAACCCCCGCGGGGGGGGTGAAAGAGCGCAGGGCGCGGTGGGCAGCGGCGTGCACCCGGCTGAACTCGGCGGAACGCAGCAGCACCTGGGTGCGGCTGTTGCCGGCGATCACCGCCAGGGGGCACTCCGCGGGCCCCAAAAACTCCACCCCGCCTCCGGTTTCCAGGGGCCGGACGAAATCCGCCGCCGCCTGCTGGGCCTTGGCGGGATTTCGCGAGCGGAAGACCACGCGGATCAGGCGGGTGTACGGCGGGAAGCCCAGGGCCCGCCGGTTCTCCAGCTCCTCGGCGTAGAACTCTGCGAGGCGCCCCTGGGCGGCCAGACTGATGGTCCGGTTGGCGGGCATGTAAGTCTGGACCACCACGGTTCCGTCGGGGTGATACCTGCCCGCTCTTCCGGACACCTGCACGATCAGGCCGAAGGTGCGTTCCGCGGCCCGGAAATCCGGCAGGTGCAGCCCCGAGTCGGCCAGCACGATGCCCACCAGCTTGACCCCCGGGAAGTTCAATCCCTTGGCCACCATCTGGGTGCCCACCAGGATGTCGATGCGTCCCGAGCGGAACTCGTCCAGAAGCCGGCGCAGCGCCCCCCGCTGCTGCACGGCGTCCGTATCGATGCGCCGCACCTTGAGGTCAGGGAACAGTCGGGCCAGCTCCTCCTCGATTTTTTCCGTGCCGAAACCCGAGTAGCCCACTTCCAGGGAGCCGCATTCCGGGCAGACGGTGATGGGCGCGGTGCGAAACCCGCAGTAATGGCAGACCATCTGGCCGCGCTGCTTGTGGAAGGTGAGCGCGACCGAGCACTGGCGGCACTTCATCTCGTAGCCGCAGCTGCGGCAGTGGAAGAAATAGGCGAAACCCCGGCGGTTCAGGAACAGGATGGTCTGCCGCCCCTCCTCGTGGGTGCGGCGGATCTCATCGATCAGGGCGCGGGAGAGCGGCACGCTTTCGCCGGCCAGCCCCCGGACCCGCACCTCGGGCAGGCGTCCGCCGCTCATCCGCTGGCCGAGAGTGAGGCAGGGGATGCGTCCCTCCTTGATGGAGTGCCAGGCCTCCAGGGAAGGAGTGGCGCTGCCCATGACCAGGACCGCTCCCTCGGCGCGGGCGCGGTGCATGGCCACCTGGCGGGCGTGATAGCGCGGGGTGGTGCCCGACTTGTAGGTGCCCTCGTGCTCCTCGTCGATCACCACCAGGCCCAGGTCCCGCACCGGAGCGAACACCGCGCTGCGGGCCCCGATCGCCAGGTGAGCCTGGCCGTCGCGCAGGCGGCCCCACTCGTTCAACCGCCGCGAAGGGGAGAGGCCGGAATGCAGGACGGCGATTTCCGACCCGAAACGCCGCGAGAAGATTTCCACCACCTGGTGGGTCAGGGAAATCTCGGGCACCAGGTAGATCACGCTTCTGCCGCGCGCCAGCACTGAGGCCGCCGCGCGCAGGAACACCTCGGTCTTTCCCGAACCGGTGACCCCGTGCAGGTAGAACATGCCCTCCTGGGCGCCGGTGATGCGTTCCACGGCCTGCGCCTGATCGCTGGACAGTTGGATTTCCTCCTCTGCCTCCGGCTCCTCCGCCAGCTCCTCCCCTACCACCTCCCGGCGGCCGCCGGGCAGCATGGCCGCCACGGCCTCGCCCAGGGAGCACAGGTACATGCCGGAGAGCCACTGCGCCAGGGAGAGCTCCCGCGGGCCGAACAGGGGCTGCTCGTCGATGCGGCGGAGGACCTGCTTGATCTCGGTCAGTCCGGGGGGCGCCTGGACCCCGTCGGCCACCACGTAGCCCAGCAGACGGCGCGAGCCGAAGGGCGCGGTGACCCGCATGCCGGCCTTCACCTCCAGGTCCGGCGGCGCGGCGTAGGTGAATCGCCGGTCCACCGGCAGGTTGAAGACGACCTCGACTAGCTCAGGCATCGCCCAGGGTCGATTTCAGGCGCTTCAGGTCCTCCCAGACCGGCCTCTTCAGGGAGGAATCGCGCAGCACGGCGCTGGGGTGGTAGGTAACGGCCAGCGGGATGCCTTCGTAGGCCAGCTGGCGGCGGCGCAGCTCCCCCACCCCCGCGGTCAGACCGGTCAGGGTCTGGGCGGCCACGCGCCCCACGGCCAGGATGGCCCGGGGACGCAGGGCGGCGATCTGAGCCCGCAGGTACGGCAGGCAGGCGGCCGACTCCTCCGGCAGGGGGTCGCGGTTCCCCGGCGGGCGGCACTTCACCACGTTGGCGATGAAACAGTTGACCCCCCGGTCCAGTTCGATGGCCTTGAGCATCTTGTCCAAGAGCTGTCCAGCCGGACCCACGAAGGGGCGCCCCGTGGCGTCCTCCTCCCCTCCCGGGCCCTCGCCGACCACCAGCACCAGGGGGTTGGCGGCTCCCTCCCCGGGGACCGCATGCTTTCGGCCGCGGTGCAGGGCGCAGCGGGTGCAGGCGGTCACCTGGGCGGCGATGTCGGCCAGGCCGGGGCCTGGGCCCGCGGCTTCCAGGCCGGCGCCGGCAGCCACCACGCCTCCGCCTGCGGCCTCCACGCCCGCGCCCGCGGTCGTTGCTGCCGTCGCGGCCGTCGCGCTTCCCACGGCTGCCGCAGGCACTGCCTTCGTCTCGCCTCGCGCCGGCAGGATCAGCGGCGGGTGCGCGCGGCGGCTCCCGCCCCGCAGAAAGTCCTCCGCCAGCTCTAGAAGGCGCCAGTATTCAGAGAGGGAAGAGCTCTTCCCCATCGTACACCACCCTTTCCAGGAACAGCCCGCGCGCCGGGGCGCTGGACCCGGCCTGGCTGCGGTCGCGCGCGGCCAGGGCCTGCGCCAGCTCGGCCGGCGGCCGGCCCTCGGCCTCGTACTCCAGCATCGTGCCCAGCAGGCTGCGCACCATCTTCCACACGAAGGAGGTGGCCGCGATCCGGTACACCAGGAACGGCCCCTCCGGATAGAAGCAGGAGGACAGCACCCGGCGGACCTTGCTGCGGCTGGAGTCCCCGGCCGCGGCGAAGGTCGTGAAATCGTGCTCCCCGACGAACACGGCGGCCAGGCGGTTGAGGGCTTCAACCCCGGGGCGCCGAAGGATCTTCCAGCAGTAGCGCCGCAGGTGCGGCGGCCCGATCGGGGCGGCCAGCAGGTAATAGGCGTACACCCGCTGGCGGGCGGACTCCTTGGCGCTGAAACCCGGCTCCGCCTCGCGGCTTTCCAGCACGCGCACGTCGGGCGGCAGGTAGGAGTTCACGGCCAGGCTCCAGCGCGCCGCCGCGATGGAGTCCAGGTCGCTGCGGAAACTGGCCACCTGCCCGGTGGCGTGCACCCCCGTGTCCGTGCGCCCGGCGCCCCGGATGCGCACGGGGTGCCCGTGCATGCGCTCCAGCGCTTCCTCGATCACCCCCTGGACCGTGCGCTGGTCTTTCTGCACCTGCCAGCCCGAGAAATCGGTGCCGTCGTAGGCCAGAGTCAGGCGGATGTTGCGGACCGGCACCCGCCTTAGCCCTCTCCCTGCAGCTTCTTCATTTCCTGGGTCATCTGGTCGTACAGCTCCCGGGACTTGTCCAGGATGGCCGAAGGGCTTGCTCTTGGAGGCCCGCCCGGTGCCGAACAGCTTGGCCACGATGCGCCGGGCGTTCTCCAGGGAGTGGATCCGCCGCTCGCGGTCCTTGCGCGGCCCGTAGCGGAACTCCAGCAGGCCGGTGATGTAGAGAAAGCCCTCGAAGCCGTAGTTCTTGTCCAGGTCCGGGCCCAGGTGCACGGAGGAGTCCAGGGCTTCCCTGCCGTTCTGAGCCAGCTCCACGGAGAGCATGTAGAAGAAGCGCGCCTTGCGGTAGAAAAGGCCGGCCAGGTAGTCATAGTTCTCGCCGAAATGCTTGTGATGCAGCTCGTCGAAAAGCCAGGCCGCGCGCAGGGCGGAGAGGCCCCGCTTCATGGTGGGGGAGAAGTGCTTGGCGAAGTGCTCGTAACAGGCGATCGCCAGGAAATAGCTGGCCGCGCCCTCCTCCAGGCGCCGGTACTCGGAGAAGTTCAGGTCCTTGAACAGCAGGCCTACCTGCTCCTTGCGCCGCTCCATGGTCTCCTGCAGCCGGCCCACGGCCTCCTCCTCCACCTCGGCGAAGTCCTGGGGGTAGGCCGCGAAGCAGCAGGAAGGGCAGACCGTCACCGCGTAGACCAGGGGTATCACCTCGCCGAACTTCTTGGAAGGCTCGAAGGTGCGGTGCAGCTCCTCGGTCAGCTCCCCGGCGATCAGGCGCCCCCCTCCGGAAAGAAGCTCCTCCCGGAAGAAACCGGCGTCGCAAACCGGACAGACGGTCTGGGTCTTGCTGAAGAAGGTAAGTTTCGGCGATGCGTCGGACATCACTCCCCCTCGATCACCACCACGGCCAGGGCGTTGTCGCGCTCGTGGCTCAGCGAAACGTGCAGCCGTTTGCCCCCGTATCGCTCCAGGACCAGCCTGGCCTCGCCGTACAGGTGGATGTGCGGTTTGCCCCGCGAGTCATTGAGCACCGAGATCTCGCGCAGGGACAGGCCGTGCAGGCCGGTGCCCAGCGCCTTGCCCAGCGCCTCCTTGGCCGCGAAGCGGGCCGCCAGGGAGAGGATGCCCCCCTCCCCCTTGGCCAGCGCGGCGGCCAGCTCCGCGTCGTTGAAGAAGCGCTGGAACAGGCCGGGCACTTTCTCCCAGCGGCGCATGCGGTATACGTGCACCACGTCGATGCCCACCCCCAGGATCATGGCCGGCCAGCCTCCTTCGGAACCACCACGAAGGTGGCGGCCAGCTCCCGCGGCTCGTAGCGCACCACCACGAAGCCGGGGGGCACGTCAGGCTTCAGGGGCAGGCGGTACAGCCCGGGGCGGCGCACCTGCCCGCAGTCGGCGATCAGGCGCAACGCGCCCGGCTGGATCGCCTCCAGCTGCAGCTGCTCCCCCTGCAGGCTGATGCTTCCCGTGGGCAGGGTTTCAGCGATGCGCAGCTCGGAGGGCAGGTCCACGCTGATCACGTCGACCTGCTGGAAGGCCTGGATGACCTGGGCGGGGCGCACGATGCCGTGGAACAGCACGCTGGCCTCGCGGGGATAACGCACCAGGCTGTTTTCCCGCAGCAGGGGCACGGTCAGGCTGAAATCCTCCCGGACCCCGGTGATGTCCACCTCCTCCGTGCCTGCGCCCTGCAGGTCCTGCACGGCGCTGCGGGGGCCGGTGACCTCCACGCTCATCGGGGTGACCGAGTACTGGGCCAGCTCGTAGCCGTGCTCCGGCTGCCCTTTGAGGCGCGCCTCCACCCGCACGGTGCGCACGATCTCCTTTTCCAGGGACAGGCGCAGCTCCGCGGGTTCCACCCGCACGTCCAGCGGCTCCACGCCCAAGGCGCTGCCCGTGCGCCTGACCCGCAGCGGCACACGGAAATCCCCCTCGGCGGTGAAGCGGTCCAGGTCGGCGCTGACGATGACGTCCTCCTCCAGGATGGCGAACACGCTCTCGCCCCTGCCCCGCAGGGTGACCCGCACGCTGCGCGGGTAGGGCTTGCTCACGGCCAGCCCCGAGGGAACCTCCAGGCGCAAGGGCACGCTGAAGTCCCTCTCCTCCAGGGTGCTGGCCCGGTAGAAGAAGAACAGCACGGCCGCGGCGGCCAGGGACAGCACCTTGGCCGGCCAGTGGTCCAGGACCGCGTCCAGGAAGCCCCTGGGCGTCACGGTTCCCCTTCCCCGGAGTCCTCGGCGGGGAGCTCCAGCAGGCGTTTCAGGCGGCGCCCCATCTCCTCCAACGAAAGATCGTACAGCATGTTCGCGTCGTGGGCCAGGGATAGCGAACCGCTCTCCTCCGACACAATCAGGATGAGCGCGTCGGTCTCCTCGGCCAGCCCCAGCGCGGCCCGATGGCGGGTGCCGAAGGAGCGGCGGATGTCGGGCTGCTCGGACAGGGGCAGGAAGCAGCCGGCGGCCACCACCCGGTCCTCGTGGATGACCACCGCCCCGTCGTGCAGCGGCGTGTTGGGGGCGAACAGGTTCAGCAGCAGGCTGGAGGAGAGCTCCGCGTTGAGGCGGGTGCCGGTTTCCACGATCGTGTTCAGGCCGATGTTGCGGCTGAAGACGATGAGCGCTCCGCAGCGCTTGGCGGCCAGGATTTCCGCGGCGTTCAGCACGGCCTCCAGGTGGCGGGTGCGCACGCGCGGGTGCAGGCGCAGCCAGTTGCTCTGGCCCAGGTGGGTGAAGATGCGCCGCAGCTCCGGCTGGAAGATGATGGCCATGCCGATCACCAGGCCCGGCACCAGCAGGTTCAGCACCCAGCGCAGGGTGGCCAGGCGCAGCAGGAAGGCGGCCAGGTAGATCAGCCCCATGAACAGCGCGCCCTTGATGAGCTGGACCGCGCGGGTCTGCACCAGGATGCGGTAGGTGCGGTAGATCAGGAAGGCCAGCAGCAGGATGTCCAGCGCCGGCAGGACGTAGTCGCGCAGCAGCCAGCTGTCGGTGAGCCAGTTCATCGGCAACCCGCCCCCAGGACCGCCTGGACCAGGCGCGTGCTCTCCAGCGCCTCCCGCACGTCGTGGACCCGCACGATGTCCGCCCCGCCCAGGATGGCCAGTGTGTCGCCGGCGATCGTGGCCGCCAACCGCTCATCCACCGGCGCGCCCGTCACCGCGCCGAGGAAGGACTTGCGCGAGAGCCCGACCAGCACCGGGCAGCCCAGGACCCGCAGGGCGGACAGGTTCTTAAGCAGGCAGAGGTTGTCCTCGAGGCGCTTGCCGAAGCCGATGCCCGGGTCCACGATGAGCTTTTCCACACCCCTCTCACCGGCGAAGGCCACCGCCGCGGCCAGCTCCGCGAGCACCTCGCTCACCACGTCCTGGTAATGCGGCTCCACCTGCATGGTCTTGGGCTCGCCGCGCATGTGCATCAGAATGAGGGGGACCCCGTGCCTGGCTGCCAGCGCGGCCAGGCCCCCGCCCGCTGCCCCGGCGCTCATGCGCTCCGCCCGCAGCGCCGAAATGTCGTTCAGGATGTCAGCGCCCGCCGCCAGGGCCGCCTCCGCCACTTCCGGCTTGCGGGTGTCCACCGAAAGCAGCACATCCGACTCCCGGCGAATGGCCTCCAGCACCGGCACCACGCGCCGGATCTCCTCGTCGGCCGGCACCGGATCGGAGCCCGGGCGGGTGGATTCGCCGCCCACGTCCAGAATGTGCGCCCCGGCCGCGATCATGGCCCGCGCGGCCTCCAGGGCGGCTTCCGGCCCCGCACGGCGGCTGGCCGGGTAAAATGAATCGGGCGTGCAGTTGAGCACGCCCATCACCCTGGCGCCGGCCCGGAAGTCCAGCACCCGCCGGCCCCAGCGCCACTCGGCCGGCCCGTCGGCCAGGCAGCGCTCGATGGCAGCCGCGGCGGCGGCCTGGCCGACGGAGCGCATGGTTTCCGCCAGGCCCCGCAGGGCAAGCCGGCTGCCGGACAGGAGCAGCGCCGGCCCGCTCCCGTAGAGGCGCACGCCGTTGCCCGGGTCCCCGGCCAGCAGCCCCAGGCTGGACCGCAGCGCGGGGGAAACGTTCTCCAGACGCACCACCACGTGGCGGACCCGATCCCACTCCTGGACCGCCGGCCGCGCCGGCTCTCCCACCGCCGCCAGCTCTACGGCCAGGTCGGCGGGCGTCCGCAACTCGAGCAGGTGGGCGTTGTGGGGAAGAACGGGCAACGACATGGTTTCGCTATGAATTGTAGCAAGGAAGCCGCCCCGCGGGCAAGGGCTGGCGATTTGCGCCTCCTGCTGGTACAATGCCGGAAAATCCCATGGAGGCTCCAACATGAAACTGGGCGAAAACGTTCAAGCCGGCGACTGGAAACAGGAGAAGCACCTGCCGGTCATCGAGTGCGCCGAGTCCCTGAAGCAGGGCCAGAAGCTGGCGGTCACGGTGTCCGTCGGCAAGCAGATCGCGCACCCCAACACCACCGAGCACCACATCCGCTGGATCCAGCTGTTCTTCCAGCCGGAAGGCGACAAGTTCACCTACCAGCTCGGGAACTGGGAGTTCAGCGCCCACGGGGAGTCCGCGCTGGGCGCCAACCAGGGACCGGCCTACTCCGAGCCCGGCGTGAGCACCACGGTGAGCCTCAAGAAGAGCGGCACCCTGCTGGCGCTGGCCTTCTGCAACATCCACGGGCTGTGGGAGTCGGCCCAGAAGGTCACGGTCGGCTGAGGCGCCGCTGACCCTGGCCGGCTGTAAGGAAGAACACGAAGTGCCTGATCCCCTCCCATAGATTCACGGCCAGGACCAGCAGGCCCAGGGCCAGGAAGAGCCCGTCGCCGAACACCCTGCGCGCCAGGAATCCTTCAATGTTCCTGAAGCCGAACCAGGTGCAGGCGAAATACATGCCATAGGTGAAGTTGCGCGCGTAGTTGCCGTATTGGAACCCGAGAACTTCGGCGCGGCGCGCGGAAACCACCAGGCCCAGCTCCACGGACAGGATGGCCAGGAAAAAAAACGTGGCCAGAGATCCAAAGGACGTTCAGGGTGGAGGCTGCCGCCGGGGCGAACCCGTAGCGCACGGAAATGGTCTCCAGCGCCAATACGGAAATGGAGAGGGCGCCGTGGGTGATATTGTTCGCCGGCCGCCATGCGGCCAGCTGCGCCCTGGGCCCCCGCAGGACCCACACCAGCAGGAATACGTAAAGATAAAAGAGCAGCCCCAGGAGGTTGAAAGCCAGAAAGAGCCCCGCCAGGCCCGGCACGGCGCCCCAGGCGTTGAGCGTGCCCACGATCGTGGATTGGGTGGACACGGTGAGCAGGAACGCGGAGCCGAACACGGTCTTGCGGAAGCCCGGCCCCGCCCGCAGCAGGCGCACGAACCAGTACATGTACAGCAGCCAGCAGGTCCAGGCCGCCAGATTCACTGCCCTGGCCAGCCAGGGCAGCGGCGTGTTGGCTGCCACCGCGGCAGCTGCCACGTTCAGACCGGCCGCCCAGACCCCAATCACGAAATGTGAGCTCTCCAGCTTCCAGATGATCGACCGGTCCCGGCGAAAGGTGCGGTAGATCGTGAGAAAGACGTGGGCGGCCAGGAGCACGAGCAGGTAGGAGAGCACCTCCAGAACCGTCCCGGTCAGGCTCCCGACCGTCCGGTCCAGCAGGAACCTCAAGGCGAAATTGATGAAGATGCCGAAAGCCATGATCATGGCCGGGGCCACGGCGTACTGCTTCCGGTCCAGCATAGGTTGTGTATATTATACCAATAAGGGAGCACGAAAAGGGAGGCATCGAGCATGGCCGAAAAAGTGATCCGCACCACCTGCAGCTACTGCTCCACGGGATGCAACCTGGATGCTCACCTCAAGGACGGGCGGCTGGAAAGTCTCCGGCCTGCGGCCGACTACCCGGTGAACCTGGGCAAGTCCTGCCCCAAGGGCTTCCACCTGCTCACCCCCTTCCTGTCCTCGGACCGGGCGCTCAGCCCCATGGTCCGACGCGAGCGCGGCGGCCCCCTCGAGCCGACGGACTGGGACACCGCCCTGGCCACCTTTGTTTCCCGCTTCAAGCAGATCCTTGAAAAACACGGCCCCGAGTCGGTCGCCTTCCTGTCCACCGGCCAGATCCCCACCGAGGAGATGGCCTTCCTGGGCGCGCTGGCCAAGTTCGGCATGGGCCTGGTGCACGGCGACGGCAACACCCGGCAGTGCATGGCCACCGCCGCGGTGGCCTACAAGCAGGCTTTCGGTTTCGACGCCCCGCCCCTGAGCTACAAGGACTTCGAGGAGTCGGACCTCCTGGTCTTCGTGGGCGCCAACCCGGTGATCGCCCACCCCATCATGTGGAACCGGGTAAAGATGAACCGGAAGAATCCCACGATCGTGGTCATCGACCCCGCGCAGGACCAAGACGGCGGAGGCGGCGACCCTCCACCTGGCCATCAACCCCAAGTCCGACCTGACCCTGCTGTACGCCCTGGCCAACATCATCATCCGGGACGGCTGGGTCGACCGCGGCTACGTCGCCCGCTCGACCGAGGGCTTCGAGGAGTTCCGCTCCCACGTGGCCCCGTTCAGCGCCGAGGCGGCCGCCCGGGAAACCGGCCTGGCGCCGGCGGCGATCCTGGACCTGGCCCGGCGCATCCACGAGGCCCGGGCGCGTCTCCTTCTGGTGGACCATGGGGGTCAACCAGAGCCACCAGGCCGTGCGCACGGCCCAGGCGCATCATCAACCTGGCCCTCCTCACCGGCCACATCGGGCGGCCGGGCACCGGACCCAACTCCATCACCGGGCAGGCCAACGCCATGGGCTCGCGCCTGTTCAGCAACACCACCTCGCTGATGGGCGGCTACGACTTCCTCAACGAAGCCCACCGCCGGCACGTGGCCGGCATCCTGGGCATCGACCCGCAGGCCATCCCCAAGCAGAACAGCTGGCCCTACCACCGCATCCTGCAAGGGGTCAACGAGGGCGTGATCAAGGGCTTGTGGATCCTGGCCACCAACCCGGTGCACTCCTGGATCGACAAGAGCTCCCTGGGGGAGGTACTCAGGCAACCTCGAGTTCCTGGTGGTGCAGGACCTGTACGCGACCACGGACACCGCCCAGCGCGCCGACCTTCTGCTGCCGGCGGCCGGCAGCGGGGAGAAGGACGGCACCTTCATCAACTCTGAGCGGCGCATCGGCCTGGTGCAGAAGATCTTCGATCCGCCGGGCCAA
Organism: uncultured Spirochaetota bacterium; assembly: GCA_963736785.1. Taxonomy (GTDB): domain Bacteria; phylum Spirochaetota; class Spirochaetia; order SZUA-6; family DRHE01; genus MIBK01. Next base: position 58,727 of record CAVTQG010000005.1, on the reverse strand, counting down.
GCCCTGTCGGACTTCGAGATCTTCCGCCGCGTCGCCGAGGCCTGGGGCTGCGGGCAGTTGTTTCGCAATTGGACATCCCCTGAGGCGGTCTTCCAGATACTCAAGCGCCTGTCCGCCGGCCAGCCCTGCGACATCACCGGCATCCGCGACTACGCCATGCTGCTGCGGAAGGGCGGCATCCAGTGGCCCTTCCCTGCCGGAGCGGACCCGGACTCCGTAGCCGCGGACCGCCGGCTGTTCGAGGACGGCCGTTTCTTCACCGCCGGCGGCAAGGCCCGGCTGTATTACGAGGACATCGCGCCCCTGCCCGAGGCCCCCGATGCCCAGTTTCCCATGATCCTGCTCACCGGACGCGGGACGGTGGCCCAGTGGCACACCCAGACCCGCACCGATAAGGTGGAGATGCTGCGCAAGCTCTACCCGGCCCGGGCCTACGTGCAGGTCAACCCGCAGGATGCCGCCTCCCTGGGCATCGCCGAGGGGGAACAGGTACGGGTGATCTCCCGCCGTGGGCGAGGTCAGCGCACAGGCCGCCCTGACCGAGGAGGTGCGACCGGGGCAGGTATTCATGCCCATGCACTACTTTGAGACCAATCAACTCACCTTTCCGGCCTTCGATCCCTTCAGCGGCGAGCCGTCCTACAAGCTGGCCGCGATAAAACTGGCCAGGAAATAGCGCGCGGACGGTGAACCGCGCCGCCGGTTGCGCAAAGCTGGCCAAACCCGTATCATGACCCCCGCCGTGAACCCGAACACGATCCTTATCTCGCTGCTGCTCTGCCTGCTGCCCATTGCGGAGCTGCGCGGCGGGCTGCCCTACGCGCTGGCCGGGGGCGTCCCTCCCCTGCCGGCCTACCTGATCTGCGTAGCGGCCAATGCGCTGGTAGGCCCCCTGGTCTTCCTGTTCCTGTCCAGCCTGCACCGGCTGCTGGACCGCTGGCCGGCGTATCACCGGCTTTTCGAGCGGATCGTCGAACGCGCCCGACGCAAGATCCACGGCGCCGTGGAGCGCTACGGCTACTGGGGGCTGATGGTCTTCGTGGCCATCCCCTTCCCGCTGACCGGCGCCTACACGGGGGCGCTGGGGGCCTGGGTGCTGGGCATGCGCCGCGGAAAGGCCATGCTGTACATCGCTCTGGGCGTGGCGCTGGCCGGGGCGATCGTCTCCCTGGTGTACCTGCTGGGCGTCCGGGCGCTGTACTTCTTCCTGAAGCGGTAGCGGTGAGCCGCGACTTTTCCGGGCTGCTCAATCCCGAGCAGCTGCGCGCCGTGGAGTCCCTGCAGGGCCCTCTGTTGATTCTGGCCGGCGCCGGCTCGGGCAAGACGCGGGTGATCACCTACCGCATCGCCCGCCTCCTCTCCCGGGGACAGGCTCAGTCCTCGATTCTGGCGGTGACCTTCACCAACAAGGCCGCCCGGGAGATGGCCCACCGGGTCCGGGAGCTGGCGGGCAAGAAGCTCCCCCGGCTCACCGTTTCGACCTTCCATGCCTTCGGGGTCAGGGTGCTGCGGGAGGACGGGGAAGCCCTGGGCTACCGGCCGAGCTTCAGCATCTACGACGAGTCCGACCGGGAATCCCTGGTGAAAGAATGCGCCAGGGACCTGGGCTTCGGTCGGGACCTGGACCTGTACGCGGTGGCCGGCCTGTTCTCGCGCCTCAAAGCACGGCTGGTCGACTGGCAGGAGGAAACGGAAAGCTTCCGGCCGCTGTTCAAGGAGTACCAGGCCCGCCTGCGCCTGCACAACGCCGTGGATTTCGACGACCTGATTCGCCTCCCCATCGAGCTGTTCGAGGGCCGGCCGGAGGTGCTGGCCCGCTACCGGGAGCGTTTCCGCCATTTCCTGGTGGACGAGTTCCAGGACACCTCCCTGCAGCAGTACCGCCTGATCCGCCTGCTGGCCGCAGGAAGCCCGCAACCTGTGCGTGGTGGGCGACGACGACCAGTCCATCTACTCCTGGCGCGGGGCGAACTTCGAGAACCTGCGGCTGTTCGAGCAGGACTTCCCGGAGTACGCCGAAATCAAGCTGGAACAGAACTACCGGTCCACCTCGCGCATCCTGGCGGTGGCCAACGGCCTGATCCGCAACAACACGACGCGCAAGCCCAAAAGCCTCTGGTCCAGCCTGGGCGAGGGGGAGCAGGTCACCGTGGTGCTGCCGGAGGACGAGACGCAGGAAGCGGAGTACATCGCCGGCGCGATCAGGTCCGCGGCTCTCCGGCAGCGCCTGCCGCTCAGCCAGTTTGGCGTGCTGGTGCGCACCAACAGCCTGACCCGGGCGCTGGAAGAGGCCTTCGTGCGGGAAAACCTGCCCTACGCCGTGTCCGGGGGCATGAGCTTTTTCCAGCGCGCCGAGGTCAAGGACCTGCTGGCCTACCTGCGGGTGATGGCCAACCCCGATGACGAGGTATCCCTGGTGCGCATCCTCAACACCCCGCGCCGCGGCATCGGGCGACGGACCCTGGAGGCCGCAGTGCAGACCGCCCGGGCCCGCACCTGCTCCCTGTTCGGGGCCCTGAACGTTCTGCAGGCCGGAGAGGCGGGATCGGCTTTGGCCGAGAAAACCCGCGAGCCGATCGGGGAGTTCCTGGAGCTGCTGGAGGAGTTCCGGGACAGGTTTCACAAGGGCAAGAGGCAGATGGCCGCGGCCCTGCGCGACCTGGTGGACCGCATCGACTACTGGGGGCACCTGGTGCAGGAAAACCCCAAGGGCTCGGTGGCCCGCTGGAAGCTGGCCAACGTGGAGAGCCTGGTGGACTCCCTGGCGGCCTACGAGCAGGACCCGGACAACCTGGACCCATCCCTGTACCAGTACCTGAACCGCGTGACCCTTGCCTCCCGGGAAGACGGCCAGGGCGAGGACGGCGAGCAGAAGGTGCAGCTCATGACCATCCACGCCGCCAAGGGCCTGGAGTTCGACACGGTGTTCGTGGCGGCGGTGGAAAAGGACCTGATCCCGCACGCCCGGGCCGTGGAGGAAGGCGAGGCGAACATGGAGGAGGAACGGCGCCTGTTTCTACGTGGCGCTGACCCGCGCCAAACGCCGCCTGATCCTGAGCGCCTGCCGGGCTCGCCGCCGGCGCGGGGAGCTCAAAGAGGCGCAGCCTTCCGCCTTCATCGCGGAGCTCCCCCGCGAGCTGCTGGACTTCCAGGAGCTGGAGGAGAAGGAGCTGGCCCCCGAGGACGCCTCGCGGCTGTTCGCGCGGATGAAAGAGGGTATAGGGAGGCCCGACCGCCCGTGAGCCGGGTGGAGCCCGTTCTGCTCCGTGTGGAGGCGATCCATGCCGGGCTGCGCGCGGAGGCTTTCCTGGCCCTGAAGTGCCCCACGATCTCGCGCACCCGGCTGAAGCAGAAAATCATGACCGGCGAGGTGCGGGTGAACGGGAACCGCCTGGCCACCTCCACGCGCCTGCGCGCCGGGGACCTGCTGGCAGCTCGACTGGCAGGAGGAGCCCGGCCCCCCGGCGGAGCTGGAGGTGCTCTACGAGGACGCCAGTCTTCTGGCGGTGAACAAGCCGGCCGGGCTGGCCATCCACCCGGCCGGAGGCCGCCTGCGGGGGACGCTCATCCAGAGCGTGCGCCACGCTTTCCGCGCCCAGATCCAGCGCAGCCTGGAGGCGGGCGATCCGGACTTCTACCCCAGCCTGGTGCATCGCCTGGACCTCTTTACAAGTGGTGTAGTGCTCATCGCCAAGGACCGCCCGACCCTGGTGGCCATGCACCGCCTGCTGGCCGGCGGGGGGTTCGCCAAGCGCTATCTCGCCCTGGTATGCGGCGAGGTGGCCTCCCCTGCAGGCTCCCCGCGCGGGAGGATCGAGGGGCCCATCGGCCCGGACCCGTCCAGCCGGGTGCGGCTCAGGCGCTGTATCCGGCCGGACGGCCTGCCGCGCGGTCACGGAATACGAGGTGCTGGAGCGCCTCGCGGGGCACACCTTGCTGGCCGCCTATCCGCTCACCGGACGGCAGCACCAGATCCGGGTGCACCTGGCCTCACTGGGTCACCCCCTGTGGGGAGACCTGATCTACCAGGACGAGACCCTGTTCCTGCGCTACGCGGCGGCCGGCTGCCGGCTGGACCCCACCCTGCCCCCCCGCCACGGGCTGCACGCGGAGCGCGTGCGCTTCCTTCACCCGGCCAGCGGGCGGGAGCTGGAGCTGATCGCCCCGCTGCCGGAGGACCTGGCCCGAGTGATCGCCGAGCTGCGGCTGCCGGATCGACCGGAAGCCGGGGGGGCATAAAAAACCCGCCGGCTGGAAGGCCGGCGGGTGCATGTGGGCTCGGGGTGCCTACCTCTTCCTGGCGGACACGGCCTTCTTCACCGCTTTTTTCGCTGCCGCAGGTTTCCTCGCCGCCTTTGCCGCCGGCTTCTTCGCCGCCGCTTTCGCGGCCGGCCGGACGGCGGGCTTGGGCGCGGCCTTGGCCGGCTTTTTCGCCAGGTCGGCCACCGCCTCCTGCGCCGCGGCCAGCTTGGCCAGCGGCACCCGGTACGGCGAGCAGGAGACGTAGCTCATGCCCACCCGGTGGCAGAACTTCACCGACTCGGGCTCCCCGCCGTGCTCGCCGCAGATCCCGATTTTCAGGTTGGGCTTCACCGCCCGTCCCTTGGTGATGCCCATGCGGATGAGCTCGCCGATTCCCTCCTGGTCGATGGTCTGGAACGGGTCGGCGGGCAGGATGCCCTTTTCCAGGTAATTCGGCAGGAAGCTGCCGGTGTCGTCGCGCGAGAAGCCGAAGCCCATCTGGGTCAGGTCGTTGGTGCCGAAGGAGAAGAACTCGCACGGCCCGGCGAACTTGTCCGCAGTGAGGCAGGCGCGCGGGATCTCGATCATGGTGCCGACCACCAGGGCCAGCTTGCCCTTGGGCAGGCGGAACTTGGCCAGCACCTCGGCGTAGACCTTCTCGATGAGCTTCTTCTGGTGCTCGATCTCGTTCACGTGCGAGGTCACCGGGATCATGAGCTCCGGCCTGGCGTCCACGCCCTCCGCGATCAGCTCCGCCGCGGCTTCCAGGATGGCCCGGGCCTGCATCTCGGTCATCTCCGGGTAGGAGATGCCCAGCCGCACGCCGCGGTGACCCATCATCGGGTTGGACTCGTGCAGGCCGTCCGCCCGCTTGTTGAACTCCTCGTCGGAAATGCCCAGGTCGGCGGCCAGCCGCTGCCGCTCGTCGGCCCGGTTGGGCACGAACTCGTGCAGGGGCGGGTCCAGGAAACGGAAGGTGACGGGCAGCCCGTCCATGACCTTCATGGTCTTCTTCACGTCCTCCTTCATGAACGGGAACAGCTCCTCCAGGGCCTTGCGGCGCTCGGCCTCGGTGTTGGAGGCGATCATGCGGCGCAGCAGGAACAGCGGCCGGTCGGAGCCCTCGCCGTAGAACATGTGCTCGAAGCGGAACAGGCCGATGCCCTCGGCCCCGAACTCGCGGGCCTTGGCGGAGTCCTGGGGCGTGTCGGCGTTGGTGCGCACGCCCAGCTTCTTCACCTTGTCGCACAGGCCCATGAAGGCCACAAAGTTCGGGTTCTCCCCCGCGGCCTTGATCAGCGGCAGGGCTTGCGCGTAGACGGTGCCCTTGGAGCCGTTCAGGGTGAGCCAGTCGCCCTCCCGCAGCACGGTGCCCTTGACGGTGAGCTGGCGCTTATCCACCTCCACGTGGATGTCCCCGGCGCCGACGATACAGCACTTGCCCCAGCCGCGCGCCACCAGTGCGGCGTGCGAGGTCATGCCGCCGCGGGCGGTCAGGATGCCCTGGGCCGCGCGCATCCCTTCCACGTCCTCCGGGTTGGTCTCCTCGCGCACCAGGATCACCTTCTTTCCCGCCTGGGCCCACGCCACGGCGTCCTTGGCGGTGAGCACCACCTGCCCGACGGCGCCGCCGGGCCCGGCCGGAAGCCCCTTGACCAGGATTTTGGCTTCCCTTTCCTTGGCCGGGTCGATGATGGGGTGCAGCAGCTCGTCCAGTCTGGGCGGGGGTGATGCGGGTGACGGCCTCCTCGGCTCCGATCAGCTTCTCGCGGGCCATCTCCACCGCCATGCGCACGGCCGCGGGACCGTTGCGCTTGCCGATCCGGCACTGCAGCATCCACAGCTTGCCCTTCTCGATCGTGAATTCCAGAGTCGAGCATGTCCCGGTAGTGCCTCTCCAGCCGCTTCTGGATGGCGTCCAGCTCGCGGTAGATCCGGACGAACTGCTTCTCCAGGGACGGCAGCCCGGCGGTGTGCTCGGTCTTCCCGGCCTCGTTGATCGGGTACGGGGTGCGGATGCCGGCCACCACGTCCTCCCCCTGGGCGTTGGGCAGCCACTCGCCGTAGAACACGTTCTCGCCGGTGGCCGGGTTGCGGGTGAAGGCCACGCCGGTGCCGGAGTCCTCGCCCATGTTTCCGAACACCATGGCCTGGACCGTGACCGCCGTGCCCCACTCGTCGGGGATCCCCTCGATGCGGCGGTAGGAGACGGCCCGCTTGCCGTTCCAGCTCTGGAACACGGCCCGGATGCCGCCCCAAAGCTGCTCCAGGGGGTCTTCGGGGAATTCCTTGCCCAGGACTTCCTTGACCTTGGCCTTATAGATGCGGATCAGTTCTTTCAGGTCGCCGCCCGTGAGCTCGGTGTCCTGCTTCACGCCGCGGGCCTTCTTCATCTTGTCCAGCTCGCGCTCCAGCTGCTGGCGGATGCCCATGCCCTCGGCGGGCTCCAGGCCTTCGGCCTTCTCCATGACCACGTCGGAGTACATCTGGATCAGGCGCCGGTAGGCGTCGTACACGAAGCGGGGGTTGCCCGTGGCCTTGATGATGCCCTCGGCGGTTCGCTCGTTCAGGCCCACGTTCAGGACCGTCTCCATCATGCCGGGCATGGATTTGCGGGCGCCGGAGCGCACCGAAACCAGAAGCGGGTTGCCCGGATCGCCGAACTTGTGGTTCATGATCCGCTCGATATACGCCAGGCCCTTCAGCACCTGGGGTTCCAGGCCCGCGGGGTATTTGCCCTTTTTGCTGAAGTAGTGCACGCAGACCTCGGTGGTGATGGTGAATCCGGCCGGGACGGGCAGGCGCAGGTCCGGGTGCCCGGCCATCTCGGCCAGGTTGGCGCCCTTGCCGCCCAGGAGGTTCTTCATCTTCTCATTGCCGTCGGCCTTTCCGCCGCCGAAAAGGTACACGTGCTTGGCCGACACCTTCGCTTCTGGACTCATACGTTTGGCCCCTTCCTTGTATTAGTGTGTTATGTATGCTTTATGGATTGCCGAACATCGGTTGCTATATGAAAACATGAAGCGCTGCCCTGAGTCAACCATTCAGAACGGTTGGCCCAGGTTGAGAGTCACGAAGGCTCTGCCCTCCCGCAGATCGTAGCCGGCGGACAGCATGGCCTGCAGCGGAATCAGTCCCCAGAGGGCGGCCTCCCCCCGCAGGCTGACCCCCAGGGAAGGGGCGACGTCGCCGGACAGGTCGACCGCCTCCTCCCAGAGCAGGTCGGCGAAAGCGGAGAGCTCGAGCTCCCGGAATATCACGCTCTCCCAAAGCGGCACGGCCAGGGAGGCCGGGGCCAGGATCAGCTCCGCATTGAACACGGCAAAGGAGGCCAGCGGGTCCGCGGGGAGAATTCCCCGGTAGAAATCGTTGTAGCCCGGCGCTTCCGCCCCCTGCCAGCAGGCGTGCAGGAGGGCCCGGCCGAACAGGTACATCGGGCGGGCCACCAGGCGCCGCAGGAAAAGCTCCCCCTCCAGCCCCGCGGTCCGCGGAGAAGCCCAAAACCCGTCCAGCTGCGCGCCGGCCAGGGTGCCCGGGCCGCGCGCCTCCGCCCGCAGTCCGGCGGCAACCCGCGCTTCCGGCGGTTCCCCCTGCAGCGGCAGAAGGAGCTCGCCGAGCAGGAACGGCCCTCCGGAAAGCCAATCGGCTAACGGCCAGTCCAGACCGGCGCGCAGCAGGTGGTAGCTGGCAGGGTCCCGCAGGTCCGAACCGGCCAGCGTGAGGAAAGCGTAGTTTTCCAGCTCCAGGGACAGGGCGCCGCCCACCGCCGTGCGCAGGTTCAGGAAAGCGCCGTGCCGGGAGCTCAGGTCGCTCAGCAGGCCGAGGCGCAGCCCGCTGTAGCCCGATTCGTAGAGAAGACTGGCCGCGGCGTAGTTGGACTGCACCAGCCGATTGGAAGCACGGTACTGGCGCAATACCAGAGGATGCACTTGCAGGGCCCCGAAGCCGTGGGGAAGAGGCAGTGTTTGGCCGGCGTGCAGGCGGCGCTTGATGTCCCCCCAGCGCTGCCGGTAGCGCTCGCCGACCTCGGCCCGGGGGTCCGGCAGGGGCAACGGGACGCCGGTCCGCCCAAGATACGCCCGCAGCTCCCCGATCCGCTCGGAGCAGGAGTCGTAGCCCCTGCTCTCGATCTGCGCCAGTTGGTGCCAGCCCATGTAGGAGAACTGCTCCACGTCGGTGCGGATCAGGAAAGGCTGGAAGCGCCCGATGTCCGCCACCCCGGTGCGGCTCTTGCCGATGTTGATCGCCATGTTGAAGACCGTGAAGGGGTCCTTGGGCTCCAGCTTCGGGTTATAGAAGGCGGTCGCCGAGATGACCGCCTCGGTGAGCCCGGCGAAGGGCTCCAGGGGCACCAGGTTGGTGATCCCCCCGTCGATGAGGGTGAGGCCTTCCAGCTCGACGGGCTCGAAAAGGGCCGGAATGGCAATGGCGGCGCGCAGGACCTCACCCAGGCTGCCCTCGGCCAGCAGCACCCTGTGCATGCTGACCAGGTCCTCGCAGACGACCACCACGGGGATGGGCAGTTCGGATACGTCCAGGTCGCCCACCAGGGCCTGCATCAGGGCGGCCAGGCCCCGCAGATCGGCCACGCCGCCGGCGGTGGGCAGCTTGAGGGTGAACAGCTCCCCGAAATCGACGGTCTGAAAAATCTCCTCGATCACTTCCAGCGGCACCCCCGCCGCGTACAGCAGACCGATGACCGAGCCCATGGAGTTGGTCACGACCACGTCCGGATATATGCCCTCCTGCTCCATCCGCCGCAGCACGCCCAAATGGGCGAAGGCGCGGGCTGAACCCCCGGAAAGGTGCAGCCCTACGGTGGGACGCGAGGCTCGGACCGCCTCCAGGCGCTCCTGGACCCGGTCGTAGCCCAGCGCCAGGGGCTGATCGATCCGCAGGAAATCCTCGTTGGGCTCGGCGGCCAGTGCCGCGCCAAGTCCCGCCAGGATCACCAGCAGCGTGACGACGCGCATGGGGCGAGTGTAGCACCATGCCGGAGGACAAAAAAGCACGCGCCGGCGGGCGCGTGCCATGGCTGGTCAGTGAAGTTTCAGTTTATGTAGGCGCGCAGCGGGCTGGAGCGCGAGGGGTGTTGCAGGCGCTTCAGGGCCTTTTTTTCGATCTGCCGGATGCGCTCCTTGGTCAGCTTGTAACGGCCGCCAATCTCCTTCAGGGACATCGGCCGCCGGCCATTCAGCCCAAAGCGGTACTGGATGATGTCGGACTCTTTCTGGCTCAAGGTATCCAGCACCTGGTTGATCTCCTCCCGCAGGGCCTTGTCCACGACCACCTCGTGCGGCGGTTTGTAGCCGCGGTCCTCTACGAAATCGCTCAGCAGTGAGGAGTCCTTCTCGTCGTAGATCGGGGTGTCCAAGGAGATCAGGTCGCGGGAGATGTTGATCAGGTCGGCCACGTGGTCCTCGTCCATGTCCAGCTGCCGGGCGATCTCCACGATCTCCGAATCGCCCCGGCCCGCCCCGCCCAGCTCTTTGCGGACCTTCTCGATCTGCACCAGCTCGTTGGCCCGGTTCAAGGGCAGGCGGATCATGCGCGATTTCTCGCAGATGGCCTTGAGGATGGCCTGCCGGATCCACCAAACGGCATAAGAGATGAAGTGATAACCCTTGGAGACGTCGAAACGCTCGATGGCATTGATCAGCCCGATGTTGCCCTCGCTGATCAGGTCGGCCAGGGGCAGGCCCTGGTTCTGGTACTTCTTGGCCACGTTGACCACGAAGCGCAGGTTCGCCTTGATCAAGCGGTTCTTGGCGGTCTTGTCCCCTTTGGCGGCCGCGCCTGCCGTTTCCTGCTCTTCCAAGCGGGTCAAAAGCGGGATGCGGTTGATCTCTTTCAGATAAAGGGAGAGTATATTCTCGTCATCCTGACGGAAGTCCCGGTAGCTCTGTACTTCTCTTCGAGCCTGCGGCATCGTTTCCTCCATATCGGTAACAACATATGAAGCAAACGACATGCCAAACCCGAAAAAAACGCAATTCTAACTATTTCTGGAGTATATAATTACCGAAAAAATTTGGCGGCGGCCATGTCGGTCGGCCGAATTGGGTCAGATCGACTCACTTCCGGGGAAAAACCCGGTTTTCGAGTCAAAAAAACCCTGTTTCCAGCTCCTCCTCCCCCGGCGTGCGCCCGCAGCAGGCCAGAAACGGCAGTCCGCTGCCGCAAAAGCAGATACTTTCACCGCACAGGCGCTCCCCGCTCCGGAAATCCACCCGCACCACGGTGTCCTTGACCTGGTGAAACAGGGGAAAATCGATGTTCGTGGCCTGGAACAGCACGCTCTTCTCCGCCGTGCTCTTGCCTTCCAGGGCACCGGAATCGCGCAGCATCAACCAGGAGTCACGGATGATATCGGCCAGCATGCAGCGCTCCTCGGCGCTGCTGAAGGCTCGCTTCCCGAAGCAGCGCAGATAGCGCTTGGCCTGCATCGCGTAGAAGGCCTGCCAGTCGTCCAGATCGCCGGAACGCTGCTTGGCCATGCCGTAGCCGTTGGCGAAACGCTGGATCAGCTCGCGGGTCTGCTTGTGCCGCCTGGCGCGCTGGGAGGTGATCCAGGTGCGCACTGCGGAGTTGGGGTACCCCAGTCGGCGCAACGCCATGCCCAGGTAATAAAGCAGCCTGGCCAGATCCCTGTTCCTGGCTACGGGGCACTCTCGCAGCGCCCTGGAGAAATGGCCGACCGCGCTGCCCGGGTCGTGCCGGCTCAGGGAGATCACCCCGCGGCGGAAATCACTACTCCAGCATTCCATATCGAACGTACCCTAAAGATACCTACGTCGGGGGAATTAAGGCAACCGTGTTGACTACCTCGCCGGGGATTCGTTATATTCTCGATTGAATCTGCTTACAACTCGGAAACCTTAACAACACTGATTCAGGAGGAACAAGGAAATGAAAGTCAAGCCTCTGGGTGACCGCGTGCTGGTGAAGATGGTGGAGATGGAGATGAAGACGGCTGGAGGTATCTACATTCCCCAGACGGCGCAGGAGAAGACGCAGGAAGGCGTGGTCGTCGCAGTCGGCGACGACGAGGCCATCAAGGTGAAGCCCAAGGACCGCGTGATCTACGACAAGTATGCCGGTTCCACAATCAAGGTGGAAGGCGAGGAGCAGCTCATCCTCAAGATGGCCGACATCCTGGCGGTCATCCAGGCTTAGTCCGCCGGTTCCGGCGCACTGGGGAGCGCGTCCAGGGGACGCGCTCTTTTTTTTCGCATCCCGGCGAACATCTCCCGCAGCGCCGCGAGCACCTCCCCGGAAGAGCCCACCGCCATCCGGCAGGGGGGGAGGGATTCCAGGAAGCGGGCGCCGTAGGGCCGGCGCACCACCCTCGAGTCCAGGATCAAGACGGCGCCGCGATCGTCCTGCCGGCGCATCAACCTGCCGAAACCCTGCCGCAGCCGCACGACGGCGTCCGGCAGAGACAGCTCGAAGAAGGGGTTGCCGCCCTGCTCCTGAATCATTTGCATCCGGGCGGCCAGCACCGGGTCCTCCGGCACCCGGAACGGCAGGCGGGTAAGGATCAGCAGCTCCAGGGTCTCCCCCGGCGCGTCCACCCCTTCCCAGAAGGAGTCGGTGGCCAGCAGCACGCTGGCCGCGTCCTGCTGGAACCTGGCCAGCAGGCGGGCCCGGTCGTCCTCGCCCTGACGCAGCACGGCAATGCCCCTGCCGCTGCACTCCGGAGCCACGGCCCGATGCACCTGCTGCAGCAGCGCGTAGGAGGTGAACAGCACCAGGGCATGCCCCTGGGAGATGGCCAGGGCCTGGCCGATGAAACTCGTGACGAAGGAGGCGAAGCCCGCCTCGACCGGTTCCGGAGCCTCGGCGGGGATGCCCAACAGCACGCTGCCGGCGTAATCGAACGGCGAGGGAAACTGCCGCTCCGCCGTCTCCCGAAAGCGGACCTGGTTCAGGCCGATCCGGCTCTTCCAGTATTCGAAACCGCCGCCGACCGTCAGGGTGGCGGAGGTGAACAGGACGCTGCGGTATGGCCGGTACACGGCCTCGGTCATCATGGGGGCGATGGACAGCGGGGTGATGAGGAAGCGCACCGACAGCTGGCCGAGCCTGTCCTTCCGGCCCTCCATCCAGAACACCTCCGCCCGCGACTCGCCGCAACGCTGGAAGCGCTGCGCGATCTCCCCCACCCCGGCCAGGCGCCGGAGCTGGATCCGGCACTCGTAGAGGAAGTAGTTTTCCGTCTCCGCATCGGCGGCGTCCCCCGCCAGCTGGTCGAACTGGGTTCCCAGGATCGCGATGGCCCGGGCCAGCTCGGCCAGGGGAGCGAGCAGCGCCGCTTCACCCTGCCCGAAGGCAACGGCCTGCCGGCCGGCCAGCAAGGGCCGCGCCGCTTCCTCCAGCTCCCCGGCGCGGGTCACCACCTCCGTGACGGCCCGGCGCAGCCGCGCGGCCGACTGCCCGAACACCCTTTCCAGGCCCAGGAGCAGGCCGTGGCGCTTCCTCTTCTTCTCCCGGTACAATCTGCCGGCGTACTTGGCCACCTGCGAGCGGCTGAACGCCGCGGAGAAATAGGAGGTGGCGTTCTTCTCGATGTTGTGGGCTTCGTCGAAGATGATGCGCTGGAAGGGGGGCAGCACCGCCGCGGCCTCGAACCCGGTGCCGGCCAGGCGCAGGCTCAGGTCCGCGAAAAGCAGGTGGTGGTTGGCCACCAGGACACGGGCAGCGGCGGCCTCCCTGCGGGCCTTCAGCACGAAACAGCTTTCCCGGTTGGGGCAGCGCAGCCCGTGGCAGGCGTCCGCCTCCGAATTGACCCGGGACCACAGCTCGTCGTCGGGGTAAGGGGAGAAATCCGTGCGGGACCCGGTGGGCGTGGAGCGGGCCCAGGCGGCGAGGTCCGCCAGACCCGCCTGCTCGCCCTCCTCGAAGAGCGAGGTCTCCTCGAGAGCTTCCTGCAGACGGGTGCGGCAAAGGTAGTTGCCCCTGCCCTTCACCAGATAGTGACCGGGGTCGCGCCCCAGCAGGCGGACCACCAGGGGGATGTCCTTGTCCATCAGCTGCTGCTGCAGGTTGATGGTCGCCGTGGACACCACCACCCGCTCCTCGTTTTCCAGCGCCCATTGGAAGGCGGGGATCAGGTAGGCCAGGGACTTGCCCACCCCGGTGCCCGCCTCGGCCGCGCGCAGCTCATCGCGGTTGAAACCTTCGGCCACGAACTCCAGCATCCGGACCTGGCTGGCCCGTTCCTCGAAGTCCGGATAGAGGGCCGCCAGCCCGCCCCCCCGGCGCAGCAGGCTGGACAGCCGCCCGGCGTCCAGCATCCGCAGCGGCCGCGCCTGGATGGGCTCGGCCACCACGTACACCCTGGACAGCGCGTTGTCCACGATGTAGAAGCCGATGCCCTGGGCGCCCAGCCGGGAGGCCACGGCGAAATCCGGGGTGCTGGGCTCCAGCCTGCCCCCGGGGTGGTTGTGCATCACGACCTCGCCGCGGGCCAGGTGCGCTTCGAGAGCCGGCACGGCCTCCGCGTTCCCGCGGGCGGCCACCGTGATGCGCTCGACCCGCCCCTCGGGGTCGAGGCTGCCGACGGCCAGCACCTCGTTGCCGCCGGCCTCCGCGATCGCCGCGCGCAGGGCCGCCGCGGCTTCCGGGAGGAACAGCCGCTCGACGCTCACCGGGCCCTCCTCATGCCCCCAACCGCTCGAGCACAGCCCGCAGAAGGCGGGTGAAGGCGGGCATGGCCCGCTTACCGGTCTCCACCACCTCCGCGTGCTCCAGGGGACGTTCCAGGATGCCGGCGGCCATATTGGTCACGCAGGATATGCCCAGCACCCTCATGCCCAGGTAGTTGGCCGCGATAACCTCCGGCACGGTGGACATGCCGACCAGGTCGGCGCCCAGGATCTCGGCCAGGCGCACCTCAGCCGGAGTTTCATAGCTGGGCCCGGGGAACGCCGCGTACACCCCTTCCGCCAGCCCCCCGGGGAAATCCGGCAGGGCCGCGGCGGCCTCCTGGGCGATGCCGCGCAGCTGCCGGGAGTAGGCTTCGCTCATGTCCGGGAAACGGGGTCCGTACCCCGGCGGGTTGGGCCCGCGCAGGGGGTGCACGCCCATCAGGTTCAAATGGTCCCGGATGAGCACCAGGTCCCCGGGGCGGAAGCCCCGGCGGATGCCGCCTGCGGCATTGGTGACGATCAGATCGCGAACCCCCAGGCGATGCAGCAGGAACACCGGCAGCACCACGTCGTCCAGGCTGACCCCTTCGTAGTAGTGAAAGCGGCCGGACAGCACGGCGCAGGCGCGCCCCAGCTTGAGCACTCCGCGGTGCCCCTCCACGGTGGGCCGGGGGTAGCCGGCGATCCGCTGATAGGGGATTTCCCTCCCCGCAGCGCCTTCAGCGAAGTCGCCCAGCCCGGAGCCCAGGATGAGGCCCACCGCGGGGGCTTCCTCCGCCGTCAACGGCAGGGAATGCACGGCCGTTTCCACTCTCTGGGCGAAGTTCGCCTGCATCAGCAGCCTCCTTATCCGATCAGCTTTAGATCAGCGCCCGGCGCAGCTCCCCGGCGTCGCGAAAGAAACCCGCCTGGGTGACCCGCCCGAGCTTCTGGGCCAGGCGCCAGTTCCAGGGCGTACTCAGGCCCACCGCGGCGGCCTGGCGCACCAGCCGCTCGTTCAGCTCGCGGGTTTCCGTTTTCTGCTGGCGCAGGATGGACTGCAGCAGGCTGTTGTACTCGCGGTCGGGAAGCAGCCCCGCGGCGGCGAACTCCTGCGGCCGCCGGGCCAGGCGCTGGGCCAGCTCCTGCGGGTCATGTAAGGGCAGCTTCTTCAACTGCCGGCCGGTCCGCCGGAAGGCGGCCAGGCCTTCCTCCAGCACCCCTGCCGCGATCTCCCGGCCCTCCTCCGCGGCCAGGAGATGGCCGAGGGTGGAATGGCACAACGCAGCCGGGAGGAACAGCAGCTGCCAGAGGTAGAAAGAGCCGGCCAGCGACTCCGGGGCGTCGGTCTCCACGATTTCCAGGCCGGCCGCCTTCCAGGACCCGGCCAGCTCCTGCACGGCGGCGTGCCGGGGCAGAAGCAGGATCGACCGGCTGGAAGCCAGCTCCACCTCGCCGTACTGCAGCATCACCGAGGTGAGCAGGGTAAAGCCCAGCAGCGGCCGGCCTTCGTCGGCGTTCAGCACCAGCAGCTCGGAGGCCCGCGCGGCCGGCGGGAGCGCGGCGAGCTCGCGCAGCTGGTGGCGCTTGAGCGCGACGATGCCCAGGTCCGGCCGCCACCTTGCCGGGGCCAGGTCCGCGGTCAAGGCCTTGCGCAGCCGCAGCCGACCCGCGGGCAGGACCAGCCGCAGGCCCCTGGCGCTCAACTCGCGCATCGACGCCGCGCTTCCGGCGAAGCAGACCTCGTGGCCTCCCTCCACCGCCAGCCCGCCCAGCAGGCCGCCTACCGCGCCAGCGCCGATGATGCAGACTCTCATCCTCCCCAGTATGCCCCCGAACTGGCAGGCCGGGCAATCGGCCGGGCAATAGCCCGGGCTACGCCCCGGCTACGCCCCGGGCTCCCGCGACGGGAAACCCGCTCGCGCATGCCGACTTGACACCTCCGCGCGCGCCGTGGTATCGCCATGCAAAGGCATGGAAATCGATTTCCTGAAGCTGCAGTGCTGCGGCGGCGACTACATCCTGCTGGACGGCATCAAGAATCCGGCCCTGGCCGAGCTGGACCTGGCCGAGTTGGCCGCCCAGATCACCAGCCGGCGCTTCGGGGTGGGGGCCGCGGGCCTTGTCCTGCTCTCCGCGGGCCAGCGCCTCCGGCTGCGCCTGTCCTGCTTCGATCCGCTCGGCTCCGAGATGGCAACCGATCCGCTGGCGGTGCGCTGCGCGGCGCGCTACGCCTTCGACTCGGGCCTGCTGGGCGAGGAGAGCGCCGCCATGGAGAGCGGCGACGGGTCGGTGGCGGTGGAAATCCTGGACGCGCACAACATCACGGTGCCCTCCGGCCCGCCCGGATATTGGGACGCCTCCGGGTCGCTGCGGGAGCGGCCCGGCGAGACTTTCACCCGCACCCTGCGCATCGCCGAGCGGGAACACAACTTCACCCCGGTCGCGGTGCGCGGTGTGCAGGCGGTGTTTTTCCCTGCCGCCGCCCTGCTGGAATTGGACAGCTTCGGCCCCGCCGTGGAGGCGGCCGGCCTGTTCGCCGCGGGCACCCAGCTGGTCTTCGCCCGCACGATCAGCCGGGAGGAGTCCAGCGTGCGGGCCTGGCAGGTGGGCCGGGGGGAGCTGCTGGCTTCCGAGGGAGCCGCCTGCGCCGCGGCGGTGGCCGCAGTCCTGAACGGCTTCGGCGACCGGCAGACGCTGGTGCATCTGGAGGGCGGCAACCTGTTCATGGATTGGTCGGAGGCCGACAACCTGGTGTATGCCTCCGGCCCCGCGGACTACGTGTTCCTGGGAACTTACTATTACGAAGAAGGAGAGGAAGATGAGGAATAGGGCCGCGAAGCGACTCACGGCCATCGGGGCCTATGCGTTCGAGGAAGTGGACAAGAAGGTGGACGAGCTCAAGAGCAGGGGCATCCGGCCCATCGACTTCGGCGTCGGGGACCCCACCTCCCCCACCCCGCCGTTCGTGCGCCGGGCGGCGGCCGAGGCGCTGGAGACCCGGCGCTCCAGCGGTTACCCCAGCTACGTGGGCAGCCTGGAGTTCCGCCGCGCCATCGCCGCCTGGGCGGCCCGCCGCTACGGGGTGAGCCTGGACCCGGCCAGCGAGATCTCCTCCACAATCGGCTCCAAGGAGGCGGTGTTCAACTTCCATGAGGGTGTGGTGGACCCCGGGGATATCGTGCTGTGCCCGTCGCCCGGCTATCCGCCTTACACCCGCGGAACCCTCTTCGCCGAAGGCCTCCCCTACCAGCTTCCACTGCGAAAGCAGAACGGCTTCCGGGTGGACTTCGCCTCCATCCCCGAGGAGATGGCCCGCCGGGCCAAGGTTCTGTGGCTGAACTACCCCAACTCCCCCTCCGGGGCCGTGGTCGACGAGGCGTTTTACCGGGAAGCCCTGGCCTTCGCCCGGCCGCGGGGCATCATCGTGGCCTCCGACGAGGCCTACTCCGAAATCTACTTCGGCCAGCCCCCGCTCTCCTGCCTGAACGTCGCCAAAGAGGGCGTGCTGGTGTTCCAGTCCCTGTCCAAGCGCTCGGCCATGACTTGCTACCGGGTCGGCTGGGTCATGGGCGACCCGGAGCTGGTGGCCATATTCCGCAAGACCAAGACCAACATCGACTCGGGCACCCCCACCTTCCTGCAGGACGCCGCCATAGCCGCCATGGGCGACGAGGAGCACGTGGAGGCATTTCGCCGGGAGTACCGCACCAAGCGTGACATCCTCTGCGCGGCCCTGGTCAAGGCGGGCCTGCCGGACTGCACCCCGCCCTCCACGCTGTACGTCTGGCAGCAGGTGCCCAAAGGGATGAGCTCCGTGCAGTTTGCCACCTTCCTGCTGGACGAGAAGCTGGCCATCGTGACCACGCCCGGCAGCTGGATCGCGGAGCCCACCGCGGCCGGGGAAAACCCCGGCGAGGGCTACGTGCGCTTCGCCCTGGTGCCTTCCATCGAGGACACGCGGCTGGCGGCCGAGCGGCTGGCGGCCTTGCGGCTGTAGCCGCACGGCGTGGACCGCCTGTTCGACCGGCTGGGCGAGCTGTGGCGCCGCCTGCCCGGCGGGGGGACAGCCCGCGGGACGACAGCCCGCGGCCCGCGCGGCGATGCGACCTCCGCGCCGCGGCGGCCGACCCCTTTCTGCGGGAAGCCGAGCAGGAACTGCAGCGGGATTTCGCCAACCTGGGGCTCGAGCCCACTGCCTCCCTCGAGCCGGTCCGCCGGGCCCACCGGCGTTTGCTCTCCAGGTACCATCCCGATCGATTCGCGCGGGAGCCTGAAAAGCAGCGCCTGGCCACCCGGATCACCCAGATACTCAACGCCTCCTTCCGGCGGATCCGGGATTGCCGCCGCGCGGCGGATTGACAGGGCCATAGGCATGCCCTATCCTGGACTCGCGAACTGTTCGAAGCGTGGTATATTGGTCAAATAGAGATGATTTGGGCATCCCTGCTGGCCGCCGCCGGCGCATTCCTGATCAACCTGCTCATTCTGCCATTGGTCCTGCGGCTGGCCCATCGCCATAAGTGGTATGACCGCCCCGACAGCCGGAAAATCCACACCGGGCTGATCCCCCGCATGGGCGGCCCGGGGCTGTTTCTTTCCTTCGTCCTGGCCGCCGTGCTCGCCGCGCTGGCCCTGCCCCGCCTGGCCGGCGGGCGCCTGCTGGAGCCGCGCCTGGCCGCCCTGTTCGGCGGAATGGCCATCGTGCACCTGGTGGGGCTGTACGACGACTTCAAGAGCCTCAGGGTCCTCTGGAAGTTCGGACTCGAGGTGGCCGCGGCGCTGATCATCACCTCCGGCGGCTACCTGATCCGCAGCATCACCCTCCCCTACCTGGGCACCATTCCCCTGGGCCCGGCCGCATACCCGATCACCGTGGTCTGGCTGGTAGGCATCGCCAATGCCGTGAACCTGATCGACGGCATGGACGGCCTGGCCGGCGGCATCGGGGCCTTCGCCGCCGCGGCCATGGGCGCGATCGCCCTGCTGCAGGGTTCGGCCCGGGGCGCCGTGCTGGCCTTCGCGCTGCTGGGTGCGCTGCTGGCCTTCCTGCTGTTCAATTTTCCGCCGGCGCGCATTTTCATGGGCGACTCCGGCAGCCTGTTCCTGGGCCTCACTCTGGCCGCCCTGCCCCTGGCAGGCGGGATCCCCCGCTCCGCCGCCTTTGGCAGCCTGATCGTTCCCGTGACCCTGCTGACCGTTCCGATCCTGGACACGGCCACGGCCATCCTGAGACGCCTGCGCCACCGGCGCTCGATCATCTCCCCGGACAAGCAGCACATCCATCACAAGCTGCTGGCCATGGGCCTGAGCGAACGGCAGATCCTCACCGTGATCTACGGCATGTGCGCATATCTCGCCCTGGTGTCGGTCTCCTCGGTGGTCCTGCCCAAGGAGATCAACATCTACCTGATCGTCGTGGTTTGGGTGGGCACCCTGTTGGGGTACTGGGTCCTGAGCTACCTGGGGGTGAAAAACCGCAAGGCCGAGGCTCGACCGGAGGACTCCGAAGCCTCCGGGAGCGGCTAAGACAGCCGTCCCCCCCCGCGGCTACCTTGCCTCGGAGGCTTCCGGAGCGGGTAGAGGCCGGTTCTCCTGCAGGCTGACCTGCAGACTTTTCAGCGACACCGGCTTCCAGAACTCCTCCAGCCCGACCGCCAGCAGGCTGAGCCGCTCGGCGGTGGCTTTGAGCTCCTGGCTGGCCCGCAGCACCTCCGCCGAGCCGTTCAGCCCCTCCAGAGTCAGGTTGGTGATGGCGTCCACCGATTCGCTGGTGCGCTCCATGGTGCCGGCGACCTTCTCCGAGTTCTGCACCACTTCCTGGGTGGCCTCGCCCAGGCGGCCGAGGCCGCGCGCCAGCGATCCCATGTTCAGGTGCATGTCCGCGTAGCGCTGGGAAAGCCGCCGCACGGTCTCCATGGTGGAACGGGCCAGGGCGGCGATCTCGGTGGCCGCGCGGCTGGAGCGGTCGGACAGTTTCTGCACCTCGGCGGCCACGACCGTGAAACCCCTTCCGAACTCCCCGGCCCTAGCCGCCTCGATCGAGGCATTCAAGGCCAACAGGTCCGTCTGGTCGGCGATGTCCTGGATCAGCTCCGTGATCTCTTCGATGCGCGCGGCGTTCTGCTCCAGTGCCGCGATCTGGCCGCTGGACTCCTCCAGCGTGCTGCCGATGGCGCCGGCCTCCCCGCCGCTGTCCGCAGTAGTCTGGCGGTTTGTCAATACGATCTGGCGCACGGCACGCATGGAGGTGGCCGCCTCGCTGAATCCCGCCGCGGTGCGTTCCAGCAGGTCGGCCTGCCGGTTCACCGTGCTGTACACCTGGCCCCCCGTTGCTTCCGCCTCACCGGCCCGCTGCCCCAACTCGAACACCAGGCTCCTCAGCTCGCCGAGGGCGCCGCGCAAGTGCTGCAGGCGCAGCAGCTGCTCGAAAAGCTCCCCGATCTCGTCGCCGCGGGCGCGTGAGAGCGCCGGTTCGCGCTGGGCGGTCCCCTGGGTGATGGCGCGGCTGAAGCGCATCAGCAGCTGCCCGTCGCGCGCCAGATCCGGAAAAAGGAAGAAGGCCAGCAGCAGGAGAGCGGCCAGGCCGCCGGCCCCGAACGCCATAAGACCGATGGCGACCAGCAGGCGCTGCCTTTCCAGGTGCTTCTCCCAGGCGCTTTCGTAGCGCTGCAGCCGCAGCTCCAGCTCCCGGATCCGCTCCAGCAGCGGCCGGAGCACCTCGGCGGAGAAGGCCGGTGCAGCCTGCAGGTTCTCGGGCAGCCCTTCCAGCACCGTCAGCGCCCACTGTCGCAGCTCCGAGTAGGAGGACTGCACCGTCGGGTCCCGGAACAGGACCCGGGGCAGAGGCGGGAGCGCGCGCAGCGCATTCAACAGCTCCTGGTATCTGCCGCTCAGAAGGGCGTAACCCTGGTCGGAAGGCTCCAGCAGGCCCAGAGTGGTAAGGCGCGCGACCTCCTGAACCCTTGAACCTATTGACGCGAAGAGCCGGCGCTCCGAGGCGGCCAGGGAGCTGCCGACCAAGTGCAGGCTCAGGTCCGCACCCAGCAGCAGGAAGGCCAGCCCCAGGCCGCAGGACAGCGCGAGCAGCTTGCCGAATATCGACCGTTTCATTTGCCCTCAGCTCTCCAGGCCGTATTCCTGGATCTTGCGGTGCAGGGTTTTGCGCCCGATACCCAGCACCTCCGCGGCCCTGGTCTTGTTCCCGTTCTGGGCCAGCAGCTCCGCCCGGATGAGCTGGGCTTCCGCTTCCGCCAGGCTGAGTCCCAGGGACAGCTTGACATAGTTCTTATCGGCATCCGTGCGGATATGCGGAGGCAGGTCCTCGAGGGTGATCAGGTTGGTGCGGGAAAGCACCACGGCGCTTTCCAGGCAGTTGCGCAGCTCACGCACGTTGCCCGGCCAGGGATAATTGTACAGCGCGGTGCGGGCCTTGGGGTCGATCCCCTCGATACGCTTGCCCCCCGCCTGGGCGAACTCGGTCAGGAACGAGGAGATCAGCAGGGGAATGTCCTCCTTGCGCTCCCGCAAGGGGGGCAGGTGGATGTTCACCACGTTCAGCCGGTAGTACAGATCCTCCCGGAACTGTCCCTGCCGGATGGCCTCCTTCAGCTCGCGGTTGGTGGCCGCGATGATCCGGCAGTCCACCTCGATGGTCTCCTCCCCGCCGACCCGCTCGAAGCTCTTGTCCTGGAGCACCCGCAGCAGCTTGACCTGCACCCCGGGGCTCACCTCCCCGATCTCGTCCAGGAAGATGGTGCCCCGGTGCGCCAGCTCGAAGCGTCCGCGCTTGCGGGCCACCGCCCCGGTGAAGGCCCCGCGCTCGTGCCCGAACAGCTCGCTTTCCAGCAGCGTCTCGCTCAGCGCGGCGCAGTGCACCTTGATCAGCGGCTTGTCCTTGCGCTCCGAATTGTAGTGGATGGCGTCGGCGATCATCTCCTTGCCCGTGCCGCTATCCCCGGTGATCAGCACCGAGGCCTTGCTGGCCGAGACCAGCTGCACCACTTCGAAAATGCGCCGCATGGCGTCGCTTTTCCCGATGATGTTGGAGAACTGGCTGCGCTTCTGCAGCTCCTGCAGGGCTTCGCGGTACTGCCGCTTCACCTCCCACTCCGACAGGGCGCGGGCCACCAGCAGGGTGAGCCGGCCCATGTCCACCGGTTTGGTCAGGTAGTCGTAGGCCCCCTCCTTCATGGCCTGCACGGCGCTCTCGATGGTCCCGTGCCCGGTGAGGATGATGACCGGCAGCCCGGGGACGCCGGCCTGCGCGCGGCGCAGGAGCTCGTCGCCGGGCAGGTTGGGCATTTTCAGGTCGGTCACCATCAGGTCCACGTCCCCCCGCTCCAGCAGGGCCAGCGCCTCACGGCCGTCGGCCGCCGGGATCGCGCGATGGCCCTCCATCTCCAGCAGCTTGGCCAGGCCTTCCCGGATGTTCTTCTCGTCGTCCACGACCAGGATGTTGTATTTCATCGGGATTCCTCCTGGTAGCCTAGCAGACGTTTCTCCTTCTGCGGGATGGGGAAGCTCAGGGTGACGGTCGTGCCCTCCCCGGGCTTCGAGCTCACGGCGATCTCCCCCAGATGCTCCTTCACGATCTTGTACACCAGGGTCAGCCCCAGCCCGGAGCCGAAGTCCCGGGTGGTGAAGTAGGGCTCGAAGATCTTGTCCAGGTTCTCCTCGGGAATGCCCACGCCCGTGTCGCTCACCTTCAGCTGCAGGGTGTTGCCCTTGCGACGGGTCTCGATGCGCAGCTTGCCCCCCTGGGGCATGGCGGTGATGGAGTTCTTCACGATGTTGAGCAGCGCCTGTTTGAGGTACTTGGCGTCCAGGCGGATGAGAGGCGAGGGCTCCAGCAGCTCCAGCTCCAGGCGGATGCCGGCCTGCTCCAGCTCGAAGCGCAGGAACTCCAGCAGCTCCCGCACCAGGGGATTGGGGTCCTCCAGCTGGAGCTCGGTGTTCATCGGGCGGACCGCGAACAGGAAGTCCACCACGATCCGGTTGAGTCGCTCCACCTCCTCCTTGATTACCTCCAGGTTCTCGGAGACCTTGGCCGAGGAAACCGTCTGCCGGTCCCCGATGGACTTGCGGATGAGCTCGATGTGGATGCCGATGGAGGCCAGGGGATTCTTGATCTCGTGGGCCACGCCGGCGGTCAGGGTGGTCAGGGCGGCCAGGCTCTCGGCCCGGCGCAGGCGGGCCTCCTTGGCCCGCTTCTCCGTGACGTCCTCGATGTGGATCACGTTGCCCTGGATCGCGCCCTGGCGCACCAGCGGCATGACGGTCAGCGCCAGGGTGCGCACGAAGCCCTCGGTCAGGGTGAACTCGCGGTCGATCACCTTGTCCAGGCCGGAAAGGGCGCGGCGAAAGAAGGCGGCGATCTCCCGGTCGCGAATGCACTCCCACAGCACCCGCTCGGAGAGGTCCCCGGCGCTGAAAGGCAGCATTTGCTGCGCGGACCTGTTGACCAGCAGGATGCGGTTCTCCCGGTCCGTGACCACCACCCCGTCGCTCATGGACTGCAGGACCATCTCCTGCAGCTCGCTCTCCATGGCCACGTCCTCCAGCAGGACGCGGATCTGCGCGTGGTCCATCTTGTCGATGATGGCCAGCGCGCGCTGCAGGAACTTCCTCACGGCCTCCCTCCGCTCAGGCTCAGCAGCAGCGACTCCAGGTTGAGCAGCGGGCTCTGGTTGTAGCGTTCCAGGGCCTCCAGGTGCCCGCGCAGCAGCGCGTTCCAGCGGGCCAGCAGGCCGGAATCCAGCTCGCCCAATAAAGACTGGAAACGGGCCAGCAGCTCCTGGTAGAAAATCAAGGCCCGTTCCCGGGCGGGAGTGTCCCCCGCCTTGCGGTCCCCGAACAGCTGCTTCAGCCGGTCCAGCACCTCCTCCTCCGAATCCTCCCCGCGGGCGGCACCCGTGAACCGGCGGGCCAGCGACTCCAGCTCGCGGGGGTCCACCTCCTGCCAGGCCAGGAAATAGTCGCGCAGGCTGGCATATTGCCTGTCCGGCTCGCGGAAAATGCGGGAGAGCACCTCCGCGGTATCCGCCGGGCCGCGCTCCGCGAAAGAGTAGGTCCGCAGGCGGGAGAGCACCGTCGGGGCGAGCGCCGCCCGGCGCGCCGTAGTCAGGATCAGGTATGCATCCCCGGGCGGCTGCTCCAGGGTCTTGAGCAGCGAGTTGGAGGAGCTTTCCAGCATGCCCTCCACCGATTCAAGGATCAGTACCCTCCGCGCGCCGGGGCCCTGGGCGGTCAGGTGCAGCCAGGAGACGGCGCGGCGCAGCAGGCCGAGCGGGATGTTTTGAGGGGGCAGGGCCCGTGCCAGCTGCCGGCATCCGGCCAGCACGACCTCCAGCCGCCGTTCCAGATCTGGCGGCTCCTCCGCCGCCTCCGGCGCCAGGGCGTCGAGTGCTTCCTCCACCTGGGCCAGGGAGCCGGCCGCCGGCTTCAGGCGGTTCTCCTCGCCTTCCCACAATGGAGGGTCGAAGCGCCGGGTGAGCTTGCGCACCGCGCGGATGAACAGGTAGCGGGCGGGCGCCTTTCCCACCCGGCGCAGGCAATCCGCGGCGGCGGCGATGTCCGCCTCGAAATAGCGCCAGCCCGCCAGCAGGGTGGCCGGGTGCAGGAGCAGGCGCTGCCGGCGGCAGGAAGGACAATCGCAGGACCACTCGCCCCGCTGGCCGCAGGTGAGCACGCGGGCGATCTCCAGGGCGGCGGAAAGCTTGCCGGAGTAGCGCGGCCCGGAAAGCAGGATGGCGGCCGGCAGGCGGCCCGTCGCCAGCTCGCGGCGCAGCGTCTCCACCGTGGCCTTCTGGCCGATGATGTTCTCAAACATGGCCGAACAGTCGCTCGGGAGACGGCAGCAGTGGAGAGAGCAGGCGGGCGAACAGGCTGTCCTGGAGCAGGCCGCGGGTATCCAGGAAAGGCAGCCAGTTCAGGAGGAACAGCAGCACCCCCACCAGGAGCAGGCCCTCGGCCAGACCCAGGAACAGGCCGATCGCCCGATCCAGCCGTTCCAGGTCGAGCTTGTCGAAGAGCGCGGCCAGCAGGCGCTCCAGGGCCTTCACCACCAGGTAGATCAGCAGGAACACGACCAGGAAGGCGATCAGCGGGTTCCAGAGGGAGGTCCCGAACCACTTGCCCAGCAGGGCCGCTACCGACTTGTACAGCGCGATCGCCCCTCCGAGCCCCAGAAACAGCGCGGCCACGGACCCGAACTCGGCCACGAAGCCGCGGATCGCCCCGCGCACGGCCAGGACCACGATCAGGATGGCGAAGACGATGTCGATGGTGGCGAAGCTCACCGGGCACGCTCCAGAACCAGCTCCGCGATCCGGGCCGCGGCGTCGGGCCGGCCCAGCTCGCGCGCCCTGCGGCCCATCTCCGCCAGGCGGGAGCGGTCCGCCAGGAGGCGCAGCACTTCCCCCACCAGGCGCCCCTCCTCTTCCTCCGGCACCACCAGCGCCGCCCCCTGGCCGGCGAAATGGCGGGCGTTCTCCAGCTGATCCCCCCGGCTGGATTGCCCGCTCAGGGGCACCAGCACCGCGGGCTTGCCCAGCGCCGCCAGCTCCCAGAGGGTGTTGGCGCCGGCCCGGCAGAGCACCAAGTCGCAGGCAGCCAGCAGGTCCGGCAGCTCCGCGTCGAGGAAGGCCACGGCGTGGTAGCCCGGCCGACTTGCGGGCCGGTAATGGGCGGAGCCCATCTGGTGCACCACGAAACAACGGGAGGTGAGCTCGCTCAGCCCCCGCTGGACCGCGCCGTTGATGAAGGCGGAGCCCAGGCTGCCCCCGAGCACCAGCAGCAGCGGCCGCTCCGGCGGGCAGCCTACCAGGGCGCGGCCCGCCGCGGGCTCACCGCCGAGCAGGGCCCGCCGCACGGGGTTTCCCGTATGGATCACCTTGGCCCGCAGCGCGGCGTGGCAGGTAGCCGGCGGACTCGGCGAAGCTGACCAGCACGCGCTGGGCGGAGCGCGCGTTGATGCGGGTGGCCAGGCCGGGGTTCAGGTCGGACTCGTGCGTGATGGAGGGAATGCCCAGAAGGCGCGCGGCGGCCAGCGGTGGAACCGTGACGTAGCCGCCTTTGGAGAAGACCAGGCGCGGCCGCTCCCTGGAAAGCACGGCCAGGGAGGCCAAGAACCCGAAAAGGACCCGGAACAGATCCAGGAAATTGGCCAGGGAGAAGTAGCGGCGCAGCTTGCCGGTGGGGATGCCGTAGTACGGAATGGCCCGCCGGCGGAGGATGTCCCGTTCCATGCCGGAGGACGAGCCGATCCACACCACCCGGCCGCGCCAGCGCGGGGCCAGCTCGTCGAGAACCGCCAGGGCCGGGAAAACGTGCCCCGCGGTGCCGCCGCCGGTGAAGACTATGCATTCCGCCATAGGAATCAAGCCAAGCCTCTTGCAGGGAAATGCCGCGTCGAATAGATTGAGCATACCATGAGCCTGAGAAGCCTGGCAATCGCGCTCGCCGCCGCCGTCGGGTTGGCCAGCCTGGAAGCGCAGGTCCCCTACCTGGATCCCGCCGCCGCACAGGCACTGGAAGCTTCCGGGGAACTGCGGGGCAGCCTGACCTCCGGTGCGGCGCCGCGCCTGCTGCCGCAACTGCCCCTCCGCGAGAAGATCCTGGAGGAGGTCCGCGCCCGGCAGCTGACCGTGGGCGTGGAACTCCTGGCCATCTACCCGGGCACGGGCGCCGCCCTGGACACACCCGAAGGCCTGCGCAGGCTGTACAACCTGATGCACGCGGTGAGCGGGATGAAGGGCTTGGAGTACTACTCGGCCAGCCGGAAGCGGATGCGCACCCTGTTCGCGGAAAGCTACCGCATCGACGACCCGGTCACCCGCGGGCCGCTGCCCGACCGCGTGTATCCGGGCGAAATCCCGGCGGTGGAACAGGTTTACCTTTTCCAGGAGGACCTGACCTTCGGCGGCACCATCTATCGGGCCGAGTACTACTTCGAGGGCGGGGTCCTGAGCCTGCACACCACCAACCTGACCCCCATGCGCTACCTGGGGCTCAACATGATCAAGGAGGAAGAGAGCCTGAGCTGGATCTGCCTGGTCCCCTACGGCAGCCGGATCCTGTTCTACGGACTCACCGGCGGCAAGACGATGAAATTCCTGGGGTTGGAAAAATCCAAGTCCCGCGAGGACTCCTTCTACTACCGCCTGAAAGCGATCTACGGGTGGTACACCCGGGCCCTCGGGGGCTGATGCGGCGAATAGCCGCGAAGTGGGCCGCGAAGCTTCGCGCCGCGATAGCGGGTTACACCGCGGCAGTAGCCGAAGCGGCAGGCTAGTGCGGCGAATAGCCGCGCAAGTGGGCCGCAGTAGCGGCAGGCTTGTCAGATCAGCTCGGTCTGGTTGCGCCCGCGCTGCTTGGCGCGATACATGGCCGCGTCCGCCCTGCTGATCCAGCGGTCGGGCGTTTCGCCTGGAATGTACTGGGAAATCCCGATAGAAACGGTCAGCTTCAGCAGCTCGTTCTCCCAGGGGAAACCGCTGTCCTCCACGTCCCTGCGGAAACGCTCGGCGATGCTGCGGGCCAGCTCGGAGGTGGTATTGGAAAACAGCACGAAAAACTCCTCCCCCCCGTAGCGCCCGGCGTAATCGTACTTGCGCAGGCTGCGGGTGAGCCGGGCCCCGATCTCGCGAATGACCATGTCGCCGCAGGGGTGGCCGAAGTTGTCGTTCACCCGCTTGAAATGGTCGATGTCGATCATGATGCCGGTGAGCGGCAGGCCCAGCCGTAACGATCGCTCGATCTCGATCTCGATGCGCTGGAAGAGGGTGCGGCGGTTGAGCAGGCCGGAGAGGGGATCCAGGGAGGCCAGCATCTCCAGCTCCTGGCAGCTCTTTTCCAGATCCTCGTTGATGCGCCGGACCTTCTGGTATTGCCGGCGCAACTCGCGGTTTTCGGCCAGCAGCGAGGAGATGTGCCCGCCCTCGCCCGTGGCCGAGCCGCGGCCGGCCAGGTACTGGGCGTGGTCCTGCAGGCGGATGACCGCAGCCCGCACCCGGGCGGACAGCTCCAGCGGGGTGATGGGCTTGCTGATGAAGTCGTCCGCCCCGTATTCCAGGAGCTGTTCCAGGTCGCCGCGCTGTTCCAGCCCGGAGATCATGACCACCTGGATGGGGGCCAGCGAGTAGCGCTGGCGGATCTGGCGGCATACCTCATACCCGTCCATCTCCGGCATCAGGACGTCCAGGAGCACGATCTGGATCTCCTCGGCGGCCAGCAGGCGGAGGGCTTCCTCTCCCGAGGAAGCCCGGAACAGCCGGTAGCGGTCCTCGATCTTGAGCATCTCGTACATGAGGTTCAGGTGTTCGAGATTGTCGTCGACGAGCAGCAGCTTGGCCGTTTCCATGGCGACCGCCACAATACTATGGGAAAAATGCTGGCGGGTCAACGCAGCAGGCGCAGAAGCAGCTGGGCCAGGCCGATCAGCGCCCCCAGGATCGCGCCGAAGAGGTTGATCCATTTCAACTCGCGAGCGATGACCATGAGCAGAAGTTTCTCCACCTGGGCCACGTCCAGGGCGTTCACCTTGGCTGCCACCAGCTGCCGGATGTCGAAGCTCTCGATCAGGGCGGGGACCCTCTGCGCCAGGATAGCCAGCAGCCGGACGGAGAGCCAGGCCCCGGCACGGCGCTGCGCCTCCCGATCCACCCGCAGCAGGGCGCGCAGGGATTCCCCCGCATGCTCCTGCAGGAATCGCCGGGAAAAGCCGACCACCTCGGAGGCGATGGCCTGGGAGGACTCCGGGCGGGAAAGGTAGTCCAGGACTCGCGCGCTGGCCAGCTCGGTCAGCTCCTGCTCGCCCAGGCCCAGCAGGCGCCGGGCCAGCTCGCCCAGGGAGCGGCCCCGCTGGCCCTCTGCCCAGCGCTCCACCCCTCCAGCCAGGCGGCGCCGAAAGGTCTCGCCGTCCAGGGCGGCCAGCGCCCGCTCCACCAGCCTGGCCGTCTCCTGCGGGTCGATCCCCTCCAGAGCCTCGGCAGCCGGACGGCGGTTCCAGCGCTCCAGGGCTTCCGCCGGTAATGCCTTCAACCTCTCCAGCGTGTGGCTGCTGAAGGCGTATTCCCGCAGGGCTCGCAGGGAATCCTCCACGATCTCCGGCATCTTCTGCTCCAGCCTGCGGTCGAACTGCCCCGCGGTGACCAGGAACTTTTGCAGCACGTTCAGCTTGTCCAGAATGCCGCGCAGCAGGTCCTTGCCCCTCTGCTCCAGCTCGACGCGCATGCGGCCCTGCTCCAGCCAGCGGAACAGGGAATCCAGCAGCGGGGGCACCAGCACCCCGCCGAGCGTACCAAGGGACTGCAGAAGCTCCGCTGGCAGCGCCATAGCCTCCCCGCTGGCCGATAGGCCAGGCTTCGCCAAGGGTTGTCGCGCCTCCAACCAGCGGCGCACCGCGCGCGCGACTCGATGGCGGTTCTCGGGGGAGGAAAAAAGCGGCAGGAGCCGCTCCGCCACCAGTTCGCCGAGCCCGGGCAGCCGGCTCGCCGGGCCGCCGCCTTCGAACAGCTCTCCGAGTGTGAGCCCGGACAGGCGGTGCACGCCGCCGGCGATCAGGGCGCGCGCGCCGTGGATGAAGCTGCGTGAGGAGAAAAATCCGGATAGCGCGTCGGCCAGGAAACCCTCCAGGGAGGCCAGCAGGGTCTCGCTGTCTGCTCCACCCAACTCCCCCAGCGGCCTGTCCAGCAGGTCCGCGAGCAGGGACTGCACGTTATTCTCCAGCTTTTCCCGGAAACCCGGATGGGCCATCTGCGCCCGCACCGCGTCGGGGGTGATCAGCTCGCGCGAAACCATGTTGGCGATGCTCTCGGCCAGCTCGTAGCGTTGCCGGGGGATGACGCCGGGGGTGAACGGGAGCCGCAGGCCCAACAGGCGCTTCTCGGTCAGGGGACGGAAGAGCATGCGGATGGCGACGTCGTTGGTGACGTAGCCGATCACCGCCCCCAGCAGGGGCGGCGCAGCCCAGGGCAGCACCCGGCTGTAGGCGAACTCGGCGAGCGCCCGGAGGTCCATGCGGCGCGGCGCGCTTCAGTCCAGCTCGGCGGCCAGGCTCTCGGCCCGGGCCCTGGAATCGACGATCTCCAGGAAGGCCCCGAAAACCCAGCCGCGCAGCCCCTCGTAGCTCACCTGATACCAGTAGGAGCTCGTCTCCTCCAGCTCTTCCTTGCGGTCCGTGCGCGACAGCACCTCCAGCACCGACCCGCGGCGGACGTGCGCCAGCACGGCCGCCTTGGCCAGCGGCTCGTCGCGCAGCCGCAGGAACGGCGAGGTGACCACCGCCCAGGTCGAGCGGATCGAGAGCACCGGCGTGGAAGGCAGCTCGATGCGCTCAGCCACCGGCCGGCGCCCGCAGGAAGCCAGGGTCAGCAGGAACAACAGGCAGCCCAGAAGTCGGAGGCTAATGCTCATTGGGTATTCCTTGGAAATTAATAGCAAATGGCCTACATTTAAGCAATATGAGAGGCAGAGCCGGGGCGAAGCCCGGCCTACTGGCCGGCGCGCCGGCCGCAGTGATGGCCGCGCTGGCCAATAGGCCACTCTTCGCGATGCTCTTTGCGGCGCTCTCGGCGCTGTTTCCCGTTTCGGCGTCCCCCTTCTCGCCGATCGGCGGATTGGCGCTGGGCGCCTTCGCCGGCGGAGGCGTGGCCCTTGCCGAAAGCCCGTACTTCCCCTTGAAGGCCCAGCCGTGGTGGTCCACGGCACTGGCCCTGGAGGTTCCCCTGGGCAGCCAATTGGGCCTTGGTTTTTCCCTGGGCTTCCACCAGGCGGGCGCCTCCGACGCGGCGGCGGGTTGGCTGTACCGGGGATACCACGGCCTGGAGGTCGGAGCCTACCTGCTTGGCCGGGGCCTGCTCGCGGGTGCGGAAGGACGGCCGGTGCTGCTTGGCGGAATGGCCGTCGGCGCTACCGCCAGCTTCGAGGTCTACAGCCGGACCGAGCTGCTGTTCTTCTATCCTTCGCTCCTGCTCGAGCCATATCTGGAGCTGCACCTGCCACGCCTGGGCCGGCACACCTTCAGCCTGGGGCTGCCCAACCGGGTGCATTTCCGCAAGGATATGGATATGTCGGCTTCTCTTGGCCTGAACCTGCGCTGGCGCTGGTACCCGCGATGGAAGAAGGAGGGCGCATGAGAGGCGCTTCACAGCGGACAGCGGCCGCTGCTCTGATCGCGGCGAGTCTGGCGGTGGCCAGCCTGTTGCTGGGCCTGTCCGCCTGCGTGCTGGATGCCCCGTACGACAAGTTCGCCATCGTGTACGGCGTGGCGGATTACGGGGGGTTGCTCTCGACTTTGTTATACACCGACGAAGACGCCGATGCGATGCAGCAGCTTCTTCTCCGACTTCGCAGGGTTTCGCTGAAGTGATCCTCCGCAAGAACAACTAGCCACCAGCGGTCAGCTCCTGATCGACATCGGCGACATCGCCGCCAATCCGGACATGGACCAGGATGACCTGTTCGTGTTCTATTTCTCAGGACACGGCGGACCTTACGGCACGGGCCCCGAGGCGCAAGGCGGCGATGCGCAGGACGAATGGATTTCCCTCTACGGCTCCGACGCCACCCCCGAGCTCTCCACGACCTTCAGTGACGATGCCGCTGATCGCTGCCTTGCGGGTCATCCCCTGCCGCAAGAAAGTGATCATCATCGACGCCTGCAACTCCGGGGGCTTCATCGGAAACGAGCTTGAGGCCGACGGCGAGCCGCCTTCGCTGGTTGATGGCTCCGAGAGCATCGTTGACTCTGGCGGCAAGAGCCATCCGCCTATACGCCAACTTCGACGGCAGCTCGGCCGACATCCCGCCCTGGGAAGCGCTGGTGCTCAGTGCCGCGGGGGAACGGGAATCGTCCTGGGAAAGCTCCTTCTACGGTCATGGGGTTTTCACCTACTACCTGCTGGAAGCCGAGAGCAAAGGGGACCGCAACCAGACGGCTGGGTGACTGTCACCGAGGCCTACGCCTATGTCCAGGAAGAGAGATACTTGAGACTGGAACTTCCGCAGGGTTTACTTCGCCTACGCTCCCGCACGTCTCCGGGGGGCCGGTGGACTACGTCCTCTTCGAGGCGCGCTGAGAGGGCTTGAGGGCCTTCATTTCCTGCAATCGGCGGACCTCGTCGCGCAGCACGGCGGCCCGCTCGAACTCCAGGTCCTTGGCCAGCTCCAGCATCTCCTGCTCCAGGCGCTTGATCAGCGCCTGCCGCTCCTTGGGCACCACCACGTTGTACTGCTTCTCGATGAGCTCCAGGTCGAAGAGGGCCAGGCCTTGCTTCTCCTCCTTGTGCCGCACCAGCAGGTCCTGGACGGCCTTGGAAATCGAGACCGGGGTGATGCCGTGGGCGCGGTTGTACTCTGCCTGGATGCGGCGGCGGCGATCAGTCTCGTCGATGGCCGTTTTCATGGCTTCCGACATCCGGTCGGCGTACATGATGACCCTGCCGTTCAGATGCCGGGCCGCCCGACCGATGGTCTGGATCAGGGAAGTGGCCGAGCGCAGGAAGCCGATCTTGTCCGCGTCCAGGATGCCGATCAGCGACACCTCCGGCAGGTCCAGCCCCTCCCTCAACAGGTTGATGCCGACCAGCACGTCGAACTCTCCCAGTCGCAGGTCGCGCAGGATTTCCACCCGTTCGATGGTCTCCACCTCGGAGTGCAGGTAGCGCACCTTCAGGCCCAGCTCGGAGAGGTACTCGGCCAGGTCCTCGGCCATGCGCTTGGTCAGGGTGGTGACCAGGGTGCGCTCTCCGGCCTGGATGCGCTTGCGGATCTCGGCGTACAGGTCCTCGATCTGACCCTCGGTGGGGCGCACCTCCAGCTCGGGATCCAGCAGGCCGGTGGGCCGGATGATCTGCTCCACCAGCTGCTCGCTCTTCTCCACTTCCTCCCGGCTCGGGGTGGCGGACACGAAAATCACCCGGTCGATCAGGCGTTCGAACTCGGCGAAATACAGCGGCCGGTTGTCCAGCGCCGAGGGCAGACGGAAGCCGTAGCGCACCAGGTTGAGCTTGCGGGCGCGGTCCCCCTCGTACATGCCCCGGACCTGGGGCACGGTGACGTGGGACTCGTCGATGAACATCAGGAAGCGCTCCGGGAAGAAGTCCAGGAGCACCGCAGGCCTCTCCCCCTCCTCGCGCCCGGAAAGGTGCCGGGAGTAGTTCTCGATGCCCGGGCAGTAGCCCATCTCCTGGAGCATCTCCAGGTCGTATTCGGTGCGCGATTTCAGGCGCTCGGCCTCCACCAGCTTCCCTGCCTCCAGCAGCTCCTTGTGGCGCGTGGCGAGCTCCGTTCGGATGCGCTCCAGAGCGTCGGGCAGGCGCTCCTCGGGCGTGACGAAGTGCTTGGCCGGGTAGATCAGGTAGAAGTCCGTCTCGCCGAGGGACTCGCCGGTGAGAGGGTGGATCTTGCGGATGCGCTCGATCTGATCCCCGAAGAACTCCACGCGCACCGCGTCGGTGGTGTAGGAGGGGAAGATCTCCAGCACGTCGCCGCGCACCCGGAAACGGGCCCGCTCCAATACGGCGTCGTTGCGCTCGTACAGCAGGCGCACCAGGCGCCGCCGGGCCTCCTCCGGGTCCAGGCGGTCCCCCACGTGCAGCTCCAGACGCATCTCCCGGTAGTCCCGGGGGTTGCCGATGCCGTAGATGCAGGACACGGTGGCCACCACGACCACGTCGCGCCGCTCCAGCAGCGAGGCGGTGGCCGCCAGGCGCAGGCGGTCGATCTCCTGGTTGATCGAGGAGTCCTTCTCGATGTACAGGTCCTTGCCCGGGACGTAGGCCTCGGGCTGGTAATAGTCGTAGTAGGAAACGAAATACTCCACCGCGTTGTCGGGAAAGAAGTCCTTGAACTCGCGGTACAGCTGGGCGGCCAGGGTCTTGTTGTGGGAAATGACCAGGGTCGGCAGCTGCGCCTGCTCGATGATCTTGGCCATGGTGAAGGTCTTGCCGGAGCCGGTGACGCCCTTGAGGGTCTGCGCCTTGTGCCCGGCGGCGAGCCCGCGGCTGAGAGCCTCGATGGCCTGGGCCTGGTCGCCCGCCGGCTGGAAGCCGGAAACGACCCGGAACGGCTTTACCACTCCAGGTTCTGCGGCCGCTGGGAGAGCTTGACGGTCAGGGTTTGGGGCTTGCGGTTGCGGAGGATCTTGAGCTCGACGGTCTCCCCGGGCTTGTTGTCCTCCAGGGCCCCGAGCAGGTCGTACAGCGAGCTGATGGGCATCTTGTCCACCTCCACGATGATGTCCCCGCCCAGGTAGAACAGCGAGCGGCCGTAGCGCACCGGGTCGCTGCCCCCCTTGAGGCCCGCCTTCTCGGCCGGGGAGCCGGGGGTGACCTCCGAGACCAGAACCCCCTCGGACACCGGGAGGTTGGCGTAGCTCACCAGCCGCGGGAAAAGCTGCACGGGCTTGATGTCGATCCAGCCCCGCTGCACCTTGCCGAAGCGCAGCAGGTCGGGCACCACCCGCCGCGCGGTCTCCACGGGCACCGCGAAGCCGATGCCCACCGAGCCGCCGGAGGGCGAAAAAATCATGGTGTTCACGCCGATCATTTCCCCCTTGGAGTTCAGCAGGGGACCGCCGGAGTTCCCGGGGTTGATCGAGGCGTCCGTCTGGATCATCTCCCGGATCACGATTCCCGACTCCGTCTTCACCGGGCGGCCCAGCCCGGAGATGATGCCCGTGGTCAGGGTGCGGTCCAGGCCGAAGGGGTTGCCTATGGCCAGCACCTTCTGCCCGACGCGCAGGCCCGAGGAGTTGCCGAAGGGGATCACCGTCAGGCGTGCGCCCTTGGGGTCGAACTGGATTACCGCCAGGTCGTTTTCCGGGTCCACCCCGACGATCTTGCCCTTGCGGTCCACCCCGTCGGCCAGGGTCACGGCGAGCTCGGAGGAGTCCTTGACCACGTGATAGTTGGTGAGCACGTGCCCCTTGGCGTCGATGATCGAGCCGGAGCCCGTGCCCTGCTGCGGCACCGGCTCCAGGAACCAGTTGTACTCGAAACTGACCGAGGTGATGTTGACCACCGCCGGGTTGAGGCGCTGGTACAGGTCGATGTTGTTGGCCTCGTCCGGTGACACGGGCCCGCTGTACTGCACGGGCACCGCCGCGGGGGGCGATGCCGCGAGCTCGGCGGCCAGGCGGATGCGGTCGTTCCGCGGCAGTCTCAGGAGCCCCGCCGCCCCGGCCAGGGCCAGAACCAGCACCCCTGCGCCGGCGGCGGCCAGCAGTACCTGGCCGCGGCTGTACAGTCTCACGCGCGAAAACCTCCTAGCAGGGAAATTTGACGGTTCCGGGGTCGAAATCCAACCGGGGCAGCCGGGCCGCGGCTGAGCCTGGCTACAGGTCCAGTGAGCGAAAGGCAACTCCCATGCTAGGCCCGATCGGCGGGAAGATGAATGGGATGTCCAAATCGATTTTGCCCACGAATCCCGTAAGCGACAGGAATAGGTCTGTTGTCGTGACCACCGAGGGGTCATTAGCCCGGAAGGAGGAGCAAAATCCTGGTTTGAGGCCGAGGGCATGCAGCCTGGAGAAACCCCCATCCGAAAGAACCGTCCATAGAACAGGCGAGTACTCGATCCCGCAGCGGAACCTCTCTCGGATGATCTCGGAACGGGAATCAGGGAACGACCACCATGAGCGAAGCACGAGATCCAAGTCATTGAAAATCAGCCACGAGCTGAATCTGAACCCGATTTCCTGCTGAAATGCTCCCATCGCACCCGGAGGAGTCAACACGGTGATCTCGATTGTGGGGAACAGGAGCCACAGGCCGACCATGATCTGCACTTGCACCGCGCTTGCCCCTGCGGCCACAACCAGGATCAACAGCACTGCAACAAGAGCCGTTTTCTGAGTCATGTGCGGATGCCTCGCCCTGCCTTTGCTGCTATGGAGTATAGTCCATTTGTCTCTCAGGAGTAACTCCAGAAAATGTCCGCGTCGCCATAGCGCCGGTGCTGGATGGCCTCCAGCAGGTGGTCCCGGCAAATGCTCTCCGAGCCGGCCAGATCGGCGATCGTGCGGGCCACCTTCAGGATCGAGTGGTAGGCGCGCGAGGACAGGTCCAGCTGGCTCATGGCCTGGGCCAGCAGGGCGGTGCCGGCCGGTCCCGGGGAGCAGAAGCGCTCCACCAGGCCGGGGGGCAGGCGTCCGTTGCGCGAGAAGGCCAGGCCCTCGTAGCGCCGCCGCTGCAGCCGCACCGCAGCGGCCACCAGCCCGGCCAGCTCGGCGCTGGACTGCCCGGCCCCGTCGGCCATCTGCTCCGCTGGGACAGGTTTGAGCGGCACGCGGATGTCCACCCGGTCCAGCAGTGCCCCACCGAGCTTGCGCCAGTAGGAGCGCACCTCGGCCGGCGAGCGGCCTGGGCCCGGCCCAAGTTGTCGCAGGGGTAATTAACCGGCTGTTATAGGATATTCCACGGCCTTTACGGTTGCTTTCGTCCCATGATTTCCATGGTTTCCATGCATTTCGTTACAATGTGGTCACCATGCATTTCGCAGCAACAGAAGCAACAAAGGCCCCCCGCCGGCTATATAACGCTATCAGCAGGGGGCCGCATGCAACGGCAACGGCAATAGGTGCGCAACTGGTCCGGCAAGTCTAGCCCAACTACAGTTCGAAAAGTCCGTACCTCACTTCACAAGTGTCATTTATGGTACTTGCGTTACTAGCATCGCATAACTGCCTCCAATTCCGGATTGGCCACAGGAAATAATGATATATATTGGTTCGGCTGGGTTCAATGAAAAGACTTTTACCTCGTCCCATGTTAGACAGGTCCGCTGATCGGACGCATAAGCGCTTAGACCGTATTCCAGTGTATACGGGTTCCCATTTGGATCTGTCTGATCTGAAGAAAATTGCATGACCTCATAATTCCCGGCCGTATCCACATCAAGACGATAAAGATCCACGTGTTGATCTTCGAGAAACGCTTCTTTCCTTTCGCCGACAGCAAGTTCGATGGGCGTCTGATCAAAAACCCACTCGGCCGGTTCCGTCCCCTGACGGTACCATGTACCCCCTCCCTGGCCCTGCTCCCCTGGCATCGACCACTGATCATCGCTCACCTTAGTAATTTCTACAGTGCCACTCGGGCCATTTCCCACGGCTAACGTGAGGCTTAAGCCCTGGAGGGACCATTTGCCCGACATAAATACCCTGGTCGCAAAATAGTCCTGCCACACAATAAGATCACCATTCGTCGCCTTGAGTTCGAGCGTCACCGTCCGTGGCGTCGCCGTGACGCTCTCTTGCACCCAGTACCCGTACAGCCAGGCATTCGGATCTTGCGGCACTGCTCCACCGCCTGAGACGTTGATCACCCCGATGCAGCCCGGAGTTATGTCAATCACCGTGATGACCATGGCCTGGATGTTGAACGTGGCGGATTCCTCTGCTTGGACAACCTGACTGTTTTTTGTGCCGATATGGGTCACAAAGATCTTATGCAACCCTTGCTGTGTAACCGGTATTAAATACGAGGTTGACCCATCCGCAGCTTTCCACGCGATCGTCTGGATGAGGTCACCATCGGGGTCTTTAACAACAATGTCTAGCCCGGTCACCTCATATTCGGTCACCGTTATGGCCTTCGACGATGGCTGTCCATGGATGTTCAGCTTGATATAACGTCCGATTTGTTCACCAGCATTGTTGTCATCCTTCAGAAGAAGGGAGCAGCCGAAAGCCATGAAAAAGATTAGCAGGGCCAGTCCAGTGACTGCCGACACCTTTCGGATTCTTGCCATATCTTCCTCCTTGAGCGAGTGTTGTGCGGCTTGTTCCGCGATGAAAGTGCTTTTTAAACGAGCTGAGGCATCAACAGTGAGACTTGAACTGCTGCAATATTAGCTGCTTATCCAATTATAATTCACTATTTATCTACCTGCAAATTTATCGAAATAGACACAGAAGTTCCTCAGCTTCTTTCCTCTGGCGGTTCCTAAGGGAATGGCATAGAATTTGATGGTACAGAGGATGTTACACGCCGTGCATTCGGTCGCTTCTTCTTCTTTCCCCTTTCTTCTTCTTCACCAAAACTGGGAGTGTCTCATGTGTCTGAAAGTGGGGTTGCTGGGCTTTTCTTGAAGGAAAAAGCCCAGCTCCTGAAGCAAATCGGCTTATTCACAGATATTCGGAAGAATCCCCAGATCAAGCTCACCCATATCATATTGCCCGTGCTTCTGATGCCCTTCTTCAGCCTTCACTCCCTGTTGAGTTTGGACCGGGTGAGCCGACGCAGTGAGTTCAAAAGGTATTTCGGCTGCACGCGAAAGATGGTCGCCTCGGATTCCACGGTCAGCCGGGCGCTACACTGGCTCAAACCAGAACAGCTGGAGAAGTTCCAACGTAGTCTCCTGCCTTTTTTTGAACAGCAGGACCTGTCGCGGATTCACTGACTGCGGGAGGCCCGTACCGCAGAATCGGCATCCTGGACGGTTCCCAGATGGCCCAGCACCACCTGGTGGCCCTGTGCCTGGCCGGTAAAAGCGACTACCCGGTGATGGTCATGGACTCGCACACCCGGGGCAAGGAGCTGCCCACCGCCAAGCGGATCGTTCAACAAGCCGTCAAGCTGTTCGGCCCCAGCTTACCGCAGCTGTTTGTCCTGGATTCCCTGTACTTCAACAAACCCTGTTTCGAGTTGCTGCGGAGCCAGAACGCCCATGTTCTCATCAAATCCGACCAGCCCTCCTTCCGCGAGGTGCTGGAGGATGCCCAGTACCTGTTTGAGAACAAGAAGGATGTGCTGACCCCTATCACCGAAAAAGGCGGTTTCGATCCCAAGCGCCTCCGCGCCTGGAGCATGAAAATAGCCAGCGGAGTCTACGCCGGCTACCCCCTCCAGATCGCCCACCTAGTGGAAGACTACCTCAAGCGCAAGACCCATCAGCACGTGGAATGCTGGATCGTGACCACCGACCTGGATCTGCAACCCGAGGAAATCCGGGAAGCTGCGCACCTCCGCTGGCACATCGAAAACAATACTTTCAAGCGCCTGTCCCATCACACCGGCACCAAGCGCTTCTATTTCAAAGACCCCAGGGCCTTCTTCGCGATGCTACGGCTATTCTGCACCGCCATCGCGCTGTTCGACATCCTACTTCATATTTTGAGACGGAATGGGGGCATATGCAAGAGCCTGCTACAAGGAATCAAGCAGACCTGGAAAAACGTGTTCTCTCAAGTGGAGCAGGCCTTGGAGGCGAATATCTTCGCCTAGTTCGGGGATTCTTTCGAATCTGTGTCGTCTGAGGACATAGCCCGCGACTGAAGAACTACCAGGTTGTACTACGCCCCTTCTCTACGAGGCCTGCTCCTATCCTGGATTCGGAGTTGTCAGCGATAGCTTGTCAGCCTATTTGAGGAATTTCTGAAATAGACACATAAGTTTATCGTATAGTTTTCTCTGGCAGATCCTGAAGGATTGGCCTCAGTCTAGAAAGGCTATCAGGAAAGCTATTTCCCTGCTGTTTCTTTCCTCTATCTCATTTCACCCCAACAGAAATAGGTTTGCACACGGAAAGATTTGTCATGGATATGTAGGGAACATTGGGCCCATACTCGGCGAGATGCGGTCTACACTATCGAAAAACTCGCTAACTGCTGAAGCCACCTCCCGGAATCGAACCGGGGACCCCGAGATTACAAGGCGGTCTTGCCGTTGCAGTTATCGGATACTTACGATTTACGGACGGCCCGTCCTACCGTGTTTCGGACATAAAAGATATGCGCTGACGCCTATTCTGTATACCGCTCGTCAACCGCTCAGAATGGCGCGCCAGCCAGGTGGAGCCCCGGCAGATGGCGGGGGTTCTGGCCGAGCATTTTAAGTTTTCAAGGTGCATGCCTGACGGAAGCCCCGCCCCCTGCTCCGGTAGGCAATTACACCTAGTGGACAACGTGCTTGCCCCGGTGTTCCTGCGCAGCGTGGACTGACTCGATGGGTACGTTCGGCTTTAGGGCTGCTCCGGCGCGTACATCTCGATGACCCGCTTGATCGCCTTGATCGAGCCGCTTTGGATCGACTTGCCGGAGTATTGCCCCTTGTACAGATTGGGGTTCAACTGGGCAAGGCTTAGATTGTAGCGCTGGTTGAGCAGTTTGATAAAGGCATTGGCGCAGAGGGCGTGGCCGAGGTTGTTCGGGTGCACCCCATCCAGGCTGTACATGGTGTCGTCCTGGGCCACAAGTGCGAACATAAAGTAGGAGTCGGGCAACGATCCCCCAGGTTTCATCCAGCTGTTCATATCGACTACGGGCAAGCCAAACTCGAAGGAGAGCGTTGCGATCTTTTGGTTGAACGCGTTGATCGCCGCAAGAGACGCCTGTTCCTCCATGTCGGTCAAGACGAGGTCGTTGGTCAAGGGCAGGGGGGTGACCGGCACCGTGAGCCCGAGTGCCACCAGAGTATTCTTCTGCGCGTCGGTCAATCCCGTTGGTATGCCAAGCCCTTTCTCGATGTAG
The DNA here is from genome assembly GCA_963736785.1 of uncultured Spirochaetota bacterium. Taxonomy (GTDB): domain Bacteria; phylum Spirochaetota; class Spirochaetia; order SZUA-6; family DRHE01; genus MIBK01. The sequence continues at coordinate 18,383 of CAVTQG010000005.1, read as the reverse complement.
GCGGCGCCAGCGGTCAACAACAGGTGTTTCACATCCCCTTCATTCTCAAGTTGGATATAGAGATCCACGTATTCCTCTCCTGGACCGATGTCGAAGTCAATCGGCTGCAGCGTCTTGGGGTTGAACAGCTTGGCATTTCCCGCAACGAACACCGAGTCCAAGGCATAACCGAAGGGAAGATACTCCGGAATGTTGGCCAAGACTATGTCCGCCTCAGTTAAAGTCGTCAAATATTGCAGGACACGGCGGTACTCCGCTTCGAAATCGGCGGGAGAAGTGATTCGCGAGGGGTCCTCGCCCCCTCCCAGTATATACCCCAGGACATCGTTGTTACCGATCCATAGCAGAATGTAATCGGGATCGCGCATGGCGGCTTCTTCGGCCACTGTCTTGCCTGCGAAGTTGGGAACTTGCCCGAATGCTAGGTTGCGGAGGACGATATCGAAGAAGAAATTGGGGTCGTTATAATAGGAATGGCTGTACCCGGTGGTATACCGCAGATCGTGCAGCCTGGCTCCGTTCACTCCAAGGTTGTTGTAAGGTTCGCTATAGTATGCGTTATCCAGTTTGGAGAACACCAACAGCATTAGCTGCTCAGGGGTGATCGCGGGATCAAGGTAATCGGGGATGATCTGGCCGTTGGACAGCAGTAGAGGCGTTTCATACGGAGGCACGCCGGTACCGGGGCTGCGTACCAGAGGCTGTTGGAACACGCCGGCCGCGCCCATCTGCAGAGCCAAGAAATAAGGGTAGCAGTTCTCCTGAAAGCTCTTTATCAGCCCCGCATCCTGGATGCCCATGGTGATACTGTCCCCGATCGCGACCAGCGTCGGCGGCGGTTCCTGCCCACTCGATTCGACCTTGATCACTCCAATGCAGCCCGGGGTTATATCAATCACCGTGATGACCATGGCCTGGATGTTGAAGGTCGCGCTCTCCGTGGCTTCCACGCTCTGCCCGTTCTTCTGGCCAACATGCGTCACAGCGATCTCGTACTCCCCTAGCTGATTCACCGGTATCAGGTAGCTCTTCGCCCCATCCGCGGCTTCCCAGTCGATCGTCTGCAGAACTGCATCCTCGGGATCGCGCACCTCGATCTGCAGGTCCGTCACCTGATACTCGGTGACCGTGATCCCCTTCGATGCCGCCGGGGCCTTGATCTGAAGCTTGATGTACCAGCCGTCGCTCGCGGGCACACCGCTGGCATCCCTCAGAAGCAGCGAGCAGCCGAACGCCAAGCAGAAGCGCAAGCGCCGCCACACCGCCGAACAAAAGAACGTTTCTTCGTGACATGGCTTTCCTCCTCTTAGGGCTGAGAACAGCGGGTGCAGGGGAGCTACCCCCTGCACCCTTGTCGACTGCTCAGAAATAGCCTTCCACAAAGCTCACGTCGAAGCTGCCCGAGATAGGACCGCCTCCAGCCAGGCTCGCCTGAAAGGTACCGGTGATGCCCTCCGCGCTGTAATTGAGATGTGCAATACCCCGGGACCTTCCAGCGGGATGTCCCGCTCGAATTCTTCTGTGTGGTACGACCAGTGCAGGCTGCCCCAGGCCTCATTCGGAATGGAGTAGTCCCGCCGCGGCAAGGTCTTCGACGGCGACGTTGAACAAAGGTACGCACTCAGTTGGGTATCGTAAAAGCCTACGACAAAATTGGCGGTGGGAGGATCGCTGCCTGGTTCCCCCGTGGAGCCGATCGCGAATTCGGTGTTGAGCCAAATATCCAACCCTGGGATAGGAACCGCTGATATCGAGATGACCGAAGGGCAGGCCCGAATGGGCCATGTGGAACGTGCCCGTGTCCGCATTGACGCTTGCACTACCAGTGACCTGGTCGCCTTCCACCGTGCCGGCAAGTGCAATTTGCATCCCCTCCATGGGCTGTCCTTCCAGGGTGAAGCTCGTGCTGACCAGGCTCCCGGATAATGCCCCAGACCCCAGATCAGAGCGACAAGGTCCGTACCGGTATGTTCGATGCACAGGTATACAGGTCCGAACTCCGGCTGGCCCTCCGCCTGCATGTAAAGGTCCCAGTAGCCGGTAAGATCGATCGAGGGGGGTACTTGCTCTCCCCCGACCCGGATCACCCCGACACAGCCCGGCACGATGTCGATTACCGTAATGACCATCGCCTGGATGTTGAACGTGGCGGATTCCTCGGCTTCGACAACCTGACTGTTCTTTATGCCGATATGGGTCACAACGATCTTATGCAACCCTTTCTGCGTAACCGGTATTAAATACGAGGTTGACCCATCCGCCAGCTTCCCACTCGATCGTCTGGATGACGTCAGCGTCGGGGTCTTTAACAACGATGCCTAGCCCGGTCACCTCATATTCGGTCACCGTTATGGCTTTCGACGCTGGCGGTCCTTGGATGTTCAGCTTGATATACCATCCGGTTTGCTCACCAGCATTGTTGTCATCCTTCAGAAAGAGGGAGCAACCGAAAGCCATGAAAAGATCAGCAGGGCCAGTCCTGTGACTGCCGACACTTTTCGTATCCTTGCCATTTCTTCCTCCTTCAGCGAGTGTTGTGCGGCTTGTTCCGCGATGAAAGTGCTTTTTAGACGAGCTAAGGCATCAGCAGCGAAACTTGAACTGCTGCAATATTAGCTGCTTATCCAATTATAATTCACTGTTTATCTACCTGCAAAATTTTCAAAACAGACACATAAGTTTATCGTATAATTTTCTCTGGCAGATCCGAAAGGATTGGACTCAGCATAGAAACGCTATCAGGAAAACTATGGAGAAGTTGCGTTTTTCGAAGATAATCACGCTATCTGTTCGAAAGCTGGACAATTTTGAAATGGCTGCCGGCGCTCAGCCGTAGCTCCAGAAGATGTCGGCGTCCCCGCAGCGCCGGTGCTGGCTGCTTGCCTCCAGCAGGTGGTCCCGGAGGATCGCCTCCGAGCCTGCCAGGTCGGTGATCGTCCACCTAACGGCTGTGATGTTTATATGGGGTTCGGATTGGAAAACATAGCGTGCATCTGAAGTCGTAGTTCCCCTTTCTAATCTTCAACGCGCCAAAATTGCACAAAGGTCGCGAAAACTCACAATTATCTTTCGATTCTACTTCGGTGGCACGTTTGAGTTGTAGCAATCACGGTATATCTTCCACGTGCCATCCAGTTGTTTCTTGAAGATAGTCAGGAATTTCCCATCCACGTGGATGATCTTCCCGCTGGATTTAGCCTTCAAATCCTGCGTATAGGTCCCTCGCGAGAACGCCCAGGACCCGTTGACGACGATCTCCAAAGGGTTGATCGTCATCTTCGTATCGTTAGCGTCTATCCGCGCTTTGAATGCGCCGGGGACCTGCGCATCAAGTTCCTTTTCGTGCGTGCTGGCGCATCGAGTCGGAGCTGAAATTCCTTCTGCGTCCCACTGGGAAAGCCAGCCCGCGGCATCGCCCTTTTCGACGAATTCCACGTAGTTTGACCAGATCTGCTTGATGGCAGCGTAGTCAGCTTCTGGAGATCTCGCGTTCGGAATTCCAGCGCATCCCAACATGGCCAAACAGAAGAGAGTCCATAAGAACCTGCATTTCATCATCATCTTCCTCCGTTTTCAATTGAGAATTCCTAGTAAATCATCCGAACCCCATTCATATCGTTCAGGTCAACTGACGCAACCCTGCACATTTTTACCGATTCGCATTCCGCCTACTTCCAAGAGTATTGCGCTCGGCGATTATAGGTCTAAGGAACGTTCGAGTTATTCATGTCGCTGATGACCTTCCAGGATCCATCCGGCTGTCTTTTGAAAATGCTCTGATCCTTGACATCAAGGGTAATCGTTCCACTTATCCACTGTGGCCTTCACCATCTGGTTGAATGAGTCCTGGCTTGTCGTCGTCATCGTTACGCACCCCCGAGTCCCAAGAGCACAAGAGCGAGGACTTGCACCACAAGCGCAACCCAGAGTTTCCGCATACTACCCTCCTGATCTTCTTCCTCAGAGCGAGTGTTGTGCGGCTCGTTCCGCGATGAAAGTGCTTTTTAGACGAGCTGAAGCATCAACGTCGAGACTTGAACTGCTGCAATATTAGCTGCTTATCCAATTCTAATTCACTGTCTGTCTACATGCAAATTTTCCGAAATAGACACAGAAGTTTCTCATATGATTTTTCCTGGCAGATCCGAAAGGATTGCATTCAGCCTAGAATCGCTATCAGGAAAGCTATGGAGAAGTTGCGTTTTTCGAAGATAATCACGCTATCTGTTCGAAAGCTGGGCAATTTTGAAATGGCTGCCGGGGCTCAGGCGTAGCTCCAGAAAATGTCCGCGTCCCCGTAGCGCCGGTGCTGGATGGCCTCCAGCAGGTGCTCCCGGCAAATGCTCTCCGAGCCGGCCAGATCGGCGATCGTGCGGGCCACCTTCAGAATCGAGTGGTAGGCGCGCGAGGATAGGTCCAGCTGGCTCATGGCCTGGGCCAGCAGGGCGGTGCCGGCCGGTCCCGGGGAGCAGAAGCGCTCCACCAGGCCGGGGGGCAGGCGTCCGTTGCGCGAGAAGGCCAGGCCCTGGTAGCGCCGCCGCTGCAGCCGCACGGCAGCGGCCACCAGCTCGGCCAGCTCGGCGCTGGACTGCCCGGCCCCGTCGGCCATTTCCGCGGCCGACACCGGTTTCAGCGGCACCCGGATGTCCACCCGGTCCAGCAGCGCCCCACCGAGCTTGCGCCAGTAGGAGCGCACCTCGGCCGGCGAGCAGGCGCAGACGGCCTGGGCCCGGCCCAAGTTGCCGCAGGGGCACGGGTTCGCGGTCAGAATCAACTGGAAGGAAGCGGGGTACTGCACGGTGGAGCCGGCGCGGACGATGGTCACGCTGCCCTCTTCCAGCGGCTCGCGCAGGCTCTGCAGCAGGCTGGCCCGGAACTCGGCGGCCTCGTCCAGGAGCAGCACCCCTTCGTGGGCCAGGGACACCTCCCCAGGGCGCGGCATCTTGCCGCCTCCCACGACCCCTTCGCTGGAGGCCCCGTGATGGGGCATGCGCAGCGGCGGCCGCCGGATCAGGCCGCAGGCCGGCGGCAGGATCCCGGCCAGGGAATGGATGCGGGTTACGGCCAGCGACTCCTCCCAGGAAAGCGGGGGCAGGATCGAGGGCAGCCGGCGGGCGGCCATGGTCTTGCCGCTGCCCGGCGGGCCGAACAACAGGACGTGATGTCGGCCAGCCGCGGCGATGGCCAGCGCCCGCTTCAGCACGGCGTGGCCCCGGATATCGGCGTAATCCCCCAGCGCCCAGGCCTCGGCTTCCGGGCCGCCAGGGGGCTTCGCGCCGTCCGGGCTTCGCGCCGCCAGGGCTTCGCGCCGTCCGGTAGGCCGGGCTTCGCCCCCGCGGCAGGTTCAGCGGCTGCAGGCGAGCTTTGCTCCTCCGGGCAGTGCCTCGGATCGGAAACCGCCCGGGCGGCCTCCGCCAGGCAGCTGATGCCCAGCACCCGCCCGCGGCCCAGCGCCCTGGCCTCCGGGAGATTCTGATGCGGCACGAGGAAAAGCTCGACCCCGTGCTCCAGCCCCGTGCCCACGGCCGACAGCACCCCCTGCACGGGCAGCACGTCGCCGGCCAGGTTCAGCTCGCCGAGCACCATGACCGGCGAGGCAATGGATACCTGCTCGGAGGCGGCCAGGATGCCCAGGGCGATGGGCAGGTCGTAGCTGGCCCCCTCCTTGCGGATGCCGGCAGGGGACAGGTTTACCAGGATCCGGTCGGGCGGGAAGCGGAAGCCGCTGTTGCGGATGGCTACCCGCACCCGCTCGCGGGCTTCCTTGACCGCGCTGTCGGGCAGGCCGACGATGTCCACCCCGGGCAATCCGGTGCGCAGGTCCACCTCCACGCGGATGGGCACTCCCTCCACGCCGACGGGAACCTGGCTGATGAGGACCGCAAGCACCCCGCCTCCTCACCTTATTCAACGGGGGCGCGAGTCCTGGCGCTTTCAGGCTTTCAGCCGGGCGATTTCCTGGCGGACCAGCCGGTCGCACTCCTCGTTGAGCGGGTGCCCGGCGTGGCCGGCCAGCCAGTGCCATTGCACCTGGTAGCTGGAGGACAGCAAACGCAGCCGCTTCCAGAGGTCCTGGTTCTTGACCGGCTGCTTGCTGCTGGTGCGCCAGCCGTTGGCCTCCCAGGCGCGGATCCAGCGCGTGATCCCTTTCTGCACGTACTCGGAGTCCGTGTAGATCTCCAGGCTCGAGGCGGCCCATTCCGGGCGCCGGGCGACCTGCTCCAGGGCGGCGATCACCGCGGCGAGCTCCATGCGGTTGTTGGTGGTGTCCGGCGCCGCTGCGGAGCCGCTCAGGCGAGCCCCGCCCTGCAGAATGATATAAGCCCAGGCCCCGGGCCCCGGGTTCCCGGAACAGCCGCCGTCGGTGTAGATCTGGATGTCGCTCATAGCTCCGCTCGAAAGATAACCTGCACGCGGGCCCCGGAGGCGAGCGGGGGCAGAATGCGGATGGACCCGCCGTTGCGCTCCACCAGGGTCTTGCAGAAATACAGGCCCAGGCCGTCGTGCCCGGGCTTGGTGCTGCGGAAGGGGCGGAAGGCACGCCAGCCGGCCGGGAAGCCGGGGCCGTCGTCCTCGACGCACACGCTCACCTGCCCGTCCCCTTCCTCCAGCCGCAGGCGGACGGGTCGGCCGCCGCCGGCCTCCGCCGCGTTGTCCAGCAGGCAGCGCAGCACCTGGGCCAGCTCCTCGGGGTGGCAGCGGATCCCCGCCCCGGCCGCCCCCTCCTGCCGCAGCTCCACTGCCGGGAAGCGCCGGCTCAGTTCCACGACGGCAGCCCGGCACAGGGCTTCCACGGAAACCCGCTGCACCCCGCTGCCGCTCCGACCGGCCAGGGAGGTCAGCTTGCGCGCGAAATCCCGCAGCTCCAGCAGGCCGGAGCGGGCCTGCTCCCGCCGCTGCCCGCCCGGTTCCAGCGACCGCTCCAACAGCTGCGCTGCCGCGGTCTCGACCGGACTCCCGATCCTGGCGGCGATCCCCTCCAGCACCTGGCGCAGCTCGTGCAGCTTTCCCATCTGGAAGCTTCGCCGCTGCCGGTGGTTCAGCTCATCGAGCAGGAGGCGCAGCTCCCGGTTGCGCGTTTCCAGTGACGCCGAGTAGCGCGCCCCGTCCGCGTAATGCCCGGGGAAGAAAAGCTTTTCCAGCATCGCGCATAGCAGCGAACGCAGGGGCAGGAGCACCAGGAACAGCAGGGCCGTGACCAGGAAGCCAGAGAGGCGCGGCGGCAGTCCGTAGGCCCGCTGGAAAAAACCCTCCACGGGCGCGTACAGCAGCAGGAAGAAGGCGAAAATGAGCAGCACCAGCAGGAAATACAGCAGGTAGCGCAGCAGAAAAAAGCGCAGGTTGAACATCCGGTGCCGCAGCAGCCCGACCAGGAACAGCAGCGGGACGAAAGCCAGGAAAACGTTGGCGAATCCCCCCAGGCTGATCCGCAAACCGGGGGGCTCGCCGAGGATCAGCGGCAGCTGGTCCAGGAAAAAATAGGGGGGCACCCCGATCAGGAAGCCCGCCAGGATCCACTCGATGCGGCGCCGCTCCTCGGGCTGAGGGGAGCGCAGGTAGGACCAGGCCAGCAGTCCCCCGTACGCCAGAAAAGCCGCCCCGTCGGCCACGTTTTGCCAGCGGCCCAGCTCGCGGTAGCGCAGGTACCACAGGTCGCCCCACCCCTGCTGCCAGCGCCAGAACCAGGAAAGGCGGACCGCAATGAATCCCGCGCAGAGCAGCAGCACGGCCGACATCAGGGTCGACCGCAGCACCCGGCTGCCCTTGGGCGCGGGAAAGTGCAGGGCGAAGAACACCATGAACCAGGAGGTGAGCTTTCCCAGGTGCACGAGCAGGTTGGAGAGGAGGCTCTCGTAGTAGAAGGGCTTCACCGCCGTGAACACCAGGTAGAACAGGGCGGCCAGCGCGATCAGGTTGGAGGCCGCGTCCTCCGGCAGGCGCAGGATCAGGTAGAAACTCATGAAGCCCAGAGCGGCGCAGAAAAGCAGGGCGAAGGCCCAGTCCGGGCGGGCCAGCGGGAGCACCGGCAGGATCTCCAGGGTCAGGCGCCTGCCGTCGTCGCGCTGCACCTCCACCGGCACGGGCCGGAAGTCGCGGATTCCGGCCTCCGCCTCGACCACCTCCCGGACCGTATGCACCGGCCGCCCGGCCACCGAAAGGATCCTGTCGCGCTCGGGCAGCAGGCCCGCGGCCACGGCGGGGGAAAAGGGGGTCTTGGGCGCGAAGCGCAGCTCCCCCCGGCGCACCACCACCTCCGGGAAGTTCACCACCAGTCCGGTTCCGGGCTTGAACAGGTGGCGGGCGAAGTAGAAGGCGGAAGCGCCGGTGAGCAGCAGCGCGGGGACCAGCAGGAGCGCCAGGCGGCAGGACAGCCCGGCCTTCAGTCTGGGCGGTGCTGCGGCATGCGCATTCGTAGGATCCTCCTGCCCTCGAAACGGCCGGCCTCCAGGAAGTAGTCCTTGAGCGCCGGGTGGCCGAAGCGCAGCACGTCGTCGGTCACGTAACACTGCCCGGGCTTGGCAAACTCCTGACCGAGATGGAAAACCGAGTTCAGGCTGTCGGAAACCACGCTGCCCACATTGCGCTGGGTGTAGGTCAGGTTGCCGATCATCATGACCAGGCGGTACGACAGGAAGTTAGGGAACTGGGACTCTTCCACGTCGTACAGGTGCCTGAACAGCACCATGCGGAACAGGCAGCCCAGCGCGGGGCAATCCGCGCCGCTGAAGGGAAAAAGCACGATCCCCCCGAAGCCGGTCCAGATCCACAGGCGCCCTTGGGCGGGTTTTACCGCGTTCTCTAGATAGCCGCGGAAGGAGGACAGGGCGATGTTCAGGTTCTTCACCCCGTACTTTTTCTCCATCTCCTCCCTGCCGTCCAGCTCGATGAACAGCAGGCAGAAGGTGTACTCCCGCTCGGGGGTCACCTCCGACCAATCCGCGCCGGAGGGCAGCAGCCTGCCGCTCACCGCAACGGGCAGCCCGACCGGGACTTCCGAGCGCCGGGTACGCAGGTAGGCCAGGACGCGCAGCAGCCGCCGGGCGCCCACCCCCGCGCGCAGTGCCTCCCGGTCCACGTAGTCCGCGGCCCCCTCCTGGAACAGCCGGGCCACGTCGCGAAACTGGCCCCGGCGGTCGACAAGGCCGTAGGAGAGCTGAGGACGGGCGCGGATCAACCGCAGGCAGCTCGCCAACCGCCCGGCGGGCAGAGTCGCCAGATCCAGGTAGCAGAGGGTGGGAGCGCTCTGCGCGTCCACCTCCCGGCGGAAGTCCTTCCAGCCCAGAAGCCTGACCCGGAAGGCGCCCCGGGCCTTGAACGCCGGGCTGAGCTTCGGATTGTCGCTGAACAGCAGCACGTCCACGCGCTCACTCCCAGCCCAGACTGTACTGGTACAGCATGTTACGGTCGGAGGCGGCCACCGGGCGGAAGAAGCATTCCAGCTTGGTGCCCAGGTCCGAATGCACCCCGGGGGAGAGGATCAGGCTGTCCGGAGAGGCGTGCTGGCCTTCCAGAGTCTCCAGGCGGCGCAGGGTGTCGCTGCGGATCTCCTTGAAATTGCCGAGGAACTGGCAGGGCCCCGTGTGCACCGCCAGGCGCACGTGCAGGTCGCCGGCGAAGGAGCAGTGCAGCAGTTTGTACATGAACAGCTCCAGCAGCATCTCCATGCCCGCCAGCGCCGCCTGCACGTTCTTGGCCCCGAACAGGAAGGCGGCGATGCCGCCGTCGCCCTCCCAATGCCAGATCCTCCCGTCGCGCCGCTCCACGATGGCGGAGAGCAGCTTCCGCAAGTTGGCGTAGGCCCTGAGCACTTCGCTCCTCGGGTACTTGCGGACCAGCTGGGAGTTGCCGGCGATATCCATGCGCAGGAAGCTGAACTCGTAGGTGGAGCCCTCCTGCAGCACCCCCCAGCCCCGGGTCCGGGCCCCCGCCCCGCCTTCCACGAACTGGCCGTACTCTTCCTTGTACACGAATCCCAGGCTCTCGATTTCATCGATGAGCCGGGGCAGGAAGCGCATGGTCACCGAACGGCCCATGAGCCCGTCGCGCTCCACCTCGATGAGCACCTCGGTGAAGCGCCGCAGCTGGCCCCGGCGCACCACGTCCCGGGCGATCAACTGCGCCGCGTCCCTCTGCGGGATGGGGATCTGCGGGGGGAAGCCGGACTGGCGGTGCAGGTCGTAGTCGGGAATGACGCGCCCGGCCAGCTTCTCCATGAGCTCCACGGTCAGGGACTGGCCCAGGGACTGGGCCAGGAAGTTCTGCAGACGCCCGCCGACCTTCACGGTTCCAGCTCCGGCACGTCCAGCTCCGGGGGCAGGCGGGCGGGTTTGCCGTCCGGCCCGATGGAGGCCCAGGTCACCTCGGCGTCCGCCACCAGCTCTTCGCCCCGGTAGATTCGCTGGCTGAAGGTGCAGCTCGCTCGACCCTTGGACAGCGGAATGGTGAGCACACGCAGTCCGTCACCGCTGCGCACGGGGGACTTGTAATCGATCCGCACCCGGGTGACCACCAGGCCGAACCCCCGGGCGCGCATCTCGTCGTAGCGGATGCCGGCCTGCCGCATGAAGTCGATGCGGGCGTATTCCAGGTAGTTCAGGTAGACCGCATTGTTCACGTGCCCATAGCTGTCGCACTCGTAGGAACGGGCTTCCAGCACGCTCTCGTGGGTCATCCGCCTGAGGATTCTAAGGTGTTCCCGCGCGCGGGTCAAGCTTGCGCGAGAACTTGACATGACCACCCCTCGACGCTACATTACAGGCGGTTTTCACCGGGCGGCGTAGCTCAGGTGGTAGAGCAAGCGGCTCATATCCGCTGTGTCAGGGGTTCAAGTCCCTTCGCCGCTATCCGTTGACCAGGCAGATCTGGTAGTCGCACACGTTGGTGTTGGTCGGCCCCGTGCGCAGCAGCCCCCCGACGCGCTGGAAAAAGCCGTAGGAATCGTTCTCTCGCAGGTAGCTGGCGGGCTCCAGTCCCAGCCTCCGGCTTTCCTCCAGCAGGGCCACGGAGGCGAAGGCCCCGGCCGCGTCCGTGGGTCCGTCAGAGCCGTCCGAGGAGGCGGCCAGAAAGTGAATGCCTTCGGCCTCGGGCTCGGCCCCGGCCAACTCCTCCAGGAAGGCCAGGGCGCATTCCTGGTTCCGGCCTCCCCGCCCCCGGCCGCGCACCTTCACGGTGGTCTCGCCCCCGCCCAGAATGCAAGCCGGCCGCCCGCCGGCGACCAGGTCGTGAAAGCGGCGCTGGTCCAGCGCAATGGCGGCGTAGACCCTGCCCACTTCCCTCGCCTCTCCCACGATCCGTGAGGAGAGAATCACCGGCAGGTAGCCCAAGGCGGCCGCCTCCCGCCCGGCGGCCTCCAGGCCCGTTCGATTGGTGCCCACCAGCACGTTGCGCACCCGGGCGAAACGGGGATCGCCGGGCTTGGGAGTCTCCTCCAGCTCTCCCCGCAGCCCGCGCTCCAGCACCTCCCGGGCCGCCGCCGGGAGATCCAGGCCGTGCTTGCGGGCGATACCCAGGGCGTCGGCATAGGTGCTCGGATCCGGCACGGTCAGCCCGGAGGCGATGGACTCCAGCCGGTCCCCGGCCACGTCCGACAGGATCAGGGTCAGCACCTCGGCGCCCCCCAGAAGGCCAACCAGCCTGCCGCCTTTCAGGCGCGAGAGGTGCTTGCGCAGGCAATTGATCTCCCCGATTTCCGCCCCGCAGGCCAGCAGGGCGCGGGTGACGGCTTGCTTGTCGGGCAGGGCCAGCGGAGGGATGGGGGCGGGCAGCAGCGCCGAGCCCCCGCCCGACACCAGCACGATGGCCAGGCTCCGCGCCCCGGTCCGGGAGGCGAGCCCCGCCAGCTGTTCCGCCGCCGATAGGCCCCGCTGATCGGGCACCGGGTGGCCTGCCTCCAGGCAGCGCACCCGCTGCAGCGGCGCGGTGTACCCGTCCTTGACCACGACCAGACCCTCATCGATGCGGCGGCCCAGCAGGCGCTCCAGCGCGGCTGCCATCGCCGCTGCCGCCTTGCCGGCGCCCAGCACGACCAGGCGTTCGTAGTTCGTTAGGTCGAGTCGCAGGGGCGGCTCCTGCCCCCGCACCTCCAGGGTGTCCCCCTCCAGATGCAGGCTGCGCGCCAGCAGGCCTTCCGGCTCCACGGCCCGCAGTGCCGCCTGGAAAATCCGGCGGAGCTGGTCTTCACTATTCACGGCTTCTGCATCATACTGGAGCGGCGCCGGACCGGCAATCATGGACCCAAACGATCCGCTCTACACTGTGCTCGATTTCATCCTCAACCAGGCCACCACCGCCCAGCTGGAAGTCATCGGCGAAGCGCTCAAGCGCCGGACCGCCGACTCGCCCCCCGGGAAGGAGGGGCTCAACCCCCGGCGAATGGCCCAGCGGCTTTCGCGCAACATCGTCAAGCAGCTGGGCGCCTCCCTGGACGTGCCGCAGATCGCCCGCCGGATCGTCCGCGACCTCATCAAGAGCAAGGAGCCGAACATTCAGGACCGGGAGGTGGAGGTTCTGCTGGACAACTGGCTTCCCGGGACCCGGCAGCCGGCAGCCCCCTCGGAAAGCCTGCCGCCGGATGCCCTGGCCACCATGGTCGCCACGTTCCTGGCCTCCGAGCGGGGAACTTTGAGCCTGGAGGAGTCCCGGGACCTGCCCGCGGACTGGAGGGAACGCTACTGGCAGTCCTTCCCCCCCGAGGTCCGGGAAGCCATCGAGGAGCTGCGCCGGGGGGAGATCGACGAAGCCCGCTTCTGGGCCGGGCTCATCGGCCGCCTGCAGCGCTAAGGCTATGCCCGCGACAGCTCATCCTCAGGACCACCACTTCGCCCGCAACGTTACCGGCATCTGCGGGGTGGAGCTGCTCTGGGGCCTGGGCATGCCGGTGCTCATCGAGTCCACCTTCCTCCAGGTTTTCCTGCGCAACCTGGGGGCCTCCAGCTTCCTGGTGGGCCTGATCCCCACGCTGATGTCCGCGGGCACGGCCGTGTTTTCCCTTATTTCCTACACGCTCACCGCCCGCCTGGCGCGCAAGCGCGGAGCGGTGGTCGCGGCGCACGTGGCGGCGGCGGCCCCTATTCTTGCCTTCGGCATCCTGCTGGGCGCCAGCGGCATCCGTTCCAACACGCTGTCCCTGTTCCTGGCCGCCTACAGTCTGTTCGCCATCGGCATTGGACTGATCCTGCCGGCCTGGCAGAACTACCTGGTGAAAATCTTCTCGGAAGAGCGATCCATCCGGGCCCTGGCCCTGATGATGATCAGCCAGAGTGCCGCCAAGCTGGCCGGCAGCCTGTGGCTGGTGCATGTGGTGGAGCGTTATTCCTTCTCGGCCGCCGGCTCCAGCCTGGTGTTCACCCTGGTGGGCCTGGTGTTCCTGGCGGGCAGCTTCAGCTTCCTGCTCACGGTGGAGGAGCCCGAGCCGCTGGCTCCGCAGGCCGGGAGGCTGCGCCTGAGCAGCCTGCGCTCCCACGCCGGGGGCAACCGTGGTTTTCTGCTGCTGCTGGGAACGGACCTGGAGTATTTTGCCCTGGGCGGGGTGATCGCCTTCTACGCCAACTTCGCCACGGAGTACTGCGGCATCGCCCCGGCGCTGGCCTCCGGGCTTTTCGTGGCTTTCGCCTACTTCGGCGGGATCCTGGCCAACAGCCTGCTGGGCTGGGCCAATATCCTGTCGGCGCGCGACAAATACCTGGTCACCAAGCTGTTGGCCACGGGGGGGATCCTCCTGCTGGCCGCCCACCCCGTGCCCTGGGTCTTCTATCTGGCCAGCCTGGTGTTCGGCGCCTCCCGAGGGACCCGGCAGATGGTGTACGCCCCCGCGGTCAAACGCCTGTCCGGCGGGGGCGACGCCACCCTGTACTTCGCCGTGTCCTACATCCTTTCCCTGCCCTTCAGCACCGGCCTGCCCCTCCTGAACGGGGCCTTCCTGGACCGCTTCGCCCGGTGGGGGGCCTGGTCCTACCGCGGCATGTTCCTCGGTATGGCCTGCTTGAGCCTGGTGGGATTGTTTTTCACCCTGCGGGTGCCCTGGAAAGGGCCCGGCCGCGTCCCGGAGCAAAAAAAAGATCCCTCAATCGAGGGATCTCTCGAATAGCAGGGGCAGCCATCCTGCCCAATTGTAAGCTACTGCAAACCGTAGCACTGTTTCGCAGCATATTTTGCTGCACGAACCCCAGACGGCGCGCGTACTTTGCGCTTTCCCTGGCTCGCGCCGCAGTAGTATCTTCAAATTTAGGCCTTTAATCGAAGGGCGTAAATTGCCACGGTGGAGGTGACCATGAAAGCAAGGGCTGGGTTCAGTATCGCCATGCTTCCGGTCGCCGCACTTGCGGTGATCGTGCTTACCCTCGCGGGCTGCCTGCTCACCGGCGAGGCTGTGAACGGTGGCGGACTCCTCTTTTTCGGTTCTCTCTCTGTCAACAACGATCAGGGAGTCTTTGCCATTCCGGAGACTCCACAACAGCATTTCCGAGGCCTGCGCTTCACTGCCTCGTCCTATCCCGTGGAGGTCTATCGCGTCGTTCTCGTCTACCGGGGCGGCCAAGAGGTATCGTACACGGTGAACTGGCGGTTCACCGACCGCGCTCGCTACCACGACCTGCGCGTGCCGAGTGACAGGGCCGTGCGCGAGGTCCGCATCTACCAGAGGCAGCCGGAACGCCTCGCCAACAAACACGGCCGATTGAACTGGAAGAGAGGTAAGGGTGGCGGCGACGATCAGCGCGGCCACGGCCCGGCCGGCCCCGTCACGTTTACGGTCTATGGAGTGCAATAGAAGCGGCGAGCGAGAAATCGTCGTGGGGCCCCCCTACGGGTCCGGGCGAGCTGGAACCGGGTGCGCCTGAGTCCCCGGGCGTCCATGGCGCTGGCCGAAGAAGAGGAAGTAACCAAACCCATCAGGAGGCATGATATGGCGAACAAGGAATCCGTGCTGCGCCGGATGGCTGCGAAACTGGAGAAGCTCGACGCCCGGCTGGCGGAGCTGCGCTCCGGCCTGGAAAGCAAGGGTGAACAGGTGCGCGGTCGTTACAGCGAGGAACAGGCCAAGCTAAAGGCCGAACGGGAGTCCCTCGAGCGGCAGATGAGCACCATGAAGGAAGCCGGCGCCGAGGCTTGGAAGGACCTGCGCTCCGGCTTGGAGAAAGGCTACAAGGAGCTGAACAAGGCCATGGACGAGGCCTGGAAACATCTCCGCAAGGAAAAGGACGTCGAACCGCCCGCCGCCGGGGGAGGCGCCTGAAACATCAGCGCAGTAGGGCTTGCTCACGCAGTCAGTCATTCATCCAGAAATCTGGCGGCCAGCATAGGTGACCCGTGTGGGCGGTGCACGTACCGAAACGGTTATTCGCGAGGTCCGCGGCGACTGCTGCATTATTAGAGCCTGGCCCGGTGAGCGCGTACTCCAGCGGGTATTGACAAACACGGCATACCCTATACTCTTCAGACGAGCTTTGATGACTTTTTCTCGTGAAGCAGCAGGGGAGGCATTGGCAATGAAAAATATTTCGTTGTTTCGGGCGATCCTCTCAGGTGTTATAGGGCTTGTGATCGGCGTGATCTTTACTGCCCTGGTGAAGCTCATAGTGCCCGCAACGAACGTTGCTCAGACGATTTTCCCAATTTGCCTTGCCGCCATTTTTTCGGGATTCGCAGGGTTTTTCGTGGGCGCCAAGCAGAAGAAGTAGATTCGCGGCACCACCTCCAATCGGTAAATGCTTTCGTCTGTCAGGAATTTACTGCCAATAAACTGTAGTTCTCTCGATTGACCCGGATCCGACATCTTTCGTACCTTCTACCTCATGAGCACTACTCGGATCTTGGGAGTGGTCCTTCTGGTTGCTGGAGTCGTCCTGATCATCATCGGCGTGGTTGCGTCCCGCTCTCTGGCCGACAGCCTGAGTACTGTGTTCCGGGGGCGCCTAACGCACCAAACGATGTGGTACATCTTCGGTGGCATCGCTTCGGCTGCAGTTGGATTGCTGCTAGCGATAGGCGTCATAGGCCGGGGCAAATCGTGAGCTCCAGGGAGGAGGTGGGCTGAAAGCGGATATGTAGTACATGAATAAAGACCAGGTCGATCTGAGGGCAGACATCAAGAACATCAGGAGATCCATCTAAAATGAGCAATCGCCGAGGGAAGGAGAAAAACATGATCGTACTGCTGATTATTGGAATCGTCCTCTTGGTATTGTGGCTTCTGGGACTTCTCGGCTCGGTTACGCTGGGTAGTTTTACCTACGTGGCGCTCGTAGTAGGGCTCATCCTTGTGGTTGTCTGGCTGGTCACGCGATTTCGCGGGCGCAGGTAGGAGGAAAACTTCTGACAAAAGCCAGCCAGGAGGTTTCTTGTGCAAGATAGCGGATAGCTTCCTTATCTGCATGAATTGACTTTTACCCTTCTTTTTTTCGCGGCCGGCATTCCAAGTGCTCAGCCCGCCGTTGCGGTTCGGCAGTAATGCTATTAGCGACAAGTTTCTATTGGAAGGGAGCGGAAGCAATTATGTTTCAACCACTTGGTCTAATATGGGGTATTGTAACCCTTATTTTTGGAATCCTTGTTATCGTTTATCCCAGTCTGCTGCGCTACACCGTGGGTATTTATCTTATTATCGTAGGCTTGTGGGCCATTATTCCGAGACTGCATCTCTGAACTGCAACTTTGAATGGGTCCGTTCGGACCGCGGTCTCGGGCGGTACTCCCCGAAAGTGGTGCAGAATCCCGTGGCCGCTCCTCCGGACAGGATAAGATCTTCTAAGTCAAGACAGGTTGGGTGCATTCGGCTCATCCTCGGCAAAGATGCAGGCCACTCTATCGAATAGCTAGCTGCAAATTCCTTGCCGATCTTTTGCTTGACTTCCTCGGGTACTAACTGGCCGTACTTCCCTTGAACCCAGAGCTTTAGAACATATTCAAAGAGCAGACCCACACGCTCTCTATTAATCTCTACCATGGTGTCCTTTCACGATGCGCCTTCCCTGCTTCATTTCCCGTCAACAGTAATGATGTCCCTATTCCCTCACTCGTTGAGCCCTCCGTGGCCTAAGACCAGATTATGCTGTTCAATCCAGCCTTCGGCTAGGAGCTGAGCCATGGCAAGCTCTTGGGGCGTCATCTTGGCTGCAACTGCATCCCGAGCCGCGGCAGCATTCTTGCGGCTGTCCTTATCAAAGATCCGTGCAGCGGCAAGAGTGAACCACAGGTGAGCCAGCACGCAGTCTTGCGACACACCCTCGCCGATAAAGAACAAAGTCCCGAGGTTTAGCTGAGCCAAGGCGTGGCCCTGTTCGGCAGCCTTTTTGTACCACTTCGCCGCCTCGCTGGTATCCTGCGGCACTCCCTTGCCTTGCTCGTAAATAAGTCCGAGGTTGAATTGAGCGTCCGCGTCGTTCTGCTCGGCCGCCTTGCGGTACCATTTCACCGCTTCACTGTAGTTCTTAGGTGCACCGAGGCTAGCGTCGTATATGTACCCGAGGCTGTATTGGGCTCCCGCGTCGCCTTGCTCAGCGGCCTTGCGGTACCACTTCGCCGCCTCGGTGTAATCCTTAGGCATGCCCAAACCGTTGGCGTGCATGAATCCGAGGCTGGCCTGGGCGTACGCGCTGCCCTGTTCGGCTGCCTTGCGGAACCACTTCACGGCTTCTGTATAGTCCTGCATTGAGTTCCGCCCAAATTCGTACATGTACCCGAGGCTGGCCTGAGCGAGCATGTTACCCTGCTCTGCAGACTTCCGGTACCACTTCTCCGCCTCCCTGTCGTCCTGTGGCACACCGTGGCTGTTGGCATACATACGCCCGAGGTCGAATTGGGCCTTTGCGTCGCCTTGCTCGGCCAACGGCCTAAAGAGACGCAATCTGGTAGCATAGTCAGGAACAATAGGGTCGCGCAGTTCGGCGACCTTGAGACTCTCGGCAGCGGCTTTGGGTTTCTCGGCATCTTTGCGTTTCTCGGCAACTTTGCGATTCTCAGCGGCCTTGTGGAACCACTTCGCCGCTTCGATGAAGTCCTCAGGCACTCCCAGGCCGTGAGTGTACATTTTCCCGAGGTAATACTGAGCCCTTGCGTCGCCTAGTTCGGCTAACGGTTTCAAAATGCGAAATGCGGTCGCGTAGTCACCGCTTTGAAAGGCAATGAAACCGATATGCCAGCTGTAAGAAAGCATTCTCAGCTCATCCTACCACGCCTTCTCGCTGTTGTCTTTCCATGTGCTCCTCCCGCCCCCTGGGGGCCTTGCGGTGAGCAGCGCGGGCCTAGAGGTGCTCGGAGTCTTTGTTTCTGCTTCGGACCATCCTTAGTAGAATCGCCAAAACCCGCAGTCAGTCAGACCCGTGCCTGGGGCCTGCTTTCTGCTGGGAACCCCGGGCCCTGCCATCTTCTGCCAGGCCGCTACTGCC
>CAVTQG010000004.1:0-120385 GCA_963736785.1 uncultured Spirochaetota bacterium | reverse complement strand
GGAGGGGCTGAGGCAGGCGAAGATGCCCCCGGTGTGAAACCAGCGCACCCCCCGTTCGCCGAAAGGCGAGCCCAGTCCACGTCGCCGGGCTGCAACTGAGATGTGGCGGAATTCCCCCGGTCGTACATCGAAACGCTCCCGCGTGGCCCGGCGCCAACCTCGGTGAAATTGAGGCCCATGCGCGCCTTGCGCCCCACCCCGTCGTAAGGGACGGTAACCGCCTGAGAGACGTCCACCCCGGCCGCCCGGGCGTGGTTGCGCACGATGCGGCCCAGGGGGTTGTCCACGAGGCCTCCCACCCACCCGGTGCGCAAGCCCAGGCGCGACAGGGCATAGGCCACGTTGTACTCCCCGCCGCCGACGTGGACCTCGAAGTAGGGAGCGAACTCGATGCGGTCGTGGCCGGGCGGGCTCAGACGGATCATGCACTCGCCCAGGCTGACCAGGTCGAACTCACACTCGCTCGCCGGCCTCATCTTCAGTGCCATTTGTCTCCTTCCCTCTTGGGGCGCACCCGACGCGCGCCCGGCAAGTTCCCGCTCTCCTACGGCTCACCCGGTGGCCGAGCCCACCGCCGGGCGGCTGCCGCCGCCATGCAGGTGTGGAAATCGGCGATGCAGCGCTCAAGCAGCGATTCGTGCTCTTCGTCCCGAAGCTTCGCCGACAGGATCTCAACTTCCACGAACCCCCGGTAGCCGGTGTCGTCCACTGCGGCGCAAATGGCGGGGAGGTCGATGAAGCCTCCCCCGATCATGCCTCGGCTGCTGAGCCCGCCCTCGATGGGCAGCACCCAGTCGGAGATCTGGTTCGACACGATGTGCCCGGCAGCCCGGGCGAGCTCCTCGTCGAGGCAAGGGTCCCAGAAGACGTGATAGGCGTCGAACGTGATCCCGCAGTGGGGATCATCGAAGGTCTGGACCAGGTCGTTGGCCTCACGAAGGGTGACGATCACCGAGCGATCCTCGATGAGCATCGGATGGAAGGGTTCGATGCCGAGGGTCACGCCTCGATCGATGGCCCGAGGGAGAATGGCCTCGATCCCGGCGCGCACCATGTCCCGAGCCTCACGGAGAGTAAGGCCTTCCCGGGGGCCGCAGACCAGAACGAGGGCGTCGGCGTCGAGGGTCGCTGCTTCATCTATCGCCCGGAAGTTGTCCTCGATGGCCCGGCGGAATCCTTCGGTCTTGGCCGCCGGGAACATGCCGCCGCGGCACACCGTACTCACCCGGAGCCCCGCCTCACGGATGAGGCGGGCCGCAGGAGCAAGGCCGGTTTCGGCGATACTGTGACGCCACAGCGCAACGGCGGGAACCCCGCGTCGTTCACAGGCGCCCACGAGCTCCCTGATCGACCACCGTGGAGTGGTGATCTGGTTGAGGCTGAATCTGGGATGCACCGGTTCCATGGGCTCCCTCACCCGGGGCCGGGTTCGGTGGGGCCGCGGCCAGTCCTGGAGTCGGGTGGCTGCACTCTAACGGCCGGAGCTGAGCCGCTGGACGGGTCGGCCGTGGAAGCCGAGGGTCCTGTACCGCACGGATGGCAGCACCAACGCGGAGGCCCGGATCGCACCCCGAAGGTCCCGTCCTGCCCGTTGGCGGCCGCCCCTTACCCCCGGCTCACCTCGCAGAGCGGCACCGCCTCCTCGATCCCCCGTAGGACGGTCGGCTGCGGCTCGCCGAAGGTCACCCGGGGCAGGCGTCCCGCCCGGTCGCGCACCTCGGTGGTCACCAGGGCTTGCCCCCCGCCGGCGGCTCCCACCACCCGGGAAGCGACGTTGACCACGTGCCCGAACACGTCGTCCCCCTGCACCACGACCGAACCGGCGTGCTCGCCGACCCGCAGGCGCAGGGGCCCTCCCTCCGCCTCCAGCAAGTCGAGCGCGGCCAGCACCGCCGCCCGGGGCTGGGGGAAAGCGAGCAGGTGGCCGTCGCCGAGGCGCTTCACCACCCGCCCGCCGCGGCCTGCCACGATGTCGTCCACGGCGGCGTAGTGGCCGCCGAGCAGGCGGCTTGCCTCCCCGTCGCCCTCCCGGCGGGTGAACGCGGTGAACCCCTCGAGGTCGGTGAAGGCCACGATCAGGTCGGCTCCGCCTCCCGGCGTCGGCACCGCCGGCGCGTCGCTCTCGCAGCAGAGCACGTCCATGGGCGACAGCCCCAAGTCGGCCAGCATCGAGGGCCGCTCCCGGATCTCCCGGGCACACCGCTGCAGGCTGCGCAGCAGGTCGAGGGGATCCGCCGCCGTATCGCCCAGCCAGGCGTCGTCCACAAGGCCCAGTTCACGCAAGCGACGCAGGCCGCGCTCGTCCCGCTTGATGGCGCCAACCACACTCTGCGCCACCCGCTGTCTGATCAGGTCGGCCAGCCGTCGGCCGCGCTCGTCACTCGGCATGGGGCCACGCTAAGCGGCTTCGCCCGGCATTGCCGGGCGAAGCCTTCCTGAGGGCTCGTCCTCAGCGATTCGTGATCGTCAACTGGTCGCGAATCTGGCGCAGCAGGACGATCTCCTCGGCCGGCTCCGGAGCCGCCGCCGGAGCGGCTTCCGCGGCCTTGGTCTGACGCGCCTTCCACATGTTGTAGGGCTTGACGATGAAGAAGAACACCGCCGCCGCGATGAGCAGGAAGTTCACCAGCACGGTGATGAACGAGCCGTAGGGGATGACGGCGTCGTTGAGGGTGAACGTCAGGCTGTCGAACGACGGCTGCCCGAAGATGGCGGCGATGAACGGCATGATCAGGAAGTTGACCAGGCCCCCGACGACCGTCAGCGAAAGCGCCCGCAATGATGAAGGCGACCGCCAGGTCGATCAGGTTGCCCTTGGTGATGAACTCCTTGAACTCCTTCAGGATCTTCACTCTGCTCCCTCCGTGTCGAGTGGTACGCCCGGACTATAGGAACGCCGGCCCGGCGCCGTGCCGGGCCGATTCCCTCATCCCCCGCGGACCCGGCGCCGATGACTCCACCCGTGGACTCCACCGCCGACCTGCGCGTCCTCTTCCGCTCGCGCCACCCCTTGCTGGTGGTCGAGGCCGCCGACGAGGAGCGCCTGCTCGCCCTGGTTCGCCGGGTGGCGACGGAGGCGAGCCTGCCGGTGTGGACCTGGACCGCGGCCCGGGGCCTGGCCCGCGACGGCATGGACCCGCAGTACCGCACCGCCGACCCTCGCGTCGCCCTGGCCTTCGTCGGGGACCTCACCGCCCCCGGGGTGTTCGTGTTCTGCGACGCCCAGATGCTCTGCTGCCGACCCGGTGGCGCGTGCGCGGCCGTCAAGGACGCCGCCCGCGACGCCGAGCCGGGGCAGACCATCGTGCTGGCCGGGCCCGGCCTCGCCGTGCCCCCCGGAACTGAAGGGCGTGGCCCTCCCCTGGTCGCTGCGCCCTCCGTCGGACGACGAACTCGCCGGCCTCGTCCGGGGCGTGGTGGCCGACCTGGCCGCCCGCGGCCTGGCCTCCGGCGGCGGGCCGGAGGTGCCGGCCGGGTTGGTCGAGGCCCTGCGAGGCCTCACCCTGGCCGACGCCCAGCAGCCTGCTCCAGCGCACCGTCCTGCAGAACGGTCGCCTCTCCGCCGCGGACCTGCCCCGGGTGCGGACCGCCAAGATGGAACTGCTGGACTCCGACGGCGTGCTGGAACTGGTGCCGGCCACCGCCGGGCACGCTCGACCGGGTGGCCGGCCTCGCCGGGCTGAAGCGCTGGCTGCGGCCTGCGGGGCCGGGCCGTCGGCTCGGAGCGGGCCCGGGAGATGGGCCTCGACCCGCCCCGGGGGATCCTCCTCACCGGGGTCCCTGGGTGCGGCAAGTCGCTGGTGGCCAAGACGCTCGCCGTCACCTGGGGCCGTCCCCTCCTCCTGCTCGACCCGGCTCGCATCTACCGCAAGTACGTCGGGGAGTCGGAGCAGCGCCTCGAAGCCGCCCTGCGCACCGCCGAGGCCATGGCCCCCGCCGTGCTGTGGATCGACGAGATCGAGAAGGGCTTCGCCACCGGAGGCGATGCCGACGGCGGAGTGTCCCACCCGTCTCCTGGGCACCTTCCTGCGCTGGATGCAGGACCGCCCCGACGGGGTCTTCCTGGTGGCCACCGCCAACGACGTCGCCGCCCTGCCCCCCGAGTTCCTGCGCAAGGGCCGCTTCGACGAGGTGTTCTTCGTGGACCTGCCGGGCTCCGAAGCCCGCCGGGCCGTCTTCGAGATCCAACTGAAGGCCCGCAAGCACGAACCGCGGCCGCTTCGACCTGGCGGCGCTGGCCCGGGCCACCGAAGGCTTCTCCGGGGCCGAGATCGAGGCCGTGGTGGTCGGCGCCCTCTACCGGGCCTTCGCCGCTTCGAGCGACCTGACCACCGCCGACCTGCTGGCCGAGGCCGCCGCGGTGGTGCCCCTGTCGGTGTCCCGGGCCGAGGAGGTGGCCGCCCTGCGCGCCTGGGCGGCGGAGCGGGCGGTCCCCGCCGACTGAGCCGTCACCGGCCTCGCCCGAGGGCCGAGCCCCTCCGCCAGACCCTCCCGGCAGCAAGCGCGTCGCCACCACGCGGTAGGCGGGCCGGTAGCGCAGGCGGTAGGCCGCCGAGTGGTGCACCGCCGGGTATCCCTCGCTCCTGCATCCGCCCGGCCAGCGCCGCCACCGCGTCCGCCGCCAGGCCCAGGTCGGCGGCCCAGTCCACCGCCTGCCGCAGGGCCTTCTCGAGTTCGCCCGGGCACCTCCCGCCAGGCCCCGGCCGTCGCCAGGAAGGCCTCCAGCAGGGGAGCCGGGTCGAGGCCGGCCTCCTGCCAGGGGCGGAGGTGCACCCGGGCGACGGCCCCGTCCGCCCGGATCGGGTCCACCAGAGGCTCCGCCGGCCCGGGGCCCATCTCCGCCGACTCCCGCTCCAGCCGCTCCCGCGCCGCCGCCGCGCTCGGGGCGGCGTGCTCGCTCCCCCGGGTCGCCTGGTGCAGCAGCTTGTACAGGTCGGCCGTCTCCCCCCATCGGGGGTAGCGCCGCGCCTGGGCGATGAGGAAGGCCCGGGCGAAGGGTTCGGCGGTCATGCGGACTCGCCGCCGACCCTAGCCCGGCCTCAGAGGACCCAGGGGATGAGACGCCGCCGCACCCGGTCCCGATAGGCGGCGTAGCCGGGGAAGTGCGCCAGCAGGCGGCGCTCCTCGAACCCCGACTTGCCCCAGAACAGGGCGGCCAGCGCGGCGGCCAGCGCCAGGCCCGGCCAGTTCCCGTCGGCCAGCGACACCCCGGCGCCGCCCAGGACGATGCCGCCGTAGATGGGGTGCCGGACCAGGCGGTAGGCCCCGTGCTCCACCAGGGCCGCGTCGCGGCGAGGGGTCGGGGTAGGGGGTCAGGTGGCGGCCCAGCGCCAGCAGGCCGCCGCCGGCCAGCGCGCCTCCGGCCCCGGTCAGCACCGCCCCGCCGGCGACCGCGCGCCACCCCCCAGCCGTCGCCCCACAGCAGCCAGGCGGCAACCAGTGCCGCCAGCAGCACGCCCTGGGCCACCACCCACCAGCCGCCCTTGGCGGTGAAGTCCTCCACGGTCGGGCGATGGTAGGAGGCGGCCCCCCTAGCGCTATGCCACATGAACTTGATAGGATATGACTCAGATTTTCGGAATCATCCAACTCAAGCTAGCGGTTGACACCGGGCGGAGACCCACATGGACCTGAACACCTTCACCCACAAGGCCCAGCAGGCGGTCCAGGCCGCCGCACGCGACGCCCAGGCCCGCCACCACCAGGCGGCCGGGCCGGAGCACCTGCTCCTCGCCCTCCTCGGCCAGGGCGACGGCCTGGTCTACCCCCTGCTCTCCCGCCTCGGCGTCGACCCGGCCGCCCTGCGCCGCCGCCTGGGCGACAGCCCTCGACAAGGTCCCCCGGGTCTTCGGCGACACCTCCACCGGCATCTCCCCCGACCTCCTCCGGGTGCTCGAGCAGGCCGACGCCGAGCGCACCGCCATGAAGGACGACTACGTCTCGGTGGAGCACCTGCTGCTCGCCCTGGCCGCCGCCCCCGGCCCGGCCGGCGACGCCCTGCGCGCCGCCGGCGCCGACCGCGAGGCCATGCTGCAGGCCCTGGCCGAGGTGCGCGGCGCCACCCGGGTCACCTCCCCGGAGCCCGAGGGCACCTTCAACGCCCTCGAGCAGTACGGGCGCGACCTGGTCGAGGAGGCCCGCCGGGGCAAGCTCGACCCGGTCATCGGCCGCGACGAGGAGATCCGCCGGGTCATCCAGGTGCTCTCCCGCCGCACCAAGAACAACCCGGTGCTCATCGGCGAGCCCGGCGTGGGCAAGACCGCCATCGTCGAGGGCCTGGCCGGGCGCATCGTCGCCGGCGACGTGCCCGAGGGCCTGAAGAGCAAGCGCCTCGTCGCCCTCGACCTGGCCGCCATGGTGGCCGGGGCCAAGTACCGCGGCGAGTTCGAGGAGCGGCTCAAGGCCACCCTCAACGAGATCAAGGCCGCCCAGGGCCAGGTCATCACCTTCATCGACGAACTGCACACCATCGTCGGCGCCGGGGCCGCCGAGGGGGGCATGGACGCCTCCAACATGCTCAAGCCGATGCTGGCCCGGGGCGAGCTGCGCATGATCGGCGCCACCACCCTGGACGAGTACCGCAAGCACATCGAGAAGGACGCCGCCCTGGAGCGCCGCTTCCAGCCGGTGCTGGTCGAAGCCGCCCTCGGTGGAGGACACCGTGGGCATCCTGCGCGGCCTCAAGGAGCGCTACGAGGTGCACCACGGGGTGCGCATCACCGACCCCGCCCTGGTGGCCGCGGCCATGCTCTCCGACCGCTACATCACCGGGCGCCACCTGCCCGACAAGGCCATCGACCTGATCGACGAGGCGGCCAGCCGCCTGCGCATCGAGATCGACTCCATGCCCGAGGAGATCGACGAGCTGGAGCGGCGCCGCCGCCAGTTGGAGATCGAGCGCGCCGCCCTGCGCAAGGAGAGCGACGCCCCCAGCAAGGAGCGCCTCGCCGCCCTGGAAGGCCGAACTGGCCGAGGTGACGGCCGAGGTGGGCCGGCTCACCGCCCACTGGGAGCAGGAGAAGCAGGCCATCGCCGCCATCCGCGCCGTCAAGGAGGAGGCCGAGCAGGCCCGGGCCGCCGCCGAGCGGGCCGAGCGAGAGGGCGACCTGCAGCGCGCCGCCGAGCTGCGCTACGGCACCCTGCCCACCCTGCAGAACCGCCTCGCCGCCGCCCAGAAGGCCCTGGAGGACCTCCAGGCCTCCTTGCGCATGCTGAAGGAGGAGGTGGACGAGGAGGACATCGCCGAGGTGGTGAGCCGCTGGACGGGCGTGCCCGCTCTCCCGCCTCATGGAGGGCGAGGTGCACAAGCTGGTCCGCCTCGAGGAGCACCTGCACCGCCGGGTGGTCGGCCAGGACGACGCCGTGGCCGCGGTGTCCGACGCGGTGCGCCGCTCCCGGGCCGGCCTCTCCGACCCGCACCGCCCCATCGGCTCCTTCCTCTTCCTCGGCCCCACCGGGGTGGGCAAGACCGAGCTGGCCCGCGCCCTGGCCGAGTTCCTCTTCGACGACGAGCGGGCCATGGTGCGCCTCGACATGTCGGAGTACATGGAGAAGCACACCGTCAGCCGCCTCATCGGCGCCCCGCCCGGCTACGTCGGCTACGACGAGGGCGGGCAGCTGACCGAGGCGGTGCGCCGCCGCCCCTACTCGGTCATCCTCCTCGACGAGATCGAGAAGGCCCACCCCGACGTGTTCAACGTGCTGCTCCAGGTGCTCGACGACGGCCGCCTCACCGACGGCCACGGCCGCACCGTGGACCTCACCAACACCGTGCTGATCATGACCTCCAACCTGGGGTCGGAGCTCATCGACCCCGGCCTGCCCGAGGAGACGGCCCGCGGCCGGGTGCTCGAAGTGGTGCGCCGCACCTTCCGGCCCGAGTTCCTCAACCGGGTGGACGAGATCCTGGTCTTCCACCGCCTCACCCGCGAGGACCTGAGCCGCATCGTGGACCTCCAGGTCGAGCAGTTGCGCCGCCGCCTGGCCGCCCGCCGCCTGACCCTCGACCTGGCCCCGGAGGCGCGCTCCTGGCTGGCGGAGCACGGCTACGACCCGGCCTACGGGGCCCGGCCGCTGAAGCGCCTCATCCAGAAGGAGATCGCCGACCGCCTCGCCTCCGCCCTGCTCGAGGGCCGCTTCGGCGACGGGGACACGGTGCGGGTGGAAGCGGGCGAGGACGGCCTGCGCCTGGTGGCCGCCGTCTGACGCCGGCGCGCTAGCGTCGGCGCGGCTCACCTCGACTGGAGGCCACGGGTGACCACCGGCCCTCGCTCCGACCGCTTCGGCATCCTCGTCGCCGTGCTCGGCGGCCTGTTCGTGGCCCTGGCCACGGTGCTGGTCGTCCTGCTCGTCACCCGCGACGGCGGCGGACACCACCACCACGGCTGCCTCCGGCACCACCGGCGGCCGAGACCACGCTCGGCTCGACCTCCACCTCCGCGGCCACGACGACCACGACGGCTTCCACCACCACCGCCACCACCACGACCACGACGGCGCCCACCACCACGACCACGGCGGCGCCCTTCGCCGGCACCCTCGACCAGAAGACCGGCGCGGTGCAGGGCACCCCCGCCGGGCGCCTCGATCGACATCCGCTCCGCCGGCCACGAGGGCTACACCCGGGTGGTGTTCGACTTCGCCGCCGGCGGCATCCCCGGCTACTGGATCGGGTACAACTCGGCCAACACCCTGACGGTGCTGCTGTACCCCATGGACACCACCACCCCCTACGACCCCGGCATCTTCGACGGCACCGGCACCCATCCGATCGGCGAGGGCAGCATCGTCGTAGGTGCAGGACGCCGGCATGGGCGGCGGCAGCGGGGAGTGGGCCTTCGACATCGTCCTCACCGGCCAGAAGCCGTTCCTGGTGGGCACCCTCGCCGACCCGCCCCGCCTCTACGTGGACGTCGCCGACTGAGCGGCGCCCCGGTACGCTGGAGCGCGCCGACGAGAGGAGAGCCATGATCCGCCGCGCCCCGTCCGGATCTGCTCGCCCTGGCCCTGGTGGTCGCCCTGCTCGCCGCGGCTGCGGGGACGACGGCGCCGGCGACCACCACCTCCGGCGGCGCCACGACCGCGCCGGAGCCACCACCACCACCGGCGGCCACCACGCACCACCACGACGGCGCCCACCACCACGCCGGCGGCACCACCACCACCACGGCGCCGCCGCCCACGACCACCACCCTCCCCCCTTCCCCGGCGACACCGAGCCCAAGTCCGGGACGGGCGGCATCGGCCTGCTCACCGGCGTGCGCTTCGGCGACCACGAGGACTACATCCGCATCGTCTTCGACTTCCAGGAGCCGTCGTTCCCCAACTGGGAGGTCGCCTACGTCGCCGGGGAGATCCAGGGCGAGATCGAACCCGAGGGAGGCTGGGTGGAGGGCGAGCGCCTTCCTGGTGGCCCGCTTCGCCCCGGCGGGCACCGCCGACATCCGGCGAGGCCGACCCGGTGATCACCTACGACGGGCCGCGGCGCATCGACGTCGGCCTGGGCAGCGTGGTCCAGTTGCTGATCATCGAGGACTTCGAGGCCAACCTGTGGTGGGCCATCGGCCTCACCGGGGAGAAGCCCTTCCGGGTGGGCACCATGACCGGCCCGCCCCGCATCTACGTGGACATCGCCGACTGAGCGGTGCCCGCCAGCCTCGGTGCACGGCACTGGCCCGCACTCCTTGCGCTCACGCGACAGTCACCCACCCCAGGGTGGCGTAATGTCACCACCGGCTCGCATCCCTCGCAAGGGCCTACGCTTCTCGTTGAGGGGGTGCGCGATGCGACTGGCTCTCCTGGTTCTCCTCCTCGCCCTGGCGCTGCCGGGCCGGATGTACCGGCGACGACGCCGCCGACACGACTGCGACCAGCGTCGTGGTGACGACGTCCACCGACGACGACGTGCCTCCGAGCGACAACGTCGACGAGCCTCCGCCCACGACGACCTCCTCGACCTCGCGCCGCAAGGCCCACGGTGGTCACCGTGCCCTTCGGGTCGTCTTCGACATCGTCTCGGTGCCGGAGCCGTGTCCGTTCCCGGCCTCGAGCGACGGCCGCCGAGCACGGCTGTCAGCGTTCGACTTCCGCCGGAGATCACCGAGATCAACGTCGGCTCGACGACTTCTTCGACGCCCGCCGGGCGACCTACGTGCCGAACCCCGACCCGTCCGGCGTGCCCGCGCGCTACGAGCTCGACTTCGAGGTCCTGTGGCTGGAGCAGGAGGCGTGGCCGGTGCTGTCGATCGTGCACTCGGAGACGGCCCGGCCTGCCGGTGCTGCTGAGGCGACGACGCGCCGGTTCGCCCTCATGTTCGACCTGCCCACCGGCGAGCCCCTCACCGTGGCCGACATGCTGACGCCGGAGGGTGTCGCCCGCCTGGAGGCCATGGTCCCGAGCGCCTGGCGGAGGCCCTCGGCGACCCGTGTGCTGCTTCGCACCCGGCGAACTGGTCGGCAACGTGGGCGTCGCCCGGGACGGTCTGCGGGTCTACGTCGACGTGCGGCTTCCCGGAGCAGGCGGCACCCTGGAGTTCGCCTTCGCCTGGGCGGAGGTCGTGGATCTCATCGACATGCGGCAGCGTTTCCTGGCCCGCCGCGTGGTCGAGCGGGGAGGGTGCTCGGTGCAGGGTGAGGGCCTGGTGTTGGAGGAGCAGCCCGGGCTGCCCGAGGCGGTGGCGGCGAAACGCCGGGCGATCCTCGCGGCGGCGGTGCGCTCGGAGACTATCGAGCCGCCGGCGTGCGTTGCGCACTCCGCACGGCGCTCCCTCCGCGCGAGAGCCGCTCCGGCAGCAGCGGCCCGCAGCCGCCCGCCCACGTGCCACTCGCATGATGCCTCCCGGCCGACACCGGCCGGCCTCGCCCGGCCACGCTCCGCCTGGTTCACCGTCGACGAGGCTTCGGAGCCGGCCGAAGGGTCCCGCCCGGCCGGCACGAGGAACCGGCTCGCCTCGGCCCGGCTACAGGCTTGGCCCTTCTCCACCCGCCTCCACCTGCGATACTTGGCGTGTCACCGGATGGAAGGCGGCCTCGCATGGACACGGAGTGGTGGCGCTGGATCTGGCTGGGCGTGACCGCCATCTTCGGCATCGGTGAGATCTTCACCGCCGGGTTCTTCATGCTCCCCTTCGCCGTGGGGGCGGTGGTGGCCTTCGTCCTCGCCCTGCTGGACGTGGACCCGACGATCGTGCTCATGGTGTTCCTGGTGGTCTCGATCCTGACCCTGGTGGTCTTCCAGCGCCTGGTGCGCAAGGGCGACCAGCGCCAGCACCCGGTGGGGGCCAACCGCTACGTCGGCCGCCGGGTCCTGGTGCTCGAGCGCATCGACCGGGTGACCGGCACCGGCCGGGTCCGCCTGGAGACCGAGACCTGGCGGGCCACCACCGACGGCGACCCCATCGACGGAGGGAGCCGAGGTGCGGGTCGTGGAGATGCGCGGCACCCGCCTGGTGGTGGCCCCGGAGGACTGAGTACAGAGCAGATCGGAACGGAGGAGTCAATGGACTCAACCACCTTGCTGGTCATCATCGTCGTCGTAGTCGCCGGGGCCTTCCTGCTGATCGCCGACGGCCCTCAAGATCGTCAGCCAGTTCGAGAAGGGCCTGGTGGAGCGCTTCGGCCGCTACGACCGCACGGTCGACCCCGGGCTGCGCCTGATCCTGCCCTTCATCGAGCGCATCCGCCGGGTGGACATGCGCGAGCAGGTCGTCGACGTGCCGCCCCAGGAAGTGATCACCGAGGACAACGTGGTGGTCACCGTCGACGCCGTCGTCTACTACCGGGCCACCGACCCGGTGAAGCTGCGCTACAACGTGGCCAACTTCATCCTGGCGGCCACCAAGCTGGCCCAGACCAACCTGAGGAACATCATCGGCGACATGGACCTCGACGAGGCGCTCACCTCGCGCGAGGCCATCAACACCCAGTTGCGCCAGGTGCTCGACGAGGCCACCGACGTCTGGGGCACCCAGGTGGTCCGCGTCGAGATCCAGCGCATCGACCCGCCGCCGGACGTCACCGAGGCCATGCACCGCCAGATGAAGGCGGAGCGCGACCGCCGCGCCATCGTCACCGAGGCCGAGGGCGACAAGACGGCGGCCGATCCTGCGCGCCGAGGGCGTGAAGCAGTCCCGCATCCTCGAAGCCCAGGGCCAGGCCCAGGCCATCAAGGAGGTGGCCGACGCCGACAAGTTCAAGCTGCTCACGGTGGCCGAGGGCGAAGGGCAGGCCATCGAGCGGGTCTTCGGGGCCATCCACAACGGGAACCCCAGCCCCGACCTGATCGCCATCCGCTACCTCGACGCCCTGGCGCGCATCGCCGACGGCAAGGCCACCAAGGTGTTCCTGCCCATGGAGACTGAGCGGCATCCTGGGCAGCCTCGGCGCCATCCGCGAGATCTTCGCCAAGGACGAGGAGCCGCCGAAGGCCTAGTGGGAGCAGGACGGCTTCCCCGTCCCACGGTTCTGCTGCCGGGGCGCGGGCGGGGCGCGGGCGGCACTCGCCGGGACTCGCGACGCGCTCCGTCCCTAGAGGATCGACCGCGCCTTCTCGAGATCCTCGGGCTGCTGCACTCGGAACACCAGACGGCTCCCCGTCGCCGCGTAGACGAGATCGAGGGGAATGCCCGCGTCGGCGAAGCGCCGGCTCACCTCGCCCAGGGCTCCGGGATGGTCGGCCACCGTGGCCACCAGGACCTCGCGCCCCTCGGCGACCTCGAACCCTGCTGCCGCCAGTGCCCGCCCGGCCGTCTCCCCGTCGTCGACGAGCAGGTGGATGACCCCCCGGCCCGCCACCGTGGTCCCGCAGACGCCCTCGAGGTTCATCCCGGCCCGGCCCAGCGCCTCGCCGAGCGCCGCCAGGGTGCCGCTCCGATCCTCCAGGTACACCGTCAAGTCCCAGGCCATCAGGACCCCCTTGGTCGCATGCCTGAAGGGGACGATACCGCAGGCACCTCGGGGAACCCGGCCGCGCGGCTGCGCCCGCCCTCGGGTCAGGCCTCCGCGGGCTCCTCTCCAGCGCCGCCTTCGCCGGGGGGGACCTCCCCCTCGGCAACTGCCGGGCCGACCGCCGGGACCGCTGCGCCGGACGGGCCGGCGTCGGCCTCCCGGCCTCCTGCTCCCCTCCTGCAGGCCCCGCGGCTTCCTCGCCCGCCGGGCGTCGCCGGGTGACCCACCACAGCACCCCGAGGCCGAGCAGGACCACCAGCAGCGAGTACCACCCGTTGCGGCTCAGCCCCAGGTAGCGGCCGGCGAATCGGTGCGGATCAGCTCGAGCAAGAAGCGAGCCACCGAGTACAGGACGAGCGTAGAGGCCGAACAGGACTCCCCGGCGCAGCTTGCGGTGCCGCTCCAGCCACAGCAGGAGCACGATGATGCCGATGTTCCACAGCATCTCGTACAGGAAAGTGGGGTGGAAAGTCTCGGCGTCGAGGTACTTGGCCGGCCGGTTCTCCGGATCGATCTCCAGGCCCCAGGGCAGTGTGGTCGGGGTCCCGAACAACTCCTGGTTGAAGTAGTTGCCCCAGCGCCCGATGGCCTGCGCCGCCGGGCAGGGCGACCGCGGCGGCATCGGCGAACATCCAGAAGTTGCCGCCCCGACGGCGCACCACGAAGATCGGCCGCCGCCGCCCCGAAGGTGAGCCCGCCGAAGAGGGCGATGCCTCCCTCCCACATCGGAACACCCCGAGCCAGTCGTCGGAGTAGCTGTCCAGACGCGGCAGCACGTAGGCCAGGCGGGCGCCGATGAAGCCGATCACGATGCACCAGAAGCCGGCCGACTCGGCCACCCGCCGGTCCCCTCCGAGCTTCTCGTAGCGGCG
The DNA here is from genome assembly GCA_963736785.1 of uncultured Spirochaetota bacterium. Taxonomy (GTDB): domain Bacteria; phylum Spirochaetota; class Spirochaetia; order SZUA-6; family DRHE01; genus MIBK01. The sequence goes on along the minus strand of CAVTQG010000004.1, from coordinate 106,568 downwards.
AGGTGAGCACCACGTAGGCCGTGCGCCACGGCGATCCCCATGAGGATGCCGTAGATGTGGATGGTCAGCGGGCCGATGTCGAAGACGTTGAAGGAGGGGGAAGGGATGGACGCGAGCATCGGCTACCTCTCTGCCCGAAGGGCGGGCACCCGGGCATGGTAGGCCGACCGCGGACGCCCCGGCGGCCTCAGGCCTTGGCGGCCGGCTGCTGCTCGCGGAACTCGTGGTAGGCCTGCCAGGCGCGGGGCCCGTAGACCGTGCCCGGGCCGCCCATCATCAGCAGGGCCACCCCCAGCGCCTCGGCCACCTGCTCGGGGGTGGCACCCTTGCGGGCGGCTCCCCGGGCGTGGGCGGCGATGCACCCGTCGCACTCGTCGCGCACCGAGATCACCAGGGCGATGACCTCCTTCATCGCCGCCGAGATCACCCCTTCCTTCATCGCCTCCTTGTGCAACTGGCCGAAACCGCCCCAGGCGTCGGGGATGGCGGCCCGCAGCGAGCGGGCCGGGTCGGCCAGGTCGGCGGAAACGTCGTGCCAATGTCCCATGGATACCTCCGAGGGCGGCATGCTACGGTCGTCGCCGACGCAACCCGGGAGGACGAGATCGTGGACGCCAAGGCCCGCGCCGAGCAGCACTTCGCCGCCGCCGAGCAGGACCTGCGCGCCCTGCGCGGCTGGATGTACGACCACCCCGAGGTGGCCTTCGAGGAGCGGGAGACCTCCCGCCACCTGGCCGCGTTCCTCGCCGCCCGCGGCTTCGCGGTGGAGTACCCCGCCTACGGCCTGGAGACCGCCTTCGCCGCCCGCGCCGGGAGCGCCGGCCCCGAGGTGGTCATCTGCGCCGAGTTGGACGCCCTGCCCGGGGTGGGCCACGCCTGCGGGCACAACCTCATCTCGACCTGCCGCGATCGGCGCCGGCCTGGCCCTCGCCCCCCTGGCCGTCGAGACTGGGCTTCCGGGTGACCGTGCTGGGCACCCCGGCCGAGGAGAGGATCGGCGGCAAGGTGGACCTCATCGACGCCGGGGCCTTCTCCGGGGCGGCCGCCGGCGATGATGGTGCACCCCGCCAACGAGGACACCCTCGACCCGCCCATCCTGGCGGTGAACCACCTGGTGGTGGAGTTCCACGGCAAGACGGCCCACGCCTCCGCCTCGCCGTGGGAGGGCCGCAACGCCCTCGACGCCTTCGTCCTGGCCTACGTGAACATCTCGGCGCTGCGCCAGGCGATGTATCCCACCGACAAGACCCACTGCATGATCACCCACGGCGGCGACGCCCCCAACATCGTCCCCGACTACACCCGCTCCGAGTGGTACGTTCGGGCGGCCACCAAGGCCCGCCTCGACGAGTTCATGGCCAGGGTCGTGGCCTGCTTCCGGGCCGCCGCCGACGCCACCGGGTGCACCGTGGAGGTCAGCCCGGTCGGCCACGAGTACCAGGACCTGGTCAGCGACCCGGTGCTGGCCGCTCTGTACGACGCCAATTCCCGGGACCTGGGCAGGCCCCTGGTGAGGGGAGCCGAACGCGACCCGGCAGCCGGCGGCTCCACCGACATGGGCAACGTGAGCCACGTCGTCCCCGCCATCCACCCCTTCCTGGACCTGGGCTGCGCCCCGGCCACCAACCATCAGGTGGAGTTCGCCGACGCCACCCTGACCCCGGAAGGCGACCGGGTCCTGCGCGACGGGGCCCTGGCGATGGCCTGGACGGTCATCGACCTGGCGCAGGGGAACCGTTGGGGGGAGTTGGCGAAGAAGGCGTAGGCGCGATCGTGCCCGCAGCGGCACCCTCTCCCGGCCAGCCGGGGAGGGGGTGAGGCGGCGCCCGGCGCCCCCCGAACGACCGACCCACCCGTCCCCGACGGGAGGGCAAGTGCATTCCAGCCCCCGGCCGTCCCTACCCCTCCACCTCCTCCAGGAACTCACCGAACAGGCGCCGCTCCTCGCCGAGGGTGTGGTTGCCCAGCACGGCGTACCCGGCGGTGCGCATCGCCTCCACCTCGGCCTCGCCCATGCCGGCCAGTCGCTCCAGGGCCTCCCGGTAGCTCGCCACCATGTTCCACTCCACCCGCAGGCAGTTCTCCCCCCAGCGGCAGTAGGCCCGGTTGCCTTCGGCGTCGGGGGTGACGAACAGGGCGCCGGCGGCCAGCGCCTCCAGGCCCACCAGGTAGAAGCCCTCCTGCGGGTTGGGGGCGCCCAGGAAGACGTCGCACCAGTGGTACAGGTCCCGCAGTTCGGGCCAGGCCACGGTGTCGCGGATGGAACGGAATTCGAAGCGGGAGTCGCCGGCCAGGGCCTCCTCCACCTCCCGGCCCACCTCGGACTTCCAGGTGGTGTATCCCACCTTGATGGGGCGGGGCAGCCCGCCGTGCCGCTCCCTGGAGAAGTACTGCCAGTCGTGCCCCTCGGGGATGACCCGGGTCAGCGAAGTGCCGTTCAGGAAGGGGAGGCAGGCCTCGTGCACCTCCCGGGTGATCATGATGCGGGCCAGGGGCCGGGTGAGCAGCCGGGTGGGCAGGCCCTCGAGCCAGTGCGGGTTGCCGTGCCGCGTGTTCTGCACCAGGTGGACGAGCCGCTCCGCCCCCACTCCCGGGGCCAGGCGCCGGGCGGCGATCTCGAAGTGCCGGGGCCAACTGAAGAAGGCCAGGTCCCCGGGGCCCACCGTCGAAGTCGAAGCCCTTCACATAGCGGACGCCCGCCTCCGGGGTCAAGGCACCGAAGCGGGCGATGCGGAACAGGGGCAGGTCGGGCCGGTAGGCCTCGCGGCAGCAGACCACCGCCTCGTGGCCGAAGTTGCGGGCGTGGACCAGCGTAGTCGAAGACCTTCACCACCCCGCCGCTGGGGCGAAACCCGGGCACCAGGAAGTAGATGCGGCTCATCGGCTCATCCCGCCGCCAGGGCGCGGGCGAGGCGAGCCAGCGGCTCCGTGGTGACGGTCGGGTCGAGCGCCTCCGCCCACAGGCGCCGGGCGTTGGCCGCCTTGGCGGCCACCACCTCGGGATGCCCCACGATCTCATCGAGTGCCGTCTCTACCGCGTCCAGGTCCCCGGGGTCCACCAGCCACCCGGCGTCGTAGGCGGCCAGAAGCGGAGAGACCTCGGTGAAGGGCGGGTGCACCACCGGCACCCCGCACGCCAGGGCCACCACGGTGCGAGTGACCACGGCGTACTCCCGCTCCAGGGTGCGCTCGAAGAGGTCGACGACCACGTCGGCTCCGCCCAGGAAACCGAGGAAGGCCTCGTAGGGCATCGCCTCGTGCCGGGTGACCCCCGGCCTCCCGTCCAGCACGGCGAGGCGCGCGGCCGGAGGCCTCCGCCGTGCCGGCCGCTGGCCCCAATGCACCGGGAGCAACACGTCCAGGGTCACCCGCGGCGGGTCGAGCCGGGCGGCCAGGCGGTCCAGCCAGGGGCCGGGCAGGCTCCATCCCTGCAAGTACCCGGCCACGGCGAAGCGCACCGCCGTTCCGGCAGGCCGCGGCGGCGGGAAGTGAGCCGGCACTCCCATGAAGACCACCTCCAGCGGGGTGGTGAGGGGGTCCCGGCCCGCCTGCAGCAGCCAGGCGAGGAAGTAGGGCACCTTCTTGGCCCCGTTGACGATGAAGCCCTCGGCGGCGGCGATGGCCCGCAGCTTGCGCTCCCGCAGCGCGGCCAGGGCCCGGGCCCGGTCGTCCCGGTGCGGGTTGCAGGCCAGTTCCAGCATCTTGGGGGCGAAGAAGTCCACCACCAGGTGCAGGCCGGGGGCGGGGCGCAGCCGGTCGATCTGGTTGCTGTTGGTGAGCACCACCACCGCCGGGGCCCGGCTCGCCACGAAGTCGCCCATCCCGGCGGGGTCCATCACGAAGGTGCCCGGCGGCAGCGAGGGGGGCTCGCCGTCGGGCACGGAGCAACCGCAGGGCGCCGCGGTCCACCACGGTCACCACCTCGCAAGCCGTGGTGGCGCAGGCCCTCCGCCAGGCCGTACGCCCGCAACCCGGGGGCGGCCACCGGCAGGCCCATGCCGGGGACCACGTCGTTGGCCACCAGGACGATCTTGGGGTCGCTCATCTCAGCCCTCCCCGCCCGGCCGACGGAAAGCGAGCAGACCGGTCTCGTGAAGGGCGCCCGTCGCGGAGCGCAGCGCCCGGACGTCCTCGAGCGCCGCCGCGCCGGCGGAGGCCTCGCTCACCGCTGCCACCACCTCGCCGGCGGCCATCCACCCCGGCTCCCCCGACTGCCCGACGAGGCGGTCGATGACCAACAGGACTCCGCCGGGGTGCAGCCCGGCCCAGGCTTGCTCCAGCACCCGGGCCCGTCCCGGCGGGTCGAGGCGGGCGAGCACGCCGGCCAACAGGGCGAGGCCGGTGACGTCGGGGGCCCCGGCCAGGCTCCCTCCCCCGCCGGCTTCGAAAAAGACGAAGCCGGGGAAGTGGCGTCGGGCCTCCTCCAGCGCCTCCCGGTCGGCGTCGAAGCTCACCGGGGAGTAGCCCAGGCGGGCGAGCACCTGCGCCCAAGCGCCGCGGCCGCATCCCACCACCAGGGCCCGGGAGGCCTCGCCCAGGGGACGGCCCGCCGCGTCGGCGACCGCCGCCGCCCGGGCCTGGAAGGAGGCTTTGGCCATCCTGGTCCCCAGTGCCGGAGCCGCCCCGGCCGCGACGTGGGCGACGAGGGCCGCCTCCCCCTCGAACCCGCCCAGGAGCCGCCCCCGGGGCAGGAGGAACTCGTCGGCCGCCAACTCCACCAGGGCATCGGCCCGGCACGCCACGAGGTCGTGCAGGCCGAGACGGGACAGCACCGGGGGGCCGAGCAGGGCGCGCAGGGTGTCGAAGGCCAGGCCGGAGGGGAGGGCCAGGGCCATGGGGAGGTCCCATTCGGCCTCGTCCAGCGACTCGTAGGGGAAGGACAGAGCGTCGAGCACCACCAGGCGCTCCGCTCCGTCCAGCGCCTGGTGCAACTCCCGGGGGAGCACCCCCCAATCATCCAGAACCCTCAGGCCCGGCGGAAGTTGGGGGCGGCACCGCCCCGTGTAGACGAGGGTGGCGCCCGCCTCAGCCCTCACGGAGCCAGCGCCGGCGGAGACGGCGGTAGCCCTTCTGCCGGTGGAGCACCCAACCCAGGGGGGGCCGCCCCAGCCGGCGCAGCAGGCGCACCAGGTCGCGTCGGGCTTGCCGCAGCTCCTCGTGGTTCTCCTGGTCCAGCAGGACCTTGCCGGGAGGCACGGCGCCCGTCACAGGAGCGGGGAGCGAAGCGGCGGCCGGACTAGCGGCCAGTTCCGTGCGCAGTTGGTCCGCCTGGCGGCGGTACTCGTCTCGCTCCCGGCGCATCCGCTCCAGGCGAGTCGTCGCCTCCTGCACCCGGGTCCGCAGCACCCCTGCCTCCAGGGCCAGCAGTTCGTTCTCCTTGGCCCGCGCCTCGGCGGTTACGGGCGCCTCGCTGTCGTCGATCATCGACCCTCCTCGTGAAGGCCACGCTACCGCGATCGCGGCCCGGTCTCCGCCGGACCGCCTCCCCCGCGGCCGCGGGGGAGGCGCGAGGCGGCAACCCCCGCCGGCACCGGCCTGCCCAGACCGTGCCGCCGCCGAGCGGAGGGGGCGATCTCGCGCCCGACTCCGCTCACCCCTTCTCCCGCATCCGCTCCTCCCGGATCTGCCCCAGCAATTGCTGGAGGAGCCGGGCCCGGGCCGCCGGGCCGTGGAGGCGGGCCAGGTCGGCACGGCCCCGTTCTCCCACCCGGCGGGCCTCCTCGGGGCTCTCGTACACCCGGCGCAGCAGGGCGGCCGCCTCGTCCAGGTCGGGCTCGGCCCACATCGCCCCCTCGCGGTAGGGTCGGCAGTCGGCCGGCACCGTCCCCTCGCTGCCAGCCCACCAGGTAGCTGTTCTCCGGGGTCATGAACTCCAGGTTGCCCGAGTAGCCGGTGGCGATGGTGGGCTTGCCCAGGGCCATGGCCTCGGCCATGGTGAGGCCGAACCCCTCGGCGCGATGCAGCGACACGTAGCAGTCGCAGGCCGCCAGGAGGGCGTCCTTGTGGCCCGCCGGCAGGTACTCCTCCAGCAGGACGATGTCGGGGCGGCCCTCCGCCTCGTAGTGCAGCCACTCCCGTTTGGTCAGGTGCACGCCTCCGTTGATCGACTTGATCGCCAGCACCGGGCCCTCGCCCGGGGCGAAGGCCTGCTTGAAGGCCCGCACCAGCCCCACCGGGTTCTTGCGTTCGAACACGCTGGCGTAGTCGAAGACGAACAGGAACACGAACCCCTCGGGCAAGCCGAGCTCGGTCCGGGCCACCGCCGCCGGGGCCGGGGCCTGCACCGGGACGGGGAACACCTCGACCGGCTTGGTGGTGAGCCCGTCGCACCCCGGTGGCGGCGTGCTCGCTGTTCATCCAGACTTCGTCCACCACCTCGAAGGCGGGCGACCAGGCCTCGGGGAACTCCTCCAATTCCCAGGCCCAGTAGCCCACCGTGTAGCGGCCCGGCGAAGAACTCCGGGCCGAGCTCGTCGACCCAGCGGCGCATCCTGACTGCATTGATGCACACGACGTTGACGTCGTAGGGGTTGGCCAGGCCGGGCACGGGTTGCCGTTCCTCGAAGGGGTGCTCCTGCCGGGACGGCACCCCCAAGGCAGGTGACGGTGGCCAGGGGAAGGCCCAGAGCCTGCACCGCCCCGGCCACCTGCCGGGCGGCCTCGCCCACTCCCAGTTCGCCGCGCAGGTAGCCGACCACATTCACCCCTTCGCCCACGGGCCCCGGCGAGAGGCCGGAAGCGGCCGCCGCGTCCTCGGGGGGCAGGAGAGCCTCGGGGATGCCGAGCCCCCGCCCGGCCGTGACGCTGCACCCAGGCGAGGAAGCGGGGGGCGTCCTTGCCCGGGCACTTGAGGGAAGGCCTGCTTCAGGTCGCGCCGCTCGCGGTGGAGGTGCATCAGGTAGCGCGAGAGCCAGGCAGGGTGAGCCGGATCCTCCGGCTCCCGCAGCCAGGCCACCAGCCCGGCCGGGTCGGTGAGCGGGTTGGGCACCCCGGCGAGGCGCGCTGTGGGATCGGCCGGCGTCACCGCCTCGCGGTACACCCGGCGCGCCCGTTCGTCGAGCACCACCCCGCCGGGCAGGGTGTCCTGGTCGAGGCGGTGACGCGAAGCCTCGTCGTACCCGGCGGCGAGCAGTTCGGCGGCGTACTCGTCGCAGAGGCGCCGCAGCGCCGGACTCTCGCTCAACAGGGTCCGCGGCGCGGCCCGCCGTGCCGGCTCAGCAGCCACGGCCGCCGCGGGTCGTAGCCGCTGAAGTGGAAGAAAGTCAGCGGCTCGCCGTTGACCAGGTACCCGCCGCCGGAGGCGGTCAGCCGCCGCGGGCCCAGGTTCCAGTAGGCCACGTTGACCGTGACGTCCTTGACCAGATGGCAGTCGACAAGCCAGCCCGACAGCCAGGAGGAAGCAGAGACGCGGATACTCATGCGCATCCACCCTAGTTATCGGCCGGCGCCGGCAGCTTGCTTACCGCACCGGCTCCAGCCCTCCGCAGCGGCTGCGGCAGCGGCTGCGCGCTTGACGGGCCTGGAGGGCCTTATTATGATAAACAGCAATGCGCCGGGACACGAACCGGCGTTCTAGTGAAATAAGGAAACACCGGATGAACAAGCCCGCGGAAATATCGGACGAGAAACAGAAAGCCCTGGAGGCCGCCCGCCTGCAGATCGAGAAGCAGTTCGGGAAAGGCTCGATCATGAAGCTCGGGGAAAGCACCGGCCCGTCGGCCATCCCCGTGATCCCCACCGGCTCCATCCTGCTGGATGCCGCCCTGGGCGTCGGCGGATACCCCAGCGGCCGCGTCATGGAGATATTCGGGCCGGAGTCCTCCGGCAAAACCACGCTGGCGCTGCACGCCATCGCCGAGGCCCAGAAGCTCAACGGCACGGCCGCCTTCATCGACGCCGAGCATGCCCTGGACCCGTTTTACGCCAAGAACCTGGGCGTCAACACCGACGAGCTGTGGGTTTCGCAGCCGGACAACGGCGAGCAGGCCCTGGAAATCGTGGAGTCGCTGATCCGCTCCGGGGCCATGGACATCATCGTCGTGGACTCGGTGGCCGCGCTGACGCCGCGGGCCGAAATCGAAGGCGACATGGGCGACTCCCACATGGGCTTGCAGGCCCGCCTGATGAGCCAGGCGCTGCGCAAGCTCACCGGGATCATCTCCAAGTCGCGGACCTGCCTGATGTTCATCAACCAGATCCGCATGAAGATCGGGGTCATGTTCGGCAACCCCGAGACCACCACGGGCGGCAACGCGCTGAAATTCTACGCCTCGGTGCGCCTGGAGGTGCGGAAAATCGAGACCATTTCGGAGGGCACGGAGGACGCCATCGGAACCAAGGTGCGGGTGAAGGTGGTCAAGAACAAGGTCGCCCCGCCCTTCAAGCGCGTAGAGCTGGAGATCATCTTCGGCAAGGGCATTTCCTCTTCCGGCAGCCTGCTGGACGCCGCGCTGCAGCAGAACCTGATCGCCAAGAGCGGCAGCTGGTATTCCTACGGTGAGGAGCGCATCGGGCAGGGAAGGGAGAACGTGAAGCTGTTCCTGGAAAGCAATCCCGACATCTTCCAAAACCTGGAGCAGAGTCTGCGCAAGATCCTGTTCGTCTCCCGGGAGGAGGCCAAGGCGCCCAGCGAGGCCTCCAAGGAACCCAAGGAGCCTAAAGAGGCCAAGGAGCCCAAGGCACCCAAGTCCGAAGGCGCTGCCTCCCGGTCCTCCTGAGGGCCCTCGCCGGAGCTGGCCCCGGGGCACTCCATGAGCGGGAAACAGGTTTTCCTGTCCCTGGGCTCCAACCTGGGCGACCGCCTGGCCTTCCTGGCCGAAGCGGTGAGCAGGCTTGGGCCATATCTCCGGGGGTTGCGCGTTTCCTCGGTGTACGAGACGGCCCCTCTGTACCTCACCTCCCAGCCCCGCTTCCTGAACATCGTCGTGGCCGGACGCACGCGCCTGTCCCCCCGGGGGCTGCTGTCCGAAGCGCTAGCCATCGAGGAGGCCCTGGGGCGCGATCGGGCGGCCAGCGGGCCGAAGGGGCCGCGTCCCATCGACATCGACCTTTTGCTCTATGGCGACCGGCTCATCGCCGAGCCGGACCTGCGAGTCCCGCACCCCGGAATGCGGGAGCGCCGCTTCGTCCTGGAGCCGCTGCTGGAGCTGGAGCCGCTTTTGCGCGACCCCGCCAGCCGGCTGCCGCTGGCGGATGCCCTGGCCAAACTTCCCGACCAGGGCGTGGACATAGTCGGCCCATGGGACTATACTCGTTGCGAATCTGAACATGGACGCGGGCGCCCAAGGCGAGAAGCAGAGCTTTAAGTTAGAAAAATTCGAGGGACCGCTCGACCTGCTCCTTTTCCTGATCCGCAAGTCGGAGATCAACATCTACGACATCCCCATCGCCGCCATCACGGAGCAGTACCTGGGCTACCTGAAATACGCCACCCGCGTGGACCTGGACAACATCACCGAGTTCTATCTTATGGCTGCCACCTTGATCTGGATCAAGTCCCGTATGCTGCTGCCCGTGGAGGTCGACTTAGAGAATGAGCTGGAGGACCCGCGGCGCGAGCTGGTGGAGAAGCTGATCGAGTACCAGAAATACAAGAAATTGAGCGAGCTCATTACCGAGAAGGAAGAGGAGGCCGAGTGGATCCTGGAGCGAAAAGCCAGCCAGATCGTGCTGCCCTTCCTGGACGAGGAGATCTGGGAGTCGATCAGCGTCTGGGACCTGTTCAAGACCTTCTACTCGATCATCTCCTCGTTGTCTTCGGAGAAGACCATCGATCTGTACGAGGAGGTTTCCATCAACGAAAAGATCACCCTCATCCACGAGTATCTGGAGGACCGGGGCCAGTTCCTGTTCACCGAGCTGTTGACCAGGTCGCGCTCCCTCATGGAGCTGATCTGCAGCTTTCTGGCGGTGCTGGAGATGGTCAAAGCCCGGGTGATCCAGGTTTTCCAAAACCGCCTGTTCGGGGACATCCTGATCCGGGCCCGGACCGCCGAGGTGCAGAATGGAGTTTGAGCGCCAGGTTGGCCTCATCGAGGCGATCCTCCTGCTGGAGAACGAACCGGTGGAGCTGGCCGGCCTGCAGCGCATCAGCGGCCTGGAGAGGCAGGAGGTGCTGCGGGCTCTGGACTTTCTGAGAGAGGAGTACCGCAAGGAGTTCCACGGCTTCGAGCTGGCGGAAATCGGCGGTGGCTTCTCCCTCGCGCCCAAGCAGCCCCTCTGGGTCTCCTTACGGGAACGCTACGGGCGGCGCAACGAAAGCCGGCTTTCCCGGGCGGCGATGGAAACCCTCTCGATCATCGCCTATTCCCAGCCCATCACCCGGCAGGAGATCGAGAGCATGCGAGGAGTCTCGGCGGACGGCATGATCAGGCTGCTGGCCGCCAGGAACATGATCAAGGAAGTCGGAAAGAAGGAGGCCCCCGGCCGGCCCGTGCAGTACGGCACCACCAAGGAGTTCCTCAAGCTTTTCCGTCTGGCCAGCATCGCCGACCTGCCGAAGATGGACGAGCTGGACCAGGAACGCTTCGAGCCGGAGGAGTGAGTGCGATGAGCGAAACGATGAGGCTGCACCTCTTTATGGCCCGCTGCGGCATCGCTTCCCGCCGCCGCTGCGAAGAGTACATCCTCGAGGGCCGGGTCACCGTGAACGGAAAGCGGGCGGAGATCGGCAGCAAGGTGTCGCCGGGCGACCGGGTGCTGTTCGACCGCAAGCCGCTGGTGCCGGAGGGCGACAAGGCCTACCTGGCGGTCAACAAGCCTCGCGGCTACCTGTGCGCCAACGAGGATTCCCAGGGCCGCCCCCTGGTCTCCGACCTGCTGCGGCGCATCCCCTACCGCTTGTTCCACGTCGGGCGCCTCGACTTGCAGTCCAGCGGGCTGATTTTCTATACCAATGACGGCGATTTCGCCAGGCTGGTGTCCCACCCCTCCTCGGCCTTCGAAAAGGAATACCTCGTGGAGTGCGGGCAGGAAGTGCCCGAGGAGCTGCTGAAACGGTATCAGGCGGGAATCACCGTGCAGGGGGAGCGCTACCAGCTCAAACGCTACCGCTTCCGCTCGCCCCGCAGCCTCTCCCTCACCCTCATCGAGGGCAAGAATCGGGAGATTCGCCAGGTGTTCGAGAGCTTCCGCATTTCCCTGCGCAGCATCCACCGGGTGCGCATCGGCTGCGTCACCGAACAGGGGATCCCCAGCGGGGGCTACCGCCGCCTGGAGCCGGCGGAAATCGAGTGGTTCCGGAAGAGGGGAAAGGGCTGAAACGGTCATGGTGGTGACTCTGGACGGTCCGGCGGGGGTGGGCAAGAGCACGATCGCCGCCAGGGTGGCTCGGGAAACCGGCTTCCAGTACCTGAACTCCGGCTCGTTCTACCGGGCCATATCCCAGGCGGTCCTGGATTCCGGGCACGATCCCACGAGGCGGGATCTGGTGCTGGAAACGGCCCGGCGCTGCCGCTTCGCCCTGAACGGGGGAGAGCTGTGGCTCAACGGCCGGCCGGCCCGCAATCTGCAGACCGACCTGATCGACCGCTGGTCCCCCGTGCACTCGGGCATCCCGGAGCTGCGGGACATCGTGAACGAGAACTTGCGCGCGATCGCCCGGGCCGGGGACCTCATCGTGGAAGGTCGGGACATGGGCACCGTGGCGTTCCCGGACGCGGAAGTGAAGTTTTTCCTGGACGCCTCGATTGATGCCAGGGCCGGCAGGCGCTTCGCGCAGGGAGTGAGCGGACTGGCCAGGGAGGACCTGCGCCGCAGGATCGAGGAAAGGGACAAACTGGACCGCGACAAGCCCGTCGGGCGCCTCGCGCGAGCGGCGGGCGCCATTTACCTGGATACGTCGGACTTGACCATCGAGGAAGTTTGTGCCAAAGTAGTGCAGGAAATCCGCAAACGCCAATCAACCGGGAGTCAATATAATGAACTCAGAACCGAAAAAAAGCCCTGAGCCGAAGATCGAGCATCGCCTGCAGGAAGAGTATATCCAAACCTTCGCCCAGGTCGAGGAAGGGCAGATGCTCCCCGGCATCGTGGTCGAGGTCGGTAACGACTACGTATACGTGGACGTCGGGCTGAAATCCGAAGGGAAAATTCCCAAGGCCGAGTTTCCGGAGCTGCCCAATCGGGGCGACACGGTCTACGTGATCCTGTTGAGCAAGGAGAGCCGGGGCGGGGAAGTGATCGTCTCCAAGAAGAAGGCCGACGAGAAGCTGTTCTGGAAGAACCTGCGCATTGCCTTCGACCAGCACCAGCCGGTGGCCGGGACGATCGCCAGGAAGATCAAGGGGGGCTTCGAGGTCGATCTGGAGGACGGGGTCAACGCCTTCCTGCCGCAGTCCAAGGTGGACGTCGGGCGTTCCGCGGATCCCAACCCTTACATGGGGATGAAGACCTTCTTCTTCATCGAGCGGCTGTACCACCATAGCAAGGTCAACATCGTCGTCAACCGCAGGGAGTGGCTCGACCTGGAGAACAAGCGCAAGCGGGAAGAGTTCTTCACCAAGATCAAGATCGGCGACGAAGTGGAGGGCAAGGTAAAGTCCTTCACCTCCTTCGGGGCCTTCGTGGACCTGGGCGGTTTCGACGGCCTGCTGCACATACACGACATGAGCTGGGGCCACATCAACTCCCCGAAGGAGCTGGTTTCCCTGGGCGACGAGCTGAAAGTCAAGGTCATCCGCCTGGACCCGGTGGAGAAGAAGATCAACCTCAGCCTGAAGCACTTCACCGAGGATCCCTGGACCCATTTCGAGGAAAGATACGTGGCCGGCGACGTGCTCAAGGGCAAGGTGACCAAGCTCACCGATTTCGGGGCCTTCATCGAAATCGAGCCCGGAATCGAAGGGCTGGCGCACATTTCCGAGCTGTCCTGGGTCAAGAAAATCAGACATCCCAAGGAATTGCTGAAAGAAGGGGACATCGTAGAAACCAAGATCCTGGCCTATGACATCCAGCAGAGCAAGCTCTCCCTGGGCCTGAAGCAGGTCCTTCCCAACCCCTGGGACGACATCGATCGGCGCTACCCGGAGGGCATGCGGCTGAAGCGCCGGGTAAAGAACCTCACCAATTTCGGCGCCTTCCTGGAGCTGGAAGAGGGCATCGACGGCCTGCTGCACCTGGACGACCTCTCCTGGACCAAGAAGCCGAAGCACCCTTCGGCCGTGCTGAAGGTCGACGAGGAAATCGAGGTCATGGTGATCGAGCTGGACAAGGAAAACCGCAAGATCAAGCTCGGGATGAAGCAGCTTACCGAGGACCCCTGGCGCTCGCTGTCCAAGGCCTTTCCCGCGCGGCAGCGTGATCGAGGGGCAGATCACCGGCATCACCGACTTCGGGTTCTTCGTGAAGGTGCAGGGGGAGATCGAGGGGCTGATCAACAAGTCCAACCTGTTCGACCCGGCCACCGAGACCCTGGAGGAAGCGTGGCCCGCTACAAGGTGGGCGACACGGTGCGGGCCACGGTCGTGGAGCTCAACCCCGAGAAGCAGAAGCTGGGCCTATGCTTGCGGGAGTACAACCGCAAGGTTCAGCAGGAAACCATGGTGCAGTACATCCACGACGAGTCCAGCGGGGAGAAGGCCACGTTCGCCGAGTTGCTGAAGGACAAAACCAAGGAATAACGGAAGAGCGGACGATCCAGCTGCTCCCTATGCTCAAATTCGAGATCGACCGCAACAGATTCGAAACGCTGATCGAAATCAACACGCTGATCAACTCCGACTATTCCGACGTCAGGGAGTTGCTGAAGCAAGATCATCGAATCCGCCACCCGGCTCATGGCCGCCGAGGCCTCCTCCCTGCTGCTGGTGAACCCGGAGAACAACAAGCTGTACTTCGAGATCGCCCTGGGGGCCAAAGGACCGGAAGTGCAGCGCTTCTCCCTGAACATGGGGGAGGGCATCGCCGGCTGGGTGGCCGCCAACAACCGTTCGCTGATCGTCAACGACGTGCACGCCGACGGCCGTTTCTTCTCCGACATCAGCAAGCAGATCGGCTTCCCCACCAACGCCATCCTGGCCGTGCCCATGCGGGTGAAGGACCGCTGCGTGGGGGTGATCGAGATCATCAACAAGGCCGGCGGCGGGGCCTTCACGGACGAGGACCTGCAGTGGCTGGAGATCTTCGCCACCCAGGCGGCCATCGCCGTGCAGAACGCCCGCTCCCTGGAAAAGGTGAAGGAGGAGATCTACCACCTGCAGGACGAGATCCAGGCGGAGCGGGGCTACCACACCTTCATCGGCTCCAGCAAGGCGATCCAGGAAAGGCTGGACATCGCCCTGCGCGCCGCCCAGACCGACTCCTCGGTCCTGCTGCTGGGCGAAAGCGGCGTCGGCAAGGAGCTGTTCGCCGAGCAGATCCACCTGCACAGCCCGCGCGCCAACAACCCCCTGATCCGGGTCAACTGCGCGGCCCTGCCGGAGAGCCTGCTGGAAAGCGAGCTGTTCGGGCACGTCAAGGGCGCCTTCACGGGCGCGACCAGCGACCGCCGGGGGCGCTTCGAGCTGGCCGACGGCGGGACGATCTTCCTGGACGAGATCGGCGACCTGCCCCTGACCCTGCAGGTCAAGCTGATGCGGGTGATGCAATCCAAGACCTTCGATCGGGTGGGCGGCGCAGAGCCGGTCAAGGTCGACGTGCGCATCATCGCCGCCACCAACAAGGACATCGAGAAGGAGGTCGAGGAGGGGCGCTTTCGGGCGGACCTGTACTACCGGCTGAACGTGCTGCCCATCTACATCCCCCCCCTGCGCGAGCGCCGGGAGGACATCCCGCTGCTGGCCGAGTTCTTCCTGAAGAGGTTCAACCGCGAGATCAAGAAGCAGATCACCGGCTTCAGCCCCGAGGCCATGGACCTGCTGCTTTCCTTCGCCTGGCCGGGCAACGTGCGGGAGCTGGAGAACGCCATCGAACGGGCGGTGGTGACCTCCAAGTCCGATCAGCTCCCAGCGGAGGCTTTCGTCCTGGCCGGCCATTCGCAGGCGCGCGAGGACCAGTACGCCGGCAAGCAGCTCAAGGAAGCCGTCAACGTGTTCAAGAGGCATTACATACGCCAGACCCTGGAGATGAACCGCTGGAACCAGACCAGGACGGCGAAGCTTCTCGGCATCCAGCGGACCTACCTTTCCAGGCTCGTCAAGGAGCTGGAGATCACCCATTAGCCAACCGGCAAGGAGTGATTCATGTCGACCGCCCAACCTGAAGCCAAACCTCGATTCCTGGACCGCCTCGCGGCGATACTGCAGAAGAGCCGCCTCGCGCTGCTGATCCTGCTGATCGCGATACTGGCCGGGATCATCGCCTATTTCGTGTGGACCGAAATCCAGAACGCGGCCCGGGAAAAGTCCGCGCTTTGGGCGGAGAAGGCCCAGAAGCTGGAGCAGCAGTGGGTCGCCGAGACCGACACGGCCAAGAAGCAGTCGCTGGAGAAGGAGCTCACGGACCTGCTGGCCCGCATCCTGTCCAGGTACCCGCGGCAGTACGCGGCCCAGAGGGCCTACCTGCAGCAGGCCGACCTGGCGTATCGCGCCAAGGACTGGGGCAAGGCCGCCGAAAATTACCGGGCGGTGGCCAACCGCTTCCCGCGGTCCTACCTGGCGCCCCTGGCCCTGCTGTACGCGGGGGTCAGCTACGAGGAGCTGGGGGACGCCAAGCAGGCCCTGTCCAGCTACCAGCGGGTGCGGGAGCGGTACCGGGACTCCTACCTGCTGCCGCGCGCCCTGTTCTCCATCGGCCGCCTGCTGGAGACGGAAGGGGATTCGGCCGGCGCCCTGAAGGTCTACAACGAGCTGGAAGATGACCATCCCGATAGCAATTGGACAAAGGTGGCCAGAAACCGTATACTGGGACTGAAGACAGAGGGGAAGATCCCGGAATAAGACAGCGACGGAGGAACCCGATGGCCGGAAGAGGGGCTGAAGTTTTTCGAGACGAGGTTTTTCGGGCTGGTCATCGGGGTCCTGGTCTTCCTGCTCCTGCTGGTCCTTTCGACCCAGACGGTGCTCATCTCCAACCTGGAGCTGAGCGTGCTGGACTTCAACTTCCGGCTGAAGAACGTCGTGCGCGGCACGCGCGTCCAGGAAGGCGTCACGGTGGAGCAGCGCAACCCCAAGCTCTCGCCCGACATCCTGATCGTGGGCATCGACGACAAGAGCCTGGACAGCTATCGGCCGCTGGCCGTTCCCGCGCTACACGCACGCCAACTCTGATCAACACCTTCGCCCGCATCCAGGAGCAGGGCGAGCGGGAGGCGGCGTTGTTCCTGGACATCTTCTTCGTGGAGCCCTCCGTGCCCGGCGCACGACGCCCTGCTGGTGAAACAGCATCGCGGAGAACGGCCGGGTCTTCCTGGAGACCATCCTGGAGCGGGTGCCCAACGCCCCGGGGACCGAGGAGGAGTACTTCGCCCGCCAGGAGCTGCTCTACGAACGCTACGGCCGGATCCGCAACATCACGGGGGACTGGACCACGGGTGGAGACGCTGCACGGCATCTACCCGCCGCTGAAGCCCTACGCCCGGGTCGGCCCGCGGCTACGGCCACCCGAACTTCGTGGAGGACGACGACCAGGTCTACCGGCGCCAGCCGCTGCTCGTGAAGTCCACCCGGCTGCTGGAGGAGATCCGCCTGGAGGACCTGACCCCGGCCAGCCTCACCGCCGAGGAGCGGGCCGACTTCACGCGCCTGGCCTGGATCGACAAGCAGAACCTCTTCCACGACGTCGCCTATCCGCTCACCGCCGAGGTGATCGAGGACCTGAAGGAGACCATGGCCAGGAAGGCCCCGCAGAAGGCCGAGGACACCAACGGCGACGAGGAGCCGGACTCCTTCTACCACGTCGTGCGCAAGTACAAGGACAACTTCCTGCCCGTCCATCACCCTGGCGCTGGCCCTGCAGTACTTCCACAAGGGCCTCGGCGGACATCGAGGTGGTGCTCGGCAGGCACATCCGCATCCCCGCCCCCGAGGTTTTCAACCCGGCCACGCGGGGCCTGGGAGCCCTACCGCTGGTGGTCAAGCCGGAGGTGCTGGACGCGGACGGCAACGTGATCAGCCCGGCCGTGACGCGGGTGCTTGCCCGAGATCCTCATCCCGATCAGCGAGAAGGGGCAGCTGCTCATCAACTTCATGGGCGTGGCCTCCAGCGCCTCGCCGCAGGGGCACCAGACCTTCCCCATCCGCTCCTTCGCCGGCTACGCCGGCGCAACGCCGGCACCGGACCCGGCGAAATGGCCCCGGACCATGGCCGTGTCCCGGCAAGATCGTGATGGTCGGGCCCTTCGCCAAGGGCATCGCCGAGGACGAGAAGACCACCCCCTTCGGGCTGATGTTCGGCGTGGAGATCCACGCCAACGCCCTGAACACCATCCTCATGAACAATTTCCTCTACTACGCGCAGCCCTGGGTGAACACCCTGATCCTGCTGGGGCTGGCCCTGCTGACCGCCTTCATGGCCTCCCGCCTGCCCACCATCTGGTCGCTGGTGCTCTCCCTGGTCCTGATCGTCCTGTACTTCTTCGCGGTCACGCTGATCTTCGACCTCTACAACCGGGTCATCACCCTGTCCGGCCCGATCTTCGCCATCCTGCTCTCCTTCCTGGCGGTCATCGTCTACCGGATCATGACCGAGGAGAAGGACAAGCGCCGCATCCGCGACATGTTCGGCAAGTACGTGAGCCCCAGCGTGGTGGACCAGATCCTGCAGAATCCCCCGGAGCTGGGCGGCGTGGACAAGGAGCTCACCGTGTTCTTCTCCGACATCCGCGGCTTCACGACCCTGTCGGAGAGCATGACCCCCCAGGAGCTGATCAACCACCTCAACCAGTACCTGACCGCCATGACCGACGTGATCCTGCAGTACCAGGGCACCCTGGACAAGTACGTCGGCGACGAGATCATGTGCTTCTGGGGCGCGCCGCTGCCCCAGCCCGACCACGCCATGCTGGCCTGCAAGTGCGCCCTGCGCCAGATGCAGGTCCTGGAGGAGCTGAACGCCACGCTTGCCCCCGGAGAGGCAGGCTCAACATCGGCATCGGCATCAACTCCGGGATCATGACCGTCGGGCAACATGGGCTCGCTGGGGCGCATGAACTACACCCTGACCGGCGACAACGTGAACCTGGGCGCGCGCCTGGAGGGCACGAACAAGCAGTACATCACCGGCATCATCATCAGCGAGTACACCTACGGGCTGGTCAAGGACCGGGTGCTGGCCCGCGAGCTGGACAACATCCGGGTCAAGGGCAAGAACAAGCCCGTGCAGATCTACGAGCTGGTCGACGTGCTGGAAGGCCTGGAGCCCCCGGCGCCGCTGGCGGCGGTGAAGGGGAGGGCAGGCTGAGCCGTGTTTCCTGCGCTGCTGCCGCGCCGCCCTGCCAGTCCATCGTGCTGGCGCTGGCCGGCTGCGGGCTGGAGCGAACCCGATCGGGTTTCTCACGGCGCCTGATGCACCGACTGGCATCAGGTGAGGTCTTCCAGTTCCGGACGATCGCCGCGAACGGCGACCCCATCGATGAGCCCGGACTTTCGAGGGCTTCGAGATATATTATAAGCTATGCTTCCCGAGATTGGCCTAGACATCGCGCATCCAAAGCTATCGTTGAAGACATGTGCTCGACTCGTATCAGTCGCCTCACCGAATCCGATGCAGATCTGGGCTGATCCGCCCAGTCCCCCTGATATCCATCGTGAGCTCGCGGATCGTACCGCCTACCTCTGTATTCCATAGTGACCATCGATTTTTCCACCTCGCTGTTGACAGCATTGACCGCCCGCACACTGATTCCCATTCGCTGGAGACCCTCCGGCGGATCGACATAAGCATCCGTAGATTTCCGTGCGCGGCGTGACTTATCGCCAGCTCCAGCGAATCGAAACGCTTCGCAGAATTTACGAGCACGGATGTGGATGCTCGACTCGGCGATGTATGACGATCATTTCCGACACCGAACGATGAAGGTCACGATTGCTGCGTATGTTGTCAGCTACGGCGTATGATGCCGACTTTCGGCAGCCTGTATTCAGCATCCCGCTGTACCTTGGATACAGTCAACTGGATTTGCCTCCGATATCGACAGAAGGAAGGTAGGATGTAATGCTGTATTACTTTACTGTAGGTCTGACGTACGTGGTGATCGGCCTGGCCTGCGCCATCTACTACGTGTTCATCCTGCGCAAGCCCGTGCTGGGTCGATTCTGGGGAGCGCTCATCGTGGGGCTGGTGGGCTCCTTTCTGGGCGGCCTGATCGACCAGCTCTTCGCCAACGTGATCGCCGCGTCTGGCTGACTTCAACTCCGTCAACGTATTCGCCTCGCTGTTCACGGCCCTGGTCCTGATCACGATCTTCTCCAGGGTCAGCTCTCCGAAGTAAGCGAAGGCGCTGAAAGTCATGCATTAGCAGCCGTCATGATCGCTGCATCCCCTTCACTTCGTATAATAAATATTCTGTCTACTTATAATAAATCTGGCTGGCTGGATGCCTGATGATACTGAGCACCTAGGCATACATGCTCTGCAATACCAGCAGTATGTATGAAATGTTGCCTGAATCGCCGAACGCCGGAAAGCCCTCTTCTACTTCGCTTCTTCCGCACAGTCTTAAGTGCTCGGCTTCAGCGCAAAAACATGATTATCTTGACAAGGTAAGGGGCATATCTTAGACTGCGGCTCACAGGAGAATTGGCGTGGACTCGAAGCTGGTCTTGATGGTGCGCGACTTGGAGAGCGAAGCGGAACAAACGCTGCAGCGAAGCCAAAGAACAGGCCGCCGGGCATTCGGCGCGATAGCGAGCGCGAGCGGGCTCTCCTGGCGCCGAAAAAAAGCAGGCCAACACAAAGCGCGAAGCGGAAGAGCTCATGAAGAGCAGCCGACAGAAAACGCAGGAGGATCTGGAGCGCAGCCGCGCGCGAAGAGAAAGCGTCGTTGGATGCCCTTCTCCACCGGGCGGAGACACGCCTGGAAAAAGCCTCAAGACTGATCCTGGACAGGCTCGGGAAGCTCTGAAGTGGGCATCGAGAAGATGAAGCGGGTCACCGCCTTGATGCCGGCGGAGGCCCTGCCCGGGTTCGCGGAGCACCTGCATCGCCTGTCCGTTCTGCACATCAGCTCAATCGACGAGGAGCTGCCGGAGCACTTCCAGCCCGCCCTTGTGGAAAACCAGGAGGCGCGCGAAAACAGCGCCAGGCTCGAGCAGGTCGTGGGCTTCTGCGAAAGTTGGGGTGCCGGCAAGCGAAGTTTCCTGGAAAGCATCTTTCCGGCCAAGACCTGCGCCAGCGAGGCGCGCATCCGGGAAGCCGCCGCCAGGACGAACGCCGAGCAGCTGCACCAGCGGGCGACCGCCCTGCGCGCCGAGCGCGACCGCCTGCTGCAGCGCCTGTCCGCCCTGGAGAAGGAAGCCGAGCGCTGCGGCTATTTGACTTCCGTCGAGTTGCCGCCGGCCCGCTTGGGCGGGCTGAAGCACCTGAGGCTGATTCTGGTAAGGGTACCCAAACCCCTGGTGGAGGAGATGCAGCGATCCTGCCCGGAGACGCTGGCCTGGGAGCCGTTTTCCGGCGAGCTGCACTGGCTGGCCCACCCTCCGGCGGATGCGGCCGCCGCGGCGTGGATCGCCTCCCTGGGGCTCGCTCCCGAGGACCTGCCGCCGCTGGAGATCCCGGTCCGCGAGCGACTGGAGCAGATTGCCGCGGAGCGGAAACAGCTCCAGGCGGAGATGGCCGCGGTCGAGGAGGCATCCCGGAGTTCGCGAAACAGTCGGTGGACTACGAGCTGGCCCTCGGGTACTGGCAGGCGGAGCTGAACCGGGCCGGGGGCTTGCGCAAAGTTCTGCGCTCGCCCCGCCTGGGCGTGGTGCGCGGATACCTGCCGGCCAGGGAGCTGGAGAGGCTTCTCCGCGATGGTGCGGGCGGACTACCAGGGAGAGATACTGGCGGAGGACCCGCATCCCGGCGATCCCGTGCCCGTCAAGCTGACCATGTCCGCTTTTTTCCGCCCGGTGCGCCTGCTGGTGGACATGTTCGGGGTCCCGGATTACTTCTCCATCGACCCGACTCCCTTCCTCACCCTGACCTTCCTGGCCTTCTTCGGCATCTGCTTCGGGGACGCGATCTACGGGCTCATGCTCATCGCGGTGGCGCTGCTGCTGCGCCGGAAATTCCGCCTGCAGGAGAATCTGAAGGCCTTCTTCACGCTTTTCCTGTACTGCGGCATAAGCACGGTGATATTCGGGGCCCTTACAGGCACCTGGCTCAGCGACCTGAGCGACCCCAAGTACCTGGGGGAGAACAATTTCCTGCTGAGAATCAAGGAGTTTTTCCCCTACTTCGACCCGCTCTGCCAACCCGATGCTCGGGCCTGGTAATCGCGATCGGCATCGGGGTCTTGAACCAGTTCTATGGGATTCTGATGCTGATCTGGCGCAATCTGCGTCGGCGAGACATCAAAGGCGCGCTGTTCGACGGAGTGCTCTGGTACTTCTACCTGGGAGGCCTGGTGGTCCTGCTGGCCGGCATGTTCGCCTCGCTGCCCCCCCTGGTTTCCCGCATCGGCTTGTACGTGCTGGCGGTGGGCGCCGTGGGCCTGGTGCTCACCCAGGGCCGCGATCAGCCCACGATTCCGGGAAAGATCATGCAGGGCGTGATCAGCCTCTACGGCATCATGGGCAGCTACGGGGCGACCAGTTTCATCGGCGACGCACTCTCCTATTCCCGCCTGCTGGCGCTGGGCTTGACCACGACCATCATCGGAATGGCCTTCAACATCATGGCCAGCATTCTCGGGGCCATGCCTTACATCGGCATCCTGCTGTTCATCGGGCTGGCTGCTTTCGGACACATCTTCAACTTTCTCATGAGCATCATTGGGTCCTTTGTGCACCCCACCCGACTCATCCTTCTGGAGTTTTTCGGCCGCTTCTACGAGGCCGGTGGAATACGATACCAGCCCTTCGGTTTCAGAACCGAAAGGGTCGAGGTCATTCGAGACGGAGGCAGATAATGGATCCCGTATGGCAACAGATTCTGACCAAGTATTTCCTGCAGAGCGGTTTGGGCTTCGCCATGATCGGCGCCGCGGCGGTCTTCAGCCTTGGCGGCATCGGCAGCGCCAAAGGAATCCGTATTTCCGCCTCCCAGGCCGGCGGGGTTCTGTCGGAGAATCCGGAGCTGTTCGGCAAGCTGCTGGTCATCATGGCGCTGCCGGGCACCCAGGGATTCTACTCCCTGATAACCGCCATCCTGATCGGCATGTGGAGCGGGCTGTTCGGAGGCAAGGTGACTCTGCACCCGATGCAGGGCATCGCCATCATGGCCATCGGCATTGCCACGGGCATGGTCGAGTGGTTGAGCGCCATTTACCAGGGTGAAACCTCCGCGGCGGCAATCAATCTGGTCGCCAAGAAGCCGGATTCCAGCGGCCGCGCCATCCTGCTGCCCGCCCTGGTCGAGACCTATGCCCTGCTGGGCCTGCTCTCGGCCATCGTGCTGCTGCTTTTCGTGACCAACGGAAGCCTGGTCATAGGCTGAAGCCATGTCGGCTGAAGGTCTGAAGAACGCCGTTCTTGAGACGGCGCGCCGCGAAGCCGGCCAGCTTGTCGCGCAGGCCCGGGCCGCCGCGGAGCAGGAAGACAAACAGGCAGCGGTACAGGTCCAGCGCAGCGCCGCCGACACACTGGAACAGGCCCGTCTCCAGGCGGCGCGCGAGCGGGAGCAGGCGCTGGCCGCCCTGGAGCGCGAGCAGCGCCTGGAGACCCTGGCGGCCAAAAACAAGCTGCTGGAGCAGGCCTTCGCCAGGGCAGCCGAAGGCTTCCGCGCCCTGCCAAAGGATCGGCTCCGCGAGCTTTATCGCGCGGAACTGGCGGCGACCGACCTGCAGGAGGCCAGCCTGCGTGTTCCGCGTGGCGCCAAAGCGGAGTTCGAGGCCCTGCTTGCTGGGCGCGCCAGGGTCGAGGAGGATTCCGCGCTGGAGGCCGGATACATCGTCGTGCGCAGGGATTTCCGTCTGGATCGTTCCCTGGCGGCCCGCCTGGAGGAGATCAGGACGGAGCTGCGGACGAAGGTCGCGCAGCTTCTGTTCGAGGCCGGCGGATGAAAGCCGAAGACTGGTGCTTTGCCAGCGGCGCCGCCACCGGGCGTGAAGCTGCCTTCCTTCCCGCCCGCGCCATCGAGGAGCTGGCCGTTCTGCCCCCTCAGGAAGTCTCCAATCGCCTGGCCCGGAGCTGGTTCGGCCCCGCCGAACCGCTGATCCAGTTCGACCGCCTGGCCCGCGAGCGGCGCGAGCTGGAGTTCGGCTACTTCGACAAGGTGAGCCCGAGCAAAATCGTGGTTGACCTGTTGCGCCTGGGCCTGGCGGCGGACCAGCTGCGGGCGGGCCTGGCCGAGATTGCCGATGCAGCCGGCGGCGCCGAGTTGGCCGCCGCCTTGCAGAAACTCGCCCTGCGCGCGGGGGATTTCCACTCGCAGTTTGTCGAAGAGTTCCTCCCTCCCCTGCCGGACCCGCAGCAGTCGGCGCGGCTGGCTGCCGCGCTGCTGATCGACTCCGCCGAGTTGTGCATCGGCCTGCGCTTGGCCGCAGAAGAAGAAAGCCTGCGCGGCTGGTCGGAAACCCGGGTCCGGGTCCTGAGCGCCAAGGTCGGACTGCGTGCCGTCCGCCAGAACGTCCCGAAGCAGCTGCTGCGGGACTTTTTTTTCCGGGACGCCCTGTTGACCGATGCGGTCAAGGATTTCCTGCAGGAATACCGCGAGCCCGCGGCCCTGGCCCTGTATCCTGCGGGCTGCACGGCCGGGCAGGAAGAAGGCTTCCTGGCTGCGGCGGCCGATGCGTCCAAGGGGCAGCCGTTTTCCTCCGCCGTGGTGCTGCGCTACCTCTTGGGCTACCTGGACCAGGAGCGACGCCTGCGCCGCGCCGTGTACGGGTCCCTGGGGAAAATCCCCGCCCGGGAGGCCACGTGAAAGCCGCCCTGCACGCGGTCGGACGTTCCGCGGAGATCCACCCCCTGCTGGCGCTGGGCGCCGAGCTGCACGAGGTGGAATCCATCGACCAGGCGCGGGCGGTGGCCCGGGAACTGGACAGGGAAAGCATCTTGCTGCTGTTGAGCGACGAGTTCGCCGAGGCCGAAACGGAAGCCTCGGCCGCGCTGGTGCTCGTGCTGCCGGGGCTCCGGACCTCCAGCGCGCAGGCGGGTGCAACCCGGCGCAGCCGGCCTACGCCGCGATCCGCTGGAGATGACCCGGGAGCTCGTGTCACGGTCGGTCGGTGTGGACCTCATCGCCAAATCGAAAAGGATGGTACGCAGGGATGGCTGAAGCTGTTGGAGAGGTGATCAAGGTCTCCGGACCCCTGGTGGTGGCGCGCAACCTGGAAGGGGCCAACATGTACGAGCTGGTGCGCGTCGGAGTGCCGAGGCTCTACGGGGAAGTGATCGAGATCCGCGGGCAGCAGGTTTCCATCCAGGTCTACGAGGAGACCGAGGGGATCAAGCCCGGAGAGCCCGTGGTGCGCATGAAAATGCCCCTGTCCGTCGAGCTGGGGCCGGGGCTGGTGGGCTCGATCTATGACGGCGTGCAGCGCCCGCTGGATAAGCTGCGCCTGAAATTCGGCGACTTCGTGCATCCGCGGCGCCGAGTACCCGGCGCTGGACCGCGAGAAGCGCTGGCGCTTCCAGCCTGCCCTCAAGCCCGGCGCCGAGGTGGCCGAAGGCGACATCCTGGGCGTGGTGCAGGAGACGATTCCGGTCCAGCACAAGATCATGGTGCCGCCCGGCCTTTCCGGCAAGCTCCTCTCCATCGAGGAACGGGAAGCCCGCGTGGAGGAACCGATCGCCGTCGTGCAGAAAGCGGACGGTTCGCGGGTGGAGCTCTCCATGCTGCAGCGCTGGCCCGTGCGCATCGCCCGCCCCAACGCCGGGAACCTGGCGCCGAACGAGCCTCTGGGCACCGGCCAGCGGGTCATCGACATGTTCTTCCCCCTGGCCCGGGGCGGCTCTGCCTGCGTGCCCGGGCCGTTCGGCAGCGGCAAGACCGTGGTCCAGCACCAGCTGGCCAAATGGGCGGCGGCCCAGATCATCGTCTACGTCGGCTGCGGGGAGCGCGGCAACGAGATGACCGACGTGCTCCTGGAGTTCCCCGAGCTGACCGACCCGCAGACCGGGCGCCCGCTCATGGAGCGCACGGTGCTGGTGGCCAACACCTCCAACATGCCGGTGGCCGCGCGCGAGGCCTCGGTCTACACCGGCATCACGATCGCCGAGTACTTCCGCGATATGGGCTACTCGGTGGCCCTGATGGCGGACTCCACCTCCCGCTGGGCGGAGGCCATGCGCGAGATGTCCGGCCGGCTGGAGGAGATGCCCGGCGAAGAAGGCTACCCCGCCTACCTGGTGTCCCGCCTCGCCGGGTTCTACGAGCGCTCCGGCCGCGTGCGCTGCCTGGGCGCCGACAAGCGGCAAGGCTCGCTCACGGTGATCGGCTCGGTCTCGCCCCCGGGCGGCGATTTCTCCGAGCCGGTCGTGCAGGGCACCCTGCGGCTGACCAAGGTGTTCTGGGGCCTGGACGACAAGCTGGCCTTCCAGCGCCACTTCCCGGCGATCAACTGGCTGACCAGCTACTCGCTGTACCAGGAGCTGGTGGACAGCCGCTGCAACGCGACGGTCGACCCGCAGTGGAGCGAGAACCGCGCGCGAGGCCATGAGCCTGCTGAAGCGGGAAGCCGAGCTGGAGGAGATCGTGCGCCTGGTCGGCATGGACTCGCTGGCCCCCGCCGACCGCCTGCTGCTGGAGGGGGCGAAGATGGTGCGCGAGGACTTCCTGCACCAGAACGCCTTCGAGCCGGTGGACACCTACAGCTCGCTGAAGAAGCAGTTCCACCTGCTGGACGTGATCCTCAGCTACTACCGGCTGGCCAAGGAGGCCCTGGACAAGGGCACCGCCCTGGAGGGCCTCTCGCCCTGCCGGTCAAGGAGCGCATCGCCCGGGCCAAGCTCATCCCGGAAGAGGACATGTCCGAGTTCGAGAAGATCCTGGGCGAGCTCAAGGCCCAGATCGCAGATGAGGCGGAGCGCAAATGAGGAAAGAATACCTGACGGTCAAGGACATCGTCGGTCCGCTGATGCTCGTGGACAACGTGACGGACGTGGCCTACGGCGAGATCGCCGAGATCAGCACCCCCTCCGGCGAGCTGCGCCGCGGCCGGGTCCTGGAGATCGCCGAGCATGCGGCCCTGGTCCAGGTGTTTGAAGGCACCCGCGGCCTTTCGCCGCAGGACGTGCGCGTCAAGTTCCTGGGCAAGGGACTGGAGCTGGGCGTGTCGCGCGACATGATCGGCCGCATCTTCAACGGCTTCGGCCGCCCCATCGACGGGGGCCCGGAGATCATCCCCGAGAAGATGCTCAACTCCAACGGCTCGCCGATGAACCCCTTCGCCCGGGATTTCCCCAACGAGTTCATCCAGACGGGGATCTCCACGATCGACGTGCTCAACCCGCTGGTGCGCGGCCAGAAGCTGCCCATCTTCTCGGGCGCCGGCCTGCCCCACGCCCGCCTGGCCGCCCAGGTCGCGCGCCAGGCCAAGGTGCTCAAGACCGGCGAGGCCTTCGCCGTGGTGTTCGCGGCCATGGGCATCACCTTCGAGGAGTCCGATTTCTTCATCAACGACTTCCGCAAGACCGGCGCCATCAACCGGGCGGTGCTGTTCATCAACCTGGCCGACCAGCCGCCGATCGAGCGGATCGCGGTGCCGCGCATGGCCCTGACCTGCGCCGAGTACCTGGCCTACGAGCTGGAGATGCACGTCCTGGTCATCCTGATCGACATGACCAACTACTGCGAGGCGCTGCGCGAGATCTCCGCGGCCCGCAAGGAGGTCCCTTCCCGGCGCGGCTACCCGGGCTACATGTACACGGACCTGTCCACGATCTACGAGCGCGCCGGCCGCATCCGGGGCAAGAAGGGCTCCATCACCCAGATGCCGGTGCTGACCATGCCGGAGGACGACAAGACCCACCCGGTGCCCGACCTGACCGGATACATCACCGAGGGGCAGATCCTGATGTCCCGCTCCCTGTACAACGAGGGCATCTATCCGCCGGTGGACGTGCTGCCCTCCCTGTCGCGCCTCAAGGACAAGGGCATCGGCCCGGGCAAGACCCGCGAGGACCACGCCGGGGTCATGAACCAGCTGTACGCGGCCTACGCCCGGGGCAAGAGCGCCCAGGAAATGGCCGTGGTGCTGGGCGAGGCGGCGCTCACCCCGGTGGACCGCATCTTCGTGCGCTTCGCCGTGGAGTTCGAGCGGCGCTTCATCGCCCAGGGGGAGCAGGAGAACCGGGACATCCAGGACAACCTGGACCTCGGCTGGCGCCTGCTGGGCATGCTGCCGAAGAGCGAGCTGAAGACGGGTGCGCGACGAGTTCATCCAGAAGTACGGGTCCAAGGTAGAAGCGATCGCCGTGGAAGCGTAGGGGAAGCGTAAGCCATGCAGATCAAGGTCGCCCCCACCCGGATGGAGCTGCTGCGCCTGAAGAAGCGCATCGACCTGGCCCACCGGGGCCATCGCCTGTTGCAGGACAAGCTGGAAGGGCTGATCAAGGAGTTCCTGCCCCTGATCGACGAGTACGTGGCCGCGCGCGACGAGCTGGACCGGCGCTACCCGCGGGCGCTGGCCTTCACCGCCCGGGCCGCCGCCGAGGTGGGCGAGGACCGCCTCGGCCCGGCCCTCGGCCAGACCGGCCTGCGGGTCGAGGTGGAGGTGCGCGAAGCAGCGCCGCGCGGGAGTGGCGGTCCCCGTCATGGAGGCGGCGATCGAGCGCTCCCGGCCCTTCTACAGCCTGCTGCGCCACCCCGGAGCTGTTCGACCGCGCGGTCGCGGAGCTGGTGGACGTGCTGCCCCTGATCCTGAAGGCCGTCCAGCTGGAGCAGACGGTCCGCAGGTTCGCCAAGGAGATCGAGCGCACCCGGCGCCGGGTGAACGCCCTGGAATACATCCTGATTCCCCAGCTGCACGGGGCGCGCAAGTTCATCCAGGCCAAGCTGGACGAGGACGAGAGGGCCTCGCGCATCCGCAACATGAAGGTCAAGGAACTGCTGGACAAGGCGGCCGCCCAGGCCGCTGCGCAGCCCGCCTCCTAGCCCCGCGAAGAAGGACTTGTAGATCCGGTAGTGCTCCGTGTCCGCGTAGGCCACGGGCCTGGGAGCCTCCCCGTCGAAATCCAGGATCCTGGCCCCGGGCAGGGACAGCAGGATCGGCGAGTGGGTGGCGATGATGAACTGGGCCTCCCCGGCGCGGCCGAAGCCCTCCAGCTCGCGGCGCAGGGCGACCTGGCTTTTCGGGGAAAGCGCGTTCTCCGGCTCGTCCAGCAGGTACAGTCCCTCGATCCGGAAACGGTGCGTGAAAAAGCTCATGTGGCTCTGCCCGTGGGACTGCACCAGCAGGGACTTCCCGCCGTAGATTTCCAGCACCGCGGGGTCCTCGATCGCCCATTCGTCCACGGACTGGGAAAAGGCACGGAAGCGGTCCGCGGAAAAGAAGGAGCCGGGCACCGGCTCGGCCGCCCACTCCACTTCCAGGTATCAGGTGCAGCTGTTCCTCGTGCGGGTTGCGGCTGACGCGCGCCTTCTCGGTGTCCTCCCAGATGTGGATGCCCGCAGGCGCGGGCTATGGCCCGCAGGAGCGTGGACTTGCCGCTGCCGTTCTCGCCGACGAAGAAGGTCACCGGCGTGTCGAAGTCCAGGCGCGCGCCCCGCCGCAGCACCCGCAGGTTGAAAGGATAGAGGTCCTCGACGGGGAAACGGTCGCTGGTCGAACCGTGCAGCGCTTCAGGTGCATCACGTCCAGGCGGCGCGCCGAGGGGTTGATGAGGGGCTCGGCCGTGGGGCTTCCGCAGCTGGCGGCGGGCCAGCTCGGCGTAGTCTCCGATGACCGCGGGGTCCCAACCCCCGTCCGCCAGGACCCGCCACAGTTCCGCGGCCCTGGAGGCATGCCCGGCCGCGTAGGTGGCGGCCGCCAGGTAATAGGCGATCCGGAAGAAACCGCTTTCCGCCAGGTAGCCCCTCACCGCCTCGCGCCGCAAGGCCGCGCGCAGGAAATCCGTGAGGGAACGTACTCGTAGGTGGGATCAGCCCGCCGCAGCTCGAGCATGGCCTCCGTCACAATGGTGGTCCAGGGCGAACAGCGAGTGCTGGAGCGAGGCCGGCTCGTAGCGCCCGGTGCGATAGTCGAACCAGCCCAGCTTGGCGTGGGCCGCCAGCGCGAAACCGGCGTCCTCCAGGCGGTAGAGCCGGAGCGTGCGGTCCAGGCCCCGCGTCAGGTAAGACCTGAGCAGGGCAGTCGCGGAAGCGCTGCTGGTCCTGGTCGGCATAGTCCGGCTGGTCCTGCAGGATCTGCTCCAGGCTCTTCTGCATGTCCGCGTACTGGCCCTGCGATTTCCTGGATCTCGGCCAGCAGGATACAGCACGCGGTAACGGTCCTCGCCGAACCGCAGGCCGGTCCAGGTACTCGGGCCGCAGCACCTTCCGGAACTGCGTCTCGGCCAGCTCCAGGGCGCCTTCCCGCAGGTAGATCTCCCCGATGGCCAGCTCGGCTTCCGGGAAGGTAGGTCTGCTGTTCGATGGCCTGCCGCAGCAGCCGCAGCGCCTCGCCCAGGTCCGGGTTCTCCCGGTCGGCGATGAGCGCCCGGGCCTCCTCCAGCAGGATCCAGGGCGCGACCGGCTCTGGGCCTGCAGCCCGGCGGCCAGGGCGAGCAACAGAAGGCTAACCGCAGGCGCCAGCGATTCGTCACCGCATTACTAGCTCGGAGGTTTATCCCGGATCGTCAGGAACGTTTCCTCACTGCGCAGAAGGTACTGCACCACCTTGTCCAGTCGGCGCTTCACCAGGCTGTACACGGCCTCCGGGAAGGCCGACTCCCTGGTCCTGGCCTGGATGAGCCGGTCGACCTCCGTGAACATCTGCGTCCTGGCGAGGCGAACTTTCGCCGTGTCCAGGTCGTCCAGGCTGTGGATCAGGCTCTTGAGCGCGGCGATCTCGTTGAGCAGCAGGGTCTTGTTTTCCAGATACACGTAGTCGGTGATTTCCCGGTTGTCCTTCCTGCGCTGGCAGATCTCCAGCAGGTCCCCGATGTCGCTCTCCAGGTCCTCCAGCTCCACCTTGAGAATACCGATGAACTTGTGCAGCAGATCCTTCACTCCTCCCCCCCTATTCCTTGCCGGCCAGAACCCGCTCGATCTCGGCCAGGTCCTGGGCGATCTTGTCCGCCATGGCGGCTGCGGCGTTGCGGAACCCGTCGAGCACCGCCTTCTCCACGCTGCCCCCCTGCGCCGGCACGGCCTGAACGGTGCCGGAGTACAGGACCTTCCCGTCGGCGACGCGGATGACGCGCGTGGTGGCCGTGGTCTGGGATTTCCAGATGTTGTACTTCTTGCCCTGCAGCTCCACCTGGCTGATGTTGTACCCGTCGTTGAGCACCATGACCAGGTAGGAGACCTCCTTCTCCAACCCCATTTTCCGGATCGCCTTCGGGTCGCCCCCGAAGACCGTCAGGAACTCCTCGCCGAGCAGCTTGCCCGTTGTACTGGGAAAAGTCGAAGGTGACCCCCTTGAGCTTGTTGAACACGGCATCCAGGATCACGGGGTCCTCGGCGAACTTGGTCCCGCGCGCTCCATGACCAGGATGGTGGCCCTGCGCGCCGGCGGCGCGTAGACGAAGTCCTTGGTCACTCCCTCGAAGGCGTAGGCGAAGCCCCTGGTCTTGTAGACCAGCGAGGCGCGGATGATGTTCTCCGAGTTGGGGTTGTCCAGGCTGGCCAGGTTGCAGTTGGCCTGGCCGTAGTCATTGGTGTTGACGAAGGCGGTGAGCACCCCGCCGCCTTGGATGAACTCGAACTGGATGGGCGCGCCGGTGACCAGGGCCTTGCCCGCTCCCCCGTAGTTCAGGGTCAGGATCACGCTCGGATTGAGGCTGTTCTGTCCGCCCGACGGCTCACCGAGGAAGCAGTGAGCTGGTTCTTGTTGGCGTCCAGCCACTCCGTGCCCGTCTCCATGGCCAGGCCGGCCCGGATCTTGGCCAGCTCCGTCTCCGCGCGGCGCTTCAGCTCCTCCGTCGCCGCATCGCTCGGCGAGGCGCCCTCGGCCAGCACGGCGACCAGCTGAGCGATGCCCTCGGAGATGGCTCCCTGGTCCAGCTTGTCCAGCCCGTTCTCCAGGTATTCCTTCATCCGCTGGGCAAGCTGCGTCTGGCTACCGCCGCTCCGGAGGCGGAGGAAACCGGGGCGGGGGCCGTAACGCAGGACAGCAGCCAGACAGCCAGGAGACCTGACAGCGCGGCGAGCGCGAAACGTTTCATCCTAGACCTCCATCACCAGGTGACCTCCAGGGTCACCTCGTCCTTCTGCTTCAACAGCTCCGCAATCGTGGTCTGGTAGCGCAGGCTGCGCCTGTCCGCGGACAGCTCCCCAGGGAGTGCGAGATGGATCGGCGCGGGAGAGCTCAGCTCGAAGGAAAGCTCGTAGCCCTGGAAAAAGGTTTCGATCAATTTCAGGGACTCCGCGGAAATGCCCTCCGGCGGCTGCCCGGGGTACAGGCGCTGCCGGAAGACGTGCCCGTCCTCCTGCTCGCTGTAGCTCAGCCCGAGCCGGTTGCCCAGGGCGTTCAAGGCCTCCACCCGGTCGAACCCGATACGGGCCTCGATGTGACGTCCTGCTCGTCCTCCCGCTGGCTCAAGGCTTCCAGCCTCAGGCCGGGAGCGGCCGCCACGGCCCGCTGGAAATCTTCGCGGGAAACCGGCAACGGCAGGTCCTGGCTCTCCCTCGAGGAACTGGGAAATGCGGTAGTTGAGGCGCAACGTTCCCGAGCCGTCCCTGCCGAGGCTGATCTGCGATTGGATGCCGATGCAGGAGCACAGCGCCGGGACGAACAGAGCCGGGAGAAGGAGCCGTTTCACGACAACCCCTCGAATGTCGTATTATACCGCAAGGACCGCTCATTTATCTATCGGCCGGCGCTCCTTGATAAAACAGACCTCGGGTGTTAGACTCTGGAGACGTATGATGCCCAACAAACCGCGGCGGACAGCAATGCTGCTCGCGCTGTTCGTATCTGTTGTGCCCTGCCCTGGCGTTTGCCCAGGAGGAGGAAAACGCCCGCCCCGGTCAGCGTGTATTCCCTGGGCCAGCAGTCCTTCGCCCTCAGCCTCGGGCTGTTCATCCCGCTGTTCTTCATGGATTTCGACGGGGCGGTCCTGGCCAGCACCAACCTGTCGCTGGGCGGTATCGGGCTCGCTGCAGTGGGGCATCCACCTGGACAACCACTGGCTGGTCGGCGCGGAGTTGGGGGGCATCTTCTCCAAGAGCCTGCAGGAAAATATGATGTACATGCTGGCCGATCACCGCCAAGGCGGCGTACATCTTTCACGTCTTCCCTTTCGAGTTCCCGATTTTCCTGGGCGCCGGCATGGACATCATCAAGTACGGGGCGCAGAGCCACCTGGACTTCATCCTGAAACCGGGCTTCGCCTCGCTATGGAAATACAACGTCAACTGGGGATTCGGCCTGAACGTGGTCTATTGGTGGGTGCCCCAGCCCTGGCCGGAGGAGCCGTCCAAAGGGCTGATGGGCAACTTCCTGGAGGTCACCTTGACCGCCCAGTACAGCTTTTAGCGGGAAAACGAAATGACAGGCAAGGTTAGATACATTTGCTTCGCGCTTCTGGCCGCCTTGCTGGCGCTCAGCCTCCTGCCGGGACCTGGCCCTGGACCCGGTGTTCTACGCGCTGTCCCAGGAGCAGCCCCTGGGGGATGACCGGGGATTTCCGGACGAGGTCCTCGTGCACCGGATGGTCAAGATCGGCACGCGATACTTCGCCGCGGCCAACAGCTGTACACCCGGACGGACGGGCCTCACCGATACCTGGACAGTCGTCGCCCCGCCGCCGGCACTGCCGACGCCATGTGCAACACGCCTGGAAGTTGTTCGGGGCCGATATCTACGCCAGCTTTCGTCAACTACGGCACCGGCGCCGGCATAGGGCTGTATCGAAGCCTGCCTGATCCCATATCCTGGACCAGACTGCGATCGGATGTGGCGGAGCTACGTCCAGATCACGATGCGAAATCGTGATGCTCAAGGTCGTCGGCAGGCCAGCTGTTCGTCGCCACCTGGACACGGACCGGCAATGTGAATACGCCCTGAGCTACTCGACGTCGGCGACAGCGGCACATACACCGTCGTTTCCGGGAGCTGGTCGGCCGCTCCCCAGCCGACATCGCATCACGCGATGTGGACGTCGGATTCCGACGGCAACTATTACTGGGTCATCGTCGGCGACTAGCTTTACCGCGATGACGGCGCGCCCGGGAGTCGGGACCTTCAGCCTAGTTGGCCCGCTCCGAGCAGTGGCGCTGTGCTTATCCGGCGGCGCTCCGGTGGGCTGTTCGTCACGGCACCACGCTGTACCTTTCGGCGGGCAACGGCCTGCTGCATTCCAGCACGGATGGCGGCGGCACCTGGACCGAACTCCTGCGACAATTCGGGATAATCTAAATGACAAGACTCGTGGTTCACTTCACTTCGTTCGTGCTGCCCGCCATCGACAACAGCCCCGCGAATACCGTCTACGTGGGCACGCAGGGCCAGGGCTATTTCCGCATCCCCGGCGGCGACGTGACCGGAGGTGCCGGAACCCTCACCCGCGAACCCTCCTACAACATCACGGCGCTGTACACCGGGGCTTTGAACCACCTCTTCTATGACGGCGGCACGTCGCCCCAGAGGCTTTTCCTCTGCACGAACGGGTCCGGGCTGTGGCGCGGCGAATACGCAGGCAGCGGTATCTGGACCTGGAAGCAGGAATAAGGCAGCAGCCCCGCCGCCCCCCAGCGGCCTGAAGCTTCGCGGCTACTCCAGGTAGAGGAACTCCATCGCCTCGCGCAGCCCGCGTCGTGGGCGTAGTAGTGGGCTTCCCGCTCCTCGGCCGTGAGGCCCACCAGCTCGTGGCTGGAGTAGTGGATCCAGAAATCGTCCTCCGGGCGGAGGATCTCGTGGCGCACGCAGAAGTAGTCCGGCCGCACCGGCAGCTCCTCGCCCAGGTACCGGCGGACCTTGTAGTCGTGCACCGCGATGCGGATGTCCTGGCGGGGGATGCCCTTGGAGAGCACCACGTTCACCAGGTGGTTGACCGTCCGGCCGGTGTCGAAGATGTCGTCCACGATCAGCACCCGGTCCCCCTGGCGCAGGTGCTCCGGGTTGTAGGTCCAGCCCTCCACCTTGACCTGCTGCTGCACCCGCACGTCCGCGTAGGAGCGGGCCACCACGGCCGCGTAATACACCGGACGCTCCTGTTTCTTCACCAGCTTGAAGTACTCGCTGATCACGTTGCCCAGGTAGGCGCCGCCGCGCAGCGAGACGTAGATCACGTCGGGGACGAAGCCCGAGCGGTAGATCTGGTAGGCGAGCTTGATGGCGTTGTTGCGCACGGTCTGGTACGGCAGGAACACCTTCATCCGTCACCCTCCTCCCGGCCCAGCTCGACGGTCAGCTGCTCCTCCCCGCGGCGGACCGCCAGCCGGCAGTCCGCCCTGACGCGGTTGAGCACCGCGTAGAAGCCGGCCAGGCCGGCCAGCGGTTGGTCGTCCACCGCGGTGACCAGGTCCCCGACGCGCAGGCCCGCCCGCTCGGCCGGTGTGCCGCGGAACACCAGCACCAGTTCCACTCCCCGCCCCTCCGGCCCGCCGATCGCGACCAGGCCGGGCCAGAGCAGGTGATTGCGCCGCGCCAGCAGGTCTTCCTCCGGCCTTTCCCCGAGCAGGACCTGCAGGCTCATGGGCAGGCCGGCGCGTGAGTAGCGCACCAGGGCGGAGCTCCCCGGGGCCGCGTCCGCTACCGCCTGGATGAGGCTGGAGGTGTCGTCGATCCGTACCCCGGCCACCTGCGTGAGGTAGTCGCCGAGCTGGAGCCCAGCCTGCGCGGCCGGCCCGTCCAGGTACAGGTTGGCCAGCAGCGTCCCCTTGCGCGGCGGGCAGGTACAGCTCCTGCTTGAGCGCCGGCGGCGGGTCGATGCCGCCGACCCCCAGCCAGCCGTACCGGGCGCGACTGGAAGCCAGGATGTCCCGGACGCTGCGCTGGACGCTGTCCGGAGGGCAAGGCGAAGCCGTAACCCTCGTAGTTGCCGCTGTCGGAGGCGATCCAGGTGTTGATGCCGATCACCTCGCCGGCCAGGTTGAGCAGCGCTCCGCCGGAGTTGCCCGGGTTGATGACCGCGTCGGTCTGGATGAAATCGCTGATGTTGCCCCCCGGCCCGCCGCGCCGGCCCACCGCGCTCACCACCCCCAGGGTGACGCTGGAGTTCAGGCCCAGCGGGCTGCCCACCGCCAGCACCCAGTCTCCCGGGCGCACCTGGCTGGAATCCCCGAAGCTCACCGCGGCGAGCGGCCCGGCGGCCTGGAAGCGGACCACCGCCAGGTCGCGGCGCGGGTCCCGGCCCTGCGAGCGTCGCCGGGTAGGACTGGCCGCCGGACAGGCGCACGCTGATCTGGTCGGCCTCCCCGAGCACGTGATTGTTGGTCACCACGTACGTGCTGGCGCCCTCCAGCCGAAAGATGACCCCGGAGCCCAGGCCCGACTTGCGGTACTCCTGGACGAGCTCGACCACCTCCACCTGGACGATGGCCGGCACCGCTTCCGCGGCCGCCCGGCGGATGGCGCCCTGCAGGCCGTCGCCGCGCCGGGTTCAGCCCTCGTGCCGCCGGGACGCCGCCCAGGCAAAGCAGGCCGAGCAGCCAGGCGACCCTGGCAAGGAGGGCGGCCGGCCTCACGGGAGCAGCTCCGAGACGGTGAGCACCTCGGTGCGGTCCTTGTGGATGACGATGGTGTGCTCGAAATGGGCCGAGTCGCTGCGATCGGCGGTAACGACCGTCCAATCGTCCTCCAGCACTTCCACCTCCCAGGTGCCCGCGTTCAACATCGGCTCCAGGGCCAGCACCATGCCCGGCTTCAGGCGCGGGTTGGGCCCGGAGGAGACGTAGTTGGGGATCTGCGGTTCCTCGTGCAGCGCGAAACCCGACGCCGTGGCCGCAGAACTGCCGCACCACCTCGAAGCCGTTGGCCCGGGCGTGCTCGTAGACCGCCGCGGAAACCTGGCTGATGCGGTTGCCGGCCACCGCGGCCTGCACGCCACGCGCCAGGCACTCCCGCGTGACGGCCAACAGGCGCGCGCGCGCGACGGAAACCTCGCCCACCGGCAGGCTGACGGCGGTGTCGCTGAAGTAGCCGCCCAGGTTGATGCCGATGTCCAGGCCGACGATGTCCCCCGCGCGCAGCTTCCTCTTGCCGGGGATGCCGTGGATGACCTGCTCGTTGATGGAGACGCACAGGGAGGCCGGGAATTTGTTGTATCCCAGGAAGGCCGGTTCCCCGCCCCGCCGGCGCAGGACCTCGCGCGCGAAGTCATCCAGATCGGCGGTGGTGACCCCTTCGCGCACCAGCCCGGCCAGTTCCTGGAGGGTCCGCGCCAGGATGGCGCTGGCCTCCCGGATTCCGGAGATCTCCGCCGCGTTCTTGAGCCTGATCATCTATTCGGCTTTGGAATCCTTGTCCTTTTCCTTGGCCTTTTCCTTGCGGATGGTCTTCTCCTGCGCCGAAAAAAGCTGCTCGGCGTCCTCGCCGTAGGATTCCTGGATGAGCTTGCCGACGGAATCGGGGCGCCCGTTGGTGATCGTCACCTTCCCCTCGGTGATCACGCCGTTTTCGACGTTGAGCTTCGGGGTGCTGATGTTGCCGAGCACCTTGCCGTTCTGGATGAGGTTGACTTCCTCCGAGGCGGTGATGTTGCCGATCAGGGTCCCGGCCACGGTGACCTTGCGGGCCATGATGTCGGTGCGCACCTTGCCGGTCGGGCCCACGGTGACCTGGTCCTCGGTCTTGATGTCGCCCTGGAATTTCCCCTCGATCAGGATCGAGCCGCTGACGTAGAACCTGCCCTCGAATACCGAGTTTTCGCCGATCACGCAGCTATTGGCTTCATTCTTGATGGCCATTGTTCCAGCAACGTAGCACTTTTTTCATTCGCCTTCAAGCGTTCGCAACAGCAGCAGCGCGCGGCCGTTGCCCGGGTCCAGCTCCAGAGCGTAGGCGCTCTC
Organism: uncultured Spirochaetota bacterium; assembly: GCA_963736785.1. Classification (GTDB taxonomy): domain Bacteria; phylum Spirochaetota; class Spirochaetia; order SZUA-6; family DRHE01; genus MIBK01. Next base: position 69,455 of record CAVTQG010000004.1, on the reverse strand, counting down.
GCGGCGCGCGGCGGCGCGGTTGCCGACGGCGCAGCAGCGCTTCCGCCAGCCGGGCCCGGGCCTGGCGTGGCCAGCCGCGGCCGACCGGACAGCTCGTCGGAGGCCTGCAGGAGCTCGCGCACGGCGGCCTCCGTTTCCCCGGCGGCGGCCAGGATCACGGCCAGGTTGCAGCGCGCCCTGTCCGTCCCCGCCCGCCTGCAGGCTGCGTTTCAGGAAGTCCGCGCCGCCGGCCAGGTCCCCTTGCGAGGGCCTTGACCAGGCCCCGGGCTTCCAGCAGCCAGGCCTCCTCCGCGGGACCCTCGTATTCCTCCAGCACCGACCAGGCGCCCGGCCGGGTCCGCCAGGCCCAGGAGATGCGCCGCCAGGGTTCGGCACAGCGAGGCGTTCTGCGGATTTTCGGCGTACAGTTTCCGCAAACCCGCCTGGTAGCGCTGGGGGCTGGACTCCCCCCGCCCCAGCTCCAGCAGCAGCCAGCGCAGTGGCAGGCTCTCGGGGAAGCGGCGCCAGGCCGCGCTGCAGCACCTGATAGGCCGCGTCCCGCTCGGCCGGCGCGCACCAGGCTGGCCAGCAGCGCCGTCGCCGCCGCCTCGCTCTCCGGGAAACAGCTCGTAGGCCCGGCGGTACAGTTCTGCGGCGGCGCCTCGGCTGTCCCTGGGCGGCCAGGATGCCGCCGAGGTTCAGGTATGGCGACCAGAAGAAGCTGCGGATCGCGGGCGATGATTTGCTGGTAGAGCCCAGCGGCCTCCCGATCCCGGCCCAGCAGCATAAGCAGGTCCGCCCGCACCAGGATCATCTCGAGCGAGATCTGCGCCTCCTCCTCCAGGTAGCCGAGCGCCTCCTCCCAGGCGCCTGCGTCGTAGGCCGCGGCCAGGCGCAGCTCCCTGCGCCGTGGGCCCGTCCGGCAGCTCGCGGAAGGCCGTCCGCGGCCCGCCCGGTGTCGCCCGCCGCCATCCAGGCCAGGCCGGCATCCCGCAGCAGCGCCTCGTCCTGCCAACGGGCGGCCAGCGCCTGCAGGCTTTCCGCTTCGGGCCGGAGTCTGGCGGCGAGCAGGTTTTCCAGCTCAGGGGGCAGGTCCTCGGGGGGCAGGCTCTTCCGGCAGCGCCCGGCCTCCGCCAGCAGGTACTGCGAAGCTCGGGTCGCCGGCAAGCACCGCGCGCCGGCCGCTCCTCCGGCTTCTGGCCGGCGCGCAGGCGCGCGTACAGCGACAGGCGGGCCAGCGGCCTGCTTCCCGGAATGGCGGCGGACGCGCGCCGGGCCAGCCGGACAGCTCCGCGTAGCTGCCCGTGGAAGCGGCGAGGCTCAGAGCCCGCTTTCAGCAGCCGCAGCCAGTCCTGCTCGCTTCTGGCCGAGGAAGCGGCGGCCCGCAGGCCGTACTTCCGCCTTGGCCAGGAACCCGCGCCCGGCCTGTTCGTCGATTTCCCGGATCCGCTCCCGGAAGCTGCGCTCGGCGCGCCGGGCTCCGAGCAGCCGGCCGCCCGCCAGGGCGACTGCCAGCACGGCGGCCACGGCGACGGCCAGGATGGCCGTCCGGCTGGCGATCCGGCGCCCGGCCCCCATGCTCAGGCCTCCCGCTGCTTGCGGATGCCGTCCAGCACGCCGTTGATGAAACGGTAGGAGTCGTCGGTGCCGAACTCCTTGGCGATGTCGATCGCCTCGTCGATGGTGACCGAGGGGGGGATATCCGCCTGGAACAGCAGGCAGTAGACGCTGACGCGCAGGATCGCCAGGTCCACCTTGTTCAGGCGGGAGAAATCCCAATGCTCCAGCTGCCGGACGATGTGCCGTCCACGTCGGCGAGCTTCTCCAGGGTGCCGGCGACCAGCAGGCGCGCGAAATCCCGGCTTTCCTCCCGGATGCGCTCCAGATCCTCCGGGTCCAGCCAGGCGAAGTCCTGCAGCTCGGCCGGCCCATGCCGGACAGCTCATGGGCGTAGAGGGCCTGAAAGGCCAGGATCCGACCTTTCCTGCGGATTCCCATGCTTACCAGGTCAGGTTGTCTTCGAACTTCTTGATCTCGGCCTTTTTCTTCAGCTCGGCGAGCAGCTCCTCCACCACCTGCTGGTAGATCTCGGCCTGCTTCTTCAGCATGAGCTGGGCGCTGATTTCCTGCCGGACCGTGCTGGCGTTCTGCGGCGGGATCGGGTCGTCCAGGCCGAGCAGCCGGAAGGGGATCTTCTCGGTGATGCGGATGATGTGGTAGCCGATGTTGGACTGCAGCACCCCGCTGGACTCGTTGACCTTCATCCGGAAGGGGGTCTCGAAGAAGTCCTTGCCCAGGAGCTGCTTGCGGGCCTGGTCGTCGCGGCGCAGGTAGCCGAAATCCCCGCCCTTGTACCTGGAGGCCTTGTCGTCCGAGTACTTGACGACCAGCTCGTCGAAGGCGGCGCCGTTCTTCAGCTCGCGGCTGATCTCCTCCGCGCGCTCCAGGGCCTTGTCCTTTTCCAGCTTTGTCGGCCAGGTTGCGGGTGTCGATGTAGATGTGCTTGAAGCGCACCATGTCCGGGGCGACGAAGGCCGTCTTGTTGGACTCGTAGAAATCCTGGATTTCAGCCTCGGCTGGGCTGGCCGACGGCGTCGAACACGGCCTTCTTCTTCTGCATCACGTACTTCTGCTGCAGCAGGGTCTTCTGCAGCTGGTCGTTGTACTCCTCCCAGCTGATGCCGGACTGCTCGATGAGGGACTTGAACTCCGCGTCGGTGAGCTCGCGGTTGAGGTTCAAGCTCAGGGCCGCGCTTTTCTTGGCCTGCTCCGTGCGCGCGTCGATCTCCGCCTGGGTGACCGTGACGTTCTCCTGCGCCGCGGCCTGCTTGATCAGGATCTCTCCGATGAGCAGTTCGAGCAGCTTTTTTCGGTCCTCCAGGGACAGCGTGGTCTTCGAGCGCTCCTCCAGCATTTCCACCTTCTGGCGGAACTGCTTGGCGGTGATCGCCTCCAGCCGGGTGAGCTTGACCGTGGCCACCGGCTTGTCGATCACGTCCGCCGAGGCCAGTCCGCCCCACAGCAGGAGCAGCAGGGCGCCTAAGGCAATACGTTTCATCACCATTTCAACATACCGGTCGAGGAATTCACTGTCAAGTATAGCATCAGACCGCGGAGAATTCCGAATAGCCGATCTTTTCCTTCAGTTTCTTGACCCCGGGCAGCTTCTGGTCCAGGCGCAGCCCCTTGTGCAGGTACTGCAGCGCCAGCTCCTTCTGCCCGAGGGTGCAGTAGATCTCGGCGATCTTCTTGTAGAAAAAGGCGTTGTCCTTGCGGGAGAAGTTGAAGCGGATGAGGTCCTTGATGTGCTTGATGGACACCTGGGGAGCCAGGCAGGTGGTCATCTTGAAGCAGGTGATCGAACGCAGGCGGTCCACCACCTCCTCCATGAAGTGGTGGAAGTAGGGCTTCTTGAACTCCAGCAGGCAGAGGGTCTTGTACAGCTCGCAGGCCTTGATGAACTCCGCCTTCTTCTCCAGGGCCTCGGCCATGAGGAACAGGCAGTCCATGTAATCCTCGTGCCCGAGGTAGTGCTCGAGGGAGAAATCCTCGTAGCGGCTGGACAGCTCCTCGTGCAGCTGCAGGGCGGACTCGGCTTCCGAGTTCAGCAGGTCGTAGAAAATCAACTTGGACTGGCTGACCAGGTCGTCCTTCTTGCTCTTAAGGAACTCGCGGTAGTTGAAACGCACCCTGCTGGCGTAGCGGATGAACTCCCGGTCGTAATCGCTGCGCCGCAGCGGATTGCTGAGGATCTCGTAGGCGTCCAGCAGGACGCGCATCAGCTCCTCGGAGCTCTTGTGATTGGAGGACTTCAGGTCGGGATGAAGCTCTTTCGCCTTTTTTCGGAAGGAACTCTTGATTTCGGCCGGACTGCAGGTTGGTTCTACACCTAAAATCTCGTAGTAGTTTATCAATTCAGCCCACCCGCGAAGGCGTTTGACGAATAATACCTTACGCTGATACTATTGTCAAGGAAAAATGCCTTTCGCCCGGGCGGTTGTCCGGGTGCGCGCTTGTGTGTTAGGCTCCGGTATGTTCGGATTCCTGATAAAAAAGGCCTTTTTCGACATGTGGGACAACCTGATCAGGATTGTCATCTTGAATTTGGGCTTCATCCTGCTGCTGGCCGTGCTCGTCTACTTCCCCCTGCTGTTCAAGAACTCCCCTCCCCTATTCTACGCCTTCCTGGGGCTGGGCCTGGTGCTGCTGTTCGTGTACACCGGCGTGGTGAGCTGGATGGTGAGCCAGATCGCGGACTACCGCAAGCCGGAGATCCGCGAAGCCGCTGGGCGCGCTGAAAGCCACCTGGCCGACCAGCGTCCTGTTCGCCGGGCTGAACCTGCTTCTGGTTTTTCTGCTGAGCGTGGCCTTCCCCGTATACGGCCAGCTCAAGTCCTTCGTCGGGCCCCTGGCCTCCTCCTTCCTGTTCTGGGTGCTGATTTTCTGGGTGCTGGCCTCGCAGTACTACTTTTCCATCCAGTCCAGGCTGGACCGCCACTTCTTCAAGATGCTGAAGAAGAGCTTCCTGCTGTTCCTGGACAACCCCTTGTTCACCCTCGGGCTTTTTCTGGGCGGCCTGCTGGTCTTCGCGCTCTCCGTTTTCACCGCATTCCTGCTTCCGGGAATCGCCACCATCCTGCTGTGGCAGAACGTCGGGCTGAAGCTGCGGCTCTACAAGTACGACCACCTGGAAAAGCACCCGGAGGACCGCCGGCGCATCCCCTGGGACGCCTTGCTGGTGGAGGACCGGGAACGGGTGGGAAAGCGCACGCTGAAGGGCATGATCTTTCCCTGGAAGGAGTAAGGCTCTCCGAGACTACTTGATGTGCAGGCGCTTGCCGATTTCCTGGGCTTCCTGCGGGCTGCTGAGAATCGAAGAATTCTTGATGAGCAGGCCTTCTTTTTCCATGCTCTTCATGAGCCTGGACAGCGCCTTCATGGAGCCGAAGGGGGTCTTGCTCACGAAGGCGAAGCTGTGCTTGCCGGAAACCATACCCGCCGAGCCCAGGAATTGGGGCACCTTGTCGGGCAGCTTTCCCCCGAACCCCGAGAGGGGCTCGGCGCCGATCGCCAGGTACTGGTAGCTGGTGAGCTTGGCGTTCACGTCCCGATCCCCGTCGATCAGGTCGACGTGGTGCCCCTGCCCGCCGATGCCCTGGGAAAGCGACTTGGCCAGCGCCAGAATGCGTTCTCGTGATGCGCTGGAGAAAAAAACCACCGCTGCTCTCATCCCTGCCCCCGCGTTTGCGATGAATGAGTATACGGGTGCGGCTTCTGCCGCGTCAATAGAACAATGAAAGGCCAATACCTTCTGCCGGCGGCCCTGTTGCTCGCGCTGGCCGGCTGCCGTTCCGCGGGGATACAGGAGCTGGACTGCCCCGTGGTTCTGGAGACCCCGGTGTCCCCGGTGCCCGGCTTCTCTCTGGTTGGAGGCGCGACTGCCCCGTTTCTGGCCTACGTCGACCGCGATTCCAGGGCACTGGTCCTGGCCGCCGTGGACGGATCCTCCCCGCCCGCCTACCTTGACCGCATCACCGACCTTCCCGAACAGGACCTCCTTTCGGGGGCCCACCTGCTGTTCGCCGCGGAAGATGACCTGCACCTGCTTTACCTGGACCGCCAGTCCGAAGAAAGCCTGGTGCTGAAACACGTCCGCAAGAGCATGAAGTCGGGGAACACCTGGATCGACGTGCTGCCCGGCAGCGGCAAGCCGGTGGCGGCTTTCACCACGGCCGGAGGCCTGGACGTGTTCCTGGAGAGGGATCAGGCGCTGTACCGGGAAGGCCCACAGGCAGGGCTGGTGCGCACCCCCTTTTCCTCGGAGACGCCGGCGTGCCGTTTCACCGCGGACGGGTTCCAGGGCTTTACGATCTACGACACGGCGGCGCGCCGCTTGCTGCTGTTCCTCCTTCGCGGGCAGGAGCTGGAATCACTGGAGGTGGCGCGTTTCGGGCAGGCGCAGGACAGCGCCGTGGACGCGGAGGGACGCCTCCAGATCCTGGCCTACGACCCGCGCAGCTTCCGGATCCTCCTGTACCAGTCGGCGGACCCCGCTTCCGGGTTCGAGATCCAGCCGGTGACTCTCAGCCGAGGCACCAGCTCGTTGGCCCTGGTCCGGCTGCCCGGGGGCCCGGGTTTTCTATTCAACGAGATCTCCGCCCGGGGCCAGCCGCGCTATCAGGTCTCCCTGCTCCACTTTTTGCCCGCGCAAGGATACCTCAAGACCGTGCTATACCGCTCCGAACGCCCCATCGCCGCGCTGCGGGCTGTACCAGAGCGCGAGGCGCTGTACGTGGCCCTGCTGGAGGAGAACCTGCGGGTGCTGCGAGTGGAGTACGACGCGCTGAGGAAGCGCTGAACTCTAGCTTTAGCGCTGCAGGGAGCTGGGCGCTCCGGCGTCCGTCGCTTCGGGCGCTGCCGGCGGTTCGACCGACTCCACCCACCACTCCGTGGACTGGGTCTGGCGCAGCTGCTCGGCCCGGGCCCTGGCCTCCAGGTTCGAGGTCTCGGGGGTCCGGTTCAGCCAGGCCAGGGCGAAAGCCCCGAACAGGAACAAGGCCCCCAATATCGACGTGAAGCGGGTGAGCACGTTCCCGGAACGCGACCCCATCGGCGTGGTGCCCGCCCCGCCGAACATGCCGGCGATGCCTTCCCCCTGGTCGTCCTGAATCAGGACCACCAGCATCAGGAGCAGCGCAACGATCACGAACAAAACCAGCAGAATAACGCTTATCAGGCCCATGGCTTATTTCCCCCTGTCAAACCGTACGATCGGAACGAAGCTCTCGGCGGCCAGCGCCGCTCCGCCCACCAGGAAGCCGTCGATGTTCTCCCTGGCCATCAGCTCCGCGGCGTTGGCCGGCTTCACCGAGCCGCCGTACTGGATGATCAGCTCCTCGGCCGCCCGCTGCCCGAAGCGCGCGGCGATCAGGGAGCGGATGTGGCGATGCACCTCGTCGGCGTCCGCCGGGCGTGGCGGTCTTGCCGGTGCCGATGGCCCACACCGGTTCGTAGGCCACCGTGATCCGGGCCAGGTCCGCCTCCGACCACGCCCTCCAGCCCCCCTCCCAGCTGCCGCTCCACGACCTCCCGGGTGACCCCGCTGTCCCGCTCCTCCTGGGTCTCGCCGACGCAGAGGATCACCTCCAGGCCGTGCCGCAGGGCCAGGCGGAGCTTGCGGTTGATCAGCTCGTCCCATTCCAGGTAGGTGTGCCTGCGCTCGGAGTGACCCAGGATCACCACCTGCACGCCCAGGTCCTTGAGCATGAGCACGGACACCTCGCCCGGTGTGGGCGCCCTGCTCCTCCGGGCCCATGTTCTGGGCCCCCAGCAGGATGCCGCTTCCCGCGATCCGCAGGCCGACCGCGGCCAGGGCGGTGAAGGCGGGGGCGACCATGATCTTCCGGTCCTTCTGCGCCCGCCAGCGCCGACGGCCAGGGCGTCCGCCAGCGCGACGGACTCGCTCGCCGTCTTGTGCATCTTCCAGTTGCCGGCGATGTATTTCGTCCGCATGGACATCCTTAGCGGTCGGCCAGCGCCACGATTCCCGGCAGGGCCTTGCCCTCCAGCAGCTCCAGCGAGGCGCCGCCGCCCGTGGAAACGTGGCTGATCTTCGAGGCCAGCCCGAACTTCTGGACCGCGGCTACGCTGTCCCCGCCGCCCACCACCGTGGTCCCCTTGCAGGCGGCGACCATCTTGGCCACCTCCAACGTGCCCTTGGCGAACTGCGGGAACTCGAAAACGCCCAGGGGTCCGTTCCAGACCACTGTCCCGGCGGCGGCGATGGACTCCCGGTAGCTGGCCAGGGTCTTGTCGCCGATGTCCATGCCGATGCGCTCCGCGGGGATGGCCGTTCCGGCCACGTACTCCGCCTTGGCCGTCTCCTTGAACTCCGCGCCGACCTGGTGGTCCAGCGGCAGGAGGATCTTCACCTTCTGCTTCTGCGGCCTTCTTCAGCAGCGAGCTGGCGGTGTCCAGGAAATCCTCCTCCACCAGGGACTTGCCCACCGCGATTCCCTGAGCCTTGAGGAAAGTGTAGGCCATGCCGCCGCCGATGATCAGGCTGTCCACCCGGGGCAGCAGCGACTCGAGCACCGCGATCTTCGTGGACACCTTGGCCCCGCCGATGATCGCCACGAAGGGCTTCTTGGGGTTTTCGAACACGCCGCCCGAGGAACTTGATCTCCTTTTCCATGAGGAAACCGGCCCACGGCCGGCAGGTGGTGAGCCACCCCTTCCGTCGAGGCGTGGGCGCGGTGCGCCGAGCCGAAGGCGTCGTTGACGTAGATCTCCCCCAGGCGGGCGAGCTTGGCGGCGAACTCCGGAGAGTTCTCGGTCTCCGCCTTGTGGAAGCGCACGTTTTCCAGCAGCAGGACCTCGCCCGCGGCCAGGCCCTTGGCCTGGGCCTCCACCGCCTCCCCGACGCAGTCAGCGGCCATCGCCACGGGCCTGCCCAGGAGCTCCGCCAGCCTCTGGGCCACCGGCTTGAGGCTGTATTCCGGTTCCGGCTTGTCCTTCGGCCGGCCCAGGTGGCTCATCAGGATGAGCCGGGTCGCCCGGCTGCTCCAGGATGTAGCGCAGCGTCGGCAGCGACTCCCGGATCCGCGTGTCGTCGCCGATCTTGCCGCCCTTGATCGGCACGTTGAAATCCACGCGGCAGAGGACTCTTTTGCCCTTCAAGTCCGCATCGCGCACGGTTTTTTTCGCCATTGGGAGCACCTCTTTTGCGAGGTGAATCCGTGAATATACGGGAAAGCGCCGCGATCTGTCAATCCGGCCTGGCGGCTGCGGGAAACCCCAAAAGCCGATAGAGCCGGCGCAGCAGCCCCGCGGGAGCCTCCTCGGCCTGTGATTTCGCCGGAGCGGCCTGCGCCTGACTGAAAACGACCTCGTCCCCCGGGTTGGTCAGGTCGAAGAAGCTTCTGCGCGACAGGATCCCCTCGCTCACCCGCTCGTCCGGGCGGACCACCCGGAAATCCCCGACGATGTCCTTCTCCTCCATGGCCAGACCCACTCCGTCGTTCCGCAGCCGGACCTTGCCCCGCTTGACCACGACCAGCTTGTCCTCGGCCTTGAGCCCGTCGAGGGTGCCCAGGTCGATCACCCCCGTGTCGAACTCCCGGGTGACCAGCCGGCCCCAGGCCGGCAGCGCCGCCTCCAGCTGCGAGGTCAGCAGCGTCAGGCAATCCTGGACCCGGTCATTCCCGGTCCGGAAGGCTCGGTAGGAAGCCACCCGCGTGCCGGTGCGGGCCAGGTACTGCTCCAGCTCGGCGGAGAAGCTGCGCTCCGACTCCTCGAAGCGCAGGATCAGAAAATAGTCCGCGCCCAGACCGCGCGCCCGGCGGAAGGCCTCCTCGAAGCTCTCGGACAGGGGCTCGGCCTCCGGGACGAGCACGGTGTCGAAGCGGCGCAGCTGGTCCTTGAGATATTCCACCAGCTGCTGGCCGGCGAAGGGGTGCAGCTCCCGGACCTCCCGGGGGATGCAGAACACCGCCAGGCTGTAGCTCCTGCGCTCCAGCGCGTACTGGTCCAGGCCCCACGAAGCGGCCACCGTGTCCAGCAGCTGGCTGTCCACGATCTCGATCCCGTCCGTGACGGCCGTGTCCTGGAACCCCAGGCGGCGCAGCACTTCCAGCTCCTGGCGGTACTTGGCCGGGTAGCCCAGCAGGCGGTACACCCCGGCGTAGGCCAGCCGGCCGTCGCGGGACTCCGGGTCCAGGCGCAGGCAGCGCCGGTACTCGTTGAGCGCCTTCTCCAGCATGTTGCGCTCCTCGAAGCGCCTGCCCCGTTCCAGGTGCGGCAAGGCCAGCCTGCGGCGGGACTCGTCCTTGATCTCCAGCCTGGCCAGCGCCAGGTTCTCCAGCGCCAGCCGCGCCAGCTCGTCCTCGGGGGCCAGGCGCGCGGCGGAAGACAGTGAGGCCAGGCGCCTGGGTCAGGTCCCCGGAGCGCTCCTGGGCCAGGCCCAGCAGGTACCAGGCCAGGGGAAGGTCGCGCCGCGCGGCCAGCAGGTCGCGCATGGCGACGATCGCATCGCCGGGCCGCTCCTGGACCAGGAGCACCTGGGCCAGCAGCAGGCTGGCATCCACGAATGCTGGACGCACGGCCAGGGCCGCCTGCAGGTGGCGCTCCGCGCGGGCCGGATCGCCCTGCTGCAGCGCGAAACGCGCCGCCGCGTAGCGCACGCCCGGGTCGTCGGCGTGGTAGCGCAGGGCCAGCTCCAGGTACCGCTCGGCTGTGGCGCTGTCGCCTTCCGACTCGTTCAGCACCGCCAGGGCCAGCAGCGCCTGCTGGCTGTCGGGCCGGATGCGCAGGGTTTCCAGGTACTTCAGCGCGGCGTTTCTTCTTTTTCCGGAGGCGATGTCCAGCTCGGCCAGAGCGAACTGGGCTTCCAGGTTGTTCTTTTCCCGGGAAAGCACTCCGTTGAACAGGGAGCGGGCCTTCTCCAGCTCGCCAAGACCGATGCGGATCCGGCCCTCCAGCACCGCCAGCGCGAGGTTGGATTGGTCGTACCGCCTGGCCCGCAGCACGTGCGGCAGCGCCTCCTCATATTCCTCCAGCCGGAAGAAACACTCGGCCAGGCCGGCCAGCGCCTCTCCGTAATCCGGGTTGGCCGCCAGGGCAGCACGGTACTGCTCGATGGCGCCAAGGAAGTCGCCTCCGAGCTGCAATTCCCCGGCGAGGTGTAGAAAGCTGCGCGCCTGGTTTTCCTGAGCCCCCGGAGCCGCGGCGCTCAGGACCCACAGGAAGGCGGCGATTGCCCACCAAGGTCTGCTCATAGCTCGATCCTTTTTTCGCGGAGGCGTTCCAGCAGCCGCTCCTGGACCCGCAGCATTTCCGAATCCCCCTCCTCGGGGTGGTCCAGGCCCTGCAGGTGCAGCATCCCATGGATCAAGAGCCGCTTCAACTCCGCCTCCCTGGACTCCCCTTCCCGCTCGGCGTTGCGGGCGAGGCTGTCCAGCGAGATCACGATGTCCCCCGCGACCTGGGTTGCCGTCGGCGCTCCGGGGCGCAAGCTCGGCGCATCCGGCTGCTGGGAAAAGGAGAGCACGTCGGTGGGCGCCTCCAGGCCGCGATAGCGGCGGTTGAGATCGCGAATAAACGGATCGGTGCAGAACAGGATCGACACCTCCCAATTCCCGGCTCCCAGCTCCCGCAGGGCCGCGTCGACGAACTCCCGGCAGTCGTCCAGCCAGGCAGGCGCCGCCAATCCCTCGAGGCGGATGTCGATTTCGCTCATCGGACGGCCTCTTTGGTTTTCGGGTACTCAATCCTGGAGTGGAAATAGCCCGCCAGCACCCGCACGAAGCTGCGCCGCACGATCTCCAGATCGCCAAGGCTGAGGGCACATTCCCCAAGCTCGGCGGAGTTGAACTTTTCCATGATGAGGCTCCAGACGACCTTGTCCAGCTTGGCCATGGTGGGTTTACGCAGGGTGCGGGAGGCGGCTTCCGCGGCGTCGGCCAGCATCACCACGGCGGCTTCCCGGCTCTTTGGCAGCTCCCCGGGGTAGGAGTACTCCTCGGAGGGGATCTCGCGCATTTCCGCGCTTTCCTGGGCCCGGTGGTAGAAATACTTTATGATGCCGCGCCCGTGGTGCTGGGCGATGATGTCGCGCACCTCGGCGGGCAGGTCCAGCTCCCGGGCCTTCTCGATGCCCAGTTTTACGTGCGCCCGGATCACCGCGGCGGAGAGGCTGGGTTTCATGTCGTCGTGCTTGTTGTAGGAGTGCTGATTCTCGATGAAATACTCCGACTGCTCGATCTTGCCGATGTCGTGGTAGTACGCGCCGACCCGGGCCAGCAGGGCATTGGCCCCCATGGCGCTGCAGGCCGATTCGGCCAGGTTGGCCACGCTGATGGAATGGCTGTAGGTGCCCGGGGCCTGGGCCAGCATGCGCTTCATGATCGGGGCATTCAGATCGGACAGCTCGATCAGGCGGAAGCGGCTGGCCGCGTTCAACAGGTGCTCGAAGGCCGGCAGCAGCCCCAGGGTGAGCCAGGCTGCCCAGGAAGGCGTTGGCCAGGCCCCAGGCCAGCGCCGACAGCAGCACCCGCGGGAACTCGCCCTTCAGCAGGCCGCCGGCCAGCAGGGCCAGGAAGCTGCCCAGGGACAGGGCGACCCCGGCCTGCAGCAGGTCGATGCGGCGCTCGACCCGGGTGACCACCGCCGCGGCGGCCAGGCCGGTGGCCAGGGCGAAGAAAAAGGAAAACAAGTCCAGGCCGAGCACGGGCAGCAGCAGCAGCGAGGCCGCCAGCGAGAACACGTACGCCGCCTGGGTCGTGATCAGCAGGGACACGAGCATGGACAGCGCGGAAGTCGGCAGGAACACGGCCAGCGGCAGGCCCGGCGGGTGCTTCCAGCAGGTTGAAGATCACCGCCGCCAGGGCCAGGTAGCTCAGGATGATCCCTGCCAGGAAGGCGAGCTGACTGCGCTTCAAGGCGGGGGCCAGCGCGGTCAACAGGAACGGGCAGAGGGCGAAGACGATCAGCACGTAAAGGGCGTTGCCGGCGATGCTGCTGATGCTGACGTTGGCGGAGTATTCGCTGAGCGCCCGGATCTGCAGGGCCTCCTCCTCGGTGACCAGGTCGCCCTTGCGGATGATGACCTGGTCGCGGGAGAGCTTGGCCAGCACGGGTTCCACCTGCTCCACCGCCTTGGTCTTGGCTTTCAGCGTCTCGCCCAGGTCCAGGAACCCGTTCTCCACCGCGAAGGCCTCCACCATCCGGACGATCAGCCTGGGCCTGCTCGGCGTTCAGGTCCTTCAGACGCGACAGCGCCCACTCGCGCAGACGCGGGCGGGTAAGCAGGTCCTCGACCAGGGACGGCTGCTTCTCCAGCCGCCCTTCGCGCCAACGCCACAGCTCGACGGAGCCTGCGGAAAGCAGCTCGGAATCCGGCTCGGGCAGGCGCAGCAGCCCGACGTCGTAGGCTCGCCCAGAAGCGCGCGCGCCCTTTCCAGCAGAAGCGCGGCCTGCGGGCGCAGCCTGGCGAGCTCCTGGCGCTGCAGGACCCCGGGAAAGGAGAGCTGCAGCTTCAGGAACAGAGTGTCGGCGGCTTCCCCCTCGGCGGCCAGGCGCTTGAGGGTCCGGCTGAACTCCTCCAGCTGCCGGAGCTTGCTTTCCCCGATCCCCTCGTTGATCCGGAAGATGGGCGCGACGAGCTTCTCCACCGCCTCCTGCCGCAGGCGCGTGGCCTCCAGGTCCGTGTACAGCACGTCCCGCTCCACGGTGACGTCCCGGGGGGCCACGCTGCCCACCTCGTAGCTGGAGGGGGACACGTGCTGGAACAGGGACTTGAACTGCCCGGAAACCAGGACGACGGCCAGGGTGCCGGCCGAGGCTGGCCAGCAGGATGCCGGTGACGCGAGGCGGAAGTCGGCCCTGCCGGCGCAGGAAGGCGGCCAGCCAGCCGCGCGGCTCAGGCCTGTTCATGGTCCTGGTAGGCGCGCACGATCTTGCGCACCAGGGGGTGGCGCACCACGTCCTCCTCCCCCAGGAAGACGAACCCGATCTCGCGGATGTTCTCCAGCACCCGGATGACGTTCAGCAGCCCGGAGTTCTGGCGCCTGGGCAGGTCGATCTGGGTGATGTCGCCGGTGACCACGGCCTTGGAGCCCTCGCCGATCCGGGTGAGGAACATCTTCATCTGTTCCTTCGTGGTGTTCTGGGCCTCGTCCAGAATGATGAAGCAGTCCGAGCAGGGTCCGCCCGCGCATGTAGGCCAGAGGCGCGATCTCCAGGGTCCGGTTCTCCTCCATCCGCCGGATGGTCTCCACGGGCACCAGCGACTCCATGGCGTCGTACAGCGGCCGCAGGTAGGGGCTGATCTTCTGCTCCAGGTCCCCCGGCAGGAAGCCCAGGTTCTCGCCGGCCTCCACCACCGGCCGGGTCAGGATGAGCTTGCGCCGGCTGCGCCCCAGCACCGCCTTCAGGGCCAAGGCCACCGCCAGGTAGGTCTTGCCGGTGCCCGCCGGGCCGATGCCGAACACCAGGTCGTGCCGCTCGATGGCCTGCAGGTAGAGAGCCTGATTGTGGCTGCGCGCGAAGGTCTTGCCCAGGCCGTTGGGCACGACGACCATGGTGTCCTTCAGGATGTCCACGCTTTCGGTGCGCCCGGTCTCGAGCGAGCTGTGCACCGCCCGGATCAGGTCCGGATTCGGCGCGTTGCCCAGGCGGAGGTGCTCCTGCAGCTGGGCGAGCAGCTCCTCCAGCTGGCTGCGGGAGGAGTCGCTGGCGGCGTCGATGTAGATCTGATTGCCCTGCAGGTAGATGCGGATGCCCAGCAGCTCCTCGAAGACCGCCAGGTTGTCGTCGTTGGCCCCGAAGAGCTCCTGAATGCTTTCGGGGTTCTTGAGCGCGACAGCCAGGTGCTTCCGCATACTCTCCTGCAAAAATCTACTCCCAAGCCGGAGAATGCGTCAATCCCGGATGAAGAAGCCGTCCTCATCCCTGGTCAGATTGCTGCGCATTTCCGGTATGGGAATCCACTGCAGCAGAATGGAGAAGCTGTCGCGCCAGATGTACGTGGTCACTGGCTTCCGGGAGTCATGGATTGATAGCTCGCAGCTCAGGCTTTCCCTCGTAGCGAAAGGTCAAGATCCCAATCGTGCATGTGGTGCACCATGTCCACGACGATGCTCTTGAGCTTGAAGGACGAGTCTTCCGGTCCTCAATGTTAAAAAAATTGAACGACTTAAGAAGATCCGTTAAGGGATTTACCCAAGGTGAGTACAAACCTGGGAAATACCTGTATGTCCGATTGTTGTAGGAGGTGGTAGTGATGGAGAATTCCAGAAATTTGTATAAAAAATATTTCAGGGTAAACGAAAATGTTAAGTTATTGTCATACAAACCGATCGAATTCTGGTACAGGTTCATATTCCAGGAGCTATTTATCATCGTCTCCAGCCTGGAACGATTTTTCCAGAAGTACAAGCTGGTTTGCGCCAGCTTGTAGGAGGCGCTGATCGTGGCAGGTTCCAGGGTGTCGCCGGAAAGCTGCTGAGCGGTGAAGGACGACGAGAATCCTCCCCAGGTCAGCGAGGTGACGCTGCGGGTCCACTGCCTGGCCATCAGGTCCGCCTGCAGCTCCTCGCTCAACCGAAAACTTGTCCACGGCTGGAAGCTCTGCTGCAGGGTCAGGTTCCACGGTCATCGGTTTCGCGAAACACCGAGGTGACGGCGGTGCGCAGAAGCCAGACGGAGGCGTCCACCTTGGCGGTGATGGTGGGGGCCAGGGGCGGAAGCTGGGCGCTTACGCTCAGGCTGTTGAGCTGAAGGCCGGGCTGCCACCCGAAAACGGCCTCTGCCTGGTGCTGGCTGAAGGTCGCCGCGTTCCAGCCCGGCGGCTGCCCGGTGTAAACCGGCGAGCCGTAGCTGGAGGCCGCCTCGTCGAGGGTATACCGGAACAGCAGCCAGTTCACCGAGTAGGACAGCTTCGTGGCCCGAAGGCGCGGGTCATCGTAGAAAGGAGAGAGGCTCATCGCGAGCTGGTTCCTCACCTGCAGCTGGGAGTAGCGGTAATCGTCGAGAACCAGGTTTTCCCAAGAAGTGTCGTCTTCATAGGACAGACGGTATTTGGTGCGATAGCTTCCGGACAGCCCGAGGCTGCCGTTCAGGAGGAAGAGGCTCTCATACACCTTCAAAGCCCAGTCCAAGCTGCCGACCCCGGAAGAATCCAGGCTCGTGTAATCCAGGTTGTAAAGCACATCGGAAGGCTCGATCCAGGATTCCTCCGAGTGGAAGCTCTGCTCGAGCGCCACAGTCGGGCGGGCCTGGTAGGACAGCGTAAAGGAGACCGGCACGGGCGCGGGCAGCTCTGCCAGCTTTTCCCGGGGCGACGGCCGGCGAAGCTCGCTGGGAGGCGGCTGCGCAGGACTACCGCCGGCGATAGCCTCGACCGTCGGCCTTCCGCCGGGCGTTCAGGCCTGGCCGGCGTTTCGGCGGTTCCGACGGGCCGGGCGGGTTCGATGGGCTGGACAGCCGCCCCCGGCAGGCGCAGGTCCCGGGGCGTGGAGCGAGCCTCCGCGCGCGCAGCCGGCAGGGGCCGCGCTGGTCCCCGTGGCCGGCAGGGACAACAGGTCGCCGGATACCAGCAGCGCGGCGTTCGGGCAGCTTCAGGCTCACGGGGTAATAGAAATAGGCGGTCGGATCCGCCAGGTCCTTGTCCTCGGTATCGGATTGGGCAGCTTGCTCTGCCAATAGAGGTTGGCGTTCAGGTAAGGCACCGACAGCTTGTTCAGGTAGCGGCCGAGACCCCCGGTCTGGAACTCGGCCTGCGTATTGAGCTCCCAGCTCAGGCCGCGCTTCTCCCCTTCGGTCGTGGATCAGGGTCTGCGTCGCCTCCATGCCCAGCAGGCGGGTCAGCGCCATCTCCTCGGAGCGGTTGTAGAAATCCCTGGCGAAGAAGGGGTCGGAATAGTACTCGAACTTCCCGGACAGCTTGCTCCGCGCGCCGCTCAGGTTCCACTTTCCGTCCAGGCCGTAGCGGAACGGGATCTGCAGGCCGAAGAGCCAGGCCTTGTTCCAGACCGATTCGTACGAAGGTGCGAATGCGTCCAGTTCCAAGGCGAAGTAGCCCTTGCTGGTGAGGTAGATGTTGCGGCTCAGCCCCAGGCCCGAGCGGAAGGAGACCTTCGGGGGGAAATCGCCGCTGACGCCGGCGAAGCCGCCCAGCCGGGAGTAGTAATCGAGGAACACCTTCAGGAAGCGGTTCTCCGTGACCGGGACCTGCTCGCCTTCCGGCTGGCGCAGGAACAGCCCGCGGATTTCCCTGCGGTACTGCTGGCCCTGCTCCTCGGTGGCCGCCAGCACGGACAGCGCGCTGGGAGTGCGGGTCTTCTGGCCGATCAGGTAGGTCGTGGTCTGCAGGAAATTGCCTTCCCGGTCGCGGGAGCCGATGGCCGGGTGGAAGAAGAACTCGTCGCCGGGCCTGAAAAAGAACGGCAGGTACAGCACCGGCACCCGCCCGATGTACAGCACCGCGCTGGCGATGGCCCATTCCCCGGGGGCCAGAACCCAGATTTTGCGGGCCTTGATCTGATAGTGCGGGTCCACGGGCAGGTCGCAGCTGGTGATGATGCCGCGGTCCAGCACCACGGCGTTGCCGCGCAGCTTGGAGATCGAGTCGGCCGTCGAAGCGGAAACGGACCTGCTTGCCGCCCACCTGCCGGTCCCCCTCCATGCCGCCGCTGAAGAAGACCCCTTCCCAGGACTCCACGTCGAAGGTCATACGATCGCCGTGGAAAACGTCCTCCTTGTCGCCGCGCTTGAAGGTGTACTCCAGGCCCCCTTCTGCGGTGAGCAGGTTCGCCGGACTGGTTCAGGAGAACTTTCTGGGCTTTGATGCGGTGCACCACGTCCTGCTCCCGCAGCTCCACCAGCACGTCCCCCTGCAGCAGCACATTGTTCTCGTCTATGGGTTGGATGGTGAAGTACTCCGTGGAGCGCGCCGACATGATCTCCAGCACGCGCCGGGCACCCTGTCCGGTCTTGCTTTCCGCCGGCTCCAGCCCGATAATGGGCGTACAGACGGGAGCGCAGGTCCTGGCTCGAGCCCGTGTCGGCCAGTCCCCGCTCCCGGCACCAAGCGATCAGCTCGTAGTAGCTGGCCGTGTCGATATCCCCGCCCAGAGTAGCCCGCACCAGGTCCTCGGAGCTGGGGGGCACGGACGGCTCCTGCGCGTCAGCCCGCTGCGGCGGCGCGCCGGCGCCCAAGGCGGCCAGCAACAGGAGCAGCACGACCGGGGCGCGCAACTACAGGCTCCCGGCCGTCAGCGCTTCGCGCAGGTAGGCGGCGGTGTGCGAGCGCGGCGAGGAAGCCACCTCTTCCGGGGTCCCCTGGGCGACCACCTCCCCGCCGGCCTCGCCCCCTTCGGGCCCCAGGTCGATGATATAGTCGGCCTGCTTGATCACGTCCAGGTTGTGCTCGATCAGGACCACGGTGTTGCCCTGGTCCACCAGGCGGTGCAGCACCTCCAGCAGCTTTTTCACGTCCGCGAAGTGCAGGCCGGTGGTGGGCTCGTCGAGGATGTAGAAGGTCCGGCCCGTGCTGCGCCGGGCCAGCTCCAGCGAAAGCTTGACCCGTTGGGCCTCCCCGCCCGAGAGGGTCAGTGCCGACTGCCCGAGCTGCACATAGCCCAGTCCCACCTCCCGCAGGATCTTCAGCTTGTGGGCCAGGGCGGGCAGGCGGCGGAAGAAGTCGTAGGCCTCCTCCACGGTCATTTCCAGGACTTCGTGGATATTCTTGCCCTTGTAGCGCACCTCCAGGGTTTCCCGGTTGAAGCGCCTGCCCTGGCACACGTCGCAGGTGACGTAGACGTCCGGCAGGAAATGCATCTCGATCTTGATGGTCCCCGCCCCCTGGCAGTTCTCGCAGCGGCCGCTTTTCACGTTGAAGGAGAAGCGCCCTGGGCGGTAGCCCTTGGCCTTGGCCTCCGGCAGGGAGGCGAACAGATCGCGGATGGGAGTGAACAGGCCGACGTAAGTGGCGGGATTGGAACGCGGCGTGCGGCCGATCGGGGACTGGTCGATATTGATGACCTTGTCGATTTCCTCCACCCCTTCCACCGCAGTGTACCGGCCCTCCGGCAGGCGGCTGCGGTTGACCCGGTTGGAAAGCACGGGAAACAGCAGGTCGGTCAGCAGGCTGGACTTGCCGGAACCGGATACGCCCGTGATCACCGTGAGCAGGCCCAGGGGAAAGGCGACGTCGATGCTCTTCAGATTGTGCTCCGCCGCGCCGCGCAGGCGCAGGCTCTTTCCCGTCCCGTTCCGCCGTTCGGGGCGGTCCTCGATGCGCAGGCGGCCGGACAGGAACTGGCCGGTGAGCGAGCGCTCGGAGCGCAGGATCTCGGGGTAGGTGCCGGCGAAAATCACCTCCCCGCCGTGGCGCCCGGCCCCGGGCCCCAGGTCCACGATGAAGTCCGCGGCGCGCAGGGTCTGCTCGTCGTGCTCCACCACGATGAGGGTGTTGCCCAGGTCGCGCAGTCCCTGCAGCGTACTCAAGAGACGCTTGTTGTCGCGCTGGTGCAGCCCGATGGTGGGCTCGTCCAGGATATACAGCACGCCGACCAGGGAGGAGCCGATCTGGGTGGCCAGGCGGATGCGCTGCGCCTCGCCGCCCGACAGGGTGGAGGCGCGGCGTTCCAAGGTC
Organism: uncultured Spirochaetota bacterium; assembly: GCA_963736785.1. Taxonomy (GTDB): domain Bacteria; phylum Spirochaetota; class Spirochaetia; order SZUA-6; family DRHE01; genus MIBK01. The sequence goes on along the minus strand of CAVTQG010000004.1, from coordinate 50,323 downwards.
AGGTACTCCAGGCCGACGTTGGCCAGGAATTCCAGCCGCGAGCGGATCTCCTTGAGGATCTGGGCGGCGATGGCCGCCTGGGTGGGGCCAAGAGCGAGGCCGGCGAAGAAGCTCAAGGAGGCCCGCACCGAGAAACTGGAAAGGGCGTGGATGTCCAGATCGGCCACCGTCACGGCCAGGCTTTCGGGCTTCAGGCGCCGGCCCCCGCAGGCCGGGCACTCCCGCTGGCGCATGAAGCCCTCCAGCCATTGCTTCACTCCCTCGGAGGTGGTTTCCAGGTACCTGCGGCGCAGGTCATTCAGGATGCCCCGGAACGGCGAATTGTACTCGAAGCGCCCCGTCTGCTCGCGATTCACGTATTTGACGTGGATGGCCTCCTTGGACCCCGATAGGAGGATCCGGTAGGTTTCCTCCGGAAGCTCGGCCAGCGGCGTGTCCAAGGTGAAGCGGAAGCGGCGGGCCACGGCCTCCAGGATGCTGCGGTGCCAGTTGGCCCTGGGATTGTGGGTGAGGATGGCGCCCTGGTTGATGGACAGGGAGCGATCGGGGATGACCAGCTGGGGGTCGAACTCCAGGGTGACGCCCAGTCCGGAGCACTCGGGGCAGGCGCCGAAGGGGCTGTTGAACGAGAACAACCTGGGCTCCAGATCCGGCACGCTGATGCCGCAGTTCGGGCAGGCTCCGGACTGCGAGAAAAGCTCTTCCCGCTCATTCTTGCCGTCCCGGGACAGCGCCACCAGCTCTCCGCCGCCCACCTCCAGGGCGGTCTCGATGGAATCGGCCAGGCGCTTGGCCACTCCGGGGCCCAGCACCAGCCGATCCACGACGATCTCCAGGCTGTGCTTGCGCGTCTTCTCGAGGCGTATGGGCTCGTCCAGCGTGCGCAGCTCTCCGTCCACCCGCAACCGCACGAAACCCGCACGCCGGGCGTCCTCGATGACCTTTTGGTGCTCGCCCTTGCGGCCGCGCACCACCGGGGCCAGCAGCCACAGCCGGGAGCCTGCCGGCATGCGCATCACGGCGTCGACGATCTGGTCCACGGACTGTTCCTTGATCTCGCGCCCGCAGCGCGGGCAATGCGGGACCCCGACGCGGGCGTACAGCAGGCGCAGGTAGTCGTAGATCTCGGTCACGGTGCCCACCGTGGAACGGGGATTGGAGTGCGTGCTCTTCTGCTCGATGGCGATGGCCGGGGACAGGCCGTCGATGTGGTCCACATCCGGTTTGTCCAGACGGCCCAGGAACTGGCGGGCGTAGGAGGACAGGGACTCCACGTAGCGCCGCTGCCCCTCGGCGAAGATCGTGTCGAAGGCCAGCGAGGACTTGCCGGAGCCGCTGATCCCGCAGATCACGATGAGCCGGTCGCGCGGCAGCTCCAGGTCGACGTTCTTGAGATTGTGCTCCCGGGCCCCCCGGATGACGATCCTATTCACTGGACTCAAGTTGCCGGGCTACTCGCCGGCCTGCTCCGCCGGCGGCACGAACTGGCGGCGGCGCCTGCCGCGGGACTTCACGGCGGCCAGATAGCAGACCAGCGGCAGCAGCAGGATCAGCGCCAGTGCGACCAGCTGCATCTGCCAGAAGGAGAAAAGCCTGATCACCATCAGCAGGCTCATGGGGCGTCTCACCGGTCCTGAACTTTCATCATAGCGGCGGCAGTCCCCCCTGGCAAGGCCGGGGCATCTCAGGCCAGGCGCACCACGGTCTTGCCGAACCCCCCCTCTTCCGGGGTGGCGAAGTAGTAGTCCTTGACCAGCGCGCTGCCCCGCAGATAGTGGTGGATGCCCCTCTGCAGTATCCCCTCCCCCAGGCCGTGCACCACGCTGAACTCGGACAGGCCGCGCACCACCGCGTGGTCCAGCTGCTGCTCCAGGCGGCGCAGCGCTTCTTCCAGCCGCAGGCCGCGCAGGTCCAGCTGGTGGCTGAACTCGCGGTCGGCCAGCTCCTCGCTGACGCTGGGGGCGGCGGGAGCGGCCTGCGCCTGCCGCGGGGCCGCGGCGAGCTCGGAGGGCAAAAGCTCCGCGCGCAGGCTCCCGGTGGCCACGACCCAGCGCTGCCCCTTGCCGCGGCGCAGGATCCGCCCCGCCTTGCCCGTGGAGCGGATCACCACCTCCATGCCTTCCTGCAGCCGCTCCGCCGGGCCCAACTCCGGCCTCTCCGGCTCCTCGCGCCCGGAGCTGCTCCTCCTGGCTGCGGACCCTCGCCTCCAGGCCGTGGAGAAAGTCCAGGGTTTCGCGGCGGCCCGCGGACTCCCCTTCCTGCCGCAGCCGCTGCACGAGCCGCTCGTACTCCCGGCGGCCGTCCCGCAGAAAACTCTCCAGCTCGGAGAGTCCCTTCTCGGCCAGCTCCCGTTCCCGCTGCCGCAGCCGCAGGTTTAGCAGGTCCGTCTGGCGGGTACGTTCCGCCAGTTGCTTTTCCTTCTGGTCCTGCTCCCGCTCGGCTTCCGCCAGCTCGCGCTGCTTGCGGGAGAGGCGGTTGATCAGCTCGGCGGCCTCCCCGCGCTCCTGCTGCAGGTAGCCGGCCGCGCTCCGGATCAGCTCCTCCGGGATGCCGTCCCGCCGGGCGATTTCCAGGGCGTGGCTCTCCCCCGGCACCCCCATGAGGATGCGGTAGGTCGGCTGCAGGCTGGCCAGGTCGAACTCCATCGAGGCGTTGCCCACCCCGGCGCGGGTGTAGCCGTAGTTCTTCAGCACGCCGTGGTGGGTGGTGGCCAGGCAGAGGCAGCCCTTCTGAATGAAGTGATCCAGCAGGGACATGGCGATGGCCACTCCCTCCTCCGGGTCGGTGCCGGCGCCCAACTCGTCGAAAAGCACCAGCGACCGCGTGCTGGAGCCGCGCAGGATGCGCGCGGCGTTGGTCACGTGGGCCGAGAAGGTGGACAGGTTCTGCTCGATGGACTGCTCGTCGCCGATATCCGCCAGCACCTCGTCGAAGACGGCCAGGCTGCTGCCTTCCGCGGCGGGGATCTCCAGGCCGAACTGATTCATCAAGGCCAGCAGGCCGACGGTCTTGAGCGTGACCGTCTTGCCGCCGGTGTTCGGCCCCGTCACCACCAGCACCCGGGTGCCGCCCTGCAGCGTCAGGCTGATCGGCACGGCCGCCCGACCCAGCAGGGGGTGCCGGGCCTCCACCAGGTTCAGTCCCTCGGCGAGCCGCAGAGCTCGTGCGCAGCGGTGCGCCACCGCGTAGGCGGCGCGGGCGTAGCAGCAGTCCAGCTCGGCCACGGCGGCCACCGTCGAGCCGGACCTCGGCGCCGCGCCGGGTGACGGCGGCGGACAGGTCCCGCAGCAGGCGGGTGAGCTCCCGGCGGTACTCGTTTTCCCGCTCGGTGACCTCATTGTTCTTTCCACGATGTCCAGCGGCTCCAGGAACAGGGTGGAGCCCGTGGCGGAGACGTCGTGCACGATGCCCGGGATGCGGCCCTTGAAGTTGGCCCGCAGGGGCAGCACCAGCCTGCCGTTCTTCTGCCCCGGCAGGTCGGACTGCCAGAAGGCCCGGTAGTCCGGATGGCTCAGGTACCCCTGGGCCAGGCGCTCGGCCTCCTTCTGCAGAGCGCGGATGCGCTCCCGGATGGCCTTCAGGCTCGGGATGCGGTCCTCGCGCACCGCCCCGTCCCGGTCGATTTGGGAGAAGATCTCGCGGGACAGGTTGCGCAGGTCGGCGATGCCTGCGGCGATCGCCGCCAGATCGGGTTCGCCGCCGACGTGGCGCTTCAGGCGCAGGGCGGAAACCAGGAACCTGCCCAGAGCCGCCAGCTCGGCAGGCTCGAACAGCGCGCCCGGCTTGGCGCACCGGACCAGCAGCGGGCCGACGTCCGGGAAATCCAGCGCCGGGAAGCTCTTCCCGGATTCCAGCAGCCGACGGAAGGCGGCGGCCAGCTCCTTGCGGCGCTCCACCTCCGCGGCATCGCTGCTGATGGACTCGCCGCCCAGCCGCTCGCGGCCCTGGGCGCTGAGGGCCAGGCCCTCCAGCTCCCGCAGCACGGCGGGGAAGTCGAGCAGTTCAGCCGCGCGCGCGTCCATGCAAGCGCTTAGTCGGCGCCGAACAGCTTGCGGAAGTCGTCCCTGGCCTTCGGGGGTTCCTGCTGGCTCCGCGGCCCGGGCTGCGAATCCCGGAACTGGAAGAACTCGCAGAAATTGGCCCGCTCCTTGTCCGCCACCGGGTCATTTATGGACTCCAGGCAGTCCCAGTGGGCTCCCGCGCTGTAGAACCGGCAGTTGCGGCAGATCTTCAGGTCCTTGCCGCAGCCGGCGCAGGTCGAGGAACGATAAACCCGCTCGCCTTCGGGCAGCTGCCGGCCGCAAAAATGGCACGCCTTCATCAAACCCTACTCTACAGGCATTGACCGCTCCTCGTCTATTCCGCTACCCTTCTGGAGCATGTTCCTGCAAACCGACTGCTCGGCGCCGGGCTGCGGCCGCCCATGCGCTTATCTGCTGGATACCTGCCTCCAGCACGCGGCGGACCCCCGAGGCTACGCCGGGCTGGTCCACGAACGCCTGGGTGCCGCCGACCGGCTGGCCGACCTCAACCTGGAGGGTCTGGAGGCGGAGGGCCTGGACTTCCGGGGGCGGCGCATCCGCTGCCTGCTGCTCTCCCGCGCTCGCCTGCGCGGGGCGCGTTTCGAAGGGGCCCGCGTCCGCCTGCTCTTCCTGGACTTCGCCTCCCTGACGGACTGCAGCTTCGACGGCTGCAAGGCGCACTGCCTGGTGTTGGGGGGCGCGGAGCTGGAACGCTGCAGCTTCAGGGGCACGGACCTGCTGCGCTGCAACTTCGTGGGGGTTCACGGCCGGGACTGCGTCTTCGACGGCTCGGACCTGTACGCCAGCCGGTTCACCTCGGCGGTGCTGGAGCGGGCCAGCTTCCGCGACTGCAACCTGAAGAGGGTGCGCTTCGAGGGCGCCAGCCTGAGCGGGGTGGACTTCCAGTCCTCGAACACGGAGGAGGCCTTTTTCCAGTGAAGTTCTACAGCTACTACTCCGTGACCCACTTCTCCAACTGCTACCTGCTGGGGGGGGAAGCCGGGCGGGATGCGCTGCTGATCGACCCGGGGATCTTCGACGAGGGCCTGCTCGCGCTGATCGAAGGCAACGGCTGGTACGTGCGCCACGTGCTGCTCACCCACTCCCACCTGGCCCACGTGAACGGCCTGCGCACCCTGCGCAAGGTCTACGACCTGCAGGTGCATGCCCTGGAGCCGGCGGCCGTGGACTTCCCGGCGGAAGCCCTGGAGGAAACGGACTGTCTGCGCTTGTGCGGCTTCCCCATCCGGGTGCTGGCCACCCCGGGGCATTCCAACGACTCGGCCTGCTTCCACATCGGCAGGATGCTGTTCAGCGGCGACACCCTTTCCGCGGGGGGCATCGGCGAAACCGCCAGCGGCTACGAGCGGGCGCTGCTGCTGTCCTCGATCCGAAACAAGCTGCTTGACCTGCCGGGCGGGGTGTTCCTCTTCCCGGGGCACGGGCCCCCCAGCACCCTGGAAGTGGAGAAGCGCTACAATCCCTACCTGGCGGACGGAGAGCCCAGGCTGCGCCAGTAGGCGGCGAAACGGGCCGGCAGCGCGGAGCGGAAGGTGACCGCTTCGCCGAGGGCCTGGCAGCCTCAAGCGCAGGCGGTAGGCGTGCAGCATCAACTCCGCCCGCACCCGGCTGCCGTACATGGAATCCCCGACGATCGGGCAGCCCACGGAGGCCAGATGCACCCGCAACTGGTGGGTCCTGCCCGTGCGCGGCCGCAGGCCGAGCAGGCAATGGCCGTCCTTGCGCCGCAGGACCCGGTAGAGGGTGACCGCCCGCTTTCCCCGGTTTCCGCTTTCCAGGCTGCGGAAACGCTTGCGGTTGCGGCGATCGCGGGCCAGGTGGGACTCGATCCGGCCGGCATCCTCGGGCGGCTCGCCCTGCACGATGGCGACGTACTGCTTGCTCACCCGGCGCAGGCGGAACTGGCGGGCCAGGAACTCCCGGCTGGCCAGGTTCTTGGCGGTGATGATCACCCCGGAGGTGCCCTTGTCCAGGCGGTGGACGATCCCCGGCCTGGTTTCCCCCCCGGGGAACTCCCCTCCCAGGCGGGAGCAGTGGTAGAGCAAGGCGTTCACCAGGGTGCCCGAGGGGTTGCCCGCGGCGGGGTGCACCACCATGCCCACCGGCTTGTCCACCACCACCACGTTCTGGTCCTCGAAAATCACGGTCAGAGGAATGTCCTCGGGCAACAGCTCGAGGGTCGGGGCGTCCCGGTACTCGACGAAGAGCAGGTCTCCCGGGGCCAGCCGCCGGCTCAGCTTGGCGGGCTTCCCGTTGAGCAGCAGCCGCAAGACCCGTTTGCGGGCCTGGCTGCGGCTGAACAGCCGCAGCGTGTCGGCGATGTAGCTGTCCGCCCGGGTGCCCGCGGGGGTCCGTTCAGCGATCCGGACTTCGACGCTTTGCGGCTCGCCGCTCAAGGGCCTTCCCGATCAGGTAATCCGTCACCGCCATGGCCAGGGACAGCGAGACTGCGGTCGCCAGCACGCCCGCGGTCTCCCATTCCTGGTAGGGCACAGCGTTCGGAGGGCGGGCCGGCCACGGCGCGTATTGTGGCTGCCGGTCGTTGGCGAAAAACCGGTAGATGTCGTACACCTCGTAGGAGAGGAACAGGGTGAGGGGAACCGAGCCGAAGAGGATGATCTCGCCCCGGCGCAGGGCCTTGAGGCCGGGGCTGAACTCCTCTTCCTCGTATTCCTCCGGCGCCGAGGCCGCGGGCGGCGACGGCAGGGGGGTGGAGGCGGGCGGGGCGCCGGATTGGGCGAACCCCGCCGCCGCCAGGAACAGCCACAGCGCCGCCCAGCGGATCACGGTGCGTCCCTCGGTCCGAAAAGCGCAGTGCCCAGGCGCACCTGGGTGGAGCCTTCCTCCACGGCCGTTTCGAAATCCGCGGACATGCCCATGGAGAGCACGTCCAGCGGCTGCCCGGCGTAGCGCGAGCGCAGCTGCTCGAACAGCCTGGCCAGGCGGCGGAAGGCTCGGCGCACCTGTTCCCGGTCGGCGGAAAGCGGACCGACCGTCATCAGCCCCCGCAGGCGCAGGTGCGGCAGGCCTAGGATCGGCTCCACGGCGGCCATCAGCTGCTCTTCGCCGGCGAAGCCGAATTTCGTCGCTTCCCCCGAAGTGTTCATCTCCAGCAGGATTTCCAGCGTGCGGCCCGCCGCGGCGCAGGCCGCCTCCAGCGCCTGCGCGGTTTCCACCTTGTCGATGGAATCCACCGCCTCGAACAGCTCGGCGGCCTTGCGGGCCTTGTTGCGCTGCAGGTGCCCGATCAGGTGCAGGGAAACTGGCGGCAGGCCGTCCCGGCTGGCGCCGTACTTGGCCTCCGCCTCCTGCACCCGGTTCTCTCCGAACAGCCGCAGGCCGGCGGCGCAGGCCGCTTGCACCTCGGCCAGCGGGACGGTCTTGGTCACCGCCAGGATGGTCACGCTCTGCGGATCGCGCCCGGAACGCTCGGCGGCGCGGGCCAGGGCCTCGCGCGCCAGCACCAAGTTCCGCGCAATTTCCTCCGAGCCGGCCATTCCGCGCTCCCCTACCAGCGCAGCTCCGCCACGGGCGGGTACGCCTTTCGCACGGCCAGGCTCAGGGGGATGCCCGCTACCAGGCCTGCCACGTTCTGCAGCAGGTTCCCCGGCAGCTCGACCAGCGCGGCGCCGGCGCCGTACATCACCGCTCCGGCGGCGAAGTAGCCTGCGCACATGACCAGGGTCCCGACCCCGCCCGCGACGAGCCAAGCCGGCGGCAGCGGCCAGCGCCCGCTCGCCTTCAGCGGAATCACGGCCACCAGCGCCGCCAGCAGACCCTGCAGTCCATGCACGAGCATCGAGATGGGGATCCACTGCGGGTAGCCGGCCAGCAGGTCCGCCAGCGCGGTGCCCAGGCCGCCGCTCAACAGGGCGGTGAACGGGCCCAGGGTGAAGGCGCTGAAGTAGACGGCCACGTCCCCGAGGTTCAAATAGCCGCGGGTCGGGGCGATGGGGATGCGCACCAGGTAGGTGAAGACGGCCGTGACCGCCGTGAGCACGGCGACCGTGGCGATGCGCAATGCTGGGCTTCCTGGGAGCCTCTTGTCAATTTTCCTTCCGGGCATGACCTCAGTATATCCAATCCCTGCGACTAATGGAATAAGAAGGCGGCGGCGATCGCGGCGGACCCGATCAGCGCGGCGGCCAGGATGCCGGCCGCCAGCCGCCGGCCGCCCGGCAGCCGGCGCAGCGAGGTGCGGGGGGTCTTGAGGCCCACCCCGCGCAGCTCCAAGGCCATGGCCAGCGCGGGGATCCGCCGGATGGAGAGGATCAGCACCGAGGTCAGCAGCGGCAGCAGCGCTCCCAGGGCCCGCAGGCCCCTGGGAGCCGGCGCGCTGTTCTCCGCCCGGCGCAGCCGGTGCGCGTCCTGTACCTGGTCGTACAGGCCCTTCAGGCTCGGTACGTACTGCAGGGCCACGCTGACGACCAGCCCCGCCGCGAATGGCAGTCCGAAGGCCCGCAGCGCCAAAATCAGGTCCGCCGGGTCGGTGCTGCGCAGCAGCGCGAAGAAGGTGATGGTGATGCCGGTGAGGCGCAGCGCCAGGCGCGCCGCCTCCCGCGCCCCGGCGGCGGAGAGCAGGGTGAACCCTCCGAGGCGAAGGTATACCTGCCCGCCGCGGTGGAAGGGCGGGGTCAGCAGCAGCACCAGCAGCAGCAGCGGGGCGATGGTCCGCAGGGGACGCAGGAGCTCCCGGAAGCCCAGGAAAAGCCAGAGGGTCAGGGCCACGACCCCCAGGTAAGCGCCCAGCAGAGCCAGGGGCACGCGGCAGGAAGAAGAGCACGGTAAACAGGGCCGCGAGCGGCAGCTTGCAGCGGGGGTCGAAGCGGTGCAGCAGGCCGTCACCCGGCAGATAGAACGAGCCGGTCACACGATCCTCCCCTTTTCCAGGCGCACGGTGGCGTCGGCCACCCGGTAGGCCAGCTTCAGGTCATGGGTGATCACCACGAGGCCGCGGGCCGGCGTCGCGGAACAATTCCAGGAGCCCGCGCGAACTCGGCGGCGCCCAGGCCCGAGTCGCCCTCGTCGAAGATGACGACGCGTTTGCCCAGCAGGTGGTAGACGGCGGCCTGCAGGCGCTTGCGCGCCCCGAAGCTGAGCAGCGCCGGCGGGGCGAGCAGCCCGGGCAGGCGGAAGCTCTCCGCGGCGGCCCGCAGCCTGGGGGCGATCTCCGCGTCGCCCAGGCCCTGCAGCTTCAGCCCGTAGGCCAGCTCCTCCTCGACCGTGGGCAGAAAGATCTGCAGGTCGGGGTCCTGGAAGATATAGGCCACCTGGCGGCTCAGGCCGGCCCGGTCCATGGGCCGCAGCCCGCCGTCCAGGCGGAGGCGGACGCGGCCTTCGGCGGGGGCCAGCAGTCCGCAGAGGATCTTGGCCAGGGTGCTCTTGCCCGAGCCGTTGTCGCCCACCACCGCCAGGGTCCCGCCGAGAGGTACGGCCAGTCGGGCAACCTCGAGGCGGAAGCTCCCTTCCCCGGGGTAGGAGAATCGCAGGTCTTCCGCCTCCAGCACCGGGCCTGCCGGCGAGCGGGGGCGCGCGCCCCGCGCCCCGAGCTCGAAGCCCTCTTTGCGCAGCAGGGCATGGAAGGCGGCCGAGCCCGGCCGTACCTCCCGCAGGCGGCCGCCCGACAGAAGGAAAACGCGGTCCACCCGGCCGCCGAACAGCTCGTACCATTTGGCGGAGGTGATCAGGACCGTCCGGCCGGAAGCCCGCAGGCGCTCCAGCAGCCGCAGCCTGGTCCCGGAGTCCAGTTCCTCGAAGGTCTCGTCCAGCAGCCACACCGCCGGGTCGCACGGCCTGCAGGCAGGCGACGCGCCAGCTTCTTCTTCTCCCCGCCCGACAGAGTCTGCGGGTCACGGGGAGCCGGGATCCCCAGGAGGCGCAGGGCGGTCCGCACGCGCCGCTGGATCCGCTCGGGCGGCATGCCCAACGACTCCAGGGCGAAGGCAGCTTCCGCGTCGCAGCGCGAGGTGAACAGCTGTTCCGCGGGATTCTGGAAAACCAGCCCGACCTCCCGGATCCTCTCGAAGGGCCTGGATTCCAGGATCGATCGGCCGGCGAGCCGGACCCGGCCATCGAGCGCCCCGCCGGAGAAGCGCGGCACCAGGCCGGCCAGGATGCGGCAGAGAGTGGACTTTCCCGCTGTCCGGTCCGCCGAGCACCAGGCCGATTTCCCCTGCGGCCAGCTCGAGGTCCAGCTCCCGGAAAAGAGGCGCCGCGGGCAGGTTTGGGTAGTCAGGGTAGCGGAAGCTCAGGCCCCGGACTTCCAGAGCGCTCTTCAAAACGGCCAGAACCCGCTATCCTGCCAGATCTCCTCCAGCAGCTCCTGGTGGATGCGGGCCAGGAAGCGCTGGTGGCCGCGCTCCCACTCCGCCAGCCACTGGTACAGAGCGCGCTCCGCGGGCTCGGCGGCCCCGGTCACCCGCTCCGAGTACAGGGCCACGGCCCGGCTCTCCATGTCGATGGCCGCGGAGATGGCAGCCGCCTCGTAGCTGGCCGCGCCGATCTGCTTGCGGATCTCCTTGCTCAACACCAGCTTGCTCAGGGAATCGGGCACCGGCCCGGGGACTGCCGCCGCGGGACCACCGCGCTCGGTGAGGATCTCGGCGTGCTTTGGCCTCCTCCGCGGCCAGCGTGCGGAACAGCTCCCGCACCGCGGGGCTGCGGGTCTGCCCGGCTACCTGCTCGTAGAAGATCTTCCCCTGGCGCTCCAGCAGGAGGGCCATCTTCAGCACTTCGATCGCGGCGTTGTCCGGCATCACTTCCCCCGCGTCCCTTTATGCGGCAATTGCGGGAGGAAAGTCAAGGTTGCCGTCCCGGGCCGCCGTGAGTATATTGCACCTGTAATTTCCTCCTTAGTTTTGCCCACCACGCCCCTGCCGTTGGCTGCGGGCGGGTGGGCTTTTTCTTGCCGCCGCGCCGCGCGCCGCGGTATACTGGGCCTCCAGATCATGAGCACCCTGACCCCCGCGGAGAATTTCCGCCTGCTGTTTGCGGGCTCCTCCCCGCAGTGGCTTCCCTTCACCCTCGACATCGGGGCCATTCAGGGCTTCACCGCTCCGCTGCTGGCGCGCTTCCAGGCGGAGACCGGGGCGGTCGAGCCGGCGGAACATTTCGCCTACGATTTCCGCCGCCTCTCCCTGAGCTCCCGCTTCGGGGGCGAGGACCCTCGGCTTTTCCACGGCGAGGTGGAGGCGCAAACCACCTTCGACGAATGGGGCGTCGGGCATTGGGCCGGGGGAGCCCGCGCGACCTACGAGCGGATGTACGCGCCGCTGGCCTCGGCCGAAAGCGTGCGGGACGTGGAAGCACTGCCGCTTCCGGTCATTGCCAGCCTGGCGGACCCCTCCCTGCCCGGGAAGCTTCGGGCACGCGGCTACCCCGTTTTCGGCTACGCCGGGAGCATCTACGAATGGTCCTGGTGGCTGCGCGGCATGCAGGCCTTCCTGGAGGACCTGCTGCTGGCCCCCGCGCTGGCGGAGGCGATCACCCGCAAGGTCGCGGCGCATACCCGGGCCCTGGCCCTGGCCACCGCCCAGGCGGGAATCGAGGTGCTCTGCTTCTACGACGACGCCGGCATGCAGACCGGCCTGCAGCTGGACCCGGAGTTGTGGCGCCGCTTCATCAAGCCGCGCTGGCAGGAGGTGCTGGAGGCGGTGCGCAGCCGCTTCCCCGACTGCCGCTTCTTCCTGCACAGCTGCGGCGACGTGCGGGCGATTCTTCCGGACATCGCGGAGCTGGGCTTCCACATTCTGCACCCCGTTCAGCCGGAGTGCATGGACCTGGCGGCCGTGAAACGCGAGTTCGGGCGAGAGCTGGTGCTGTGCGCCACCCTGAGCGCCCAACGCCTGCTGCCCTTCGGCACCCCGGCCCAGGTCCGGGAGGAGGTCCGGCGTCTGGCCGCCCTGTTCCGGGACGACGGGCGGGCGATCCTCTGCCCCTCCAACCGCCTGCAGCCGGAAACTCCTTGGGAGAACGTGCTGGCCTTCGCCGAAGAGGCCCGGGCGCGCTGACGCGGCAGGCCCGCGCTAGCCGATCCTGTCCCCGCTGCCCACCAGCTTGTTCAGGGAGTACTCGATGATCCCGTCGGCGCCCTTTTCGATGAGCCGGGGGATGATCTCGCGCACGACCGCCTCGCTGACCATCACCTCCACGGAGAACCAGGGGGACTTGTAGAGCTGGGCGATGGTCGGCGCCGTGATGCAGGGCAGGATCTTCACCACCTCCTCCAGCCTGTCCTCCGGCACGTTCATCTTCAGCCCCACCATGCTGTCCGCGTTGAGCGCCCCCTGCAGCAGAAGCGCCAGCTGCCGGATCTTGGACCTCTTCCAGGGGTCCGCGTAGCTGGCCGGGTGGGCGATGAGCTTGGTGTTGCTCTCCAGCAGGGTGTGGATGATCTTCAGGCCGTGGGCCCGGATCGTGGAGCCGGTCTCGGTGACCTCCACGATGGCGTCCACCAGCCCCTCCACGACCTTGGCCTCCGTGGCGCCCCAGGAGAACTCGACCTCCACCGGGATGCCCCGCTCCTGGAAGTAGCGCCGCGTGAACTCCACCAGCTCCGTGGAGACCCTCTTGCCGGCGCAGTCCTCCAGCCGGTGCGATCGGCGAGTCGGCCGGCACCGCCAGGACCCAGCGGGCCTTCTGGGTGCTGGCCTTGGAGTAGACCAGGTCGGAGACGATCTCCACCTTGGCCTGGTTCTCCAGCACCCAGTCCAGGCCGGTGAGTCCCACGTCCAGCACGCCGCTCTCCACGTAGCGCGCCATTTCCTGGGCCCGCACCAGCGCGCAGGACAGCTCCGGGTCGTCGATGGAGGGGAAGTAGTTGCGCGAGGAGGTGCCGATGCGCCACCCGGCCTTGGCGAAAAGATCGATGGTCGCCTGCTCCAGGCTGCCCTTGGGTATGCCCAGCTTCAGCTTCTTCTCGTTCACCTGCCGCCCCCGTATACCTGGTTCGGGTCGAAAACCCGGACCCCGTCCGTGACCAGGCCGTCGCCCTCCAGGCGCCGGTGGAAGCAGCTGCGGTACCCGGTGTGGCAGGCCGCATCCGCCCACCTGCCGCACCTTCAGCAGCACGGTGTCCTGGTCGCAGTCCACCCGCACCTCCCGCACCTCCTGCATATGTCCGCTTTGTTCGCCCTTCTTCCAGAGCTGGCCGCGGCTGCGCGACCAGTAGTGGGCCACGCCCGTGGACAGGGTCAGCGCCCAGGACTCCGGGTTGAGGTAGGCCAGCATCAGCACCTCGCCGCTGAGGTAGTCCTGGACGATGGCGGGAACCAGGCCGCCGCACTTGTCGAAATCCAGCTTGCCACGGGCTTATTTCTTGAACTTGTCGAACTTGTACTCCACCTTGGCCGTTTCGGACCTGGCTTCGTACAGGAAGGTCAGCACGATGATGATGTTGTGCTCCAGCACGATCAGGGACTGCTTGAAGTCGGTGATGGCCGGCTGGTACACCTCGATCCAGCTGTTGACGTCGCCCTGCACGCTCTGCACGTCGCCCTGGAACACCTTCACCATGGCGGGCCTCCTTTCGGCTAAAGTAGCAGCGCCGGGTCCCAGAGTCAACGGTCTGGAGCTTGACAGCGGCGGGGGGAATTCAGGAACATATGCTCATGGCAACGATCCAATCCCTAATCGCGGAAATCGACGGCCTGAAGGCCCGGCAACCGGAGGAGTCCAAGTTCAAGGACTGGAAGGAGAAGGTCGAGAAGCAGCTGGAGGAATCCTACGGCAAGGCTTCAGAACCGCTGCAGAGGTTCAAGCGCTGCCGCTTTTTCAGCTTCGAGCGCTCGGGCAAACCGCGCAATGCGCCCCTGAGCGAGGCGGAGCGGCGGGAGTTCATACGCTGCCTGGAGGAGGCCAAGCGCAGCCTGCAGGGCCTGGCCTGAAGCAACGGGCCTGCGGCAGCTTCTGAAAAAAAGCGGGTCCCCGGGTAAAGGAGGTGGAAACCCCAGGGACCCTCGCGCTTCAGATCTCGATAAAAAACAATTGAAGATGAAAAAAGTTACAAAAACCGAACCGCTTCCCGGCCCGGTTCTGGATGCGGAACTGCAGACGCCTGCTGGCCGAGGAGGAGCGGCTGGAGGCGGGTGCGCAGGTCCAATCGTTCGCGGCCTCCGGGCTGAAGGACCTGGACGGGGAGCTGGCCATCGTGGAGGTGCAGCTGCGCCTGGCTCTGCGCCTGATGCAGGCCGCCCGGCCGGAACATGGGCAGATCCGCGCCAGAGCCTTGCGGGCCGCCCGCCGGCTGGAAGAGCTGCAGGAGGAGAACCTCAGCGAGGAGCAGCGCGGACTGGTTGCCGCCTCCCCGGGCTACGCCCGGGTCCGCGAGCTGTTCCAGAGCTTCATCCTGCGCGGCGGCGGAGGGTACCTGGAGGCCGAGCAACCGGAAACCCGCCAAGCGCGCCTGGTGGCCGGCGCGGTGGTGGGCGCGCTGCGCAAATACCGCTCGGCTCCTCCCGCGGAAGGCATCGCCGAAGGGCGAGGAGCTGATCTACTCCGCGCAGAAGATGCTGATGCCCCTGTCGCAGGCGGTGCTTTACCTGGAAGAAGAGCTGCTGCCCGAACTGGAGAGGGGCCTGGCGGCGGATCCCGGCAACGCGCAGCTGCAGGCGCAGGCCCGCGAAACCCGCAGCAGGCTGGCGGCGTACCGCAACCTTCGCTTCGCCCCCCGCTCCACGCCGATCGTCATAGAGAAAGGCTTCTATACGGAGTGGTGGAGCCAGTTCAGCGCCGATGGGGAACTGCTGGTCAGCATCGCGCTTCCGGTGCGCTTCCGCTCGGGCACGAACCTGGACCGCCTCCGCGACCTGGTGCGGGCCGAGGTGGTGCGCCGGCTGGCGGGGCGGCGGGTATGCCCCGCCCTCGACCAGGAATACCGCTACCGCCGCAGCCTGGAAAGCGGCCGCACGGGAAGTACGCGCCTGCCCGGCTTCAAACTGGACACCTCCCGCGGTTTCGCGGAGCTGAAGAATCTTTACCCGGGGCTGAGAAGAATTGAAAACAAACAGGAGCTGGCCGCCCTGGCGCAGATAGCCTACGGACGGGGCCGCCTGGCCGCCGTGAACGCGCTTCTGGGAATGATGCAGAAGGACAAACCGTCACCGCCCCTGCTGGCCTGAATCTATTCTGCAAAGCGCTGTCGAACTTTCGCCGCAATCTGGCGATCCGTCATCTTGTCCACTGTTTCCACACCTACGATGCGTCCGCCTAGGTTGAGTCCCTCAAGACGTTTCTTCAGTTCGCCCTTTGCCTCACCAGGACCAAATATCAGAATGGATTCCGCATCCCGAATGCTCGCAATTACCGCATCGTAGTAAATGTTGAGATGTCCCGTATAGGCTCTCTGCCGGCTATCATCCGCCGGCACTTGCAGCGGCTCATAGGAGCCCTCATGGCGCGAACTTAACGAACGACGGGCTTGTTTTTCAACCGCAGATATTATTAGCGCCACCTCTCCTACTTTGTCAGTAACAGCCACGACAATAGCCTTTCTGTGGTCAATCCACAGGCCCACTTTTGTACTCATCGAATCCCACTTCCTTATCATCGCCTCTTAAGCGATTTGTTTCCCCCCGTTGGGACCCGCCGATTGATCGTAGATCGACTCAACGGTGACCTTCACCACGTACTTGGGAGCCGGAAGCTGCGGCATCACCTTTTTCATGTTCTCCACGGTCTTGTCATAGAGAGGCCCGTTCGCGAGCAGCTCCGCTGATCCTTTGAACATGTACCCGCGGCGACTCGCTTCCTCGTACACCATGATCGCAACACGGGGGTTTTCCTGGAGGTTCTTCCGGGTCTTCAGAGAGTAGATGTCGGCAAATACGAGGTGCTCATCATCGAGCAGCCGCAGAGAGCCCTTGATAGAGACATTGGGCGTGCCATCCCTGGCCGCGGTGGCAACCCATCCCTGTTTGCCCTTAAGGAACTCCTGAAGTTCCGCCGGAATCTTTGCTGCCATGGTAACCTCCTTGGTCGAGAACCGATGCAGTATTGTCATTGCTGAGGGGATGCTAGCCGTATCCTTCTGACAAAAAGATATCCAAACTACCTTGCGCGGTCCAGGTGCTTGCTTTTCCTTGACCCGGTCCTCACACCAATATAACATCAAGGTCGGAGGTGTATTGAATGATGATCTCGGGAGTGCACCATGCATGCGTCATCGTGTCCGACATGGAACGGTCCCTCAAGTTCTACCGCGACACCCTCGGGATGAAGGAAGAGGTCAACATCACCTACGACGCCGACCCAGTCATGATGGACCTCCCCGGGACGAAACCCAAACAGCATCTGGTCCTTCTATCGGCGGGAAACGCCCGAGTGGAGCTCATCCACTACATCGAGCCGAAGGGAGGGCCTAACGACCGCCGCACCTGCGACAACGGGACACTACACCTGTGCTTCAGAGTGGACGATATCAAAAAAACCTATATGACCCTCAAGGCGAAGGGCGTCAGGTTTCACCGGGACCCGGACCTAATCGGGGAGGCTGGTGAGGGGCTCGCGGGTCACTGGTACGTGTACCTCAGGGGGCCCGACAACGAAGTCCTCGAGTTCATTCAACCGCCCATAAAATAATAGCGGTGCTGCCACTTCCTGCGCACAAGATCGACATAGCGTGCATGACGGGCATGAACACGAATGCCTGCCAAGTGTGATGCCCGACAGGCTCTAGGAACTGCACATCCCTTGTCTTGCCTGCAGGATTTGGGCGGTGCCAGGTTTGAACTGACGACCCCCTGGGTGTAAACCAGGTGCTCTTCCAGCTGAGCTAACCGCCCGACGGGCTTGACGCTATCACGCTTTCGAAAATGCTGTCAATTAAGACTTGCGGTTGTACCAGTTCTTGGCCTTGCGCCGCTCCAGCTCCCGCTCCCGGTTCCTGCGGTAATGCTCCAGGGTCTTCTGGTTCTCACAGGAGCGGCAGATGGCCTTGCCCTCGCGGAAGCGGCCGACCGGTTGCCAGCGCCCGCAGCCCTCGCACAGGCGCTCGTCGGCGTGCGGATCGCGGCTGTTGTTCAGGTAGTAGAAGCTGGCCCGGACCTTGCGGAGGTTCTTGTAGGAGATCTTGCCGGACTTGATCCAGTAGTGGATGGTGGACTGCGTGGTCTGGTACATGCGGGCCAGGTCCGCCTTGCTCATGCGGTAGCGCGACGCGATCCAGCCGATCATCTCGCCGACCGAGGGGTCCTCCGGCAGTCTCCGTGGCTTCGCTCATTACCCCCAATATCGGCTACGTTTCGCTAACTATTTAACAGTCACTCCCATTCGATGGTGGCGGGCGGTTTGCTGGACACGTCGTATACGACGCGGCCGATCTCCGGTACGCGGTTGGTGATCCGGGCGGAAATCTCCAGCAAGTCGGACGCCTGAAAGGGATAGGCATCGGCGGTCATCCCGTCCCGCGAGACCACCGCGCGCAGCGCCAGCACGAAGCCGTATCTGCGCGCGTCCCCGGCTACGCCGACGGAGCGCACGGGCAGCAGCACGGCGAAAGCCTGCCAGATCTCGCCGTACAGCCCGCGGGCCTTGAGCTCCTCGATGTACAGGGCGTCGGCTTCCCGCAAAACGCGGACGTTTTCAGGAGTGACCTCCCCCAGGATGCGGACCGCCAGGCCGGGCCCCGGGAAGGGGTGCCGGTCCACCGTGGCCGCGGGCACCCCCAGGTGCCTGCCCAGGCGGCGCACCTCGTCCTTGTACAGGCCGCTTAAGGGCTCCAGCACAAGCCCCTTTTCGCGCTTGCGCTCCACCAGCGGGGAGCGGACGTTGTGGTGGGATTTGATCAGCTCCGCCTTGCCTCCCACCCCTTTTCCGGACTCGATCAGGTCGGTGTACAGCGTGCCCTGGGCCAGGAAATCGTTGCTGACCCCGGCTTCCGCGATGCTCGCCTCCTGGACGCGGATGAACAGGTCCCCGATCCGGCGTCGCTTCTCCTCGGGGTCATCCACCCCCCGCAGGGCCTGGAAAAACTCCCGCGAGGCGTCCACCTGGTGCAGGTGCCTGGCCCCCAGGCGCCGCAGCGCCTCTCCCACCTCCAGGCTTTCGCCCTTGCGCATCAGGCCCGTGTCCACGTACAGCAGATGCACCTGCTCGGGGGGCAGAACCGCCAGGAGCAGCGCGGCGACCACCGTGGAGTCCACGCCGCCGGAGGCCAGCAGCAGGACGGTGCGCCCGCCCACCTGGGCGCGCAGGGCGGGGGTGATCTCCCGCAAGTATGCCTCGACGCTCCACTGCCGCCGCGCGCCGCAGATGCGCACGGCGAAGTTTTCCAGGATCCGCTCGCCGTGCTCGCAGTGGGAGACCTCCGGGTGGAACTGCAGCCCGTAAACCTTTCGGCTCTCGTGCACCAGCACGGCGGGCAGGCCGTTCTCGGTCACCCCGACCGCGCGGAACCCTTCGGGTAGTCGCCGGATCGTGTCGCCGTGGCTCATCCAGGAGATGAAGCCGTCCGGCACGCCTTCCAGGATGTCGCTGGGCTCTGCCAGCCTCACCGCGGCGCGCCCATACTCCTTGCGTTCCAGGGAGGCCACCTCCCCGCCGTGGTCCTGGGTCAGCCTCTGCACCCCGTAGCAGATTCCCAGCACGGGCACGCTCAGCCCGTAGACCGCCGGGTCGGGGCGCGGCGCGTCGGGTTCGTACACCGAGGCGGGGGAGCCCGAAAGGATGACCCCCCGGACCTCCTCCCCTATCTCGCCGGCCAGCGGGGCGTCCCCGGGGATTACCCGGGAATACACGCCCAGGTCCCGGATGCGGCGGCCGATCAGCTGGGTTGTCTGGCTGCCGAAGTCCAGGATCAGGATGGTGTCCAAGGGTCCTTGCGTACGATCGTTTCGCTGCGGTTCGGGCCGGTGGAGACCACGTCGACGGGCACGCCGCAGTAATCCTCGACGCGGCGGATATAGTCCCTGGCCTCGCGGGGGAGCTCGGAGAAGCGCCGGCAGCCCTTCACGGGCTTGGACCAGCCCGCCACCTTCTCCAATACCGGCTCGGCCCTATCCAGCGCCTCCGCGGAGGCGGAGAAGACGTCGGTGGTCCGCCCGTCCAGCCGGTAGGCGGTGCAGACCTTCAGCTCCGGCATCCCGTCGTAAACGTCCATCTTGGTGATGAGCAGGCTGCCGATGCCGTTGCTGCGGCAGGCGTAGCGCAAGGCCGGCAGGTCCAGATAGCCGCAGCGGCGCGGCCTTCCGGTGGTCACCCCGTATTCCTTGCCGATACCGCGGACCTTCTCCTCCAGGTCCCCGTCCCGCTCCACGGTGAAGCGCGACGGGAAGGGCCCGTTGCCCACGCGGGTGGAATAGGCTTTGAACACGCCGATCACCCGGTCGATCTGCTGAGGTCCGATGCCCGCGCCCAGTGCCGCGCCGGCGGCGCAGGAAACTCCCGAGGAGACGTAGGGATAGGTTCCCAAGTCCAGGTCCAGCAGCGCGCCCTGGGCGCCCTCCAGCAGGAGGTTGCCGCCGCGCTTTTCATACACCAGGGCCGAGACATCAGCCGTCATGGCCCGCACCCGCTCCAGATAGGGCTGAAGGAAGGAGCGGTCCGCGGGCTCCAGGGAGTTCCACATCGTCGCCTCGAACAGGTCGACGACCCGGATTCCCTCGCGGAAGGCCTTGAGGGCGTAGGTGATGCCGATGCCGCGCCCGGTGGTGCCCAGGGGACGGGGGCGAGCCCGGTCCCGGTTCTGATCCATCTCCTTGTAGCGCGGCAGCACCAGGTGGGCGCGGTCGGACAGCAGCACCCTGCCCTGCCAGGGGATGCCGGCCTGCTCCAGCTGGGCCAGCTCCTCGAACAGGGTGGCCAGGTCCACGACCATGCCGATTCCCAGGACCACGGTCTTGCCCGGGTTAAGCACCCCGGAGGGGATCAGGTGGAACTTGTAGGTCTGCCCCTCCACCACCACGGTGTGTCCCGCATTGGCGCCGCCGGAGTAGCGCAGCACCAGCTCCGCCTTCTCGGCCAGGAAGTCCACGGCCTTGCCCTTGCCCTCATCCCCCCACTGCGCGCCGATCACCACCAGTTTCACGGGACACCACCTTTCATGGCCGAGCCTGCGGAGTCTGGGCGGGGGCGTCGATCCGCCTATCCTGCAATAGAGCCTTCAGCTTGAGGACTTCCTTCTTCAACTCCCCCAACGCCAGCTTCACCCGGTCGGCCGCCTGGCTGTTCTCGCCGGTGACCTGCCGGATCTTGCCCAGGGAATCGCTGACCTCGCCGTTGGCCGCCAGCTGCTCGCGCACGGCCAGCTGCAGCCGGTCCATGAAACGGCTGTACCCCTCCAGCTCCTTGTCCAGATGGTCGAACACCCGCCCCACGGCCTTGGAAGAGTCGCCCCCCACGCGGATCACCTTCTCCATCTGCTTGACCAGGCGTCCAATCTCCCCGGCCGTCTCGGCCGAGCCCTCCGCCAGCGAGCGGATTTCGCCGGCCACCACCGAGAAACCTCCCGTCTCAGCTGTGCCCAGGCGGGATGCTTCGATCGACGCGTTGAGCGCCAGAAGATTGGTCTGGTCGGCGATCTCGTTGATCAGCTCCAGGGAGGCGTCCAGGCGCCGCACCGCCTGGTCGATGGCGCCGATCTCCTCGATCATGCCGTGCACGGTGCGGTGCCCCTGCTCGGACAGGTCCAGGGTCGGCCGCAGGCTGCTCAGGCTCTCGCTGGTCCAGGCGGAGATGTCGGCCATGGCGCCTTTGAGCCGTTCGGCCAGGGAGGAGATGTGCTCTATGCTCTTGGCCTGGCTGTGGGCCCCGATGGCCAGGGTCCCGGACAGCCTTTCCATTTCGTTGACCAGGTTATCCAGGTTGATCACGGACACCTGCACGATTTCCAGCGTCATGCGCAGTCGGCGCGAGGAGCGCAGGAACTGGTCGGTGACGAAATTATCCTCCAGCAGGCGGCGATTGGCCCGCACAGAGGTCCAGGAGGCCAGGCCCATCAGCGCCAGCCCCGCAGGCAGGTACAGGGTATGACCGACCTCGGGCCTCATCCCC
The DNA here is from genome assembly GCA_963736785.1 of uncultured Spirochaetota bacterium. Classification (GTDB taxonomy): domain Bacteria; phylum Spirochaetota; class Spirochaetia; order SZUA-6; family DRHE01; genus MIBK01. The sequence continues at coordinate 29,294 of CAVTQG010000004.1, read as the reverse complement.
AGCACCAGGGAGAGCGACACAAGAGAGAGTGTGGAACCGAAGACGGCGGCCAGCGCGGCCAGGAAAGTGTGCCAGGCGTCCAGGCGCCGCAGCGAGCTGGCCAGCGGCGCGAAAAAGTAGGCCTCGGACAGCAGGATCCCGGCCAGCGCAGGTTTGGGCAGGGCCAGAAAGCCGAACAGCAGCACGCCTGCCGCGGCGGCGTCCAGCACCGCCGAGAGATAGCCCAACCCCTGGGGGTGCACGCCGCGGCCCAGCGCGATCAGCAGGTAGATCGAATAGCCGTCCATGAGGAAGGCGATAGCGGCCAGGCGCAGGCCCTCGCTCCCGGTCCGGGCAGGTGGCGGCAGGAGGTAAGCCTGCAGGGCGACGAGGCCGGTTGCCAGGGCAAGGCGCGTGACTGCCCCCACGCGCTCCGCCTTCACCTGCTGGGCGAGCAGGATCCGGACCAAGCCCTCTACCATGGCTCAATACTTATATGATAACCTTTCCTTTGTAAAGGCATTGCAGGATGTCCCCCCGTGAGGTGAAGCAGCTCTACGAGCAGGCCCTGGAGGCCGGACGGCGTCGCGACTATCCGCGGGCGGTTGCCCTATTACAAGAGCTTCTCGTCGGCTCCGACCAGTTCCCGGACGCGCTTCTGCTGCTGGGGCGCAGCTACCACGCGCTGGGCGACTACGCCCGGGCCGCGCAGGTGCTGCAGCTCTACCTCAACGCCAACCCCGGCTCGGCCCAGGGCTATTTTTTCGCCGGGCGCTCCTGTCTGGCCCTGGGGTTGCCGGAGCTGGCCGCGCGCTACCTGAAGCGCTCGGTGGAGCTGGAGCCCGGCTTCGCCGCGGCCCTCGGCCTGCTGGCCCTGGCCGTGCTGAAGTCCGGCAAACCCGCCCTGGCCGTGGGCCTGTTCGAGCAGGCCCTCGCGCTTGACCCGAAAAACCCGCGCCTGGCCAACGGCCTTCAGAACGCCCGGCTCACCCTGGGCATTCGCCTGTACCGGCGCCGCCGCTACGACGAGGCGGAGCCGCTGCTCGCCGGACTTTGGAAACAGCGCCCCGACAGCCTGGTAGTGCACCTGTACCTGGCGGGCATCTACCGCGAACAGGGCGAACTAGCCCGCTCCCTGCAGCATTGGACCGAGGCGGTGCGCCTGGCGCCAGAGGACCCGGCGCTGCGCCTGCAAAAGGCCGCGGTGCACCTGCAGCGCGGCGAGACCCGAGACGCCCTGCGCGAGCTGGGCGAAGGTTTCCGCCGCCTGGGGGCCAGCGCCCCGGCGGTGAGCGACCCGCTGGAGCTGGCCCGCCTGGCCATGATGGTCCTGTTCCGCAACAAGCTGCACCGCCAGGCCCTGGAATACGCCCGGACGCTTTTGCGCGCCTCCTACCGCGACGTACAGGCACACGCCATCATGGCGGAATGTTTCGTCGCCTTGCACGAGCCGGTCAAGGCGGCCAACCATTACCGGCGCGCCCTGGAGCTGGATCCCGCCAAGCTGGAGCTGGCCTACGGTCTGGCGGCGGCGCTCTGGGAGGCGGGCCAGTACCCGGAGCTTTCACGCCTCTCGGCCCGCATCGAGCAGCTCAATCCCGCCGACGGCTACGCCGCCTACTACCGGGCGCTGTGCCGGCCGCTCCTGGGCGAGGACTGCAAAGCCACGATCCCAGCCCTGCAGGAGCAGATCCGCAGGCATGGGCCGGACCCGGCCCTGATGTGTGCCCTGGGCCGCGAATACCTGCGCGCGGACCTGCCCGAGCTGGCCCGCGGCTGGCTGGAGCGGACCCTGAAGGCCGACGCGGGAAACGAGCAGGCGCTGCTCGCGCGAATCGAGGCGGAGCGGCGCCTGGCCGACGCGGAGAGGGCCCTGACCGCCTGCGCGGAGTACCTGCGCCGGTACCCGCACAACGAGCGGGTAAGGCGGCTGTACGCAGAGCTGCTGTTCCGCCGGCGCGACTACGCCCAGGCCGCGGGCGAAATCGAGCAGCTGCTGCCCCGGCAGCCGCGCAACGCCAGGCTGCGCCGGATGCTGGCCCGCAGCTACCGGGGCTGCCGCCGCAACGCGGAGGCCGTCCTTCTGTTTCGGGATTTGCTGCGGGAAAATCCCGCATCCGAGGAGCTGCTGCAGGAGCTGGCGTTTGCCTTGACGGCCAGCGGCAGCCAGCCCAGCGCCGTGGCCCTGGTCAAGAAGGCCACCCAGGCCTTCCCGAAAAAACCCGGACTGCATGTGCTGCTGGGGGGATTGTACGTGAAGGCGCGTGACCTGGAGCGCGCCGCCCAGACGCTGCGGCAGGCGGTGTCGTCCTTCCCCGCCGACTGGCGCCTGGCCCGCAGCCTGGGGCTGGTCTACCGGCGGCAGGGCAACTCCGACTTCGCCGAGCGCTTCCTGGCCCGGGCCCGTGAGCTGCGGCGCGGGGGGAGCCTCCGGCCCCCCCGCAGGTAAAGCCTCTTAGGCCTGGCCCCTTTCCAGGTTCATCTGGGCGATGGTCAGGTTGGCGATCGGCACCGAGTACGGCGAGCAGGAAACGTAGTCCAGCCCGACCTCCATGCAGAACCGGATGTTCTCGGGGATGGCGCCGTGCTCGCCGCACAGCCCGGCCTCCAGGTCCGGCCGCGTCAGCCGGCCCCGGCGCGCCGCCAGCTCGATCAGCTCCTTCACCCCCTCGTCCAGCATCTGGAAGGGGTTGCCGTCCAGGAGGTCGAACTGGGTGTAGTCCGGCATGAAGGAGTTGAAGTCGTCGCGCGACAGGCCGAGGGTGGTCTGCGTCAGGTCGTTGGTGCCGAAGGAGAAGAACTGCGCGTACTGGGCGATCTCCCCGGCCCGCAGCGCCGCCACCGGCAGCTCGATCATGGTGCCGATCTTGTACGGGACCGGCTTGGCCTTCATGGCCTGGCGGATCTCCGCTCCACGTCGACCAGGCCGCGGATCGCGGCGCCCTCGATCTTCTTCCCGTAGACGATCAGCTTCAGCTCGTTCTCGTTCATGACGATCGGGATCATGATCTCCGGGCGCACCTCGACGCCCTCCTTCTGGAGGGCGTACACCGCCTCGAAGATGGCCCGCACCTGCATCTCGTAGATCTCGGGGAAGGAGACCGCGATGCGGCAGCCGCGGTGACCGAGCATGGGGTTGAACTCGGCCAGGCGCGTCGCAGCGGGCGCGCACCTCCTTCTCCGACAGGGCCTCCGCCTTCTCCCGGGTCCCAGGTAAGCGACGAACTTCTTCATCTCCTCGTCGTTGTGCGGCAGGAACTCGTGCAGCGGCGCGTCCAGCAGCCGGATGGTCACCTCGTACGGGCTCATGATCTTGAACAGCTTGTAGAAGTCGGTCTTCTGCATGGGCTGCAGCTTGGCCAGCGCCTTCTTGCGCTCCTCCCGCGTGTCGCTCAGGACCATCTCCCGGAAGACGTTGATGCGCTTCTCGTCGAAGAACATGTGCTCCGTGCGGCACAGGCCGATGCCCGCCGCGCCGAAGCTGCGCGCCAAGCGTGGCGTCGCGCGGGCGTGTCGGCGTTGGTGCGCACGTGGAAGTCGCCCACGTGCCTCATGACCAGCTCGATGAAGTCCAGCATCCCCGACTCCTCGGGGTTGGGCTCGATCAGCTCGGCCTTGCCGATGTAGACCGCCGGCTTCCCGTAGTAGGGCACGTTGAGGGTGAGGTAGTCCCCTTCCGAGATCACGGCCGTCCCGATCGTGGCCTTGTTGCCGCGGATCTTCATGTCCGGCTTGACCAGGGAGACCTTGCCGTACTGGCGGGCGACGACCGAGGCGTGCGCCGAGTAGCCGCCCTCGCAGGACAGCACGCCCGTGGCCACCTCGATGGCCTTCACGTCCTCGGCGAAGGAGGCGGGCATGCACAGGATCAGGCGCGTGTCCTCGCCCTTTCTGCTGCGCCTCCTTGTGGGCGTCCAGCAGCGCCTCGGTGCTGAAGAAGACCCGGCCGATGGCCGCGCCCGGGGCCCCGGCGATGCCCCCGGGCAGCGCCTTCAGCTTGGTGACCGAGGCGGGGTTGATGATCGGGTGCAGGATCTCGTTCAGCTGCTGCGGCTTGATGGCCGCCACGACGTACTTCGTCGTCCACGACCTTGCGGGCGTGCAGGTCGAGGAGCGTGCGGATCTCCGACTGGGTGGACTTGGACATCACGGCCCGCTGGTCGATCAGCCAGAGCTTCTTGTTCTCGATGGTGAAGCGGATGGAGCGGATCTCCCGGAAATGGTCCTCGACGCTGCGGGCGATCTTCTCCAGGTGCGCCAGGTAGGCCGGGGCGATGGTGTTGATGTCCTGCCCCGCGGCGCCGATGGAGTCGAAGGCCTCCTGGTAGAAATCGCCCTGCAGGCGTCGGTCGCCGGTCACGATGTTGCGGGTGAAGAAGTTGCCGCTGGCCGAGTCCTTGCCGTAGTTGCCGTAGACCATGGGCTGGATGATCAGGGCGGTGTCCTGGTTGTTCATCTCGTCCAGGGACAGCATGCGGCTGATGCGCTTGAGCGCCAGTTCCAGCTGCTGGTAGGCGCTGCCGGCGCAGAAGCCCTTGGGCAGCAGGGGCAGGACCTCGGCGATGGACTTGGCGCGTTCCTTGGCGCCGCTGTTCCCGGCCAGCTCCTTGTCCAGCGCGGCGCTGGCCGCCTTGATGCGCGCCAGCTCCTTGTCCTTCTTCTCCAGCTCCGCGATGCGGGCCTCGATCTCCAGGCTGCCCCTGCAGAGGAACTGCAGCTCGTGCCGCCCGAAGTTCTCGCCCACGAACCTGATGAACCCCGGCAGGGTGCCTTCCGTCAGGCCGTAGTTGTGCAGCGTCGGATAGGTGGTGATGACCAGGCTGGGGCTGAGCACGATCTTGACCAGCAGGGGGTTGTCGGGGTCGCCGAAGCGCTTGCCGGTGACGTTCTCCAGCTTCTTGAAGAACCCCCGCAGCTGCGGTTCCAGCTCCCAATTCCGCCAGGTCGGAGGTGATCTCGGAATCGATGACGAAGCCGGGCAGGATGGGCAGGGCCAGCGCGGCCAGCTCCATGGCGCCGCGCCCGCGGATGCCGATCTTCTCCAGCACCTCCGCCTTGGCGATGGACTCGTTCTCGCTGAAAAAGTAGACATGCTCTTTCATTGCCGGTTCCTCAAAACAGATTCAGGATGGTGTTCACGGGGAAGCGCAGGAAGGCCTCGAAGGCGGGGCTGGCGCCCTGCCTGCAGGTAGCGCTGCAGCTTGGCCACGTCCAGGATGGTATCGCCGGCCACCGCGATCATGATGGCGCTGCCGTGCTTGACCTTTCCCCACTTGAACAGGGTGTTGATGTCGTGGATCCGCTCGCCCTCGTAGAAAACGAACACCTCGGTGCCGGGGTACTTGTGGTTGTAGCTCTGGATGATCCGCTTCCAGGCCTCCACGTTGCCGTTGTGGAACAGCTCGTTGGTCACCGGGATCGAGTACATGGGAGTCATGCGCTTCTTGGCCGCCGGGGCCGCGGGCACCGCCGCGGGCGCTGCCGTGGCCGCCGGAGCCGCAGCGGGCCTGCGCGAACGCCCGCTCCTGCTGCCGCGCGGCTTTCGGGCGCGCGGGCCGGACGGCCCGCGCGCCGGCCTGGCCGCCGGCGGGGCGGCCGCCGGCGCGGCCTGCGACGCGGACCGGCTTGAGTTTCGAACTTCCCCTTCAGCAGGGCCGGGCGCGGCCTTGGGCTTCTTGCCCTCCAGCCAGGCGAGCATGGCGTCGATGGCTTCCTCCAGCGTCTTCTGGGGGGCCTTGTCCTGGAAGGTGCCGGCGTAGACGGTCACCAGCTCGTTCTTCTTCAGCGCGCCCGCCGCTTTCCCAGTGCTGGCGGTTCTTGGGGTTGATCAGGGTGAGCCCGAGGTCCGGGTGGTAGTAGGCCAGCAGCAGGTCCACGCCGTTCCACTTCTCCACGGCCGCGGCGATCGGGCCGGAGTCCTCCACGTTGCGCGTCAGGTTGTGCGAGCGGCTGAGGTAGCTGTACTTGGGGTGCCCCACGCACAGGGCGTTCACCATCGGAGCGACCTGGTTGGCCTCCAGGCGCTTGGCCTCGTGCAGCGCGTTCAGGATGTCGGCCAGGTTGCGGCGGGACTCGAAGTCCCCCACCACCTCGCCGACCAGCTTGAAGTGCCGCAGCGAGCGGTTGAAACCCTCCCGGGTGCTCAACCCGGTGAACTCGTATTTGGTTTGGGTCATCGTGTGCCTTTCGAACCTGAAAATAAAAGGGTGATCCCCCATTGTGAAGGGGGATCACCTGAATTACCGAAGCGGGATCAGATCTCTTTCAGGCCTTCGGAACCGCGGCCCCTGCCGCCCCTGGAGCCCCGGGGCGCGCGGCCCCTGCCCCTGGGGGTGACGTCCACGATGCCCCGGCCGCGGCCCCGCGGCGCGGCGCGGCGCTTCCTTGGCCTCGGCCGCCGCCCTGCTGCAGCATCTCCACGTACTGCTCGGCGGCGCCCTCCTCCCCGGTCGGCGGCAGGGGTGGCGGCGAAGGACTGGGCGATGTCCTCGCGCACCGTGGAGCGGCGGCGGGAGAAGGCCGCGAAGGCCGCGTCCTCGAAGCCCTTGGACACGCCGTACAGGAACTCGTTCAGCACGTTGGCCATGCCGTCCAGCGTGGCCTTCTTGCGCTTGATGGAGGTGATGTCCACGTCCAGGATCAGGCCGGGCTGGATGTGGTACGGGTTGATCATGTAGTCGAACTTGGTGAACTCGGCTTCCAGGAACGCCAGCCGCTCCTCCATGACCCGGCGCTGGATGGGGTACTGGTAGCCGTACTGCTTCTGCAGCTTGTCGCGCATGAGGATGATCATCTTCTTGATCTTGTCCTTCTCGGACAGGTAGGTCCGGTTCATGCGCTCCACCTCGGTGTCGCCGGCGTGCACGAAGGTGATCTCGTCCCAGCTCTTCTCCAGGTCCTCGTACAGCGGGTCGCCGGTGAGGGCCTTGATCCGGCGGCGGATCTTGCCGCGCTTGCGCTTGGCCAGGTCCTTGAAGTCCACGATGCCCTTCATGAACTTGGAGTCCACGTAGACCATCTCCAGCACGTCCCAGAGGTGCTGGACCTCGATCTCGAAGCTCTTGGCCATGCACGTCGTAGGCCTTGCGCTCCTCCAGCAGCTGCGACTGGTCGTAGTACTTCATCTTGATCTCGTAGCGCTCGTCGGGCAGGCGCGCGGCGTCGGTGTCCTCGTACTCGCGGATGATCAGCTCGCGGGCGTTCTTGAGGTTCTCCACGTACTGGTAGCCCATCTTGGAGGTGTCCAGGATGGAGGTGATGGAGTTGATGGCCGTGTTGAAGCCGCGGTTGCGGATGTTCTCCAGGTCGATGATCTTCTTGAGGTTCTCGCGGATGTTCACCGGGTCGTACTCTTCCGGGTCGATCTCCGCGCGCAGGCCCTCGATGCGGTCCATCAGGCTCTTGGCGAAGAAGGTGTAGCGCTTGGACTTGGGGTCGTCCTTGTCGTCGGAGGTGAACTTCTCCACCCGCTTCATGCTCTCGAACAGGATCTCCCCGTCGGACATCTCCTCCTTGCCCTCGTCGATGACCTGCTCCTTCAGCTTGTCGATTTCCTTGTCGATCAGGTCCATCATGTTCTTGGAGATCAGGTCCTTGATCAGGTACTCGACGGTGACCTGGTAGTGGAAGATCGGGCTGATCAGCTCGGAGTCCAGGATGTTCACCGACAGCTTCACGTCCGTGACGGTCTTGGGCTTCCAGAGGTTGTCCTTGAAGGAGCACTTCACGATGGAGTAGGCGTTCTGCCCGCGGATGAAGGCGCCCACGTCGGTCTTCTGGCGCAGCAGCGAGTTGGTCAGGTTCTCCAGGTCGTTCACGCCGCGCTGGATGTGCCCGTGCAGGTGCCCGTACATGTTGACGATCGACTTCTCGATCTCACCCGTGTTGAACTTGTCCATGCCGCCGATGGCGTCCAGCAGGTGCGCGATCTCCCTCGGGGTGTAGCGGGCGAGGGTCTTGATTTCCTCTTTGTCGATGAAGTTGCGGACCTTCTTGACCATCTCGTCTTCGGTGGTCACCACGTAGCGGTTGAACATGTTCTGGTAGTTCTGGTTGTAGTAGTTGTAGATCTTTTCCTTCAACCCGCCCATGATGTCCAGGCGCTGGGCGACATCCTGGGGAAGCTTGGCCTGGATATGGTTCATGACCTTGTCGACTTCTTCGCTCAGGAGCAGATCCACCTCGGCCTGCTGGTCCCGGAATTCCTGGGCCAGAGAGTTGCGCGAACCCACCGCGCTGGGCTTCTCAGGATGGAAAACATTGGGGCTCTTCGGTAAATCCCAACTTGCCATAATTCTCTCCTTGGCTCGAAATGATTACTTCAAATTATTCACACTAGCCTGGAAATGTAAAGCACGATTTTTTTTTTTTACTTCCTTTTTTGAGGATTCTGAGTCATGCTACGAGTATAACACGCGGGAGGAGCTTCACAATGAAAAAAATCCTCGTTTTGGCCCTGCTCCTGGCGATTCTGGGCGCGGCCGGCATCTCCGCGGATCAGCGTACCGAACCCATCGACGTGATCGTCGCGCTCGATAAATCACTTTCAATGGTAGAAGAAATCGGGGCCGTCGTCGAATACGTGAACACCTACATCATCGACCAGCTGCTGATCCCCGGCGACTACTTCCTGGTGCTGGCCTTCTACGGCAAGACCGAGACGCCGGTGGCCATGACGCATCACCGGGGACGCCGACAAGGAGCGGGCCAAGCAGGCCATCGCCCGCCTGGCCGCCAACGGCCGTTTCACCGACATCGGCAACGCGCTGGACGTTCTGGGCACCGAGCTGGCCAAGCTGCCCGACCCGAACCGCAGGAAGCACCTGCTGCTGATCACCGACGGCATCCAGGAGGCGCCGCCCGCCAGCCGCTACTACTCCCCGGACGGCAAGTTTACCCACGAGTTCCTGGAAAACACCAAGACCATCCAGAAACAGGGGTGGAAGATCCAGATCCTGGGCATCGGCACCCACGCCGGCGCCAGCGAGCTGGCGGAAAGCCTGGCCGCCGGGTACACGGAGCTCTCCGAGGCCCCGACCGCCCAGGAGTTCATCGAAAAGACCCGGGGCTTCCTGTCCAGCGTGGAACTCACGGAAGGGCCCGCCCTGTCCCCGTTCAACGCTCTGGGCCTGGGCCGGCTCCGAGCTGAGCCTGACCAGCCGGGGGTACGAACGAGCCCGTGACCCTGGAGCTCGCCGGGATCCGTCTGAGCCTGCCGGGGCGGCCGGAGCAGGACATCCTGCGCGGGCGCCGGCGGCTGACCGTCGCCCCCGGCGCGCCGCTGGCCGCCTCGCTGCGGTTGCGGCTGCGCGCCAGGCTGCCTGCCGGCGAGTACAGCGGCGAAATCCGCTTCCTCTTCGCCGGGGAAGCGCAGTTCACGCCCGTTGTCACGCCGGCCGCCTTTCAGGTAAAATCCCTTCTGGCCGGCTGCAGTCCAGCCTCCGGCTGAACCTCCGGTACTGGCTGCTGGCCGCGGCGTGCTGGTGGCGCTGGTGGTCGTGCTGCTGGTGCTGCTGCTGGCGCGCCCCGGCAGGGTCAGGTCGCGCTTCCGGCTGGCGGTGGAGGGCCGCAAGCGGGGCCCGGGCGGCAAGGTCGTTGACGATCGTCGAGGGCACGCCCGCTCTTCCTGGAGGAGGCGGAAGGCTCCGTGGAGATTTCCGGCCAAGAAGAGCCCGGCGAGCCTGGCCAGGCTCACCGCGGTTCGCGGCGGGGTGCGCCTGACGGTGCTGCGGAGCGAGAAGTTCGCGCGCCTGAAGACGCTGCCTGCCGAACATCCTGGACACGACCTGATCGTGCGGCTGGAAGGGAAGAAGGAGCTGACGATACGTCTGGCGAGCGCGAAATAGCCATGGGATGAAACCATATTCCGTCTACCTCCTGGAAACGGGCTGTCCCGCGGAGCCGCCGGTCTTCCCGAAGGGAGCCTCCGAGCTCGCAGTTTCCCTTCTGGGGCCACTACTGCTTCTACGATTTCGCCGCCGCCAATCTCGACGGCGCGCCGCAGGGCAGCGTGCAGGTGGTCGGGGAAAGCCGGTTTCGCGACCTGCAGGAGCTGGTTTCCGCCCGCTCCCTGCGCGTCGCTGTCCGCCTGCTGGAGGACGGCCTGGCCGGCCTGCTGGAGCTGCTGGCCGCGACCCGGCCGAGAGGGTCCTGCTGTACCCCTTGTCGCAGGTCTTCCTGGCCGATCCCGCGGGCCCTGCTCCGGCGGCTGGAGCGCCCGGCGGCCGAGGTGACCCGCCTCTCCGTGGACCACACGGCCACGGACCTGTACCTGGTCCGCCGCAAGACCCTGCTGCGGCTGCTCAAGGAGGCACCGCCGGCGCGGCCGACCTCGGCGGGTCGCTCAACCGCCTGCTGGCGGGCGCGCTTCGAGCTGATCGAGGACCTGCCCGGGCTGGCCCTCTTCCAGAACAGCCTGATGCAGATGTACGGCGGCAACCTCTGGCTCTGCGCCCAGCTGGGCTCCAGCGAGCTGGAGAGCCGGTTCGCCCACCTGAACCGCGGGCACATGCCCGGCGGGGAAATCCGCATCGAGCGCGGCGGCACGGTCAAGAGCTCCTTCCTGGCCGCGGGCACCGTGGTCGAAGGCTACGTGGAGGACTCGGTCCTGTTCCCCGGCGTCAGCGTGCGCGGGGCGCGGTGGTCTACCAGTCCATCTGATGAGCGGCAACTGCATCGGCGCCAAGGCCCAGGTGTTCCGGGCCCTGATCCTCCCCCACTTCGGCGAGAACGGCGGCGGAAGCCCGCGCTCACGGCAGGTGGCCGCGAACATCGGCGAGGACAGCTTCATCGGCCTGCGCAGCTCCACCGCCGCCAACCTCAAGTACCCGGCGCAGCTGCGCGACGGCCTGACCGTGCTGGGCGCCAACGCGCGGGTGCCGCGCGGCTTCACCATCGGACCCGGCTGCCTGGTGGGCGCGGAGGTCAGCCCGCAGCAGCTGCGCGGCCTGAAGGAGCTGCGGAAAGGCTCCACGGTCATATGCAGTACAGAACCGTAAGCGAATTCCTGGCCCGCAACCGCAAGTTCATCATCACCGCGCACGAAACCCCCGACGGCGACGCGCTGGGGGCGGAGTTCGCCATGCTGCGCGCGCTGCTGCAGCTGGGCAAGTCCGCCTTCATCTGCAACGCCGACGCCGCGCCGGAGAAGTTCCTCTTCGTGGAACCGGTCCATCGGCCCCTCGTGCTGGGCGCGGGCAGGGAGCTGCCCGCGGACCTCGCCGAGCACGCCCTGCTCATCCTGGACGTCAGCGACCTGAACAACCTCGGCAGCGTCGGCCGCCTGGTCCTGCCCCGGGTGCGGGAGTACTTCATCATCGACCACCACGACAGCGACACCGACGTCTCGGCGCCCAACCACATCGAACAGGGCGCCTCCTCGACCTGCGAAATCCTGTACCTGCTGTTCCAGGAAATGGGGGTGGAGCTGGACCTGCCCATGGCCCAGGCGCTGTACATGGGCATCGTCTTCGACACCGGTTCCTTCGTCTACCCGAAGACCACCGCGCTGACCTTCCGGATCGCCCACGAGCTGGTGGGCCGGGGCGTGAACCCCAACCAGGTCTACGCCAACCTCTACGAGTCCAACTCCCTCTCCTCCCTGGTGCTCATGTCCAAGGTCCTGGCCACGCTCACGCTGCACGCCGGAGGGCGGGTGGCCGTCCAGAGCATGCCGCGCCAGACTGCTGGCGGAGTCCCAGGCCCGGTACGAGGAGGCCGACCAGCTCATCAACATCCCGCTGCGCAGCGGGGAGGTGCGGGTGTCGATCTTCTTCAAGGAGAACCTGGAGGGCCTGAGACGCTGCTCCCTGCGCTCCAAGGGCCTCATCGACGTGGCCGAGATCGCGCGCGCCTACGGCGGCGGCGGTCACCGCACGGCCGCCGGCTTCAAGTGCGCCCGCCCCTTCGAGGCCGTCCAGAAGGAAATCCTGGAGCGGCTGGAGAAGAAATATTTCGCCTGAGGTAACCCAACGATGAGATTCGCTGCCCTGCCGCCGGCCTGCCTGCTGGCCGGCCTTGCCCTGGTCTCCGCCTGCCGCCGGGAAGGCCCGCCGCAGGGGGAGACGCGCGTCGCAGGTCGCAGACCCCGCGCCCGGCCGCGGTCGCCGCCGCCGAGGAGCCGGCGCCGGCTCCGAAAGTCCCGGTGGAACGGGGCGAGAGCCTGGCCTCGGTGCTGAACTGCAACCTGGACCTGGACCTGAGCGAGGAGCAGATCCTGGTGCTGCGCCGCAAGGAGGAGCCTGACGCCCCGCTGCGCATCGCCGTGGCGGACTACGACTCGGTGCGCGGCGGCTACGCGCGCACCTGGGAGGGCACCACCGGCGCCACGAACCTGCGCCTGTTCGAGATCACGCTGCTGGACCTGGTCGGGGACCACAACCAGGAGATCGTCTGCCGGGGCGTCAACGCCCAGGGGGAGCTGGTCCTGGACGTCTTCCGCAAGACCCCCTCGCCCACCGGCCTGGGGCTGTACTTCATGGAGATCTGCCAGATCGTCTCCGACGGCTCCATCGAGATCCAGGAGGTCCAGCGGGCCGAAGGCTACCGTCTCGGGCAGAAGAACGGGCCCAGCTTCCCGATCTACGCCTACTCCCGGGACAGAGCCTCGGAGAACCTGCTGGACCGGATCAAGTACACCTACCAGTGGCAGTACCAGCAGAACCGCTACGTGCTCACCGGCGAGGAGAAGATGCCCGGCATCGTGGTGGAGGAGGCGCAGCTGCGGGAGCTGTTCTCCGACCCCTCCGTGGAGCACTTCGAGCAGTACCTCGCCGGTCCCTGGCTAGCCTCCGGCTCCCGCGGCCAGGAGGAGATCATCCTGTTCGACCCGGAGCTGCGGCAGATCGCCATCTACTCCGGGCAGGTGGAGGAGATCTACGAGTGGCAGACCTCCTTCCGCAGCTTTTCCAACCGCCTGCTCATCCTGGCGGCCAACGAGTCCATCGAGTCGGTGCGCAAGCGGATCACCGTGGAGGTGGTCGCCCTGAACACCATCGACGTGTCCGTGATGGGCACCGAGGAGTGGGACCGCAGCTCCGGCCGCTACCTCAAGCTCACCGACGAGCTGCAGAACGAGCTGCTCGGCGACAGCCGGTGAGCCGCAACCCCGCCGGGCCGCACGCTGCGTGGCGTGTACCGCGGCACCGAGGGGGCGGAGATCATCTTCGACCCGCCGCGCTTCACCTGGATCGAAGCCGGCGCGCCAGTACTCCGGCGGCTACGCCGTGTTCCGCCTGGACCGCGACGTGCTGTACCTGAAGGGCCTGGACGAGCGCGGCCTGCCGGTCGGGGAATCCGCCTACCTTCTGGAGTACGCGGAAGCCAAGGAAGGCACGGTCCAGGTCCGCCGCCTGACCCTGACTCCGGCGCGGCTGGGCGTGCACGGAGCCGAGGCGCTTTCCGAGAAGAAACTCGTGTTCGAGCAGCGGGAAGGCGGAGCCGGCCCCCTGAGCCGGCCGGCCTACTCCAGCAGGAGAACGCCCTTCGTAGCCCGCGTCCTTCAGCCGCAGGATCAGCGTCTGCGCCTGCTCGGGGCTCTGCTCCGGTCCGACCACCACCCGGTAAGTAGCGGGCGTCCCCCAGCGACTTTTCCACGACGCGCGCTTCGAAGCCGCGGGCGCCCAGGTCGCGCACCAGGTAACTGCGCATTCTCCGGGTCGCGGAAGGAGCCGGCCTGCACCACGGCCGCTTGGCGCCGGTGCAGGCTGCGGTGCAGGCCGCGCGGCGTCGGCGCCGGTGCCGGCGCACCCTGCAGGTGCTCGGCGCCTTCGGCCCCGGGCGGCAGCAGCCGCAGCGGCAGCGGCGCCTGGCGCACCCCGCTGCCCGCCTTCACCAGGGCCGCCTCGGGTGAAGCGGGAAAGCGGGCCTGCAGGTCGCGCCAGCGACCTCTCCGGCCGCCTCGGCGTCGCCGCGTTCGCGCAGGGCCTCGCCGAGGGCCAGCAGCGCGGCGGGCGCCGCCGGCGCCATCCGGCCTGGCTCTCCAGCAGTGCGCGCAACTCCTGCCTCCCCCTGGGCCCCGCGCCCCGTGGCCAGGTACACCGCGGCCAGCAGGAGACGGGCGTCGGCAGCGGCTGCCGCATCCTCGGACCCGCGCGACCGCTGGAGGATCTGCTCCGCCTCGGCGGTCAGCCCCAGCTCGAGGGAGAGCCCGGCCCTTTCCACCAGCCTCGCCGGGAGTCTCCGGCAGGCCGACCTGAACGGCCAGGGCCTCCTCGGGCCGGCCGGACAGCCGCAGGAGGGCCGCCTGGCGCTCCAGGCAGGCCTCCTGGACCGCCGGGTCCCGCAGGCGCGGGGCGAACTCGGCCAGCAGCCGCAGCGCATCGGCCGTCTCGGCGGCGGCGTCCACGGCCCGCAACAGCACCTCGGCGAAGGCTTCCGCGGCGTCGTTGGTCCGCAGCCATTCCCGGTACAGCGCCGCGGCCGCCGCCGCCCTCCCCCTCGGCGGCCAGGGCATCGGCCCGGCGCAGGAGCTCTTCCGGCTCTCTCCGCCTCCTGGGCCCAGAGGAGGGCGGGCAGCAGCGCCAGGAGCGGCAGCGCCCAGCGCGCCGCGCGCCTCACGAGGTCTGCCTCCCCGCGGAAGGTGTGGCCGGCCAGGGCGAGCAGGCGGACCCGGGCGAAGTGCCCGATGCGGTCCGGCGGAGCCGGGAAAGACCACGGTCTCGTCGCCCTCGGTGCGGGCCAACAGCTCCCCGCCGCTTCTTCGGCAGCGCCTCCACCAGCACGCTGGACCTCCCGCCCCAGGCGTTCCCGCCGCCGGCCGGCGGAGATGAGCCGCTGCAGCCGGATGACTTCCGCCAGCCGCTCCTGCTTCACGCCGCCGGGCACGTCGTCGGGGAGAAGGAAGGCCCGCGTGCCCGCGCGCGGGTTGTACCGGTAGGTGAAGGCGTCGTCGAACCGGACCTGTTCCATGAGCTCGAGGGTCAGGCGGAAATCCTCCTCGGTCTCGCCGGGAAACCCAATGAGAATATCGGTCGTCAGCACCAGGTCGGGTACCTCTTTGCGCAGCCGCGCCGCCAGTTCCAGGTAGGCCGCGCGCGAGTAGCCGCGGCCCATGGCCTGAAGCACCCGGTCGGAGCCGTGCTGCACGGGCAGGTGCAGGTGGCGGCACAGGGCGCCCCCCCGTTGGCCAGCAGGCCCACCAGGCGCGGGCTCAGGTCCTTGGGGTGGGAGGTCAGGAAGCGCAGCCAGGCCGGCTCGGGAGACTGCGGCAGCTCCGGCAGGAGGCGCTCCAGGAGCCCCGGGAAATCCAGCCCGCCCCGGCGGTAGGAGTTGACGTTCTGGCCCAGAAGGGTGATCTCCCTGACCCCTCCGGCCCTCAGCTCCGCCAGCTCCGCCAGGATGCCCGCCGGATCGCGGGAGACCTCCGGCCCGCGCACGTAGGGCACGATGCAGTAAGCGCAGTAGTTGTCGCAGCCGTGCATGATCGGCAGGAAGGCGCGGAACTCCCCCGGCTCCCCTGGGGAATGGCGCGGCGCGAAGCGGTACGGCTCCCGCCCGGTCAGGGAAAGCCCCCTCCCCCCTCCGCCCGCGGGTCCTCCTCCAGGGCCTCCAGCAGCAGGTGCTTCTGGAAGGTGCCCGCCAGCACGTCCACGTGCGGCGCCTGCGCGAGGAGCTCCGCTCTTCAGCCGCTCGCCCATGCAGCCCAGCAGCACCACGCGCAGGCGGCGGCCCCGGCGGGCGGCCCGGGCCTTCTGGGCCTTGAAGAAGCCCAGGCGCCCCCAGACCCGCTCCTCGGCGGTGGCCCGCACCGAGCAGGTGTTGAGGATGACCAGCTCCGCCTCGTCGATGTCGCCCGCCGGCTGCCAGCCCCTCTCCCGCAGGCCGAGCTCCAGGGAGCCGGACTCGGCCTTGTTCATCTGGCAGCCGTAGGTCTCCAGCCAGTAGCGCTTCATCCGCTACCGCTTGCGCAGATTGATGAAAAACCTGGCCAGGGACCAGGCCCCGGCCGCGATCAGGGCGATCCCGGCGACCGTCATCAGCCAGCGCAGGCCGCCCAGCGCGGGGATCGAGGCGACCACGGTGGCCGCCCCGACCGCCGCGACGACCGCCCCGGCCGCGCGGTCCTCCCGCGAGGAGCCGATGCCCAGGCCGACGATGAGCAGGAAGGCGCCGGCCACCAGGCCCGGCCAGAAGCCCGCCCTGGAAATGCCCTTCAGCACGAGCAGCGCGACGCCTCCGGCCACGCCGCCGAAGCCTCTCCAGCCCTGCTTGACCAGCTCGCCTCTCGGAACCAGCTCATTCATGGCTCTCCCCTCCCGGCAGGCGCAGGGCCCCGTGCGCCAGCAGCAGGTCGAGCAGCGCCAGGTTGACCATGTGCTCGACCACCGGCACCACCCGCAGCACGATGCAGGGGTCGTGCCGGCCCTCCACGACCAGGGACACGGGCCGGCCGCGGGCGTCCACGGTGTCCTGGGCCTTGCCGATGGAGGAGGTGGGCTTGACCACCGCCCGGCAGACCAGCGGCAGGCCCGTGGAGATGCCTCCGGCCATGCCCCCCGCGCGGTTGGTGGCCGGGACCACCCCGCCCCGCGCGTCCGCGGGCGAAAAGGTCGTTGGCCTGGCTGCCGCGCAGGTCGGCCAGGCGGAAGCCCTCGCCGAACTCGATGCCCTTGACCGCCCCTATGGACAGCACCGCCTGGCCCGACGCGCGCCCCGAGCTTGTGGAACACCGGCTCCCCCAGCCCGACCGGCAGGCCGTAGGCCCGCACCTCCACCACGCCCCCGAGGGAGTCCTTCTCCTCGGCCGCGCGGCGGATGGCCTCCTGCATGCCGGCTTCGGCCCGCGGGTGAGGGCAGCGCACCGGCGAGGCGTAGATGCGCTCGCGCAGGGCCTCCGGGTCGGCCGGCGGCTCCCCGCCGGTTAGCTCCCCCACCTCCTCGGCGCTGAGGCCGACCCCGCCGATGGCGCGGGCGAAGGCCAGCACGTGGATGCTCTGCCCGGCCAGCAGCTTGCGCGCCACCGCGCCGGCGGCCACCCTGCCCGCCGTCTCCCGCCCCGAGGAGCGCCCGCCGCCGCGGTAGTCCCGCCGGCCGTACTTGCCCTGGTAGGTGAAGTCCGCGTGGCCCGGGCGGTAGACGTCCGCCAGGCTCGCGTAGTCGGCGGAGCGCTGGTCCCGGTTCCAGATGACCAGGCTGATGGGGGTGCCCAGGGTGCGGCCCTCGAACACGCCGGAGAGGATCTGCACGCTGTCCTGCTCCTGGCGCGGCGAGGTGAGCTCGCTCTGCCCCGGCTTGCGCCGGTCCAGCTCGCGCTGGATCTCCGCGGCCTCCAGCGGCAGCCCGGGCGGGCAGCCGTCGATCACGGCCCCGATGGCCGGGCCGTGCGACTCCCCCCAGGTGGTGACGCGGAAATACCTGCCGAAAGTGTTCATCGCTTTCTAGAATCTATCAAAAAGCCGGTTCTTATGACATAGTACCGTGTCCGGAGGCCGGCCCATGAACAACGAGCAAGTGAAGAGCCTCCTGGAGCGCGTGCGGCCCGCCCCCGCGCCCTTCCAGGTCGTGCTGTCGGGCAGGAAGAGCCGCAAGGTGCACGGGCTGTACAAGCCCGAGAAGCGCGAGATCGTCCTGCACAACCGCAACTTCACCACCGACAACGAGCTGGTGTACACGGCCCTGCACGAGTACGCCCACCACCTGCAGTTCTCCACCCCGCCGGCGCCGCGCTCGGCCCGCACCCACACCACGCGCTTCTGGAGCCTGTTCCACGGCCTGCTGGCCGACGCCGAGCGGGCCGGGCTGTACCGCAGCCCCTTCGACGAGATCGAGGACTTCCGCCGCCTGACCGCGCGGATCAAGGAGAAGGTCATCGCCCCCAACGGGTCCCTGCTGAAGGAGCTGGGGCGCCTGCTGTCCGAGGCCCAGGAGCTGTGCGAGAAGCACCACGCCAGCTACACCGACTACCTGGACCGCGTGCTGGCGCTGCCCAGGCCCGGCGCGGACGCCGCGGTGAAGTCCCACCTCCTGGACCTGGACCCGCGCCTGGGCCCCGAGAACATGAAGCTGGTGGCCCGCGTCCGCGACCCGGAGCTGCGCAGCAGGGCCCAGCAGGCCCTGCTGGACGGGCGAGAGCCACGACACGGTCAAGGAGATGGCCTTCGCGCCGACCTCCCTGTCGGGCTTCGCCCGGCCGGCGCCGGAGGATGAAACGCTTGAGGCGCTGCAAGCCGAGCGGGCGCACCTCACGCGCACGATCCGGCGCCTGGAGAAGCGCCTGGAGCAGGTCAACGAGCGCCTGGCGGCGCTGGATCAATAAGGAGAAGAGACATGGAGCCGACCGGTTTCGACCGTCTGCTGGACATCGTGCGCCGCCTGCGCGCGCCGGACGGCTGCCCCTGGGACCGGGCGCAGGACCCCGGCACGCTGCGCGGCAACCTGATCGAGGAGGCCTACGAGGCCATCAGCGCCATCGAGGAGGGCGACGACGAGAACCTGCGCGAGGAGCTCGGCGACCTGCTCCTGGTGGCCACGATGATCGCCTACATGAAGGAGCAGGAGGGCCGCTTCCGGGTCGCCGAGGTGCTGGAGCACATCTGCGCCAAGCTGGTCCGCCGGCACCCCCACGTGTTCGGCGGCCCCCGCAAGGACACCCCCGGACGAGGTGCTGGAGCAGTGGAACCACATCAAGGAGAACGTGGAGGGCAAGAAGCCGAAGCACTCGGCCCTGGAGCGGGTGCCGCGCACCCTGCCCCCGCTGGAGCGGGCCTACGAGATCCAGCAGAAGGTCTCCAAGGTGGGCTTCGACTGGGCCGAGCCCGGCCCGGTCTGGGAGAAGATGCAGGAGGAGCTGGCCGAGCTGCGGGAGGCGCACGAGCGGCAGGACCCCCGGCGGGTGGAGTCCGAGCTGGGGGACCTGCTTTTCACCGCCGTCAATCTGGGACGTCTGCTGGGTGTGGATCCCACCCTGGCCCTGAACGGCACCAACCAGAAGTTCATCGCCCGGTTCCAGGAGCTGGAGGCCCGGCTGCAGGCGCGTGGGCCTGAAGCCGCAGGAGGCCGGGCTGGAGCGCATGGACGACATCTGGAACCAGATCAAGGCTCAGGACGGCAGGTCCAGCTCGAAGTAGGAGACCGGCTCGCCCGCGGCGCCGCGAGCGGGCTTCGCGCCGCATCCATGGCGGGGTGCAACCCGGCCTCCTGGCCGGCCTTCGCGCCGACATCCGTGAGCCGGGCCTTCGCCCAGCAGCGCTCCCGGATCACCGAAGAGCCCGCGCGACAACGGATCCGCGCAGCCGGCGATCTCCAACAGGCGCAGGATGTTCGAGGGCCTGGCCGAGGCCGGCACCCGCACCCGCAGCCGGCCGGGTCCCCGCTTCCAGCACGGTCCAGTGCCCCGCCGGCCCTCCCGCCCAGCCCGCCGAGCAGGCCCATGCCTTCGTCCAGGATCCGGTAATCCGCGCCCCAGTACAGGGCCATGGGCGAGGGCCTGCGGATCTGCGGGCCGAGGAGCGGGCAGCGCCTTGACCGCCGCGCAGCGCAGTCCCGGCGGCAGGGCCCGGTCCAGCCGGTCGCGAAAGGCCTCGGGGCCGTCGAAGTCCAGCAGCGCGATCATCGCCACCTCCTCCTCGGACTCGACGCCCAGCGGGAGGGGGTGGGCGAACTCCAGGCGCGGCTTGGGATTGAAGCCCTGCGTGAAGGCCGGCTCGTATCCGGCCCGCAGGAAGGACCGCTCCAGGACGCCCAGGATATCCAGGTGTCCCAGGTAGGCCGCCGGGCCGAACTTTCGGAAGCTGAACAGCACGCGTCGAGCGGGGCCTGCCGCCGGCGCCTTGCCCGGCGCCGCGGTCGTGGCGGTCGTGGCCGCTCGCGGCCGGGTCGAGCACATCATCCGGGCAGGGGCCGTACCGCGTCACGCGGCTGGGTCTCTCCGCCGCAGACCCCGCAGGGCTCGCGCACAGGCCGCCGTGCAGGGGCCGGTCGGCTCCCCCGCCAGCGAACGGCGGTATTCCCGCAGCAGAAACGCCGTGCTGACGCCCAGCCGGACGCCGTCCCAGGGCAAGGGCGACTCCTGGTTCGCGCGGACCGGCAGGTTTCGGCTTCCACGTCCCAGCCCGCCTCTTCCAGCACCTGCCGCCAGAGGTCCCGGCGGACCAGGTCCTCCCAGGAGTCGAAGCGCGCCCCCAGGCGGAAGGCCCGCCAGACCAGCTCCCCCACCCGCTCGTCGCCGCGGCTGATCATGCCCTCCAAGAGAGCGAGGAAGGGGGCTTGGTAGCGGATCTTTACCCCCTTCCCGGCCAGCTCGCGCTTGGCCGGCATGATGCGCTCCACGGCCTGCTGCTCGGTGAGCTGCCCGGCCCACTGGAAGGCCGTATGTGGCTTGGGGATGAACACGCCGAGGTTGGCCGCCAGCTCCATGCGCGAGCGCCGGCGCATCTCCAGCAGAAAATCGACGATTGCCGGCGTCTCCTCCCTGCCGCCGGCCACCGGCAGTCCGACCATGAAGTAGAACTTGGCGGCCCGCCAGCCGCGGGCGCGCGCTTCCTCCATGATCTGGAGGGTCCGCTCCAGGGGCGCCAGCTTGTTGATCCCGCGCTGCCATTCCTCCACCGGGGTTTCCACGGCGAAGGTCAGCCCGCTCTTGCGCACCGCGGAAATCTCGGAGAGAAGCTCCAGGCCCAGGGAATCGATGCGCAGCGACGGCAGGGCGAAGGACACCTGGCGGCGGCTATGCCGGCGGGTCAGGGCCCGGACCAGCCCGGCTATGCCCGGGTAGTCCCCGGTGGACAAGGAGGCCAGCGTGATCTCGCGGTAGCCGCAGCCGAAGACCAGCTCGTCCACCTCCCGGGCGATGCGGATCGGCTCCTTCATGCGGAAAGGGCGGTAGAAGTTGCCGGCGTGGCAGAAGCGGCAGCCGTTGGGGCAGCCGCGCATGATCTCCACCACCCCATGGTCCTGCACGGTGCGCAGGGAAGGCACCGGGAAGGGCACCTGGAAAGGCCCCACGGGGTCGGACCCGGAAGAGGGCTCCCCGAAGCCGGTCCACAGCACGCGGCGGGCCGGAGTCCCTTTTTCCGCCGTCCACACGTAGGGCGCGGCCTGAAGCTGCTCCGCCAGATCCGCCCGCGAGGCTCCCCGGCGCTTCAGGTACGCGAGCTTCTCGAATAAAGCGACCGCCTCCCCTTCGATCTCCCCGATGAAGATCCCGTCCACGAACGGGCCGAAGGGCGCGGGGTTGGTGACGGCCGGGCCGCCGGCCACCACCAGCGGCTGGCCCTCCCCGCGTTCGGAGCGGCGCGGCGCCACGCCCCCCAGCTCCAGGATATTCAGCAGATTGGTGAAAGTGAGCTCGTAGCCCACCGAGAAGCCCACGATGTCGAAGCAGCGCAAGGGGCTGCCGGTTTCCAGCGAGCCCAGCGGCCGGTCGCGCGCCCTCAAGCCCGCTTCGAAATCGCCGGCGGGAGCGAATACCCGCTCGCAGGACACCCCGGACAGGGAATTGAGCAGGCGGTAGATCAGATGCACCGCCAAGTTGGACATGCCGATCTCATAGAGGTCCGGATAGGAGATGACCACCCGCAGCAGGCCCGCACCGTCACGGGGCAACGCGCCCTCCGGGCGCGCCCCTCCGGGGCCTGCGCGCCCTCCGGGGCTATCGCCCCGTATTCCCCGCCGACGTACCGGCCCGGCTTCTCCACGCCGGAGAGCAGGCTTCGCAACTCCCTGTCCAACGCGCCTACCATACCCGCTGGAGGCCGGAGCGTCCAGGCCTTGATCGCCTCCGCCGCGCCTTCCTATACTCATCGGCAGAGCCCATGAGCGTCGAGCTGGAAGGCACCCTGGAAACCCTCACCTACCGCAACGAGCAGACCGGCTACAGCGTGGCCCGCCTGCAGGTGGCCGGCCTGCCCGGCCAGGTCACCGTGGTCGGCACGCTGCACGACCCGGTCGTGGGGCAGACGCTGCAGCTCACGGGAGATTGGCAGAATCACCCGCGCTTCGGCCGCCAGTTCCGCATCGAGGCCAGCCGCTCCGTATCGCCGGCCACCTCCGAGGGCATCGAGCGCTACCTGGGCTCTGGTCTGGTCAAGGGCATCGGTCCCGAGCTGGCCCGGCGCATTGTAGCCCGTTTCGGAACCGATTCCCTGCGGGTGATCGAGGAGGAGCCGCGCCTCCTATCGGCAGTGCCCGGAATCGGCCCTTCGCGCCTCGCAGCCCTGAGCGAGGCCTGGAAGGCCCAGCGCGGCCTGCGGGACGTGATGCTGTTCCTGCAATCCCACGACATCGGCACGGCCAACGCCTGGCGGATCTACCGCCAGTACGGCGCCGAAACGGTCGAGCGCATCCGCGAGAATCCCTACCGCCTGGCCGAAGAGGTATACGGCATCGGCTTCCGCACGGCCGACCGCGTGGCCGCCAGCCTGGGCCTGGCCCGCGACGCCCCCGCGCGCTGCCAGGCCGGCTTGCTGTTCGCCTTGGGCCAGGCCGAAGGGCATACCTGCCTGCCGCAGGCCGAGCTGGTCCGGCGCGCCGCCGTCCTGCTGGAGCTGCCGGAGGAGCACCTGGCGGACAGCGTGCGGGAGCTGGCTTCCGGGGGACGGGTCGTCGTGGAGGCGGGCGCCGTGTACCTCCCCGCCCTGCACGCCGCCGAGGCCGGAATCGCCCTGCTGCTTCACCGCCTGGCCTCCGCCCCGCGCGCCGCGCTGTCCTCCGAACCTGAAAAGGACATCACCCGGGCCCAAGCCCGCCTGGACCTCACGCTGGACCCGCCGCAGGCCGAAGCCCTGGCCGCGGCCCTGCGCGAGAAAGTGCTGGTCCTCACCGGAGGGCCCGGCACGGGCAAGACCACGATCCTGCGGGCCCTGGTGGCGGCCCTGTCCGACCGACGGGTGCTGCTGGCCGCCCCCACCGGCCGCGCGGCCAAGCGCCTGGAGGAGTCCAGCGCCCTTCCAGCGCGGACCATCCATCGCCTGCTGGAGTTCGACCGGCGGACCGGGGGCTTTCGCAAGGGGCCGGCCGAGCCCCTGGACTGCGACCTGCTGATCGTGGACGAGACTTCCATGGTGGACACCCTGCTGATGTACCAGCTGTTGCGCGCGCTGCCTTCCACCTCCGGCCTGCTGCTGGTCGGCGACGCGGACCAGCTGCCTTCGGTCGGGGCGGGCAACGTGCTGCGGGACCTGATCTCCTCCGGCCGGGTGGCCGTCCGGGAGCTGACCCACATCTACCGCCAGGCCGCGGCCAGTCGCATCGTGACCAACGCGCACCGCATCCGCGCGGGCCAAATGCCGGAGGGGGACGGGGAAGACTTCTATCTTATCGAGCAGGATTCCCCGCAGAAGGCCGCCGAGATCATCTTGCAGCTGGTGACCGAACGCATCCCCCGCCGCTTCGGGTTGGACCCGCTGGAGGACATTCAGGTGCTCTCGCCCATGCACAAGGGCGAGGTCGGCGTGGAGAACCTCAACCGCCTGCTGCAGGCTGCGCTGAACCCCGGCGCGACAGGCGTCCAGCGAGGGCCGCGGCGCCTGTGCGCCGGCGACAAGGTGCTGCAGCTGCGCAACGACTATGAAAAAGAGGTTTTCAATGGCGACATCGGACGCATCCGCTCCCTGGACCCGGAAAGCCAGGAGGCGGAGATCCTTTTCGACGGCCGCCCCGTGCGCTACGAGCTGGCGGAGCTGGACGAGATCGCCCTGGCCTACGCCGTGTCCGTGCACAAGGCCCAGGGAGGCGAGTTTCCCGCCGTGGTGCTCCCGGTCATGACCCAGCATTACGTGCTGCTGCAGCGCAATCTCCTGTACACGGCGGTCACCCGCGGCCGGCGGCTGGTGGTCCTGGTGGGCACGCGCCGGGCACTGCACATCGCGCTTTCCAAGGCCGGAGCCCAGTCCCGCTTTACGGGCCTGGCCCGCAGGCTGAAGGCTCAGGAGTGAAGCATGGCTGACGCAACTTTTCCGGCGGACTTCCTTTGGGGCATCTCCGGCGCCGCGCACTGCGTGGAAGGCGAGGCCGGGGGCCGGGCCGAAACGATCTGGGAGCCCTTTTGCCGAAAGCCCGGAGCCGTGCGCGACGGCGCCACGGCCAAGCAGGGTTGCGACCAGGTGGGCCGCTGGGACCAGGACCTGGAAATCCTGCAGCGCCTCGGGGTGAACTCCTATCGATTCTCCATCTCCTGGGCGCGGGTCCAGGCCGCGGGGCTGGACCATTACGAGCGGGTGACCGACTCCCTGCTTTCCGCCGGCATCCGCCCCCTGGCCGTGCTGTACCACTGGGACCTGCCCGAGGCCCTGGAGGAAGCTGGCGGTTGGCCGAACCGGGACACGGCGCGGCGTTTCGCCGACCATGCCGCCATCGCCTACCGCGCGCTGGGCGACCGGATCGGGCTTTGGGTCACCCACCACGACCCCTGGGCTTCCGCATTCCACGGCTACGGCAGCGGCTCCCTGGCCCCCGGCGTGCGCGACGAGGAGGCGGCGGTCGAAGCGGCGCACGTGCTGCTGCTTTCCCACGCCCTGGCGCTCCAGGCCTGCGCTTCCATGCGCCGCCCCGGCTCCCAATTTGGAATGGCCCTGGGCCTTTCCCCGGCCCTGCCTGCCACCCCCGAGGACGAGGAGGCCGCCTTTTGGGCGGACTGCTACCTGAACCGCTGGTTCCTGGACCCTCTGCTTCGCGGGCGCTACCCGGAGGAGCTCCTGCAGGTGTACACCGCCAGGCACCCGCGGTGGGACTTGCGCGCCGAGGATCTCGAAGCGTTTGCCGCCGCGCGGCCTGATTTCCTGGGAGTGAACTATTACACCTGCCGGAGGGTGGGCCGGCCGGCGGACCGCGACTCCCTTTTCTCTTTCGTCCAGTCCCGAGGGGCTGCCGCGGACCGCGACCGGCTGGGAGATCCGCCCCGAGGGCCTGCGCGAGCTCCTTCTGCGCCTGGATCGGGACTATGACCACCCCGAGCTGCTGGTTACGGCCAACGGCGCGGCGTTCGAGGATGCGCCGTCGGAGGAAGGCATCGTCGAGGACCGGGAACGTATTTCCTTTCTGGAGCAGCACCTGGTGGAAGCGCACCGGGCCTGGCGCGACGGGGTGCGCCTGCGCGGCTACTTCCCCTGGGCGCTGTTGGACGGCTTCGAGTGGAGCTTCGGCTACTCCCGTCCCTTCGGCCTGGTCGCGGTGGATCGGCAAACCATGAAACGAACCTGGAAACGAAGCGCTTTCTGGTACCGGGAGCTCATCGAGAAAGGGGCTTTATGAAAAAGATGGGACAGTTTTCGCGGTTTCGGATGTTACATCCGCATGAGCCACTCATCGCGCCCGAACAACCCCGGCGGCTACATCGCCTCCGCCGTATTCAACGCCGTTTTCCTGTGGGTGATGAACCAGCTTCCCCTCTGGAAGCCCTGGTTCCTGCTGGACAGCTACTCGGAGGTGCTCTGGGCGATCAACATGTCCCTCATCGTCCAGATCGTCCTGAACCTGGTGCTGATCTTCTTCCACCCGCTGTTCTTCCACTACCTGATCCAGACGGTGTTCAGCCTGGTGAGCATCGTGGCCCTGGTCTGGATCGTGCGGGTGTTCCCCGTGGACTTCTCCTCCAGCCCGGGGGAATGGCTCAACCTGGTTTTCCGCATCGTGCTGTATATCGGGCTGGTGGGCACGCTGATCGGCGGAATCACCCACTTTGTCCGTTTTCTGAAGGCGCTGTTCCAGGGCGAGCCGCGCCGCGAGGAGCAGGACTAAGATAAACCGGGCCGCCACATGCGGCCCGGATGTCACTTGCCGAGGATCTGGATCATGACCCCGGCGGCCACCGCCGTGCCGATGACCCCCGCCACGTTGGGTCCCATCGCGTGCATCAGCAGGAAGTTGCCGGGGTTCTCCCGCTGGCCTTCCTTCTGGGAAACGCGCGCGGCCATGGGCACCGCCGAAACCCCCGCCGAGCCGATCAGCGGGTTGATCTTGCCACCGCTTAAGACGTAGAACAGCTTGCCCAGCAGTACCCCGCCCGCGGTGCCGCCGGCGAAGGCCACCAGGCCCATGGCGATGATGCCGAGAGTCCTCGGGGTAAGAAAATTCTCCGCGGTCATGGTGGAGCCCACCGTTGAGGCCAAGAAAATCGTGACGATGTTGATCAGCTCGTTGGCCGCGGTGTTCTTCAGCCTTTCTACGATGCCGGTTTCCCGGAACAGGTTGCCGAGCATCAGGATGCCGATGATCGGTGCCACCGCCGGGAACATGAGGCTCACCAGGATGGCCACGACGATCGGGAACAGGATCTTCTCGGTCTTCGTGACCGGCCGCAGCTGGGTCATCTGGACCGCCCGTTCCTTTTTGGTGGTCAGGGCGCGCATGATGGGCGGCTGGATCAGCGGCACCAGCGACATGTAGCTGTAGCAGGCCACGGCGATCGGACCCAGCAGGTGCGGGGCCAGCTTGACCGTGGTGTAGATGGCGGTAGGCCCGTCGGCCCCCCCGATGATGCCGATGGAGGCGGCCTCCTGGATGTTGAACCCCAGGGCCAGCGCCATGAGCAGCGCGATGAACACCCCAAACTGGGCGGCCGCGCCCATCAGGATGGTCCAGGGATTGGCGATCAGCGGCCCGAAATCGGTCAGCGCCCCCAGGCCCATGAAAATGAGGATGGGAAAAACCTCGGTCTCCAGCCCGACCTTGTAGAAGTAGTAGAACAACCCCCCCGGCATGACTCCAGCTGGCGCGTTGGTGAATCCGGCCAGCGGCAAGTTGGTGAGGATGCAGCCGAAGCCGATGGGCATCAGCAGCAAGGGCTCGAAGTTCTTCTTGATCGCCAGGTACTCCAGCAGCAAGCCGACGCCGATCATGATCGCCTGCTTGTAGCTGATCGCCGTGAAAGCGCTCATCGTGAACAGGTGGACGAAGTTCTCCAGCATTTCAGTCTCCCGGGGCGAGCTCCGCCAGCAGGTCTCCGGTCTCCACGCTTTGCCCGGAGGTAACGTGCACTTTGCGCACCGTGCCCGCATCGGCGGCGAAGATCTCATTCTCCATTTTCATGGCCTCGATCACCAGGAGCAGGTCCCCGCGCTTGACCTTCTGTCCGACCTGGGCCTTCACCGAGAGCACCTTGCCGGGAAGCGGCGAGTTGACGACCCCGCCCTTGGCTGCGGGGCGCGGGGCCGAAGGCGCGGTTGCCGCCGCGTGCGCTGGGGCCTTCGGGGAGGCCGACGCGGTCGGGGCAGCCGGAGCGGGCGCGGCCGCCTGCGGCGCCACCCTCTCGGCCGAGCGCACCGCGGCTCCGCCCGAGCCTAGATCCTCCACCTCGACCTCGTAGGCCTGCCCTGACACCGTGACGCGGTATTTCTTAACCATGGCTCCACCTCCTGGACTTGCTCTGCGACATCACCGCCCGCACCTGCTGCGCTGCGGGCGCCCAAGGACCTTCCTGCCCCACGATCGGCGGCGGTTCCGCGGTTCCTGCCTGGCTGTGCATTTCCAAGGCGGCGGCGATGGCGGCGACCTTGATCACGTCCTCCGGCTCCCCTGGCAGCTCATCCCCCGGGCTTGCGGGTTCCAGGCTTTGGGCAGCGCCGCCCTTGGCCGGTCTGTAGAAGATGAACTTCATCACCAGGATGGCCAGGGCCAGCAGGAACAGCACCAGGAACACCATGGATTGGGCGATCAGGCTGAACTTGGCGCCCTCCCCAAGTAGGTTCAACATGGAGGGTCCTCCTATAACGGAATGTTCCCGTGCCGCTTTTCCGGCGGGTTTTCGGACTTGCTGCGCAGCAGCTCCAGCGCTCGGGCAATTGTGGGGCGGGTGTCGGCCGGGTCGATGACCGCGTCCACGAAACCGCGCTCCGCGGCCCGGTAAGGATTGGAGAACTGCTCCCGGTATTCCTGAATCTTCTCCAGCCGCGCCGCACCGGGGTCGCCAGCCGAGGCGATCTCCTTCTTGAAGATGATCTCCGCCGCGCCCTCCGCGCCCATGACGGCGATCTCCGCGGTGGGATAGGCGAAAACCATGTCGGCGCCCAGGGGCCGCGAGCACATGGCGATGTAGGCGCCCCCGTAGGCCTTGCGCAGGATCAGGGTGACCTTCGGGACCGTAGCCTCGGAATAGGCGAACAGCAGCTTGGCGCCGTGCCGGATGACTCCCCCGTGCTCCTGCTGGGTGCCGGGCAGGTAGCCCGGGCAATCCGTCAGCGTGAGCAGGGGGATATTGAAGGAGTCGCAGAAGCGCACAAAGCGGGCCGCCTTGTCCGCCGAATTGATATCCAGCACGCCGGCCAGGTGACGGGCCTGGTTGGCGATCAGGCCAACGACCCGGCCCGCGACGCGCCCGAAGCCCACCACGATGTTCTGGGCGAACAGGCTCTGCACCTCCAGGAACTCGCCGCCGTCCACGATGCGCTCGATGACCGCGTGCACGTCATAAGCCTTGTTGGGGTCGGCGGGAACGGCGGTGCGCAGCGCGGGGTCCGCGGCCAGGGCGCCGCTCTCCAGCCTGGGCGGCTCGTGCAGGTAATTGTCCGGCAGGTAGGAGAGCAGGCGCCGCGCCGTCTGGATGGCTGCCTCGTCGCTCTCGGCCAGGAAATGGGCCACGCCGCTTTGCTGGTTGTGCACCGCGCCGCCGCCCAGCTCGCCGTGGGAGACCTCTTCCCCCATCACCGCCTTCACTACGTTGGGGCCGGTGATGTACATCGTGGCCTGCTCGCTCATGATCACGAAGTCCATTATCGCCGGGGAGTAGACCGCGCCTCCCGCGGTGGGCCCCAGGTTTACGGCAATCTGCGGGATCACCCCGGAGGCACGCGTGTTGCGGTAGAAGATCTCCCCGTAGCCGTACAGCGAGTCGATGCCCTCCTGGATACGCGCCCCGCCGGAGTCGTTCAACCCGACGAAGGGGATGCCCAGCTTCATGGCCAGGTCCATGACCTTGACGATCTTCTGCGCGTGCATCTCGCCTAGGGACCCGCCGAGCACCGTGAAGTCCTGGCTGTACAAGGCGACCCGCCGGCCGTTGATCGTGCCCACCCCGGTGATGACGCCGTCCCTGGGAATGACCTGGTGGTCCAGGCCGAAACAGCCGGAGCGGCAGCGCACGAACTCGTCGAACTCCAGGAAGGAGCCTTCGTCGGTCAGCCGCTGGACGCGCTCCCAGGCGGTCAGCTTGCCCTGCTGGTGCTGCTTGGCGATCTTGTCGGCACCGCCGCCAGAACCCAGCTCGCGGCGTTTCTGCTCCAGCTCGCGCAATCGGGCTTCCGTATCCATGATCACCTCCAGGCAAAGCAGGTGCCCGCAACCGTGGCACCCTGGAGGATCATTGGCGGAAAAACGATATTTGTCAATTTGTTTTTCCAATTTTTGTTAAAATGCAATTTGAATACTTGCGCGAACGATAGGTACAT
>CAVTQG010000003.1:0-49954 GCA_963736785.1 uncultured Spirochaetota bacterium | reverse complement strand
GCCATTGTGAGACCTGGCTGCCCGACGCCATGGCCGGCCCCACCCCCGTGAGCGCGCTGATCCACGCGGCCACCATGGTCACGGCCGGGGTGTACCTGATCGCCCGCACCTGGGCCGTGTTCACCCTGGCCCCGCAGGTGTGCTTCGCGGTGGCCGTCATCGGCGCGGCCACGATCCTGCTGGCCGGCACGAGCGCCCTGGCCCAGCGGGACCTCAAGCGCGCCCTGGCCTACTCTACGATGAGCCAGATCGGCTACATGTTCCTGGCCCTGGGGGTGCAGGCCTGGCAGCCGGCGATCTTCCACTTCGCCACCCACGCCTTCTTCAAGGCTCTCCTGTTCCTGTCCGCCGGGGTGGTGATCCACGCCCTGGACGGGGAGCAGGACATGCTGCGCATGGGCGGGCTGTGGCGGCGCCTCCCGGTCAGCTTCTGGACCTTCCTGGTGGCCTGCCTGTCCATGGCCGCCCTGCCGCCGCTCACGGCCGGCTTCTTCTCCAAGGACTGGATCCTGTACGCCGTGTACGAGAGCCCGCGGGCGGGCATCTGGCTGTGGGGTGCGCCGTGGTCGGGGTGATGCTCACCTCCGCCTACACCTTCCGCATGCTCTTCCTGGTGTTCCTGGGCCCGCCGCAAAAGGCAGCGGCCCGTGGGGGGGCTCCCCGCGAAGGCGGGGCGGCGATCCTGATCCCCCTGCTGGTACTGGCCGTGCCCGCGGCTCTGCTGGGGTACGTGGAGACCCCCAAATTCCTGGGGGAGATCCGCCTGCTCAGCGGCCTGCTGGGTACGGCGTTGCCCGGCCCGCCGGCCGAACACGATTTCCACGGAGCTCCTGCTGCTGATCCCCTCCGACGTGGCGGGTCTGGCCGGCCTGGGTTTGGCCTGGCTCGCCTGGCGGCGCCGCGGGCGCGCCCCGGGGGCCCTGGTGGCCGGGGTGACGGCTTCTGGCAGGCCGGGTGGGGCTTTGACGCCCTGTACCGGGTCCTGCTGGTCCGCCCCTTCCTGCGCCTGGTGGATTGGGCCCGCGAGGACGTGGTGGACCGGCTCTACGACCTGGTGGCCGGCTGTCACCCGCCTGCTGCACCGCCTCTTCAGCCTCTGGCAGGGCGGGCTGTCTGCGCCGTTACTTGCTGGCCCTGGCCCTGGGCGCGGCGGTGCTGCTGGCCGTGATGGCGGTGCTATGAGGGTACCAAGTGAGCCTGTCCGCGCTGATCGGCATCCCGCTGACCGCGGCCCTGCTGTGCGCCCTGCTGGGCAGGGTCGCCCCCCGGGGCATCCGCTGGTTGGCCCTGGCCGCGCCCACGGCCGTCCTGGCCCTGGCCATCCGGCTGTGGGCGGTCCATGCCCCGAGCTGTCCGCCGCGCTGGCCGCCGGAGGCGGGGGCCGTGGATCCAGGAGCTGAACCTGCCCTGGATCCCGGCTTTCGGCATCGGCTTCCACCTGGCCCTGGACGGCCTCAGCCTGCTGCTGGTGCTGCTGACGGGGCTGCTGGGCCTGGCCTGCGTGGGCGTCTCCTGGGGCAACATTCAGCGCCAGCCGGGCTTCTACTACTTCAACCTCCTGCTGGCGCTGGCGGGGATCCTGGGCGTGTTCCTGGCCCTGGACCTGTTCCTGTTCTACTTTTTCTGGGAGCTGATGCTGGTGCCCATGTACTTCCTTATCCGCTGTGGGGGCACGAGCGCCGCCAGGCCGCGGCCCTGAAGTTCTTCCTTTTCACCCAGGCGCGGCGGCCTGGCCATGCTGGCCGCCATCCTGGCCCTGTACTTCCTGCACGGCCGGGCCGCGGGCGAGTACACCTTCGACGTCGCGTGAAGCTGGCAGGCACGGCGCTCTGGCCCCCGGGGCCGAGCGCTGGATCCTGCTGGGCTTCGTCGCCGCCTTCGCCGTCAAGCTGCCGGCGGTGCCCCTGCACCCCTGGCTGCCGGACGCCCACACCCAGGCGCCCACCGCCGGCAGCGTGCTCCTGGCCGGCCTGCTGCTGAAGACCGGGGCCTACGGCCTGCTGCGCTTCGCGCTGCCCCTGTTCCCCTCCGCAAGCGCCCGGTCTGTCCCCCGTGCTGCTGGTTCTGGCCGTGGCCGGCATCCTGTACGGCGCGTTCATGGCCTCGGGACAGAACGACTTGAAGCGCCTGGTGGCCTACACCAGCATCAGCCACATGGGTTTCGTGCTGCTGGGAATCGGCCTGCGCAGCCTGGTGGCTCTGCAGGGGGCGGTCGTGGGGATGTTGGCCCACGGGCTGGCCACCGGGGCGCTGTTCATCCTGGCCGGGTCGGTCCAGGACCGGATGCACACCCGGGATCTCGGGCGCATGGGCGGGTTCTGGGGCCCGGCGCCCCGCCTGGCCCTGGCTCTGCTGTTCTTCTCCATGGCCTCGCTGGGGCTTCCCGGCCTGGGCAACTTCGTCGGGGAGTTCCTCAGCCTCCTAGGCGCCTGGCGCGCCAGCCAGCCGCTGGCTGCGCTTTGCTCCGGCGGGCTGATCCTGGCCACGATCTATACCGTCCGCCTGCTGCGCAGCACCGTCTTCGGGACCCCGCGGGAGCGGGAGGCGCCGGCGGAGCTGCACTGGCGCGAGCGCCTGGTGCTGGCCTCGCTGGCCGCGGGTCTGTTCTGGCTGGGGCTGTTCCCCCGGGCGGTCCTGGACCTCTCCACGCCGTCCCTGCGCGCTCTCCAGGCCGCCCCGTCGGTCGCACAGGCCAATGTCCGCCGCAGGCCGGACCGGAGGGGGAGATGGGCTCCGTATTCGATGCCAGGCAGCCCGGAGGCCGGCCGTGAGCCTCCCGGACTTCGCGCTGCTGCCGCTGGCGGTGGTCGCGGCCACGGCGGTGGCGGTGCTGCTGGCAGTTGCCGTGCGCCGCAGCCACCGGGGGGTGTTCCTCGTCACCGTTGCCGGCCTGGCTGCGGCTCTGGCCAGCCTGGCGATTTCCGCCCGCCAGGGTCCCGGGAAATCCACGGGCTGCTGTTCGCCGACGGGCTCTCGCTCCTGTACACCGGCCTGGTCCTGGGCGCCGCCCTGCTGCTGGTCCTGCTGTCGTACGGCTACCTGCGTGCCCGCCCCCTCCCCAAGGAGGAGTACTACGCGCTTCTGCTCCTGACCACGCTGGGCGCCGTGGTGCTGGCCTGGGCCGGGCACTTCGCCGCGTTTTTCCTGGGCCTGGAGCTGCTCAGCGTCGGGCTGTTCGTCCTGATCGCCTACCCGCGCGAGCGCCCTTTGTCCCTGGAGGCCGGGTTGAAGTACCTGGTCCTGGCGGGGGTTTCCTCGGCCTTCGTGCTCTTCGGCCTGGCCCTGATCTACTATGAAAGGGGCACCATGCGCCTGGCCGGGTTGGCTTCCGGCGGGCCCTTCGGCGCACTGGCCTGGGCCGGCCTGGCCATGGTCCTGGTGGGGCTGGGCTTCAAGCTGGCCCTGGTGCCTTTCCACCTCTGGACCCCGGACGTCTTCCAGGGTTCGCCCATGCCGGTAGCCGCGCTGATCGCCACGATTTCGAAGGGGTCGATGTTCGCCCTGCTGCTGCGGGCCCTGCAGCCTTCGCTCGCCACTGGCGCCCTGGCCCTGGTCCTGACGATCTTGGCCGTGGCCTCGATGTTCGCGGGCAATCTGCTGGCCCTGCTGCAGGGCAACCTCAAGCGCCTGCTGGGGTATTCCTCCATCGCCCACGTGGGCTACCTGCTGGTGGCCTTCCTGGCCGGGCGGAGCCGTCGGGTCGGCGGCCGTGAGCTTCTACCTGCTGGCCTACTTCCTGACCAGCCTGGCGGCGTTCGGGGCGCTGTCGGTCCTGCCCGCCACGGAGGGAAGGGGACCGCAGGAGCTGTCGCACGTGCGCGGCCTGGCGCACCGGCGGCCGCTGCTGGCGGGCATCCTCGTCGTGGCCCTGCTATCGCTGGCCGGCATCCCCGCTCACGGCCGGGTTCATCGGCAAGTCGACCTGCTGGCCGCGGGTATCCGCGCCCGGCTGTGGCTGCTGTCGACGAGCCTGGTGGTCACGAGCGTCATCGGCCTGTACTACTACCTGCGGGGTGGTCCTGACCGGATTCCTCCCGGCCGAGGAGGGCTCCGAGCCGGTCCTGGCGGTTGCCGCCCGGCCGCCGTCCCCTCCGCCGCCCCCGAGCCCGCGCGCCCCCGCGAGCAGCCTGCTGCTGGTCCTGGTGACCGTCGCGATGCTGGGCGTGGGGCTGTACCCCGGCCCGGTGATCCGTTGGATAGCCGCCCTGCTCGCACCCTCGCGAGAGCAGGCGGCCTCCTACGACCCAGGGCTCTCGGGCGGCATCAGCGCCTGGAGCGGCAGTTCCTCCGCTGCCAAATCACGACCTGATAGGGCCGGAACAGGTAGGAGAGCCTGGAAGTGGCCAGGTGCAGAAGGCGCCCGAACGGGAACAGGGCGATCAGTACAATGGCCCCGAAGAAGTGCAGCTTCGCCAGCCAGGGAAGGCTCTACGATGTAAGCTGTGTCGGGCTGGAAGCTCAGGAGGGAGAGGACCCAGGGGACCGCGGTTACCAGGCCACCTCCAGGAACAAGACGGCCTCCAGGACCCAGTCCATCGGCGAGGTGGCCCGCCGCACCCGCGCCACCGCGAGGCGCCGCACCAGCAGGACCGCCAGCCCGACCAGACTGAGCAGCGCGAGGGCCAGGCCGCCCAGCTCCAGGCCCCACAGGCGGACAGGCGCCCCCCAGAGCCGCCAGCACGATCAGGCAGCGCATGACCGCGGGGCAGCCGGCCGGGGGATGTAGAAGTAGACGTTGCGCTCCACCAAGGTCTACTACAACTGGGCGACCGTCTGCCCCCGGGAGATTCCATGATTTGGGCGCGGGGTCCCCACGCGACCGCCGCGACAGTTGCTTGACGTGGGCGCCCGCACCCAGTAGAATAGCGGCAGCATTAGCGGTCGACGCCGCGGTCTGAAGAGGGGTTGCGTACCCGGGAGCGCTGAGTCGTCGAGTGCTCGAAACGCATCGAGACCATCCCGGGAGGATGGTCTATTTTTTTCGATCCGCCAGTTGGCGGAAATTCAGACGTGGATGCGAGTCAGGAGGTGCTGGATGCAGAACGAACCGAGATTGCCGGACCCGAGGAGGCCCGGCGTTTAGGCAGTCAGACCTGCCAGCGGCCGCCCCCATCAGGCGGCCGCTCTTTTTTTTTATGCCGCCAGGAAGGCAGCCGCGGCAAATGGGATCAACTTAGCGGCAACCAGCTCGGCCACCTGCAAACTACTGCTGCAGCGATGCGCCCGCTACACCGGGCGGCGGGCGGAGCCCGACAAGGATGTCGGCGCCAGGGAGGCCCGCATCGCGAGCAGGACCGCCAGCATCAGGGCCAGCAAGGGCAGGTTGAGCAGGTTCAGCGCCTTCCAGCCAAGTCCGAACAGAGCCGTGCCCGAGAGCAGGGAGGCGGCGGCCTGAAAGCCGAACACCAGAAGATCGTTCACTCCCTGCACCTGGAAACGCTCCTCCGGCCTGTACGACCGCGTCAGCAGGGTCGTCCCGCCCACGAACAGGAAGTTCCAGCCCAGGCCCAGGAGCACCAGCGCCGTCCAATACTGGAATAGCTGGTTGCCCAGGAGCGATACGCCGGTGCTGCCGGCCAGCAGCAGGACTCCCAGCAGCATCACCCGGCCCAGGCCCAGCCGGGCCAGCAAAAAGCCCGTGAAGAACGACGGCAGGTACATGGCCACGATGTGGCTCTGGATCGCGAACCCGGCCTGGTCTACGGTGTGGTGGTCCAACACGTGCATGCTCACCGGGGCCGCGGTCATGGTGAAGGTCATCACCGCGTAGGAAACAATCCCGGCCAGCAGGGCGGCCAGCGCCTGCGGCTGTCGTAGAATGGCGGCCAGCGACCGCGCCGTGCCGCGCCGTGCCGGGCTGCCGCGCCGTGCCGGACTGCCGCGCCGGGCTGCCGGGCGCCGGGTTGCCGCTTCGCGGGGCTGGGCGGCAGCCCGGCACGGCGCCCGCGCAGGAAGCACAACAGCAGCGCGCAGGCCGCGTACAGGAAAGCGGCCAGCAGAAAGGAGCCGGCGAACGGCGCCGCGGCGAACCAGTCCTTCCCCTGCCTGCCCAGCTCCGGACCCAGCAGGCCCGCCACGACTCCTCCGACCAGCACCAGCGAAACAGCCTTGCCCGCCTGTGCCTCATCCGCGCTTTCCGCGGCGGCGAAGCGGTACTGGCTCACGAAGGCCCCGTTGGCGCCGATGAGTGCCGTGGCCGCGCACAGCAGGGTGAAACTGTCACGGGCCATGGCCAGGGCCCCGAGGCCGGCCGCCAGCATCGCCAAAGCGGCGCCCAAGAGAAACCCCGGGCGCCGGCCGATGCGCTTCATAAGCAGGGCGGCCGGGGCGCTGAAGGCGGCCAGCCCGACCACCATGGCCGCCACCGGCAGGGTCGACCAGGCCGGCGAAGGGGCAAGGCGGGTACCGACAATACCCCCCACCAGCACGACCATGGAGACCCCGGCGCTGCCCAGGGCCTGGCCGGCCGAAAGCAACAGCAGGTTGCGCAGATCCAGGCCGGCGGCTATAGCCACGACTGTCTTCAGCCCGCGCTTCTAGGCTTGGCTCGGTAGTAGTCCGGCTCGTTGCCCGGCTTCCACTTGATGTTGCAGCCCAGGCTGGGCCTCTGTGTACGGCTCACCTCGGCCCCCGCAAGGGTGGCCTCTGCTGCTTCCAGCAGATCCTTCCCGGTCACGGGTTTGCCGTTGCCCGGGCGGCTGTCGTCCATCTGCCCGCGGTAGACCAGGCGGCGCTGCGCGTCAAAGAGGAAGAAGTCGGGGGTGCAGGCGGCGCGGTAGGCCTTGGCCGCCTCCTGCGACTCGTCGTACAGGTAGGGGAAGCTGAAACCGAAAGTCCTGGCTTCCTCGGCCATGCGCTCCGGGCCGTCATCAGGGTAGGCGCCGGCGTCATTGGCGCTGATGGCCACCACGGCCGTTCCCCTGGACTGCAGGTCCCTGGCCAGCTCCACGAAACGCGGGCGCACGTGCTTCACGTAGGGACAATGATTGCACATGAAAACCACCAGCAGGGCCCTGGAGCCCGCGAAGTCCTCCAGGCGGACCATCCTTCCTGTGGTGTCCGGAAGGCGGAACCCGGGGGCGGTGGTGCCCAGGGCCAACATGGTGGATGCTGTCTCTGCCATGCTGGAAAGATAATGCTATTAATAGCCTCCGCCTATTCCCCAAGCGGCCCTGGTTGAGCTTGAACCTCCTCATGACCACCTGGCCGGCCACGGTCTGAGGCGCTTGCGCAACAAGGTCTACGTAGGCATCATTCGGTCCATGGAGCCGCTCCGCACCGACGGCGGATACGTGGCGGGGACCTTGGCGGGCGACCCCGCCGACCTGCTGCGCAGCTACCGGGGCATACCGTATGCCTCACCACCGGTGGGGGACCTGCGGTGGCGGCCGCCCCAGCCGGCCTCGCCCTGGCCCGGGGTCCTGGACTGCACGAACTTCCGCACGCACGCCGCGCAGAGCGGCCTTGATGGTCCCCCGCTCTCCGGAAGCGAAGACTGCCTCTACCTGAACGTGGTCACCCCCGCCAGGACCGCGGGGGCGCGCCTTCCGGTCCTGGTCTGGCTGCACGGCGGCGGGTACACGATCGGCGGCGCCAACAGTCTCCTGGGCCAAAGTCCCCGCCTGCCCGGCCACGGGGTCGTGCTGGTCATCGTCAGCATGCGCCTGGGGGCCCTCGGGCTGCTGGCTCATCCCCTGCTGTCCGCTGAATCCCCGCGCCGCGTTTCCGGCAACTACATGCACCTGGACATGATCGCGGCGCTGCGGTGGGTCCATGGGAACATCGCCGCCTTCGGCGGGGATCCGGAGAATGTGACGATCATCGGGCAGTCCGGCGGCGGCGCCAAGGTGGCCAACCTGATGGTCTCGCCCCTGGCCGGCGGCCTGTTCCACAAGGCTATCTGCGAAAGCGGCACCGCGGCCGCAGGGTTCTTTCCCGGCAGCCCGCTTCCCGAGATGGAAGCGATCGGCGAGCGGATTTTCCGGGAGCTGAGGGTGCGCACGCTGCAAGAGGCCCGCTCCCTGCCCTGGGAGGAGGTGCTCGACGCCTCGATCCGGACCGGCGACTTCCGGCTCATGGATAGTTCCGTGGACGGCTGGTTCCTGCCGGATCTTCCCGAGAACATCTTCGCCGCCGGCAGGCAGCACCCCGTGCCCTTCATCCTCTGCGCCAACCTGGGGGAGGTCACGCCGGGGGCGGCCACCTACGTGTTCCCGACCCTGATGGCCGGCTACCTCAACATGCTCCGGGGGGCGAACCTGGCCGGCGTAAAGGGTTATGCCTGCCTGTTCGACCAGGTCCCCGCGGGCTGGAGGAGCAGGGGAGTCAGCGCCATCCACGCCATGGAGCTCACCTACGTTTTCGGCGACTGGGATGACTCCCTGGGCGAATGGGTCAACACCTGGGAGCTGGCCAAGGCCGCCTACCCGAACCGCGAGGTTCCCAGGGACCCGGGACTGACCATCGCCGATCGGAGGGTCTCGGAGGCTGTGATGGGCTTGTGGACGAGCTTCGCCCGGAACGGGCACCCCGAGGCGCCGGGCCGCGAGGCCTGGTCGCCCTGGAAAGCGGAGTCGGACAACTACCTGTGCCTCACCGACCCGCTGATGGAAAGAAAGGGCTTCTCCCGCAAATCCGTTTGACAGCAGGCCGGCACTGGGTTACCATGCCGGAAGCTTGCAGAAACTGTTCACGCTGATCATTCCGGTTTTATTTGCGGCCTGCGCAACGAGCGGGTCCGTGGCGGCGGGGCTACGCGCCATGGAGAGCGCCATCCCCGGCGTGCCGGTCCCCGTCGGGAGCGCACAGCAGGGCCAGTACGATGGAGGGGGCGGGGTCCTCATGGTCTTCTACACCCACCCCCAGCTGGAGGGCAGCGAGTTGCTGCGCTTCTACGAGAGGCTGATGCCTGAGTGGGGATGGGTGCCGGTGGAGTTGCAGGCACCTCCGCCTCGCCAGCGTTCTTTTGAACGCAATGGGGTACCGGTGCTGATCGGAGTGGAAGCGGAAGACCCCGCCGGGCAGGGCAGCCGCTTCAGCATCATCCGGGGCGCCCGCGGGGACTGGGGCTTCATGCCCCAGCTCCGGAAGCCTCAGTAGGATCCAATTCCTCGTTGAGGAAACCGATATGCAGCAGGAAGAGGGGGGTTTTTAGATGAAAAGACTGTTGAGGCTCACTGCCGCGATGCTGGTCCTCGTCTGTCTGGCGGCGGGGCTGGCGTTCGCGGGCGGCGGCGGGGAGGCGCCCAAAGCGAAGAAGGAATACACCTTCGCCTACGTGAAGCCGTTCGCCATACAGTGGTACGCGTATCTAGGGGACGCCTTCGATTTCGCCGCCAAGCAGTACGGGGTGAAGACCATGCAGGCCGTCTCCGAGTACAACCAGAACAAGGAGCTCGCGGCCATCGAGGACTTCATCATCAAGGAACCCGACGCGATGGCGCTGGGCTCCGTCAGCGCGGACAGCTCCCAGCTCGCCGCGCAGAAGTGCAACGAGGCCAAGATCCCGCTGTTCATCGAGAACAGCTCCTTTGCCCCCGGCCCGGGCAAGATCGTCGCCGACCTGGAGTTCGACTGGAAGCTTCTCGGCACCATGATGGCCGACGTGACGGCGAAGAACTGGCCCAAGTCCAAGGTGTTCGTGGTCACCGGAGTGATCGGCAGCGGACCCATCGACATGCTGCTGGAGACTTTCCAGGCGCAGGCCAAGAAGGTCGGCCTGACGATCGTCGGCATCCAGAACGGCGAGTACCAGCAGGAGAAGGCCTACAAGATTACCCAAGACCTCATCCAGTCGGGCAAGGACTTCGACGTGATCTGGGGCAACTGCGACGGCATGGGCCAGGGCATCATCCAGGCCGTGAAGGAAGCGGGATTGCTCGGGAAGAAGGTCATCCTGACCACCAACGGCTCCCCGCTCTGCCTGGCCAGCCTGGAGAAGGGAGAGCTGAACGGCACGATCAACTACTCCCCGGGGTTCCACGGCCTGCTCTTGTTCCTTTCCATGTACGAGTACATGACCAAGGGCACGACCCCGGAGCTGGTGTACCTGCCCATGAAGTTCATCACCAAGAAGAACATGAGCGAGGTCATGCACTGGGACGCGGCCAACCCCGAGCAGCTGAAGATGGCGGAGGCCGCTTTCCGGAAGATGGCGAAATAGGCCGCGGAGGCCGAAAACGCGGGCAGGCCGGAATGCGGCCTGCCCGCTTCTGTATGAGAGTTGGAAGCAATGTCAGGCAGCAAGATCCTGGATATCCGTGAGCTTCACAAGAGCTTCCCCGGCGTGCGGGCCCTCGAGGCCGTGGACTTCGACCTCTACGAGGGGGAGATCCACTGCCTGGTCGGGGAGAACGGCGCCGGCAAGTCCACCCTGGTGGAGATCCTGTCCGGCAACTACCGCCCCGACTCGGGGGTGATCACCGTCGGGCAGGAGAGCTTTCGCGAGCTCTCGCCGACCAGGTCCCTGGCCCTGGGGATCGACACGGTCCACCAGGAGGACCAGCTGACCCTTTCTGTGAGCGCGGCGGAGAACATCTACATGGGCAACCTGCCCGGCACCGCCGCGGGTCTTTTCAACCGGAAAAAATGCGTCGCCCAGTCTCAGAAGCTGGTGGATTCCCTGGGTCTTCCGCTGGACGTCTCCCGGCTGGTTTCCGGGCTTTCTCCGGTGGAGCGGAAGGCCGTCTGCATTGCCAAGGCCCTGTCGGGCAAGACCCGGGTGCTGATCCTGGACGAGCCCACTTCCACCCTGGGGCGGGAGGAGACCGCCATGCTCCTGAAAGTCGTGCGCAACATCCGGGAGCAGGGGATCGGCATCATCTACATCAGTCACTTCATCAACGAGATCTTCGAGATCGCCGACCGGATCACCGTGCTCAAGGACGGCCGCAAGGTCGCCACTTTCCCCGTTGGGGAGTGCACCAAGGGCGAGGTCATCTCGGCCATGGTCGGCAGGACCACCGGCCACATCTTCGTGCGGCCTGAACACGCTATCGGGGAGGTCGTGCTCGAGGTGCGGGGCCTCACCCGCCGCGGCGTCGTGGAGGACGTGAGCTTCAGCGTCCGGCAGGGGGAGATCTTCGGCCTGGGCGGGCTGGTCGGCTCCGGCCGCACGGAGCTGGCCCGCCTGCTTTTCGGTCTGGACAAGCGGGACGCAGGGACGATTCTGCTGAAAGGGCAGGAGGTCGCCGCGGCCAGCCCCCTCGACGCCATCCGCCAGGGCTTCGGGTTCCTCACCGAGGATCGGAAGGAGACGGGGCTGATCACCCGCCGCCCGGTCAAGGACAACATCACCATCGCCGACCTGAACGTGCGCCGCCCGGTTCTGCTCAACCTGGCCAAGGAGCGCCGGCAGGCCCAGGAAATGGTGCGCGCCTTAAGGATCGTCACGCCCACCATCGAGCAGATCGTGGTGAACCTGAGCGGCGGCAACCAGCAGAAGGTGGTACTGGCCAAGTGGATGCTGAGCAACGTGGAAGTGATCCTCTTCGACGAGCCGACCATCGGCATCGACGTGGGGGCCAAGAAGGAGATCTATGAGCTCATGCA
The DNA here is from genome assembly GCA_963736785.1 of uncultured Spirochaetota bacterium. Lineage (GTDB taxonomy): Bacteria > Spirochaetota > Spirochaetia > SZUA-6 > DRHE01 > MIBK01. The sequence continues at coordinate 38,404 of CAVTQG010000003.1, read as the reverse complement.
CCAGATGGCCGAGCGGGGCAAGATCATCGTCATGATCTCCTCGGATTTGCCAGAGCTGATCGCCCTGAGCGACCGGATCGGGATCATGCGCAAGGGCCGCCTGGTGAAGATCATAGAAGAAGAAGAGTTTTCAGAAGCCGCGCTCCTGAAATACGCCACGGGAGTGACGGACGGGGGACAGCCATGAGCAGCCGCGTGCCGCGCAGCAGAGCAGTCAGTTTTCTCCTGAGCCAGTCCGGGTTCCTCCTCTCCTTCATCGTCGTGCTTTGCATAGCCATCACTCTGATGAACCGGAACTTCATCAAGCCCCAGAACATCATCAACGTCCTCGGCCAGATCTCGATGGTCGGCATCGTAGCCGTGGGGGTGGGGCTGGTACTGATTTCCGGGGACTTCGACATCTCCGTGGGCTCGCAGATTTCGCTCAACGGGGCGGTGCTGGCCATCCTGCTCACCCGCACGGGCAGCGTGCCGCTGGCGGTCGCCGCGGTCGTCCTGCTGGGGGCCGCGCTCGGGGCGGCGAACGGTCTGATCGTGGCCAAGTCCAAGTGCGCCTCGTTCATCATGACCCTGGGCACCCGCGCCGCCTACCACGGGCTGGTGCTGGTTCTGACCAAGGGACGGAACTTCCCCCTGAAAGGTACCTTCGAAACACTAGGCCGCGGCAGGCTGGGCGGGGTCATCCCGGTCCCGATCATCATTTTCTTCCTCGTGCTCCTTTTCGCCTTCCTTCTGATGCGCTACACGCGCTTCGGACGGACGCTGTTCGCGGTTGGCGGCAACCCCAAGGCCGCCTACCTCTCGGGCGTGAACAACGACGCTATGAAGATCGCGGTGTACACTCTGTGCGGGCTGCTGACGGCGCTGGCCTCGATGACCCTGATCTCCAAGCTGGGCGCCTCCTACCCCAACACGGGCGACGGCTACGAGATGGATTCCCTGGCGGCGATCGTGGTCGGCGGCACCTCCCTGGCGGGGGGCAAGGGCTCGGCGCTGGGCTTGTTTCTGGGCGTGATCATCTTCGGGCTGATGTCCAACTCGCTCAATATAATGAACGTCAGTCCCTATTTCCGTGACGTGTTCATCGGCGGAATCATCATCGTCGCCACGGTGTTCAGCCGCATCGGCGAGGGCAAGAAATAAGTCAGGAGGGTTCTATGGCAGCGAAGAACATCGGGGTCGGGGTCATCGGCGTGGGTATGGGCTCCACGATGTTCCCCCTGAACAAGATTGCGGACAGCCCGTTCGTGGTGCGGGGCATCGCCAGCCAGCACGAGGAGCGCCTGAAGGCCCTGGACGCGCAGTGGGGCTTCGGTTTCTGCACCACGGACTACCGCAAGCTCATCGAGCGCAAGGACATCCAGGTGATAGGGGTGTACAGCCCGGACCACCTGCACTACGAGCACTGCAAGGCCGCCCTGGAGGCGGGCAAGCACGTGGTGTGCACCAAGCCCCTGACCAACAACCTGGAGCACGCCAAGGAGCTGGTGGCCCTGGTCAAGAAAACCGGCTTGAAGTTCCTGGTCGGGCAGACCATGCGCTACGATCCGCAGTTCGCCGCGGCCAAGCGCTTCTTCGACGACAAGGAGGTCGGGCGGGTGCTGTTCGCCGAGGCCCACTACCTGCACGACATCCGCCCGGTGTTCGAGTTCACCCCCTGGCGATTGAACGTGCCCCAGGACTTCATGTACGGAGGAGTCTGCCACCCGGTGGACATCCTGCGCTGGTTTTTGGGGGACATCGAGGAGGTGCACGCCTACGGCGCCCAGGGCAAGCTGTCCAGCTACCCGCTCATGGACAACTTCACCCTGAACGTCAAGTTCAAGAACGGCACCATCGGGCGCATCCTGGGCCTGTACGGGGTGGTGGAGCCGGCCGAGCCGATGATGAAGCTGTCCCTGTACGGCGACCGGATGAACGTGGTGGCCGAGTACACGGACAACAAGGGCGGCAAGGTCAAGCTGATCTGGGACAAGGTGGAGTACCGGCCGGAGGCGGTCATGGAGTTCCCCAAGGAGCTGGGCGTGGACGTGTACGGCCACACCAAGACCGTGCTGCGCTACATGAAGCACTTCGAGGAGTGCCTGGCTAAAGGCAAGGAGCCGGTGCCCAGCGTCGTGGACGGGGCCAAGACGATCGCCGTGGGCCACGCGGCCTACCAGTCCATCCGCGAGGCAAAGCCCGTGAAGGTGTTCAATGAGTTCTAGCCGGCCGGTTCACCGCATCGGGATCATCGGCCTGGGCATGGGCGCCAACGTTCTGACCCTGAACCGCGACCCCGCCGCTCGGGGCCGGGTGCGCAGCATCTGCGCCCTGGACCCCGCGCAACTGGAGCGCTACAAGCAGGAGTACGGCGTCGAGCGGGCCTTCACCGACTACCGGCGGATGCTCGACGACAAAGACCTGGACGTTGTGGCGGTGTACACCCCGGACGCCCTGCACGCCGAGCACTGCGTCCTGGGTCTGGAGGCGGGCAAGCACGTGGTGTGCACCAAGCCCATGGCCACGAGCAACGCGGAAGCCGGGCGAATCGTGGAGGCGGTGCGCAAGAGCGGCCGCAAGTTCATGGTGGCCCAGACGGCGCGCTTCGTCAGCCCCTGCGAGCATGCCCGGCTGTTCGTGGACCGGGGGGACATCGGGCGCGTGCTGGCCTGCCGCTCGCAGTACATCCACGACCTCAGCCCGTACCTTTCGCCCTCTTCCTGGCGCGTCCAGGCGCCCCAGGACTTCATGTACGGAGGGGGGCTGCACCCCATCGACCTGCTGCGCTGGTACGTCGGGGAGGTGGAGGAAGTGTACGCCTACGCCCAGAAGAGCGGGCGCTCTCCGGGCTACCGCCTGGAGGACAACTTCCTGATCCTCTTGAAGTTCGCCTCCGGCTGCCTGGGCACGGTGTCGGTGCTCTGCGGGGTGGTGCACCCGCCGGTGCCGATCATCCAGCTGGAGCTGTTCGGCGACGCCGGCAGCCTGCTGGCCACCTACAGCGAAGGCCAGCCCGGCGTGCTGCGCCTGGTGAACGGCAAAATCCCGGAGCACCCCGTGCAGGAGATCCAGTACCCTGCGGAAACCGGGGTGACCTACCAGCACGGGGCGGCGGAGCGGCGGATCTTCGAGCAGTTCTTCGACTGTCTGGAGCACGACCGCCGGCCTGACCCGGACGAGATCCAAGGCGCCCGGGGCGTGGCGGTGGCCGACGCCGCCTGGGAGTCGATCCGCACGGGAAAGCCGGTGCGCCCCGCGCCCATCCGGCCCTGAGGATCGGCTACCGGCATGGCGGCAAAGCCGATCAGCCAGCGGATCCGGGCTGGCGCTCTGCCTGGCAAGGTCACGGATGTCCACGCCCACGTGGGCATCAGCCTGAAGGCCTACGTCAGCTCGGAGTACCCGTACGCCCAGAGCCTGGAGGGGCTGTACTACCGGCAGAAGGCCAACGGCGTGGACTACAGCGTGGTCTTCACGTACGCCCCGGAGCTGTATTTTGACCTGCCGGCGCTCTTGCGCCAGGGCCGGATGGTGCCGGCTGCAGAGCCGCTCAGCGAGGCCCCGTATGCCCTGGAGAACCGCCTGCTGTTCACCGAGATCTACCGCTTCTGCCCCGAGCTCCAGGATCGCTTCCTGCCCTTCGTGACCGTGGACCCGGTACGCAAGATCAAGGAGCAGCTCGAGGCGCTGGAGAGCCTGGCCGGAGAGTATCCGGTCTACGGAGTCAAAGTGGCGCCGGTGGCCTGCCAGTCCAAGGTCACGGGGCTGCTGGGGGAGGGGGAAGCGCTGCTGGAGTTCGCCCGGCGGCGCGACCTGCCCGTGCTGCTGCACGTGACCGTGGATCCGAAAGAAGAGTTCTCGCAGGCCACGGACACCTTCCAAGTTGTCGAGCGCCATCCGGAGCTGCGCTTCTGCCTGGCTCACTGTATTGGCTTCAACCGGGAATTCCTGGAGAAGGCTGACGGACTGCCCAACGTGTGGGTCGACACCTCGGCGCTGAAGATCCAGGTACAGGCGGCCTACGAGGGCCAAACGTTCATGGCCAAACCCGAAGAGCGCTTCGACTGGGACTACGCCAACCACGTGTCGATCATGGAGTCTCTGGTAGAGCGGTTCCCCGACACGATCCTGTGGGGCTCCGACTCCCCCTACTACGCCTTCATCGTCCGCCGCTACCAGGGCTCTGGCACCTACCTGGAGTCCAGGCTCAAGGGCACCTACGAGCAGGAGAAGGCGGCCCTGGACGCGCTGACCCCGGAGCTTCGGCGGAAGGTCGCCTCTTCGAACACGGCCGCCTTCCTGTTCGGAGGACCGTAGGACCATGAGCGCGCGCTACGACCTGCTGATCCGCAACACTACGATCGTGGACGGGACCGGGAAGGCCCCCTGCACGGGAAGCGTCGCGGTGTCCGGCGGCCGGATCGCCGCTCTCGGGACCGTGGAGGGAAGCGCCGCTCGGGAGATCGACGGCTCCGGCCTGACCACCTGTCCCGGCTTCGTGGACGCCCACAGCCACGCGGACCTTTCGATCCTCCAGGTCCCCGGCGCGGAGAACCTGATCATGCAGGGGATCACGACCTTCGTCGGTGGCAACTGCGGGATCAGCCTGGCCCCGATCCGGGACGGGTCCTACTTCGCCGCCACCCTGAAGGCCTGGAACCTGGACCTGCGGGCCTCCTGGGCGTCGTTCGGCGAGTTCCTGCGGGCGGTGGCCTCCGCCGGCCTGGCCGCCAACTACCTCCCCCTGGCCGGCCACAACGCCATCCGCGGGGCGGTCCTGGGCACGGACTACCAGCGCGCTTCCCGCCCGGAGGAAATCGAGGCGATGAAGGAGCTGCTGCGGGAAGCCCTGGACGCCGGCTGCTTCGGGCTGTCCGCCGGCTTCGACGCCGGCACTCCCGGGCACTATGCGGAGATGTCGGAGCTCGTCGAGCTGGCCCGCCTGGTGAAGCGCCGCGACGGGGTGTTCGCTCCGCACACCCGGCACCACCAGAACCAGTGGCCCGCGAGCCGTGCCGGGGAGAACGCTTACGGCATCTACCGCGGCCCCAAGGGGGAAATCATCACGGGCCGCTACCACGGGCTGCTGGAAGCCGTGGAGATAAGCCGTCTGGCCGGCGGGGTGCGGCTGCACATCGCGCACCTGACCCCCGCCTACCTGGTACCCCAGCCGCACCCCGCTTACCTGGATGAAACCCTGGCTCGGGCCACGCTGGAGACCCTCATCGACACCCCCCTGGCCGAGGGGCTGGAGGTCAGTTTCAACGTGGTCTGCTCGCCGCACAGCATCGGCGCGGAGCTGCCGATCGTCGACTCGCTCCCGGCCGAGCTGCGCGGCCTGGACTGGAAGAGGCGCAGTTCCCGCAGCCGCCTGCGCCGGCGGCTGGACTCCGGCAAGATGAAGCTGGGCATGATCCACCCGGTCACGGACCCCTACTGGTCGGAGTGCTACCGGGTCCTGCGCTGCGCCCGCCGGGAGTACGAGGGGAAAACCCTCTGGGAGCTGGCGCGCCGCCGCGAGCCGGACCACACGGCCAAGGCGGTGTACGAGGACGCCGTGGAGGTCCTGTGCGACATCTTGCAGGCGGACCCTGCGGCCACCTGGGCGCTGTGCAAGGACAAGCGCGAGTGGGGGACCCTGCAGCACTTCCTGCGCCACCCCCGCGGCATTCCCATCACGACGTGCACGCCCTGCCGGCCCACCCGGCCCCCGGAGCGGGCATCTTCAACTACGGCATCTCCCCCACGGCCTACGGGGCCTTCCCCTGGTTCCTGCGGACCGCCGTGAGGGAGTGGCGCACCCTGTCCCTGGAAGAGGCCGTGCGCAAGATCACCGCCTTCCCGGCCCGGGAGGTCTTCGGGCTGAAGGACCGGGGCCTGCTGGAGCCCGGCGCCTGGGCGGACCTGGTGGTCATGGATTTCCAGAACCTGGAGGCGCCCGACGATTTCCGCGACCCCGCGCGCCCGCCGCGGGGTATCGAGTACGTGCTGGTCAACGGGGTGGTGGCCTACGATCGCGGAGGCTTCACCGGCAGCCGCAGCGGGCAGCTTGTCCTACGGAGGTGATTTCGTGTCCTGTTCCCCCCGGCATCAGAACCTGATCCGCCGCACCTTCATCGACTTCCAGCAGACCGCCGAGTTCCTGGAGCGGCCGCTGATCTTCGACCGGGCCGAGGGCCTGTACGTCTGGGACCTGGAGGGCCGGCGCTACTTCGACGCCATCGGCGGGATCTTCGTGGCGGTGCTCGGGCACCGGCCGCCGCGCGTCCTGGAAGCGGTGAAGCGGCAGATGGACCGGCTCACCTTCGCCCCGCCGCTGCACGGCGTCGCGGAAGTCACCCTGGATTTCGTGGAGAAGCTGGGCTCGGTCAGCCCAGGCAACCTGAACTTCATCAAGAGCTTCAGCGGCGGCTCGGAGTCCATCGAGGCGGCGCTGAAGTTCTCCCGCCAGTACTTCCAGCAGAGCGGGCACCCGCAGAAGACCAAGGTGATCAGCAACTACCTGAGCTACCACGGGGGCACCATGGCCGCCATGTCGGCCAGCGGCGGGGCCAGGCGCAAGGTCAAGTTCGAGCCCCACATGCCGGGCTTCCTGAAGGCCTTCTCCCCGATCCAGCTGCGGGACCGTTTCGCCAGTTGGGAGGAGACCAACCGCTTCTGCGCGGGCCTGTTCGAGGACATCATCGTCCACGAGAACCCCGAGACGATGGCGGCGGTGCTGGTGGAGCCCATCTGCAACACCGGCGGCATCGTCACGCCCACCGAGGAGTACTTCGCCATCCTGCGCGACATCACCCGGCGCCACAACGTGCTTTTGATCTTCGACGAGGTGCTGACCGGCTTCGGCAAGACCGGCGACATGTTCGCGGCCCAGACCTTCGGCGTGATGCCGGACATCCTGTGCTCCGGCAAGGGGCTGTCCGGGGCGGTGATCCCCAGCGGGGCGATCATGGTGCGCGAGGAGCTGGCCGAGTGCTTCCTCGGGCGGCCCGAACAGGAGGTCCAGTTCTTCCACGGGCACACCTACGCCGGCAACCCCCTGGCCGCGGCGGCCGGCATCGCGGTGATCGAGGAGCTGGTGGAAAAGAGGCTTCCGGAAAAGGCGCGCCGGCTCGGCGAGCGCCTGCGCCGCGGCCTGGAGGGGCTCAAGGACCTGGGGGTCGTGCGGGAGGTGCGGGGCAAAGGGGTGCTCCTGGGCGTGGAGCTGGTAGAAGACCCGCACACCAACCGGCCTTTTGCTCCCGGGCGCAAGCTGGGGGACGCGCTGAAGCGCACCGCCCTGGAGAATGGGCTGATCCTGCGCATCGACCCGGATTGGTTCGCCGTGTGCCCCCCGCTCATTGCCGAGGAGAGCGACCTGGACGAGCTCGTGGCCCTGATCCGCTCCAGCTTGGAGGCGGCCCTGGCCCGCGTGCGGGCCTGAGGCGGCGGGAGGTGGGCATGAGCGGAGTCCCCGTCGCCCTGGTGACCGGAGCCTCCCGAGGCATCGGCCGAGGGATCGCCCTGCGTCTGGCCCGGGAGGGGTATGTAGTGGTACTCAACAGCCGCACCGCCGACCCCGCCAACCTCGAGAAGGGCGCCTACGAGGTCAAGCGGTGCATCGAGGCGGCCGGCGGGAAGGCCGCGGTCTTCCGGGCGGACATCTCCTCGGCCCAGGAGCGGCGATCCCTGGTCGAGTTCCTGGACCGGGAGTTCGAGCGCCTGGACCTCCTGGTCAACAACGCCGGCATCGAGCCCGAACCCCTGGACCTGCTGGAAGGTACCGAAGAGCGCCTGGAGCGGGTGCTGGCGGTGAACCTGAAGGGGCCGTATTTCCTGACCCAGGCCCTGGCGCGCCGCATGATCGGCTTCCGGGAGCAGGGGCTCGTGAGCGTTCCGCGGATCGTCTTCGTGACCTCGGTGCAGGCCTACATGGCCAATCCCACCGGGGCGGAGTACTGCCTCAGCAAGGCGGCGCTGCACATGGCCGTGAAGGCCTTCGCCGTCCGGCTGGGGCCCGACGGGATCCCCGTGTTCGAGATCAGCCCGGGGATCATCGAATCGGACATGTCCCTGGTGCACAAGCAGAACATCGACCGGATGATCGCCTCCGGCCGCCTGCCCACCGCCCGCTGGGGGCAGCCCGAGGACGTGGCCGCCCTCGTGGCAGCGATCGCCCGCGGGGACCTGGACTATTCCACGGGCAGCACGATCGAAGTGGGCGGGGGCCTGGGCCTGCAGCGCCTGTGAGGGTTGACCATGGCAGCGATTGAGTGCCTGTATCCCGGCATCTGCCACCTGGGCGAGGGCCCGCTGTGGCACGCCGGGCAGCGTCGTCTGTATTGGACGGACATCTACGAGCGGCGGCTCTGGGTATTCGACCCGGGTTCCGGCTCCAGCCGCGTGTTCTGGCAGGGGGACCTGCAGGTCGGCGGCTTCGCCTTCCGCCGGGACGGCGCGCTGGTGCTGTGCACGGACCGGGGGGTGTACCGGCTGGGGGTCGGCCGGACGGCGTCCCCGAGGCGGAGCCCCGGCTGCTGCACCGGGTGGCGTCTGGCGGAAAACGAAATGTTCAACGACATCACCACCGACCCGGAGGGCAGGGTCTACGCCGGCACCCTGGACCGCTCCAGCCCCACCGGCTGCCTGTACCGGCTGGAGCGGGGCAAGGACCCGGTCCGGCTTCTGGAAGGCATCGGCTGCAGCAACGGCATGACCTTTTCCCTGGACCAGCGTTTCTTCTTCCACACCGACAGCCTGGCCCGGCGCATCACCCGCTACGAGTATGACCGGCGGACCGGGGACATCCGCTCGCCGCGCGTGTTCTTCCAGGGCTCCAGCCCCGACGGCCTGCCGGATGGCATCACCCTGGACACGGAGGACCACCTGTGGGTGGCCTTCTGGGGCTCCGCGGCCGTGCGGCGCCTGGACCCCGCAGGAAAGATCGTCGGGGAGTTCCTTTTTCCCGCCCGCCAGGTTTCCAGCGTGATGTTCGGGGGCCCGGGGCTGGAAGAGCTGTACGTGACCTCCGCCGCCGAGGACGCGGCGGACCTGTCCACCGGGCGCGACGCGGACGGGGTGTTTCTCGGGGGTCCGCTTTACCGCTTCCGCCCCGGGGTGCGGGGCCGGCCGGAGTGGCCGGCAGAGCTCTGAGGGCCGGCGGGGGCCTCAGGCGTACCAGCTCACCTCGTGGTGCGGCGCGATGTCAGCCGCAATGGACTCGGTCACGTACAGGTTCGACGGCCCGATCTGCAGGAGCGAGGCGGGCACGTGCGGCGACACCGGGCCGTGGGCCGCCAGCCGCACGGAGAAACGCTGCCAGGAAATCTGCGTGGGGCCCAGGGTGAAGCTGTTCCAGGAGTTCCTGAGGCGCGCGGCCAGGATCTGCGCCGGGCCGATGGTCACGCCCTTGGGCGGGACCCAGGACCAGTCGCCGCTCATGCCGAAGTCCGCGTCCAGCGCCGTCTGGGCGACGGTGAAGGGGTTGAGGGTCATGAGCCTCGGCCCCATGGTCTTGAACTCCTCCAGGTCGTCGGTTTCGAACTCGGGGGAGCGCGGGTCGATGAAGGCGACGTGGCCGCTCCAGCCGATCCCCCCGTCGCACACGTCCGCCCCGCCGGCGTCCTCGATCATCTTGCCGTAGTTCTTCAAATTGACGTTGTTCGGGCCGCGGATCTGTTTCTCGGGCATCCGCAGCTCCTCGTCGATGCGGCGGAAGAAGTAGTTCTTCATGCCGTACATCAGGCCGCTGGGCCAGCTCTCCGGCGCGATGTTGCCGTCCTGGTCGGCCCACTCGTCCATGTTGAAGATGTGCAGGTACTTGCAGTTCACGCGGTGCTGGTTGATCAGCCAGGCCAACTTCACGTACTGCGGGTGCGGGTTGGGCAGGATCAGCACCAGGGGCTTGCGGTTCTCGCCAGGAGTCGCGGATGCGCGAGAACAGGTCCCAGATGCGGCGGAAGGCCAGCTCGTCGTCCTGAAGCACCTCGATGCGGAAGGCGGGGTTGGGGTGCTTGCAGAAATCCTCGCGCTTGATGGAGCGCACGCGTTCGCAGGCCGCGCGGTCGCGCAGCGGCGCCCAGGGGCTGGATTCGTAGCGGAACTCGCTCATGTGCTCTCCTCCCGGATGATGATCGGCGGAGGGCGGAAGAGGATCTCGTGATACCCTCCCTGGGCCCGCGCCTGGATGGCTTGCAGCCTGGCGGCCATCTCCTCGACCATGGCCTGCACGATCCCGGCCCCCAGCTCGCGGGTGGCCCGCTCGGGGTGGCCCATGACCCCGACCCGGATGTCCGGCCGTTGAGTCAGGCGCGGCACGACCAGGGGGTCGTCGACGATCTTCTCGGCGCGCTGGTAGTTGTCCGGGTGCTGGATCTGCAGCGCCAGCAGATCGGGGGGGTCCAGCTCCAGCTCCTGCAGGCGGACCAGCTCGGGGGCCAGGGCCAGCATCAGCGAGGTCTCCAGCCAGCCGGCGTGCCAGTCCCCCTCGGCGAAGGCCCTGCGCCAGCCGATGCCCTGGGCGTCGAACTTCCAGACCGGGAACAGTGCGACCAGCGCCTGGTCGAACAGCGGATTGGTCCGCAGCAGGACCTTCAGGGCGTCGCCCAGCGCGGTCAGGTTCTCGCTGCCCCCGTGGGCGAGCACCAGGTAGAACTGGCGGAAGCCCTGCAGGGCCAGGGAGCCCAGCACGTCCTGGACCAGCAGCGACATCACCGCGGGGGAGACGTTGATCGTGCCCGGCAGGCCGCCGCCGGAGAAGGTGAAGCTGATCGCGGGGGCCACCAGCGTGCCGGTGCGCTCGCCCACCTGCCGGCTGAGCTCCCGCGCGATGACCGTGTCGGTGGAAAGCGGCAAGTGGTAGCCGTGCTGCTCGTTGCTGCCGACGGGCAGGATGATCGAGCGGCGCGCGGCCAGGTACTCCCGCACCTGCCGGACCGTGAGCCGCTCCATGATCACTGCTGCGGCCCGGCCTGCGTTCCGGAAGCCTGGGCCTGCAGGCGGCGGATGCGCTCCTCGATCGGCGGGTGCGTCGAGAACAGGGTCTGCAGCCCCCCGGTGAACGGATTCACGATGAAGATCTGGGAGTCCACGCTGTTGCCGCTGTGCAGGGGCAGCTGGGGCACCGCCTTGGAGATCTTGCGCAGCGCGTCGGCCAGGGACAGGGGCCGGCCGGACAGCTGGGCGCCTTCCCTGTCGGCCGCGTACTCGCGGATGCGCGAGACCAGCAGGCGGATGAGCAGCGCGGCCAGCGGGGCCCCGATCACCAGCAGCAGCAGGGCGATCGGGTTGCCGCGCCCGCGGCCCCGGCCCGCGTACCCGAAGCGCGCCACGTTGGCCACCATGGCCAGGGCCCCGGCCAGGGTGGCGGCCACGGTGCTGGTCAGGGTGTCCCGGTTCTTGACGTGCGCCAACTCGTGGGCCAGCACGCCCTCCACTTCGTCCTCGTCCAGGTTCTGCAGCAAGCCGGCGGTGACCGCTACCGCGGCGTGTTTGGGGCTGCGCCCGGTGGCGAAAGCGTTGGGGGTGTTCTCCGGGATCACGTACACCTTGGGCATCGGCAGCCCGGCCTTGGCGGCCAGCCGGGAGACGATCGCGTAAAGGCGCGGCTGCTCCTGCTCGCTCACCTCCTGGGCCCGGTAGCGGGCCAGCACGATCTTGTCGCTGGCGAAGTAGGCGATGAGGTTCACCGCCAGGGCGATGAGGAAGGCCACCATCGCTCCCTGCCCGCCGCCCAGCAGTCCGCCCGCCGTGACGAACAGCACCGCCAGCAGCACCAGCCAGAAGCCGGTGCGCAGTCCGCTACGCATCGCTCAACGCCCCGGCTTGGTCAGTCGGCCCAACCCGCCCAGCAGGCCTCCCAGCAAGCCTCCCCCTGCAGCGCCCCCCCCGCCCTGCATCAGGAACCCGGCCACGTCGTCCAGGATGCTGCCGTCCCCGTTCTGGTCGATCAGCGCGCCGATGCCTCCCGCCCCCAGGCCGCCCTGGTCCCTCTTGCGGGACAAAAAGCCCAGCACGATCGGGGCCAGCATCACGATGACCTTCATGATGGTGCCCTGATCCAGCTTGAACTTGCCGGCCAGAGTGCTGGCCGCGCTCACCCCCGCGTCCCCGAGCAGGCCTCCCAGCCTGGGGTCGGCGGTCTTTTCCGCCGCCTTGGCGGCGAACAGGTCACCGATGCCGTCCAGGACGCTGGGGCTGCCGTACTTGTTCAGGATGTGGTTGGCCCGCGCCGCCCCGCCCTGGGTGTCCATCTGGCGCTTCAGACCGCCCATGATCAAGGGCAGCACGCTGGGGATGAGCTGGCTGGCCTGCTGCTTCTTGATTCCCAGGGTGCCGGCCAGCTGGGTGCTCACCTGGGGTCCCATGGACTTCATAAACTCGTTCGCGAAATCGCTCATTGTTCCTCCTATGTGGTTCTTGTGGTTCTGTGGCCTGTCAGTAGGCGGGCTTGATTCCGCCTCGTTCGTCGCGCCAATGCGGGGCCCAGCCCAGGCTCAGGACCCGCACGGAGATATCGGTCTTTTTCGGCTTGACCTCCAGGGCCTCCAGCTCCTCGGTCAGCGGATCCACCGCGGTTTTCAGCGCTTCGCTTTCCCCTGCCACCTGGGCCTCCAGCTCCGCCAACTGCTGCTGCAGGGCCTGCACGTTCTCCTGGGCCCGCCCCACGTCCTGGCCTTCCTTCAGGATGCGCCCCGCCCCGCGCGCGGCCGTGGTGGCGCGCCCGATCGTGCCGCTCCGTACGGTCTTGCGGCCGCCCAGGAAGGCATCCAGTATCGTCACGCCAACGGAAATGGCGGTCTGCATTTTCTGCTGCTTGGCCTGCTCCTTTTCGCGGTCCACCGCCTGCTCGGCGCGCCGGATGCGCTCCTGCAGAGAGGCGATCCGGGCGGTGTAGCGCTGGCGGATGCGCTCCAGCAGCTGGTCCCGGCGCTCGCGGCCGGACTGCTGCAGGCGCAGGCGGAAATCTCTCTCCGACTCGCCGGGATTGGAGGAGAGCTGCAGCGATGGGCTGCGCAACAGCCGCAGCGCCTGGCTGCGGTACAGCCATTCGCGGAAATCCGCGCCCCAGGCCGCGTAGCTCTTCGGGTCCGCCAGGGCGGCGGGAACGCCGGCGAACAGGGCCCCGGGCTCGGGCACGGTCTCCAGGTCCCGGTCCCGAACCTGCGCCTGGGCGGCCTCTTCCCACAGAGGGCGGGAAAGCTGCGGGTCGACGTCGGCCAGGACCGCGACCTCCCGTTCCGCGGCCAGGTCCGCCTTTGCATCGGCGTAGTAGACCTTGGCGATGCCCAGGCACCTGGGCTCGTACACCAGGGCCGCGGCTCCCTCGGGGGCCCCCCGCTGCGGCAGGAAGAACTGCGTGATCGCCGGGGTGATCATCGGGCGGTCCGTCTGCCCGGATGCGGCTGCAGCGGTGGGGGTTGCAGCCGGGGGCGCGGCCCCGCCGGAGCCGGGCGCAGCGCCGGCAGGGCCGGGCCTTGCCGCCGGCAGGGCCGGCCGCCAGCGCGGGCCGCAGGGGCTCCAGGAGACGCTTGATCTGGTCGCGGGTGAGCGGCCCCCGCAGGTAAGACATGGCCCAGCGACTCTCGAAGAGCACCGGCTGGTCCTCGTGCACGTTGTTCATCAGGAAGACCCGGTTTCCCAGGCCCGCCAGGATCTGCCCCAGCTTTTTGCGGTCGAAGCGGCCCCGGCCGGAGCTGCGCCGGCCAGGCCGTCCAGCACGCGCTGCTGGTCCCTGGCGGTCTGCAGTCTCCCGATGAACCAGGTGCCGGCGTTGGACAGGGCCTTGTAGTCCAGGTCCACCGGGTTCTGCGTGGCCAGAACGATTCCCACGCCGAAGGCCCGGGCCTGCTTGAGCAGCGTCAGCAGGGGCGCCTTGGACGGCGGATTGGCCACCGGAGGCAGGTAGCCGAAGATCTCGTCCATGTACAGCAGGGCCCGCAGGCTGGTGGTCCCCGACTGCGAGCGCATCCAGCCGACCACCTGCAGCAGCAGCAGGGAGACGAAGAACATCCGCTCGGCGTCCCCCAGGTGGGCGATCGAGAAGATCGCCACCCGCGGTTTGCCTTTCGCGCCGTACAGCATGCGGTCCAGGTCGATCGGCTCCCCCTCGGTCCAGGCCTTCATCGCCGGGGCGGCCAGGAAGTTGTTGAGCTTCATGGCCAGCTCCTGGCGGTCGCCGGCGGGAAAGAAGGACTCCAGGTCGAACACCCCGACGCGCTGGAAGGGCGGAGACTGGACCGCCTGGATGAGCCCGGCGATGTCCAGGCTGCGCCCCTGCCGCCAGGTTTCCTCCAGGACCGTGGAAAGCAGGATGTGCTCCCGGCTCTGCAGCGGGTCGGTGTCCAGGCCCAGCAGGTCCAGGAGACTGGTCACGGTGGTGATGACCCGCTCCCGCAGCAGGTCGGGGTCCTCGAGGATCGTGCTGGCGGGCGCGTCGAAGGAGCGCAGGATCGAGACCGGGATGCCGGCGCTGCTGCCCGGGGTGTAGATGACGAAATCCGCCGCCTCCCGCAGCCGCCGGATGCGGTCCCCGTCCTGTCCCCAGTCGGCCAGGCCCTTGCGCCACAGCGCCGCCTGCTGCTCGGCGTACTGCGCGGGGGTCAGCGCCTTCTTGCGGGCGTCGTCCTCGTTGATCCAGGGCAGGAAGTCCTCCGGCTTCGAGGTCCGGGAAGGTGAGCAGGAGGTTGGCCAGGTCCCCCTTGGGGTCGATCACGATGGCCGGGATGGCGTCGAGGGCCGCTTCCTCCAGCAGTCCGATGCACAGGCCGGTCTTGCCGCTGCCGGTCATGCCCACGCACACCGCGTGGGTCAGCAGGTCCTTGGAATCGTACAGGAGAAGGGGCCCGGCCTTTTCACTTCCGGACTCCTTCTGCCGCCCCAGATAAAAGACACCGAGTTTTTCGAACTGTTCCATTACTAGCAACCGTAGCATGAGGAGATGGGGTTGTCCAGAATGTCGGCGCCGGAGAGCGCGGGGCCGACGGCGCCTATTTCTCTTTCTTGGACTTCTTCCGGAGGTCCGCCGCGTGGGCGCGCTGGTAGGTCTGGATGTCCTTGAAACGGCCCTTCGAGTCGCGCACTGCGTAAAGTTTCTTTCCGGTCGAGCTGCGATGGGTGGTTCGTTTTGCCTTGGCCATGTACTGCCTCCCCTGAAGTGTTGGCGAGTTGTCGCGTTCATGATGCGCCGTGGGCCGGCGGATGTCAAGTTGCGTTGCTTCCCGGAGGCGCGCCGCGGCCGCTCAGTCCTCCGGGCAGCCGCCAGCGGCCACGTACTCGCGTACGGTGCGCAGGAAATCCGTCCCGTAGGCCTCCAGCTTCCGCTCCCCCACGCCAGGGCAGCGCAGGAAGGCCGCGGCCGTGGTCGGCTGGCTGGAGGCGATCGCCCGAAGCGTCTTGTCGCTGAACACCACGTAGGGCGGGACGTCGCGGGCCTTGGCCAGGCGCATCCGCAGGCGCTTGAGGCACTGGAACAGCCCTTCGGCGTCCGCCAGCGGGCCGGCGCGCGCGAAGCCCAACTCCCCGGCCGCCGTCCCGGCTGGAGTCTCCGGCAGTGTGGCCGCTGTTTTGCGTTTTCCGGCCGCCGCGCGCTCCGGGCGCTCGGGGCGGCGGGGGGCCTGGAAGTTCTCCTTGCCGGCCAGCAGGAGCCGCCCGCGCTCGGTCAGGCGGAAGCCGGAGGTGCGCTCCTCCCCGCGCGCCAGGAAGCCCGCGGCGGCCAGGTCCTGGGCCAGCGAGAGCCAGAACGGCCGCGGCCGGTCAGCGCCCGCGCCGAAGGTGGGCAGGCGTTGGTGCCCGCGCTCCAGCACCTTGTCGGTGGCGGTGCCCGTCACGATGTCCGCCAGGTGGTGGGCGCCGAAGCGCTCGCCGGTGCGCACCGCGGCGGACAGCAGCTTGCGGGCCTCCTCGGTGGCGTCCTCCAGGAGAACCTCCCCGGCGCAGACGTCGCAGCGCCCGCAGTTGCCCGGGTGGGCCTCGCCGAAGTGGGCCAGGAGCTGCCGGCGGCGGCACACCGCGGAATCCGCGAAGGCCAGGACCTCCCGCAGGCGGGACTCGGCCCGCTCGCGTTCCAGCGGGCTCTCGGTGCGTTCGATGTGCCAGCGCAGCGCGGCGATGTCCGCGGGCCCGTAGAACAGGGCGGTGTCGGCCGGTTCCCCGTCCCGGGCCGCGCGCCCCGTTTCCTGGTAGTAGCCCTCCAGGCTGCGCGGCAGGTCCCCGTGCACCACCCAGCGCACGTTGGACTTGTCGATGCCCATGCCGAAGGCGATGGTGGCCACCACCACCGCCACCTCGTCGCGCACGAAGGCCTCCTGCCGCGTGCGCCGGGTGTCGTCGTCCAGCCCGGCGTGGTAGGCCACCGCGGCGAATCCTCGGCGGGCCAGGCGGTCGGCCGTGGCCTCCGCGGCCTTGCGGGTGCCGCGGTACACGATGCCCGCCTCCCCGGGGTGGCGGGCCACGAACTCCTCGATCTGCTCTTCCACGTCGAGCTTGCGCACCACGCGGTAGAAGATCTCGGGGCGGTCGAAGCTGGCCCGCACCAGCAGAGGCTCCCGCAGACCCAGCAGGCGCACCACGTCGGCCTGCACCTGGGCCGTGGCGGTGGCGGTGAAGGCGGCGATGGGCAGGCCGGGGAACTCCGGGCGCAGCAGGCCCAGGGTGCGGTAGTCGGGGCGGAACTCGTGTCCCCACTCCGAGATGCAGTGGGCCTCGTCCACGGCGATGAAGGACAGGCCCAGCCGGCCCAGGGCGGCGCGGAACTCCGGCATGGCGAGGCGCTCCGGGGACACGTACAGCAGCTTCACCCGCCCGGCGGCCAGCTCCCGCCAGGTGGCCCGCGCCTGCTCTGCTTCCAGGGTGCTGTTCAGGAAGGCGGCCGGCAGGCCGTTCTCCCGCGCCCCGTCCACCTGGTCCTTCATCAGCGAGATCAGCGGGCTGACCACGACCGTGAAGCCTTCACGCAGGAGGGCGGGCAGCTGGTAGCAGAGCGACTTGCCGCCGCCGGTGGGCATGGCCGCGAACACGTCGCGGCCGGCGGCCACCGCCTCGATGATGCGGCGCTGGTTGGGCCGGAAGGAGTCGAAGCCGAAGTGCTGCTTGAGCGAGGCTTCCAGGGGGTCGTTCATGGGGAGCTCAAGGTAGCAGAAGTGCTGCGCGATGTCACGCCGTTCGCCTGGAAAAGCACTTTTCTTGACAGCGGGTAACACGCCGCCTATACTTTTGTGCAAAGCTTTCCAAAGGAGGAAGAGGAATGAAGAAACTCGTCCTGGTTCTTCTGATCCTGCTCCTGGCCTGCGGGGGCGCTTTCGCCCAGGCCAAGATCAAGATCGGCGTTTCGATGCCGGCGGCCATGGCAGGCTTCATGGGAGGGGCGACCTGGTGGGCCAAAAAGGCCATCGACGACTGGACGAAAAAGGATCCGAGCCTCGAGTTCTACTTCGTCGCCGCCGAGAACGTGGCCAAGCAAGCCGGGGATCTCGAGGACCTCGTCGTGAAGGGGATCAAGGCCCTCTGCGTGTTCCCCTACGACGCCTCGCTCACTTCGGTCATCGAAAAGATCTACGAGAAGGGCATCTACACCGTGGTCCTGGACCGCGGCACCACCAAGCCGGTCTACGACGTGTGGCTGCGCAACGACGACGAGGGCTACGCCACCCAGGGGATGGAGCAGGTGTGCCAGCGCCTGGGCTACAAGGGCAACGTGGTTATTCTGGAGGGGGTGCCCTCACCAATCAACACGATCCGCACCGACATGATCAAGGCGGTAGCGGCGAAGTACTCCGGCATCAAGATCCTGGACTCCCAACCTGCCTACTGGAACCGCCAGAAGGCGCTGGAGGTCATGGAGAACTACCTGCAAAAATACAAGTCGATCGACGCCATCTACACCGCCGACGACGACATGCTGATGGGCGCCCTTCAGGCCTACAAGGAATCCGGCCGCAGGGACCTCAAAGTGGCGGTCGGGGGGGCCTGCATGAAGGAGCTGGTGAAGAAGATCATGGACGACAGCGACCCCCTGATCAAGTGCGACGTGACCTATCCGCCGGATGTCCTGGCCACGGGGGTGTCGTTGGCCGTGGTCGGGGTGAAGGGCAGGGTTTTCGAAGGTTTCTACCAGAAGAAACTTCCCGTGCGCATCATCCTGGCCTCGGAACTGGTGACCAAAGAGAACGCGAGGGACTACTATCACCCGGATTCGCCGTTCTAGGCGATCCGGAAAGTCGCAAGGGGAGGGTTGGCTGCATTTCCGCCAGCCCTCCCGCATTCTGCACAACATTGACAGGGACTACTCCAAGGGCTATAAAAACCGTAATCGGAGCCCACGGACGTGAACGGCACCCTGGTGCGCACGGAAAACATCGGTAAGAGTTTCCTGTCTGTTCCAGTTCTCCAGAACATCAACCTCGAGATCCGGCGCGGCGAAATCCTCGGGGTCATCGGGGAAAACGGAGCCGGAAAATCCACCTTGATGAAGATCCTCAGCGGGATCTACCTGCCCAGTTCGGGGAACGTCTTCTTCGAAGGCCTGAAGGTCGATATCCGAAAACCCAGCGACGCGAAAAGAATCGGCATCAGCATCATTCCCCAGGAATTCAACCTGATCAAGGACCTCTCGGTCTACGACAACATCTTCCTCGGCTCCGAGCGCGTCCAGAAGTCGCGTCTTCTCGACAAGCGCTTGATGAAGGCTCGCACCACGGAGCTGCTGAAAGCGCTCGGGGTCACCATCCCTCCGGAGGCGAGGATCGAAAACCTGAGCGCGGCTCAAAAACAGATGGTGGAAATCTGCAAGGCGCTGGCCTTCGACTCGAGACTGCTCATCATGGACGAGCCGACCACCGTGCTCACCAAGTATGAGATCGACGTTCTATTCAGGTTGATGCGCAGGCTGCGCGATCAGGGGATGACGATCGTCTACATTTCCCACAAGCTCAAGGAAGTGAAGGCGATCTGCGACCGGGTCATCATCCTGCGCGACGGCCTGCTCATCGACGACAAGCCGATCGCTGAAATCACCCCCGAGCAGATGGCGGAGAGGATGGTCGGCCGCGCGCTCAACCAGATCTTCCCGCCTCGGAACCGGCCGGAGGAGCGGATCGCACTCGAGGTGAAGAACCTTTCGGTGCCGGGCCTGCTCTACAACATCGGCTTCCAGGTGCGCCAGGGCGAAATCCTCGGCTTTGCCGGCCTGGTCGGGGCGGGGAGAACCGAGATTGCCGAGACCCTCATCGGGATCAGGAAGGCTGCCACAGGGGAAATCACGCTCGAAGGACGGAGGATCGAGATTCACAACACCAAGGACACGGTACGGCAGGGCTTGAGCTACCTGTCCGAGGACAGGCAGGGCAGCGGAGTCATCACCGGGTTCACGGTGGTCCAGAACACCACGCTGGTCTCGCTGCCCCGCTACAGCGGCGTGGCCTTCGGGATCATCGCCAAGAAAAATGAGAAGGAGGCCGCGGGGAAGTACCAGAAGATGTTCAACATCAGAACCCCCTCGCTGGACACCCGGCTGGAATACTTAAGCGGGGGCAACCAGCAGAAGGTATCGCTGGCCAAGAGCATCGACACTCTGCCGCGGATCCTGATCGCCGATGAGCCGACCCGCGGCATCGACGTGCTGGCCAAGACCGAGATCTACCAGCTCATCCATTCCCTGGCTGCGCAAGGCATCGCCTGCCTGTTCATCTCCTCGGAGCTGGAGGAAATCATCGGGATGTGCCACCGCGTGATCGTCATGAAGGACGGGGCGATCACCGGAATTCTGGAGGGTGAGCAGATCAACGAGGCCGAAATCATGTTCTACGCGACTGGAATCCGGGAGACGAGGAATTACGATGGCCACGCTTCTTGAAAGGCTGCGCAGGGTCGACTTCCAGAAATACGGCTCCCTGTTCGCGCTGGTGGTGCTGTTCGCGCTGTCCGCGGTTCTGAGCCCGTATTTCCTGCAGTATCAGAATCTGGTCAACATCCTGCGCCAGGTGTCGTATACCGGAATCATCGCCCTGGGAATGACCTTCGTGATCATCGCCGGCGGGATAGACCTTTCGGTGGGCTCGATGGTGGCCATTGTCGGGGCGGTCCTGGTCGTCACCATCAACTGGCTGCTGCCGGTGCTTCACGGCGAGCTGCTGGTGATCCTGGCCGTGGCGGTGCTGGCTCTCGCCCTGGGGTTCGCAGGTGGAATCATGAACGGCTTCATGGTGACCAAGGGCCGGATCGCGCCCTTCATCGTGACCCTCGGCACTATGGCGATTTTCCGTTCGCTCACCTTGTACTTCGGGAACGCCGGCGAGTTTCGCTCGAAGAGCGAGATGTTCGGGAACTTAGGGATGGGCAACCTGCTCTACATCCCGATCCCGGTCTGGGTCATGCTGGTCCTGGCCGCCCTGATGAACATCGTTCTCAACAGCACGCGCTATGGACGATACATCTGCGCCGTGGGCTCCAACTCGCGGGTCGCGATGTTCTCGGCGATCAACGTCGACAGGGTTCGGTTGTTCACCTACGTGATCACCGGCCTGGTCGTGGGGGTTTCCTCGTTCCTGCTGACCGCCAGGTTCAACGCCGTCAGCTCCACGAACGTAGGCATGGGCTTCGAACTTGACGCGATCGCGGCGGTCATAATCGGGGGGACCACGCTGTCCGGCGGCCGTGGCACGATCTGGGGGACGGTGATGGGTGCCATCATCCTCGGGATCATCAACAACATGCTGAACATGGTCGGCATCTCCCCATACCTGCAGGGGACCGTCAAAGGCCTCGTCATTATCGGTGCCGTGTACATCCAGCGGCAGCGAGCTTAGCTCGGCCGGCTGATTACGCCTTCAAACGCGGCGGGGCGGCGGTGGCCGGGAACTCCGGGACGAAGCAGTAGCCCGGTTCCTTGCGCTGCCGACGCTGGATGGCGGTCACCTTGCGGATGCCCGTGAAGAATCCACGCGGCGGCGCCGGCGCGTCGTGGGCCAGGGCCTGGTGCAGGCGCGGCAGGTTGAAGAACGGCACCGCCGCGTACATGTGGTGCTCGGTGTGGTAGTTCATGTTCCAGTACAGAAACGCGGTCAGCGGGCCGAAGAGGGCCGTGTGGCAGCTCACCCGCCAGTCCGGCACGTTGGGGCACAGGCCGAGGTGCTGCTGGATGACGCAGCCCCGGCTCAACGCGGAGGCGAAGAAATAACCGAAGCTCACCACGCCGATCAGCACCCAGAGCTTGAAGATGACAAACAGCACGATCAGACCAATGTGCCCGAGCACGAGGATCCTCGCCCAGGTGACCATCTGGCCGCGGCGCTTGTCGCCGACCGGGAACAGGGGGTCCCAGAAGAAAAAGTCCACGTCGGCCTGGCCGAAGAAATGGGCCACAATGGGGAACATGATCAGCTTGAACCAGCGGAAGTCGAAGATAAACCAGCTCACGGCGTCCAGCCGGGTGAAGGCCAGCTTTTCCGGGATGACTTCCTTGTCCAGCCCCCGGTGCAGCGTGTACTGGTGGTGCAGCATGTGGCTGGCGCGGAAATGCACGGGGTTGTTCCAGGTCAGGAAGCAGAACAGGTGGTAGAAGATCTCGTTCAGCCACTTGGTCTTGAAAGGCGTGAAGTGGCTGAGCTCGTGCACCGCAGACTGCATGCCGATGAACCCGTGGAACAGGCAATGCAGGTAGCAGGCGGCGATCATCGGAACCCATAGCCCGCGCAGGAAGAAGAACAAGACCAGCGATACGGTGGCTGCGAAAATCAGCACGAAGCCGCCGGCCCGCAGCAGCCCCTGCGCGTCGCTGCGCGCCGTGAGCCTGCGCAGCAAGTCCTTGTCGATCGGGGTCCGGTACCAGTCGATCTTCTGTTCCATGCTTCCACCTTAGTTACGGTCCCCCCTCCCGTCAAGGTCGGGCGCTAGTAGCCTGCCGGAGACGACCAGGACCTGACCCGTCGTATAGCCCGATTCCGCTCGGGCAAAGTAAGCCACCGCCTCGGCGATTTCCTCCGGGCGGCCGAGGCGGCCCACGGGGATCCTGCGGATCGTGTCCGCCCGCTCATCCGCGCCGGCCACATTCCGGAACATCTCCGTGTCGATCTTGCTGGGAGCAACAACGTTGACGGTGATGCCCCGCGAGGCCACCTCCCGGGCCAAGGCCTTGCTCAATGCGATCACGCCGCCCTTGGAAGCGGCGTAGTGCGCTCCGGAAGTGCCCCCCGAGATGCCGGAGGTTGAGGCAATGTTGATAATGCGTCCCCAGCCCAGGGACAGCATCTCGGGCAACACGGCGGCGCAGCAGTAGTACACTCCGCTCAGGTTCACGCAGATCATGCGTTCCCAGGAGGCTGCTGCAAGTTCCCAGGCGTTCCGGTAGGCGGGGTCGGCGACGGCAGCGTTATTTACCAGGATGTCCACGGGTCCGAGAGCCTGGCGGACCGCGCCAGTCAATCGCCGGACCGCATCGGGATCCGCCACGTCGCCCTGCACGGCCGAGGCCCGTACGCCCAGCTTTTCCAGCTCCCGAACGACCGGCGTCCCGTCGCTGGATCGGCTGGCGACGGCCACGTCGGCGCCGCCGGCGGCCAGGCGCAGCGCGATGGCCTTGCCGATGCCGCGGGTCCCGCCGGTCACCAAGGCGATATGTCCGCTCAGTTCGCCCATGCGCCACGATATCACGTGCGGCCCATGGTGTCAGCGAAAGCCGAGCCGCGGCGCCTGAGGCCCGCGGATCCAGCAGCCCTTCGGGTCTAGAGGTATTGACAAAATCGGGAGAATGCCGATAATTCAGCATAGAAGGAACGAGAGGAAGAGGATGTATTTTCTTGTGGCAACATCGCGTCACGGCAGGCTCAAATTGAGATGCGGATAATCCGCACCCATTGGCAATCTCTACGGGTGTGACGGTTATCCGTCACACCCGTTTTTTTTGGAGGTCGTATGAAGCATGAACAAACCGGCTCCTTCACATCCGCTACGGAGGGCGCAGCCACGACGTGCCTCTGCTCGACCTGGACATCGGCCCTGCCTCCTCCGACGACCAGATCCGGCGCGCGGTGGCCGCGTACCTGGAGGAGCCGCAGTCCAAGCTGCGCCCGTTCGTGGTCGAGCGGCACGACAACGGCGAACGCTGACGATCCGCCCGGAAGCCGTGTTCGGCTGAGCGGAGTAGTTCGGATAGCAAGGGGCGTACCCCGACTGGTGAAGCATACAAACCACTACGGATGGAGAGGTCGCCGGTTCGAATCCGGCCGCGGGCACTACGAGCCCGCGTAGCTCAGATGGGTAGAGCGCTGTAAAAAGCTGCTTTTCCGACTCGTACGCTCCATTTTTCCGGTCCCGGCCCGCTGGGCGGTGGGGTTCAATCCCAGCCGGGACCCTAAGGCGCGTGCCCTGACCGCCGAAGCCTACAAACCTGTGGATAGGATCATCCGGCTTCGGCCGATGATGCCGGCTCGACTCCGGCGTTCTCAACCGCTTTGGCAACTCGCACGCGCCTATTTTTGGAGGACACCATGGCCGAACGCGACCTTCGCTCGGACCTGCTCAACACCCTCCTCACCTCGCCGCACCGGGACCTGGGGCCGCTGCAGCAGACGCACCAGAAGATGCTGCGGCAGGATCCCCTGTTCTACGTGCACCTGGCCGCCTGGTACGCCGACCACGGGCAGGTGCGCGACCACCAGGAGATGTTCTCTGCCCTGCTCTGCCTTTCCGACTTCGAGGGGCACCGTGACGCCGGTCTGGCCTTGCTGAACCGCCTTCCTCCCTACGAGGTGGCGCGGGTGGTGGATTTCATCAAGGGCCGGGAGATCAAGAAGAGGGTGTCCGCCGGGACCCGGGGGGCAAGCGGCAGTATCGCATCGAAACCGTGAAGGTGGGCCTGAACCGCAACGTGCCCCGCTCCATGCGTACCGAGATCACCGCGTACTTGCGGCAACGGGAAGCCAGCGAGAAGAGCTTCGACCGGGCGGCCCTGACCGCGCGCGAAGCCCTGAAGCGGCTGTACGCCGGCCTGCACATCAAGCCTTCCCCTCGGGCCAACGCGATCCTGTTCACGCGCAACCCGCCTCCCGGGAGCCTGCCGTACCTGCTGAAGGAAGTCAGCCAGGTCGGCTCCCCGGCGGAGCAGGCGCGCTGGATCGCCGAGCACCGGCTGCCCTACCGGGTGGCCTCCACCGTGATCCGGAAGATGTCCCCCATGGTGCTGGCCGCGCTGGTGGAGGTCATGAGCCCCCAGGAGCTGATCAACAACCTCGCCTCGCTCAAGCGGCGGGGGGCCTTTGAGAACCGGGACGTGAAGAAGCTGATCGACGCGAAGCTCAAAGCCGCCCAAAAAGACGGTCGGGTGTCGGCCTACAAGGCCAAGGTGGCGGCCAAGGCGGCGGAGGCGGACGAGGAGCTGACCGACGCCCTGGATCAGGTGACCGAAACCCAGGTGCGGCAGGCCGGGCGCATTACGCGGCCCACGGCCCTGCTCATCGACAAGAGCGGCAGCATGACCGTGGCGATCGAGGCGGGCAAGCAGCTGGGCGCCATGATCTCCGCGATCAGCGACCAGGCCCTCGTGGCCTACGCCTTCGACTCGGTGGCCTACCCCCTGAAGCCGGCGGGGACCGGACTGGCCGACTGGGAAAAGGCCATGGCCGGAATCAAGGCGGGCGGCAATACCTCCTGCGGGGTGGCCTTGAAGCAGATGGCCCGCAAGAAGCAGTGGGTGGAACAGCTGGTGATGATAACCGACGAGGACGAGAACACGGCGCCCCTGTTCAAGGAAGCCTATCTGACATATGCCGAAGCCGCGGGGGGACGGCCAGCGGTGATCCTCGTGAAACTCGGCCGGTCCTGCGAAAAGCTGGAAGAGGCGTGCGCCCAGCTGGGGATCGCCCCAAATGTAGCAGAGTTCCGGGGCGACTACTACGCACTGCCGAACCTCATCCCGCTGCTGACCTACCCCTCCCTGGAGGAGCTGGTGATGCAGATCCTGGAATACCCGCTGCCGCGGCGCCTGGCCGCAAAGGCCTGAGACTGCAGCGGTGGGGATCAAGGACGTCCTGGACCGGCTGGAGGAAGAGGAACGGCGGTTCGCCGGCACTCTCTTCCTGGCGCCCGTCCTGCCGGGACGCGGGGTGATGGTGCGCATCGCGGGCATCCAGTGCCGGGTCGACCGCATCCGCGGGCTGCCGGACCCGCGGTTCAGGGGCTGGGCCGTGCTGCGGGCGCTATCGGCCTTCGAGGCGGCCTTCCAGCGGCCCGCCGGGATGAAGGAATGTGCCGACTACCTGGCTCTCTTCCCCGCCGTGCGGCTGATCCTCCTGGAACCGGCCCCCGACCACTGGCTAGCCCGTGCCTGCCCGGCGTGGGGACCGACGGTTCGACATCCCGGGACCGGTACGGCTGCTGCTGCCCGCGGAAGGACTGCTGCCCTTCGAGACGGTGATCGCCCGATACGACGGCCGCCTGTTCTGGCACGAACGGCGCGACCCGCGGTCCAACCCGGCGCTCGCGGCCTATCTGCGCGAGGCGCTGAGCCGTCGGGACGCGCAGGACCTGCCGCCCCGGCCGGAACAGCTGCGCAAAAAGGGCCTTTCTGAGGAAGAGCGGGAGGCCTATGGCCTGCGCTGGCTCCTTCTGGCCGAGGAGCGGGCGAACCGTACGGAGATCCGCCTGAGCCGGGCCCTGGAGCACGCCCAGGCCGGGCTGCGTTCCTACTCCGAACACAGCGACGCCTACGTGGTGCGCTTCACGGTGGATGGCCGGGAGCACACCTCGGTGGTCCGAAAGGACGACCTGACCGTGCTCAGCGCCGGCGTATGCCTTTCCGGGCAGGACAGGTCTTTCGACCTGGCTTCCCTGGTCGGGGTGCTGCGCCAGGGGGGTGCTGAGGGCAGGCTGCACTGGGTGAGACATGCTTGAACGCTGCTGGACGCTGGTCGGCGCGCATGACCGGGGCACAGGAACGTTCCTGGTCACGACGGTGCGGGAGACCGCCGGCGGCGAGGCCCGGGTGGAGGCGGACTGGGTCTGGAGCCTGCGGCGGGAAGAACAGGAAGGCGACGTGCAGGGGTTCTTCCACACCCACCTGCCCGGGATGGGGACCAAACCCAGCGCGACGGACATCCGCAGCATGCAGGCCTGGACGCTGGCTTTGGGGAAGCCATTGCTTTGCCTGATCGCCGAGGAGAATGTCATGGAAGAACCCTCCGGGTATCTCTTCGAGGAAGGCTGCGGTGAGGGGATCATGAAGATCGTGCTGCCCAGCTTGCGGGACGGAAAGTGGCGGGTCGACTATGAGCTGGAATGAGCGTTTGCGCCACGAGCGGGCCTACCGGGGGGATCCGCTGCTCGGCAAGATCGCCGGGGTGGTAGTCACCGTCTGCGGCGCCGGGGCGCTGGGATCCTGGATGGCGGAAAACCTGGCGCGCCAGGGATTCCAGAGGATACGCGCCATCGATCACGACCGGGTGGAAGCCCACAACCTGGGAAACCAGCTCTACACCCAGGCGGATGTCGGAGCGTTCAAGGTGCTGGCCCTGCAGAACCTGCTGTTCCAGGCCGCCGGGGTGGAAATCGAGGCCGTCAACAAGCGCTTGGAGGAAGGCAACTGCGCCGCCCTGCTGAAAGGTTCGGGCCTGGTCGTTGACACCCTGGACAACTCCCAGGGGCGCCGTCTGGTGACCCGCTTCTGCGCCGAGAATTCCTGCCCGTGCCTGCACCTGGGCATGAACGGCGGGTACGGAGAGGTACACTGGAACGAAGGGTACTGTGTGCCCGGGGATCCGGCAGAAGGGGATGCCTGCGACGCGCCGCTGGCCCGCAACCTGGTGCTGCTCCTGACCGCCGTAGGCGGGGAGAGCGCCATCCGCTACCTGGCGGAAGGCACGCCGGTGAACTACTCGATCACGCTGGAGGATCTGCGGATCCAGCCGGGGGAATGACCGGGTCGCGCGGGTGCATCTAGGGTCCGGCGGCAGTGGGGTCGGTCGTGATGACCGGGCAGTCGGCGCGCCAGATGCCCACCAGCGGGAACTTCGGCTGCGCCAACGACAGCGCGTCACCGTCGAATGCGCCCCAGAGGATGCCGGTTTCCTTGGAGTTGAGGTACCGGTACGTGCCCTCGAAATAGCCGTGCCCGTCCCCGCTCCACGTGCCCTTGAACTCGGCGAGGACCACGGTGAGCCACACGCCGGAAAGCCATCCCTCGAAGCTGCGCGCGCCGTCCGAGTCCGTCCCGAAGGAGCCGGCCATCGTTCCCACGGGAATGCCGAAGAGGTCGTACCACATCCCCCGGAGCGACCCGCGGCTCCCGTCGGCTGCCTCGGGTATCCACTCGCCCTTGATGAACCCCCGGGGGCAGGCGAGCCTGTCCACACGGCGGGCGAGGACCGCCACGCCCGCCGTATCGCTGACCGGGTAGTAGGCGAGCAGGTGCTCCAGCTTGGAGAACGGCAGTGCCACGGAGAAGGGGACTGTATTGAAGGTCAGCTCCGGCGCCCGGGTATCCGTCGCGCTTGCCTCAGGAATCCGGATGAGCAGGCCCAGGCCGTCGAAGTCGCCCGCGGTTTTCGACTCCCAGGCCGCCGTGGCCGGATCGAGGACGGGGAGCAGCTGATCCTCGCCGTCCTCGAAGTCGATCGGGCGCAGGACCTTCACGGCGCTGCCGGGCAGCGAAACGCTCAACTGGCCGCTCCAATCCAGGAGGGGGAAAGGCTCCCGCGCATCGAGCAGGCGGCCCCACACGAAAGTGACCGCGTACACGGAACCGGCAGGGTCGGGCAGGGGAGGCCACAAGCAGCCGGTCGGGTCTCTCTCCGCGTTCTCGCCGATCTCCTGGTCTGTGATGCCCCGGCTTTCGACGATTTCCTGGGCCTGCCGCGGGACGCTTTCCGGAGGGTCCGGCTGCGTCAGCCGTACATCGCAGCCTGCCAGGGCCCACGCTGCGGAGGCCAGGACGCAAACGCTAAGCGCACGCATGCTCCTATTATAGTGCATTCTTCAGCCCCCGGTCCGCAGACGGCGATTCTCCCGCTGCTGGAGCACCTGCTCCCGGTACTCGTCGTTCAGGTAGAGCACCCGGGTTTCCTTGAAGGCGTGCGCGGGGATACGGGGGCCGACCAGGTTGTAGCGGAAGCCGAAAACCGCATCGAGCTTCAGCCAGCCGCTCTGCCGGTTCTGGATATCCAGGTACAGCCCCAGGCGAAGGAACAGGGCGCGGAGGTGGTAGTTGTCCGGGCGGGGATCCTCACGGAAATCGCCCCGCTTCCCGAAACCCGCCCAGCGCGAGCCCCAACCGAACAGGTCCCGTTTTTCCAGCTCGAGGAACACCCCGGGCACCCAGACCACGGCGGGAGTGGCCGGGTCGCGGTCCGCGTCCCCGAAACCCAGCAGCAGGTCCGCTCCAGCGCTCCAGTGATTGTCGCCCGGCAGGATCGACAGCAGGGGCGGGAACTGCACCCCGGCCCCGAGGTGCAGAGGCACAGCGTAGTAGACGAGCGGCGCCAGGGAAGGGGCGTCCGCCCCGCTGAATAGGTTCAGCCCGGAGGCGGCGTAGCCGAAGTACCTCTCCCGATGCACGTAGCGTGCTTCGGCCAGCAGCCCGGTCAACCCCAGCGAGGCGCCCAGGTACAGGTCCCTCAGCGGGAACAGCCGGTAGGTCTTCTGGTTGTCGCTGACATGCGGCAGGAGCAAACCCTCCACCAGGGAGATGTACGTTTCGTTGGTTTTCAGCGCCCCCTGGCCGCGGGGGATCTCCCGGAGGCTGCCGTCGGGCAGGGGGTCCAGGATGGGGCCGTTGCGCGCCAGGAAAACCGCGTCCCGCTGCCGGTTGGCGAACTGGGCATAGAGCAGATAGGGCTCGTCCGCGCTGCGCATGTCCACGAGGAAGTCGTCGCCCTTCGGATGCACCGCGAGCAGGCCTTGCGGGTCCTCGGGGAAGCCGTTGTCGTCGTAGTGCAGGCCGACTTGTTCCGGGAGCCGGGGAAGGTTCGGTCCCTCGGGGCGCAGGTCTTCGGGTATCTCCAGAAGAGGCTCAGCGCACCAGAGCGACCCGGCGATCAGGGAGGCGAGGACTGCAAACAGGATTCTGCGGTTCGGCCGTGTCATGGGTTGGGTCCTACTCGCCCAAGTCGACGCCCAGCCACTTGGAGAGGTCCGCCTGGGAGGAGTCGATCATCCCCAGCCCCACTCCGGCGGTGGTTTCGGCGACCAGGTACTCCCGACCCTGGAAAGGGAAACGCTGCCCGCCCCCGGGCACGTCGACGGCGAGCATGGCATGCGAATACTCGCGCGAGAGCATGAGCACGCAGTCGATGCCCAGATGCTCGAGGATCACCGCCATGACCAGGGCCCGGGAATCGCAATCGCCCCTGCGCTCGAAAGCGGCAACCAACGGCGGGACGAAATCGAGGCCCGAGGGATCGCGTTCGAAGACGAAGCCCTGCACCCAGGCCAGGACCCTGCGGGCGCTCTCCGTGGGATCCGCACCGGGCAGGGTGCGGACAAACGCCTGGGTGAAGCCATCCAGCCGGCCGGCCGATTCGCGGTAGGCCATCCGGTAGAAGCGCGCCCAGGCGTCCTGCCAGTGCGTGCTGTCCGCCAGGTAGGTCGTGAGGATGCGGTATTCCCTCTGCACCGTGGACAACTCCTGCTGCGCCTCCTCGGGGCTCCAGGGCAGCTCGATGCGGCCGCCGGGGAGCACCGCGGTTTTGCGGTCAGGGCGCGGGGCGGGCCAGGGCAGGAGGAACTGGCTGACCGGACCCGGGGAGCGGCGGGCGGCCCGGTCGATCGAGAAGGCGTCGAGACAGGACAGGATGAAGTCGGCGGCGGCATCAAACCGGGAGGCTCCGGCGTGGGCCAGGAGCGCATACCCGCTGCCCGAGGCTTCCTGGATGAACAGGGCATAGCCCCTCCGGGGGGTGGTGCCCAAGGTGAAGGAAAGCTCCGCGATGACGGCCCCGCGTCCCTCGTACAGGAAGCTCGTGCTCTGCCCCTGCGAGTCCAGTTTCTGCAGCATTTTCTCTGCCGTTTCTCCCGGCTGCCCGGGTGAACAAGATGTCGAACTCGATCTCTCCGTCGGGACTGAAATAGGAAAACCGCGTATTGCCGTCACCCTCCCCGGGGGTGAAACCCGCGGGCATGTCGAGGAAGATCCCCGCATCACTGGTGAGCTCTTCCGCCGCGGCAGGCGAAAGAAGCGCCAGCCCGAGGCCGAGCAGGACTGCCGCGCGGCCAAAGGCGCGAAGATTGGGGAACACCCTCGCATTGTACATCCGGATGGGGGTTTTTCCATTGCTATCGCGCTGACTCTTGCCTTCAGACAATTCTGCTATATACTTAGCATTAAGGTCGATCCCGTGGGTCGGAAAGTCCGCAGAATCGTGTCTCTATTCCTGTGGTTGCCGGTGGTTTTTCTTCCGCTGCAGCACGGCGTGCAAGATCGACTGCCCCACGGACCGGACCCCGCCGACGTTCAATCGGTAGTCCCGGCCGATGCCGCGGTCGATGTCTCGGTCCACGACTCATCTCCGTCACCTTCTCCGAGACCATGAATGCCGCGTCCACGGAAGGCGCTTTCAGCCTTTCCGATGGAACTGCCGAGGTCGAAGGGACCTTCAGCTGGTCCGGCGCCACCATGAGTTTGCGACCAAGGCGCCTGACTGCAGCACGTACCACCTATCAGATGAAGCTGACAACCGCCTCACAGGACGCCTCCGGAAACCACCTGGAGCAGGAGTTCATCACCCACTTCACCACCACGGCCGCTGATCCCTCTCCGCCCCGGCGTCACGAAGTAAGTCCCGCGGACATGGCTGCGGATGTGCCGGTGGGCACGGCGTTCTGTCACCTTTTCCGAGTGCATGGACAGGGGTGCAGCGCAGAGCGCATTCTCGCTGACCGATGGGGATGCTCAGTCGAAGGGACCTTCAGCTGGTCGAACCACACCATGACCTTTCAGCCGAATGGGGAGCTTTCGGTCTTGACTGCCTACCAGGTGAAGGTGAGCACGGGAGCCAAAGACACCTCCGGCCAGCCGATAGGCCGGCGGAGTTCAGCAGCAGCTTCACAACGAGCACGGCGATTCCTTCGGCTCCGCGTGTCCTGGCAATAAGCCCTGCCGAGTTGTCGACAGATATCCCGTCGGACGTGTCCGTCTCGATAACCTTTTCCGAGTATATGAACACAAGCTCAGCGCAGAGTGCCTTCTCGCTTTCAAATGGCGTATCCAACGTGCCTGGTACCTTCAGTTGTCCGGGACGACCATGATCTTCGATCCAAGCGCTGATCTCTCCGCCAGCACTGTGTACCACTTGAAGGTCGCAGCCTCCGCCCGCGACACAGCTGGCAACAACATGAGCGGCGAGTTCAATTCCAACTTTCACACTGTGCCGGATACTATTCGACCTCGCATCCTTTCTGCAATTCCAGCTCATCTTTCTACTGGAGTTCTGCGAACTATCAAGGTGGTAATCGCTTTTCTCTGAACCCATGGATAAGGAATCGGTTCAGAACGCCTTCTCTTTCTCCACTGGTGCTTCTTCTTCCGGCGGAACGTTCACTTGGGTTGGGAATACTTTAATCTTTACTTCCTAGTAGCTTGCTCCTCCAGGGCGCTCCTTACACGATATCGGTCAAATCTTCTGCCCAGGATTCCGCGGGAAATTCCGTGGCCTGCGATTTGACCTCGGCTTTCACCACTACCGCGATAACAACAGTTATGGCAGTTGGGGCTGGGCGATACCACGTCTTGGCCTTGCTCTCGGACGGCGCAATGAAGGCTTGGGGCAACAACAGCTATGGTCAGCTTCGGGGATGGGAGCACCACCGAAAGGCATCTTCCTGTCACAGTCAGCGGCATCACCGATGGGGTGGCCGTAGCCGCCTGGGATCACACCGTGGCACTTCTCGCCGACGGCACCCTCAGGGCATGGGGCAGCAACGGCTGCGGTCAGTTGGGCGATGGAAGCACCGACATATATAAATCCCCCGTCCTGGTGACCGGCATCTGGAATGCAATTGCCGTAGCTGCGGGCGATTCCTACAGCCTGGCTATACTATCGGACGGCACTATCAAGTCATGGGGGCACGATAGGGATGGTCAATTCGGCGACGGGACAGAAATCAACCGCACTACTCCAGTCACTGTGAAGCTGATCTGGAATGCGGTGGCGATATCTGGCAGCGCCGCATACGCAGCCGCTGTCCTCTCCGACGGCACAGTCATGGATTGGGGTGGCTCCTATATTCAGAATTATGAGTGGAAGACTCGCTCCACCCCCTCGATGGTGAACGGCATAAGCGGCGCGACGGCCGTGGCTGTTGGGCTTAATCACTACATGACCTTGCTCTCCGATGGCGCGGTCAAAGCGTGGGGACACAACACGTATGGCCAGGTAGGCAATGGGACTACCAACTACGGGTATCAACCTACTGCAGTAGGCGGCATAAGTAACGCGCTGGCAGTGGCGGTTGGGAATGATCACTCCGTGGCCCTGCTTTCCGACGGCACGGTTAAGCCTGGGGAAGGAATAACTATGGCCAGTTAGGCGATGGGACCAACATCAACCGCACAACGCCTGTAACAGTGAGTGGCATCGTGAATGCGGTAGCCGTCAGCGCTGAGAGAACTACACCATAGCTCTTCTTGCTGACGGAACGCTAAAAGCCTGGGGTGACAATACTCATGGTCAACTGGGCGATGGGACCACGACAAGCCGAACTACACCTGTCATGGTGAATGGCTTGTGAAGAGAGCTGATGTCCTCCGAAAAAAAGAAACCACCAATCCCTGAGAATCGTCTTCATTGTCCCCATATGCCTGCTGGCGACGACCTGCAAGCTCGAACTCCCGCATGGGGACCTGACCCCACCGGCGGTTCAAACGGTGGTCCCGGCCGACGGCGCGGTCGATGTTTGGTTCACGACTCAGTCTCCGTCACCTTCTCCGAGTCTATGGATACCGCGTCCGCGGAAGGCGCTCTCAGCCTTTCCGATGGAACTGCCGACGTCGAAGGGACTCTCAGCTGGTCCGGCGACACCATGAGCTTGGACCCTCGCACCTGTCTCACGCACGGAACCGCCTATCAGTTGAAGCTGACGACCGCTACCCGGAACTCCTCCGAAAACCACCTAGAGAAGGAGTTCATCACCCACTTCACCACCTCGGACGCCGATCCTGCCGCTCCCTGCGTCATAGGGATCAGTCCCGCGGACATGGCTGCAGAGGTCCCGGCGGACACGGCCATTGCTATCACCTTTTCCGAGTGCATGGATCGAGAGGCAGCGCAAGGTGCTTTTTCACTGAGCGATCGGGTCGCACAGGTGAAAGGGACCCTTCAGCTGGTCGGACGACACAATGAGCTTTCAGCCGACGGGCGTGCTGTCGGTATTAACTGCCTACCAGGTGAAGGTAAGCACAGGAGCCAAAGACTTCCGGCCAGCCTTTGGCGGCGGAGTTCAACTGCAGCTTCACGACGAGCGCTTCGATGCCAGCTACTCCGTATGTCACCGCAATCAACCCCGCTGACATGTCGACCGATGTATCGTTGAACGCGTCCATCTCGATAGCTTTTTCCGAATCTATGGATACAACTTTTCGGCGCAGAGCGCCTTCTCGCTGTCAAATGGCGTATCTACCGTGCCCGGAGACCTCAGCTGGTCCGGCACGAGGATGATTTTCGACCCCAGTGCGGATCTTTCCGGAAGCACTGTGTATCTGGTGAAGGTTGCAGCCTCTGCCCGTGATATAACCGGCAACAGCATAAGCAGCGAGTTTCAATCCAGCTTCCGCACCGCGCCGGATCCCCCTCCACGCGTTATGGGGATAACCCCCGCTGATCTGTCAAACGATGTCCCGTTGGATGCTTCCGTCTCGGTAGCTTTTTCCGAATCTATGAATACGGCTTCTGCGCAGAGCGCCTTCTCGCTTTCAAATGGCGTATCTGCCGTGCCCGGTGCCTTCAGTTGGTCCGGGACGACTGAGATCATCTTCAATCCAAGTGCGGATTTCTCCCATAGCACCGAATACCACGTTACGTTGACGACTTCCGCCAAAGACACAGCCGGCAACAGCATGATCAGCGAGTTCAGCTCCGGCTTTCTCACAATCCCAGATACAACCCCTCCCAGCATCACTTCGGTGAGCCCAGTTCCGCTGGCTGTCGGGGTATTTCGGAATACGACAATCATCATCGCCTTTTCCGAGCCAATGGACATGGCTTCGGTTCAGAGTGCCTTCTCGCTATCTGACGGTACTTCTCCTGTCGGTGGAACCTTCAATTGGTCAGGGAACACACTGACCTTTACCCCCAGCAGCTATCTTTCCCGAGGCACGCTGTATTCGGTAAGGTCAATTCCTCAGCCCACGATCTGGCCGCTAACACAATGACCGCTAATCTCGATCCGTATTAGCACGGTCGCAGCAACCATGGCCTTAGCCGCCGGCGGTTGTCACACGGTAGCCCTGATCTACGACGGCACGGTCAAGGCCTGGGGCCGTGCCAACAGGGGCCAGCTGGGCGACGGGACCACCGCCACTGGCAAGACGCGCCTGTCACGGCGAGCGGGATCACCAATGCAGTGGCTGTGCCGCCCGGGATGCCCACACCGTGGCCCTACTCTCCGACGGCACAGTCAAGACCTGGGGAGCAAACGACTATCGCCAACTGGGCGATGGGACCGCCATGGATCAATACACCCCGGTCACGGTAAGCGGGATCACCACCGCAGTGGCCGTGGCGGCTGGCAAGGCAACCTGGTGGCGCTGCTTTCCGACGGCACGATGAAAGCTTGGGGCGACAACTGCTGTGGCCAACTGGGCGACGGGACGTACCACCGATCGGTACACCCCTGTCACGGTAAGCGGAATCACCAATGCGATCGCCGTGGCTGCAGGCATGCCTACACCGTGGCTCTGCTCTCCGACGGTACATTCAAGACCTGGGGCGCCAACTACTATGGCCAACTGGGCGACGGGACCGACCACCGATCGGTACACCCCTGTCACGGTGAGCGGGATCACTAACGCAGTGGCTGTGGCGGCTGGGTATTGACACACCGTGGCGCTGCTTTCCGATGGCACGATCAAATCCTGGGGTTACAACTGCTGTGGCCAACTGGGCGATGGGACTGACACCGGTCGCGCAACCCCTGTCACGGTAAGTGGGATCACCAATGCGATTGCTGTGGCCGCGGGGGAATGCCCACACCGTGGCCCTGCTATCTGACGGCACGGTCAAGACCTGCGGTCTCAACACCTCAGGCCAACTGGGCGACGGACCACCGCCACTCGCATGACCCCTGTCGCGGTGAGCGGAATCGCTAATGCAGTTGCCGTGGCCGCTGGGTATTATCACACGGCGGCCCTGCTATCCGACGGTACGGTTAGACCTGGGGAGCTAACAACTATGGCCAACTGGGCGATGGAACCATCACCAACGGCCACGCCCGTCACGGTGAACGGCTTATGAAGTGAGAGGTCAGCAACCATGTTGCGGCGAATATGCTATCGAATAAATGGCAATCCCCGATTGCCACAGATAGGCGTGCTCGTGGCAATTTGCCTAGCGGCAGCCTGCAAGATCGAACTGCCCCACGGGGATCTGGTCCCGCCGGCAATCCAATCGGTAGTTCCAGCAGACGCTGCAGTCGACGTCTCGGTCCACGACGGCATCGCAGTCGCTTTCTCCGAGCCTATGGATACCGCCTCCGCAGAAGGTGCTTTCAGTCTTTCCGATGGGACTGCAATCGTCACTGGAACCTTCAGCTGGTCCGGTGACATCATGAGCTTTGACCCGGGCGGCTGTCTATCCCACGGTACCACCTACAAGGTGAAAGTGACGACCTCCTCGCAGGACACTGGCGGAAACCACTTGGAGAGCGAGTTCATTGCCCATTTCAGTACTCCAGCCGCTGATCCGCAGCTCCTGGGTGCCTAGGGTCAGCCCCGTGGACCTAACCGTCGATGTGCCGGTGATAATTCCAATCGTCATTGCCTTCTCCGAGTGCATGGATCAGGCCTCGGTGCAAAGCACTTTCTCACTGAGCGACGGGGCTGCGACCGTAGAAGGGAGCTATAGCTGGTCGGGCGACACGATGAGCTTTCAGCCAACGGGTGAGTTATCGGCGTTGGCCACATATCAGGTGAAGGTGGGCACGGGGGCCAAGGACGCCTCCGGCCAGTCCATGGCGGCGGAGTTTAACTGGTTCCGACTTGCAGAAAAACGTTGGGCGTGTGCGCTGGAGGATTTCATTCCCTTGCCCTCTTGCACGACAGCAGTTGGGAGCTTGGGGCGACAACAGCTCGGGCCAATTGGGCGATGGCACTCTCAGCGCCCGCGACAGGCTCATTTCGGTAAACGGTATAGGGGATGCAACGGCGGTGGCCGCTGGGGGCAGTCACACCGTGGCCCTGCTCTCCGATGGCTCGATAAAGACCTGGGGCTACAACTACTATGGCCAGCTCGGCAACGGGACTACCTCCAACCGCAGTGCCCCCGTCACGGTCAGCGGCATCACCAACGCAGTGGCCGTGGCCGCAGGGGCGAATCGCACGGTGAGCGCCTCGCCGACGGCACGATCAGGGCCTGGGGCTACAACTGCTATGGCCAGCTGGGCGACGGAAGCACCACCTCGCGCGCTTCTCCCGTCACGGTGGGCGGCATCACCAACGCCGTGGCCATAGCTGCGGGGGGATACCATACCGTGGCGCTTCTATCCAATGGATCAGGTGGTAACCTGGGGATCCAATCTCTATGGACAACTTGGCCGCAGCACAGGCTGGTATTCGGCGTATCCAGCATCAGTAGGTCTACCAGGCGCATCAGCTGTCGCCGCTGGGTACTGGCACACAGCCGCTGTTCTCTCTGATGGCACCGTGAAAACCTGGGGGTACAACTACTACGGGCAGCTTGGGGATGGGACCACTGCGAACCGCTCCACGCCTGTTCCTGCAAGCGGCATCTCGAATGCAGTCGCCCTCGCCGCCGGCTGGTTCCACACGATCGTCATCCTTTCCGACGGGACGGTCAAAGCCTGGGGCAGATGCGCACGGACAGCTGGGGGACGGGACCTGGCTGGATCGCAATACCCCGGTCAGGGTAAGTGGGATTTCGAATGCAGCCTCTGTTTCTGCTGGGGCTTCGCGCCACTACTGCTGCTTCTGTCCGCACACGATAAGAGCTTTCGGCTACAACTACTACGGCCAGCTTGGTGGTGGGAGCCTTGTCAATCGCAACACTCCTGTCAGGGTAAGCGGTCTATAACCCGGCCTGGCGCCGCCTTGATCCCCGCTTTATTCCTTCTTCTTCTTAATCGTTTCGAAGTTGAAACCGCTGATGATGCTGATTCGCGGCTTGCTGTCGGCCGGCGTGGGAATCACGGCCAGGCTGACTGGCACCCCGGCGCCGAAGAAGGTGAAATTCCAGCCCACCGCGTAGACCACGGACGTCGCCAGCTCCAGCTCGGTTTCCGACCAGCGCACGGTCAGGTTGGCCCCAGGCCGAACTGCAAACCCCAGTGGCTCCGAAACCCGATGAGAAAATCGAACGAAGGCAGGAAGATGCCCTGGTCCATCCCTCCCACCAGGAACAGCTCCTGGAAGGCGAAATGGCTGTTGGTCGAGCCCAGACGCAGCCGTTGCTCCAGATTGAGCCGAACTGGGTGAAAAAGGGGTAATACGTGCGGGAGCTGGGAAACATTTCCTTTATTCTGGCATCCAAGTCTCCCTGCGGGTCGATCACATAGGTCAGCCCGACGGCCGGACCGATAGACGAACTGAAACCGCGGCTCTCTTTCGCTGTCTTGGCCGAAAGCAGTGTGCAGGACGGACAGCAGAATGACCGCGCAGACCAGCAAACGCAGCACCTTGCCCATCTCTCCACCTCCTTGGTTCAGCGTTTCTTGAAGTTGAAGCCCGTCAGCAGCGTGATGCGCGGCTTCCCATCGCTGGGGGTCGGAATGAAGGCGAGGTCCACTGGGACGAACACGTCCTCGAAGGAAAAGGTCCAGCCCAGGGAGTAGGCGACCGAAAGATCCAGCCCGGCTCCCTCCGGGGACCGTTTCATGGCCACGTTGGGGCCGAGGCCGAACTCCAGGCCGATGCGGCTGCGGAAGCCGATCATCAAGCTCAACGAAGGCAGGAGGATGTTCTGATCCAGTCCACCCAGGATCAGGACCTCCTGGAAGGCGAAGTGGCTCTGGGTATTGCCCAGCCGGATGCGCTGCTCCAGGTTGAACCCGAACTGCGTGAATATCGGGAAGTATTCCCGATCGGCCGGGAACACCCCTTGTATCGACGCGTCGAAGTCCTCAGGGCTGGTCACGACCCAGGTGACCCCCACGCGGGGCCCGTAGACGATTTCCAGTCTTTTCGCTTTCTCCTGCTCCTGCGCCGATACCGGCAAGGATGCGAGCACAAGCAAGAGAAGGAAAATCAGCGACACGTGAATGCCTTTACTCATCTTGCCACCTCCTCCGTTGACTA
>CAVTQG010000002.1:0-96820 GCA_963736785.1 uncultured Spirochaetota bacterium | reverse complement strand
CGTGGCCGCGGTCCGAAACGGGCTGGCGGTCCTGGACACTCCGCTGGGCAGGCTGGCCGCCCCCCGGCGAAGTCCCCCGCCAGCCCGCGGCGAAAAGCGCATGCTGTTCTTCCGCCCCGAGGCGACCCGTCTGGACGGCGCCGGCCCAGGCGGGCAACCGCTTCCGAGGGCGGGTCGTGTCGCAGGAGTACCTGGGCGCGCAGGTGGAGGCCGTCGTGGAAGTCGCGGGACGGGCCGGCGGACAGCGCCTGGTGGTGTCCCTGCCCCGGGCTCCGGCTCACCGGGCGGCGCGGTCCGCTTCGCCGTGACCCACAGGCCTGCTGGCTGCTGCCGGCGAAGAGGGCGCGGCCGGCGCCGCTCCTAGTTCTCCAGGATCGTGATCTCCACGCGGCGGTTGACGCGCCGGCCTTCCTCCGTGGCGTTGTCGGCCAGCGGCTTGTCATAGCCATAGCCGCGGGAGTGAGCTGGGCGGCGCGCGCGGCGCCGATGGACAGCAGGTAGTCGGCCACGGCCCGGGCCCGCAGCTCGGAGAGCTCCAAGTGCTGCGCTTCGGTGTACGGGCCTGCCTTGGCCGTATGCCCGCTCACGGCCAGGTCGCGGTCGGCGTACTTGGACAGGATCTGGCCGAATCTCCACGCGGCGGTTTACTCGCCGCCCCGCTTCCGTGGCATTGTCGGCCAGGGGCCGGCCGTACCCGTAGCCGCGGGCGGTGAGCTGCGCCGCGCGCGCCGCGCCGATGGACAGCAGGTAGTCGGCCACCGCCCGGGCCCGCAGCTCGGAGAGCTCCGGGTGCTGCGCTTCAGTGTACGAGCCGGCGCGGGCGGTGTGCCCGCTCACGGCCAGGTCCCGATCGGCGTACTTCGACAGGATCTCGCCGATGGCCCGCAGCTTGGCCTTCTCGCCGGGCAGCAGCTCGAAGGAGTTGGGCGCGAACTGGATGTTCTCCAGGCTCACCGTCACCCCCGCCTCCTCGGCCCGCACGGAGGTGTCCGCCACACCCCGCTCGGCCAGCTCGCTCTGGATGTCCGCGGCCACTTTCTCCTTGTCCAGCGCCGCGGATTCCAGCAGGCGTCCCCGCGCCGTGCCTACGTACTCCACCTTCTGCCCGTTGGACAGGTCGAAGACGAAATCGAAGCTCTCCTCGTAGGAGGCCGGCTGGCCCCTGTCCGGGTCCCAGTAGTAGGTCTGCTCGGACTGGCCGCTGACCCGCACGGGCACCGCGCCGCGGCCCGCGCCCAGGCCCTCGAAGCGGTGGAACACGGTGTAGCGGATCCCGATCACGTCCAGGTCCCGGCCCTCACGCTGCTGCCTGCCCGTGTAGGTGTACTGCACCTGGACGGGGAAGCGCACCGGCTCGCGGATGCCGTAGCTGCGCCGCAGGTCGTGGGCCTCCTCGCCCGGCGCCGACCAGGTGTCGCCCGGACGGACCTCCCCCTGAGGGAACAGGGGCACGCTGCGCACCACGGGCATGAAGTAGCGGGTCCCGATGTCGTACAGCCCGCGCTCGTCCCGCCAGAACACCGATTCGTAGTCCTCGGCCCAGGCGTAGGAGGTATCGGCCCCGAAGGCCCGCTCCGAGGTCTGGAAGGTGCAGGCCAGTTGGCCGGCCCCGTCCCTGACCTGCAGGGTCTCCACGGAGATCTTGTTGAGGATTTCCGCCCGGTGCGACAGCCGCCCGTCGACCCGGACCTCCTCCTCCACCTCGGTGAGCAGGCGGTACTTCTCCCCCCCCTTGTACTGGAAGCGGAAGGCCTGGCCGCCGGCCGGAAGGGCGGCCAGCAGCAGCGGCACCAGGACCGAAAGCAGCGCGCTGAATTTCATTTTCATGGTGCGAACCTCTCTACAATATATATCGTCCGCCGGCGGGCATTTCAAATTGACAAGCTCCCCACCTTCACGATATTCTGACGGGGAAACAGGATCTTTTAAAGGTTCATAAAAGGAAATATGGCACCGCAGCAACGAAATCGTTCGTTCGGAAGTGCGGAGCTTTGGGAGCCGCTGCGGAAGGCCGGGTACGCCCGGCCGACGCCTCTGCAGCGCAAGGTCGTCCCCCTGATCTATGCCGGCCGCGACCTGGTCGTGGAGGTGGAAGGGGACACCGGCAGGACCGCCGCTTTCATCCTGCCGATTCTGGTCAGGCTCAGGCGAGGGAGAGCCGGGATCAAGGCGGTGGTCGCTACCTCCAGCGCGGAGGATTCGCGCAAGGTGGAGCGCGAGTTCCAGCGTTTCAGCCGCCTGCAGGCGGGCAGGAGCGCGTTCGTATTCGCGCTGGGCGCGGAGGAAAGAGACAGGGGCGAGCATCGCAGCCTGTCCAAGCAGCCGGACGTGCTGATTGGCACCCCCAGCCGGATCATCGACCATATCCGGCGGGGAAACCTGGATTTCTCGCTCCTGCAGAGCGTGGTCATCGACCGCCAGGAGCCGGAGCCCGGGTTTGCCGACGACCTGAAGTTCATTTTCTCCAAGCTTCCGACGCGAAAACAGGTTCTCCTCTTCTCCCGCGCCCTGGGCCCCGAGGCCGACGGCCTGCTGGAGCTATTGCGCCGCCCCGTGCACCTGTCCCTGGCCGACTGGAAGCAGTCGGAGGAGCAGGTCGGGGAGTGGTTCATCGAGATTGCCCAGGCGGAAAAGCCCCGGGCCGTGGCCGCGCTGGCCCTGGCCGAGGGGGCCGGCGCCCTGCTGGTGCAGGTCTCCGGCAAGGAGTTCGCCCAGAAGCTGGGCCGGGAGCTGGCTGCGCGGGGGGTCCAGGCCCAGGTCCTCTGGGAGGCCATGCGGGAGGCGGAGCAGGAACGCATCCGCGGCGAGTTCGCCGAGGGCCGGCGTCCCGTGCTGGTCAGCACCTTCGAGGCCGTGCGGAGGCACAGCTTGCGCTCGGTGACCCACGTGCTCAACGCCGACCCG
Organism: uncultured Spirochaetota bacterium; assembly: GCA_963736785.1. Lineage (GTDB taxonomy): Bacteria > Spirochaetota > Spirochaetia > SZUA-6 > DRHE01 > MIBK01. Next base: position 93,916 of record CAVTQG010000002.1, on the reverse strand, counting down.
CCCCCCAACCCCGAAGCCTACCGCCCCGCCTCGGTGGTGCTGGAGAAGATCATCAGCCTGGGCAGCGCGGCCCAGCACCAACAGCTGCAGGAGAGACTCAAGGTGAAACCAGAAAAGACTTCCCTTCCGGACGACGATCAGGTGCTGGCCGGAGCGATCGGCGAAATATTACGGCGCAGCCGGGCCGAGGAAGACCCGGCCGAGCTGGCCCGCTACCTGCGCCTGCTGCGCAAGCATGCGCCCCTGGGCCGCCGGGCCGAGGTGGCCGCCTATCTATTGAAGCAGGTCTACGGAGCGCTGGGCGCCCAGCCGGCGGCGCGCAGGCCGCAGGCCGGTGCCGCCGCGCCGCAAGCCGGCACCGTCCCGGGCTCCCGCGCCGTGCCGGGCTCCCGCGCCGTGCCGGGCTTACGCCGCCGCCGCTTGCCGGGGGTCGGGCCGTCGCGGGCTCGCGCGCCGGCTCACGCGCCGCTCCGGGCTTGCGCGCGGTTCCGGGCTCCCGCAGCACGGTGAGCCCAGACCGAAGGCGTGGGGGAGCGGCTGGGGAAAAGGGCACCCCGCCTCCAGCCGCGCGGGCCCACGCCGAGGCGGGGTTCACCCGCCTTTTCATCAGCGCGGGCAAAAGCCGCGGGGTGTACGCCAAGGACCTGGCCACCCTGTTCAGCGACACGCTGCAGGTCGACCGCGGCCGCATCGGGGACATCCGCGTCCTGGACAACTACTCCTTCCTGGAGATCGACTCCGCCCTGGCCGAAAAGGCCATCGCCGCCCTCTCGGGCAGCCAGCTGAAGGGCAAGCAGATCTCGGTCAACTACGCCCGCAAGAAAGAGGACGAGTAGCTGCACCCGTATCCCCTGGAGGCTCTCCCGGAGCTTCTCGCCTCCCTGGCCCCTGCCAGCCCGCTGGAGGTGGAAGTAGGATGCGGCAACGGCCATTTCCTGGCCGCCTACTGCTCCGCTCACCCGGAAGTGGCCTACCTCGGAGTGGAGCTCAAGGCCAAGCGCTGCCTCAAGGCCGTACAGAAGATCGAGCGCCGGGGCCTTGAGCGGGCCTATGTCCTGCAGGCCGCGGCCGAGCAGGTGGTGGCCGCCCTGCCCGACGCCTCGGTGGACCGCTACCATATCTATTTCCCGGATCCCTGGCCCAAGGCCCGCCATCGGCGCCGGCGCTTCCTGCGCGGCGAAACCCTCGCTGGCCTGCGTCGTACCCTGCGCCCCGGCGGGGAGCTGGCCTTCGCCACGGATTTCTTCGACTATTTCCTCCAGGCCAAGCTGCTCTGCATCCTGGAACCCGGGCTGGAGCTCCTGCCCTCCGGGCCTCGCCAGGAAATCTTCGTTTCGGTATACGGGGAGTTCCTGGCCAGGAAGGGCCGGGCCGTGCACGCCTTCACGGCCCTCCGGCGGGGGTTGCAGTCCTGATTCAGGCTAGCAGCCTGGCCAATAGGAGCAGAACCATGAAAAGGTTGATCCCCAGCCCCGTCGCAAAGCAGGCGGCCGCGGCCAGCTCGTAACGGCGGGCAGTCCGTTCGCAGAAGGCGGACAGGTCAGCCGCGTCCCCGGGGACGCGCAGCAGCTCGGCCATGGGGTCCGCCGGACGACGCAGCGTGCGCCGCCCCTGGCGCTCCTCCACCGCACCGAAAAGCCAGCTTTCCCCGGTGTCGGGGTGCCGGGAGCAGCGCCGGGTTTCCGGCTCCCCCTCCACGGCCAGCGCGCCCTCCCGGCACATCAGGTAGCTCTCCCCGGTGGGCAGCAGCGCGGTGCACTCCCCGCCCGCGCCCTCTTCCGGGAAATACCGCAGCGGCAGGCGCAGCAGGTCGCGCTCGGCGCGCAGCCGCCGGGCCATCTTCCAGAAGTAACGGTACAAGTAGTACAGGGCCACCCCGGGCGGCAGGAAGGGGGCCACCGGCGCCGCGGCCAGGCTCAACACGGCGAAGCCTGGCAACCCCGCCTGGGAGGAGCGCAAGGACAGGTAGGCCAGCAGGGCCAGGCAGAGAAAGCCGGTCAGCAGCGACGGCAGGGTGAACGGGTTCCAGTACTCGTTCCTTTTGCGCCCTCCCCAGATGGCGCGCTTCAGGATGCTCTCGCGCTCCCCGTCGTAACAGACCACCAGCAGCGGAACCCGGGGGCTGGAGCGGAACACGCCCCGCCCCTCCTCCAGGAACAGGCTGCCCCCCACGAACAGGCGCAGGCCGGAGGGCAGGCTGAACACCCGGTTCCAGGGCGCCACCGCCGGCTCCTCGTCCGGAAGCGGCTCCGGAAGACCCCCGCCAGCGGACAGGGAGGGCAGCAGGTACAGGCGCACCCCTTCCAGGTCCGCCTCCACCGTGAACTCGCCCGTGTTGATCCAGATCCGGTCGCGCTCCTGGATGGCCTCCAGTTCGCCGAAAACCCGGAAATCCCCGCGCCGGCCTTCCGCGCCGGACAGGTCGGAGTAGCGCAGGAAGGGGGCCAGTGAGGCTTCCCGCATCCGCCGCCGGAAAAGGCGCCACTGCCAGCGCACGCCGAAGGCCCCCGCCCCGGGAATCAGGGCGAAAAACAGCAGCGCCGTGCCCAGGGCCGTCAGGAGCAGCGCCGGTGAGCTCACCGGGCCGAGTCCGTCGAGTTGCCAAAGCGGGATAAATCCATTAGTGTCAAGGCTACCATGGTTGAGCGTCTGATTGTAGGGGCGATGGACACCAACTGCTACATCTACTCCAACGGCAAGAAGGAGTGCGTGATCATCGACCCCGGGGCGGAGGAGGAACGGATCATCTCCAGCGTCAACATGCTCAAGATGGTGCCGGTGGGCATCGTGCTCACTCACGGCCACTGCGACCACACCGGCGCGGTGGGCACCCTGCGGGAGCACTACCGCAAGGAGAAGATCGAAGTGCAGGTGGCCATTCACGCCGCGGACCGCAGGTTCCTGGGACGCACCGCCCGCAAGGCCAATCTGGACGCCCTGGCCTCCCTGGGGGTATCCGAGACGCGGGAGTTTCAGGACCAATTCGCCGGTTTGCCCGAGCCGGACTTGATCCTGGCGGAAGGGCAAAAGGTGCTCTCCAGCGGCCTGATCGTGCTGGAGACGCCGGGACACACGCGCGGCGGCATCTGCCTTTACAGCGAGAAGGACGCGCTGCTGTTCTCCGGGGACACCCTGTTCTTCATGGGTGTCGGGCGAACCGACCTGCCGGGGGGCAATGAGAAATTGCTGTTGGAATCCATCCGCACCAAGCTGCTCACCCTTCCTCCCGAAACACGGGTGTTTCCGGGGCACGGCCTGGACACCACCATCGAGCGGGAGATCAAGGGCAACCCGTTTATCCGCTAGTCGCGCGCCGGCTTCAGGCCACCAAGTCGAGGAGCATCCCCGTCTCCGGCGCGAAGCCGGGCAGGGAGGTGAGGCTGTCCAGCCGTTGGTGAAGCCGCCCGCCCAGCTCGCCGATCAGGGTCTCGGCCTGCCCGGGCTCCAGGCCGGGCCGCCGGGCGGCCTCGGGCACGCTCTGGCCCTCGGCCAGCAGGCGGTCGATCAGCTTGTCCAGCACCCGCAGCTTGAACAGGGAAATCCCGCCCTCGGGGGAGGGCACGCCGCGCAGGTGTTCGAAGCGGGCATAGGCGGACTGGACCGGCGACACGGGGACTTCCAGGTCCCCGCCCCGGAGGTTCTGCACGCGGAGGATATTCAGGAAAGGGCCCGGCGAGGCCACGGCGGCGATCATCGCATATACCCCTGTCTCTCCTAGTATCGGAGGAAGAGCGGGGGCGGATTACAACGGGATACCGGGGAACGGCTAGCGGTTGCGGCGCTCCTCCGAGGCTTTGCAGTCGATGCAGAGAATCGCGTAGGGTATGGCTTCCAGCCGCTCCTTGGGAATCTTATTCCCGCAGCTCATGCAGACCCCGTAATGCCCGTCACGCACGCGCCCGAGCGCCGCTTCGATCAACTGCAGGCGCCGCATTTCCGCGGAGCCCAGCGACTCCAGGATGCGCCGGTCGATGTCGTCGGAGGCGATGTCCGCCAGGTCCTTGGGTTTCATGTCCTCGATCAGCTCGTGAAACTCGCTGTTCTCCAGAGCGAGCTGCTTGAGGATCTGCTCCTTCAGGCTCAGGAGCGACTTACGCATTTTTTCTTTAAAAGCTTTTTCCATGATGGTTTCCTTGTTGGACCGGTCCTTCTACGCCGGGCAAAGCATGACAATCTGCCGTAATTCCAAAAATTTGTCAACCTGTTGACAAACCTCCGTGCTCGCCCCTACTATCCTCCTTGGAGTAAAGCTTGGCAAAAGAGGAAGCGATCGAAGTAGAAGGCATCGTCAAGGAATCCCTGCCCAATACCATGTTCCGCGTGGAAATCAAGAGCGGACATGTGATCCTGGCCCACCTTTCCGGAAAAATGCGCAAGCATTACATCCGCATCGTGCCGGGCGACAAAGTCAAGGTCGCCCTCTCCCCTTACGACCTGAGCCGCGGCCGCATCATCTACCGCGAGCGCTAGTTTTTCGGCCTTATCCGCACCCACGTCGCCCCCTGTCCCCCCCGCTTGCGATCGGCCTTGCCGAAGGCCCCCGTGTGCGGGCACTTTTCCAGGAAGTTCCGCACGACCCTCTCCAACACCGGCTGTCCCGGGGAGTGGTTGCCCTTGCCGTGGATCAGCAGCACCTTGGACAGGCCGCGGGCCCGGGCGTCGCGCACGAAAGCCGCGATCGCCGCCTCCGCCTCCGGAGCGCTCAGGCCGTGCAGGTCCAGCTCGGCCTGGGGAGGAAGATCCGGGTCGTCGCGCCGCGGGCCAGCCGCCTGCGCATCGGCGGCCAGCCGCTCGGCCTGCGCCGTCAGGTCCGGCGGAAAGCGCTCCAGCGCCGCGTCCATGTCCACGCGGGGCCTGCGCTCCTCCCGCGGCCTGTCCTGCTCCTGCGGCTGGTTCTTCTCCCAGCGCTCCAGGATCTCCCCGAAGTCCATAACTTGAGGAAAGTATTGATAAGAGCTCCCGAAGTCAAGTGCGCATCGCCGGTGCCCCGCGAGAGCACCCGGCCGGGCCTAGCTGCGGTGTCTAACTGCGGTAATCTGCGTTCTCCCGCACGTACTCGTAGGAAAGGTCGGCCCCGAAGACCTCCACGGCCGCCCTCCCTCGTCCGCCGCAGTCCACCTCGATTTCCACGCAGCGCTCGTGGGCCGGAAAGCCCTTGCGCGCCGGGTCGCAGGCGCAGGAGGCCAGGTAGCGGGCGAGGCGCCGCTCCTTGGCCGAGTCCAGGCGGAAGGCCCCTCCCTCGTACAGCACCGTGCCGCCCAGGGCCACCCGCAGCCGGCGGAAGTCCACCGTGGAGCCGCCCGGAGCCGAACCCAGGTGGTCGCCCATGGAGGACAGGAGGCGCCCCACGTTCGGGTCGTTGCCGAACACGGCGGATTTCACCAGGGGGGAGTTGACCACGGCCTTGGCCAGGCCCGCGGCCAGCCTCTCTTCCAGGCCGCGTACGCGCACGCGCAGCACGTGGCCCACCCCCTCGCCGTTGCGCACGATGTCTTCGGCCAGGCCGCGGCAGACCTCCAGCAGGCCCCTGCGGAACTGCCCCCTTGGTGAGGCCGGCTTGCGCCGCGAGCTGAAGGCCACCAACATGTCACTGGTGCTCTGGTCGCCGTCCACGCTGATGCGGTTGAAGCTGGACTCGGCGGCGCGGGCCAGTTCCTCCCGCAGGGCGGCGCGGGGCACGTCCAGGTCGGTGAGCAGGAACACCAGCATGGTGGCCACATTGGGCTCGATCATCCCGGCCCCCTTGGCCACCCCGAGGATCACGCCCTGCCCCACTCGCGCCCGGCGCAGCTTGGGCCAGGAGTCCGTGGTCATGATCGCCCGCGCCACCGGCAGCAGGCTCCGGCGCTGCAAGCCCGCGGCCAGGCCGGGCAGGGCGGCGCGCATTTCGGCCACCGGCAGGCGCCAGCCAATGACCCCCGTGGAGGCGGGAAGCAGCTCGCGCTCCGGGGAGTCCAGCAGGCCGCCCAGCTCGCTCAAGACCGCGCGTGCGTCCTGGACTCCCGAGGCCGCGCCCACGTTGGCCACCTTGTTGTTGATCAGCACCCCGCGGAGGCGCGGCTCGCCCAGGCGCTTGCGCCCGATCAGCACCGGCGCGCCGGCGAAGCGGTTGCGGGTGAAGCAGGCCGCGAAGCTGGGGGTGGGTTCGTCCAGCAGGATCAGGGAGAGGTTCATGGGGAAGCTGCCGGGCTTCTCGGCGGGCTGAAAGGTCAGGGAGGCGGTGGCCGCGCAGAAGCCGGCGGGCAGCGCCGCGCGGTGCGCCAGCGCGCCCAGATATTGTTCAGCGGATCGGTAGGCGGGCATATGCCGGCCAGTTTATCGGGCTCGCTACTGCGGTGCAAGCCGGCAGTAGCCGGGGTGCAACCCGACTATTTGCCGGCGTGCAAGCCGGCAGTAGCCGGGCTGCAACCCGCTATTTGCGGCGTGTAACCCGGCGGGCGACCCGCAGCCTCAGCAGCAGGGGCAGATGGTCGGAGGCGCCGCCGGCCGCGAAGCGCCGAGGAAAACCGGTCCGCTCCTCAAGCAGGAAACCCGGGCGCACGACCCGGAAACCGTCCCGGGACCAGGTGAAGCCCCGCTGATCCAGCAGTCCGGGGGCCAGCAGCACGTGGTCCGGGGTCTGCCAGGCCCCGCGGAACACGGCGCTCCCGCGCCGCTCCGCCGGCTGCTCGACCCAGGGGTCGAGCAGCCCGGCTCCCTGAGTCCAGGGCTCGAGCTCCTCCAGGTTCTGGTTGAAATCCCCCAAGGCCAGCAGGTCGGCCTCCGGCTCCTCCGCCAGGATCCGGCCCACCCTGCGGGCCAGGACTGCCGCGGCGGCCCTTCGCCCCGGCTCGGTCCGCTGCACTCCCTCGGTCTTGGACTTCCAGTGATTGTTCAGCACCCGCAGGATATGGCCGCGGTGCTCCACCTCGATCTCCACGATGTGGCGCAGCGGCACCTCGCCCGCGGAGCCCACCGATAGGGCATGGACTCGCAGCACCGGCAGGCGGCTCAGGAAGGCCACGCCGGTAACGGCCCCCGGCTGGGGAACGAACACCCGGTAGCGGTACCTCAGCCCCTCCAACCTGTAGGCCAGGTCGGCCAGCGCGCGCTCGCTCTCCACCTCCTGCAGGGCCACCAGGTCCGGCCCGCCCGGGCAGGAAGAGCGGATGGCCCGGGCCACGGCCGCCAGCTTGGCGGAGTAGCGCTCGCCGCTCCAGCGCGGGCCCCGGAACTCCGGGTACTCCAGGCCGGAGTCGCGGTCATCAAAGAGGTTTTCGACGTTGTAGGAAAGGACGTCGACGCGGCCGGAACAGGCCGCCAGGAAAGCGAGCCCGAGCAGCGCGAACGCCCGGGTTACGATCCCAGCTCCTCCCGGCGGCTGACGATGCGCGCGATCAGGCCGTAGCTCTGGGCCTCCTCGGCGCCCATCCAGTAGTCCCGGTCCGTGTCCTTCTCCACCTTTTCCAGCGGCTGGCCGGTCTCATCGGCGATCAGCTTGTTGATACGCTTCCGCAGACGGTCCAGCTCCCTGGCGTGGATCTCGATCTCGGTGGCCACTCCGCGCATGCCGCTCAAAGGCTGGTGGATGAGGTAATGCGAGTTGGGCAGGCCCAGGCGCCTCTCCTTGGGTGCGGCCAGCAGGATGATCGCCCCGGCGGAGGCCACCAACCCCATGCCGATGGTCAGCACCGGCGGTTTGACGAAGCGCATCATGTCGAAGATCGCGTAGCCGGCGTCGGCGTCCCCGCCAGGGGAGTCGATGAACACGCGGATCTGCTCCTCGCTCTCGGCCTCCAGCAGGATGAGCTGGCGGATGACCCGCTCGGCCAGGGTCTTGTTGATCTCGCCGGACAGCAGGATGTTGCGGGTCTTGAGGATCCGCTCGAAAAGGCCGAAATCCGGCTCTTTCTTTTTCTCCTCTTGGTTCTCCTCCTCCTCCTGGAGCAGGGGCCGGCGCGCGTCACGGGAATGGCTCATAGTGTTTTGAATATATCCATAGCGCTGCGCAAAATCAACCGGAGAGCCGCGGCCGGCGGCGCAGCCCTGGCGGGGGCGCACAGCTGTCGGCCGTCGGCGCTCTGCCGCGGCAGGGCCATTGCCCGCGGCCCCCCTGCCGGGCTACAATTGGAGGCATGCAGCAGGCGCAGGTGCGTTTCGCGGTAATCGGCGGCAGCGGGTTGTACAACCTCCAGGGGACCCGCCTCGTGGAGGAGGTGGACGTTCCCACCCCCTTCGGGCTGCCTTCCGACCGGATCGCGGTCGTGGAGCTGGGCGGCCAGCAGGTGGCCTTCCTGCCCCGGCATGGGCGCGGGCATCGCCTGCTGCCTGACGAAGTGCCCTCCAGGGCCAACATCTGGGCCCTCAAGAGCCTGGGCGTGGAGCAGCTCCTCGCGGTAAGCGCCGTGGGCTCCCTGGCCGAGGACTGCCGCCCCGGACACTTCGTGCTCTGCGACCAGCTTATCGACCGCACCTACGGGCGGGAGTCCAGCTTCTTCGGCGAAGGGGTGGTCGGGCACGTGTCCTTCGCCGAGCCGTACTGCGCCGGCATGCGGGAGGCCCTGGCGCGGGTGCTGGAGGCGTCGGGCCGCCCCTTCCACGGCAGCGGGACGCTGGTGTGCATGCAGGGGCCGGCCTTCTCCACCCGGGCGGAGTCTCACCTGCACCGCGGCTGGAACGCCCAGTTGATCGGCATGACCTCCCTGCCGGAGGCGCGCCTGGCGCGGGAGGCGGAGATGTGCCTGGCCCTGGTGGCCATGGTCACCGACTACGACTGCTGGCGGGAGGCGGAAGAGGGGGTGAGCATGGCGCAGGTCCTGGCCACCATGGCCGGGAACACCCGGAACCTGCAGGAGCTGCTGCCGAAAATGTTCGCCGCCCTGGCCGCCCGCGGGGACTGCGCCTGCCGCCATGCGGCAGCCAAGGCCATCGTCACCGACCCTGCCCTGATTCCCTACCAGGCGCGGCGGCGCCTGGAGCTGCTGTACGGAAAGTACTGGGGCAAATGAGGGCGGAGCAGGGCAGCGCGGGCGGCGCCACGGCCCGCGACCGATGAAAGCGGCCTTCGTCGCCCTGGTCGGCCGCCCTTCCAGCGGCAAGTCGACCTTCCTCAACCGGGTCTGCGGCGGCAAGGTATCCATCGTCTCCCCCGTGCCGCAGACCACGCGCAACCGCATCCGCGGGATCCACAACGGACCTCAGGGACAGCTGGTGTTCGTCGACACGCCAGGCTTCCACAGCTCGGAGCGCAAGATGAACCTGCGCCTGCGCGAGCTGGCGCTGGCCACCCTCAAGGAAACCGACCTGGTGCTGTACCTGGTCGACGCGACCCGCCCCCCCGGCGAGGAGGAGCGCGCCCTCTGCGCTGCGCTGCGCGGCGCCGAGAACCGCCTGGTGGTGGCCCTGAACAAGATCGACGTGCAGCCCAACCACCGCGCGCTGGCCGAGCGCGAGCTGGCCGGGGTTTTCCGCTCCCCGCGCCTGTTCCCGATCTCGGCCTTGAATGGGGAGGGCCTGGAAGCCCTCCTGGCCGCCTTGTGGCAGCTGGCCCCCGAGGGGGAGCCCTTCTACCCCCCGGAATACTACACGGACCAGACCCCCGAGTTCCGCATCGCCGAGATCGTGCGCGAGAAGGCCATGCGGGACCTGCGCGAGGAGGTCCCGCACGCCCTGTACGTGCACATCGAGGACCTGGAAATGCGCAATGAGAACACCGAGCTTTGGGCCCGCGGCTTCATATACGTTGAGCGCGATTCGCAGAAGGGCATCCTGGTGGGCCGGGGCGGGGAGCGGATCAGAGCCACCGCGCGGGACGCAGAGGAGGAATTGAGCGAGCTGTTCCCCTATGCGGTGAAACTGGACCTGCGCGTGAAGGTCCGGCCCAAGTGGCGCAGCGACGAGGCCCTGCTCTCCCGACTGATCCGCTGACGTGGGGATCGCCGAAGTCCTACAGGCCGAGCTGGACGATCCGCGCACCTGCTTCGTTTTCCCCACGGAAGTGGCGGCACGCTTCTGGCTTCGCCGGGCCTTCGCTTTCGCCCGCGCGCGCGCCCTGCGGGCCGACCGTTTCCAGTCCTGGGACCAGTTCGATCGGCTGGCGCTGGACTACGGCCGCGAAACCGCGACGGCGGGCGAGCGGCGGGCCGGAATCGCCGAGCGGACCCTGTTCGCCGCCAGCCTCCTGGAAACCAATCGCAGAACAGGCCTGTTCCGCGGGTTGGTGCCCCCCGGCGCCGAGCCCATGGCCTTCCTGTCGGCCCTGCGCGACCTGCTGCCCTGCCTGCACCACCTGGAGGAGCTCTCCGGACGGTGGCCGGCCTCCAGCCAGGGCAAACGCGCCGACCTGGGCCTGCTGGCCAGGGAGTATCGCGGCTACCTGCGCCGCTCAGGTCTGTACGAGCCGGCCTTTCGGCGCCCGACGTTGCGCGAAGACGGCAGGCGCTATCGTCTGTTCTACCCGGAGGCGCTGGAGGAGTTTCCCGGCGTGGAGCTCCCCCTGGTCAGCTGCGGCCGGGTGGCCATTCTGCGCCTCGCTCCGCCGGACCGGATCCCGCCCATCCAGGCCTTCGCCGACAGCCGGCAGGAGATGGCCTGGGCCCTGGCCTCCATCGCCGCGCTGCTGGACCGGGGCGTGGAGGCCGGAGAAATCGCGCTCACCGTGGGGAACCTGCCGTCGCTGGAGCCGCACCTGCGCCGCCAGGCGGCGATGCTGGAGGTGCCCCTGGGTATCCGTATGCGCCGGCCCCTGGCGGAGCTTCCCCCTGCCGGGCCTTCGAGCGCATCCGGGTCTGCCTGGAATCGAACTTCAGCCTGCCGGCCATGCGCGACCTGCTGCTGGACGGGAGCCTGCCCTGGCGCGCCCGAGGGCGGGGGCAGGCGCTGCTGGAGCTGGGCAGGGAGCACCGCGTGCTGAAGAACCTCCCCGGGGCCGACGCCTGGGAACACGCGCTGCGGCGCGCCGGAGAGCATTCCACCGCCGGCCGGACGGCCGGGCACCCCACCGCTCTGCGCGCCTATTATCGAAAGCTCGCCGCCACGCTGCGGCGCATCGCCGAGGCGCCGGACTTCCGCCGGCTCAAGGAGGAGCTCACCGCCTTCTCCAAGAGCCTGCTGGACCCCTCCGCTTGGAGCAAGGAGGAGCTGGCCGCCTGGCAGTTCGCGCTGGACACGCTGGACGACCTGGAGGAGGCGCGCGCCGGGGTAGACGAGCTGCCGGCCTCCCCGTTCCGGCTGTGGCTGCGCTTCCTGGCGGACACCCGCTACGGCCGGCCGGTGGCGGAGGCCGGGGTGAACACCTACGGCTACGGGGTCTCCGCCGGGATCCGCCCCGCCCACCACTTCGTGATCGGCGCCTCCCAGGCGGCCACCCGCTGGGTGGTGAAGAAACTCCCCGGGCTGGGCAGCCACGAGGAAGCCGCCCTGGGCGAAATGGAGCACGACCTATCGGACACCCGGCTGGCGCTGTACGTCCTGTCCGGCGGCGAGGTGAGCTTCAGCTTCGCGCGCCGGGGCTTCCAGGCCAGCCACCTGCCGCCGGGCTTCTTCGTGGCCGCCCGTGCCGTGCGCGAAGCGCAAAACCCCGCGCCACACCCGGACGCCCTGGAGGAGCGGCTGTGGCTGGACGGCCCCGCGCCGGAGGCCGCCCCTTCGCCCCTGCAGCAGGCCGGCTTCCGCCGGGCCCTGCGCACCGCGCTGGCGCCCAAGGGCCTGGACCTGACCCGTTCCCCCCTCACCCGGCCGGACCTGCTGGCCCGCATCCTGGACAGGCTGCGCGACCCGCAGGGCCTGCTGGGCGTGTCGCCCACGAGCCTGCAGCTGTTCCGGCAGTGCCCCTTCCGCTTCCTGCTGGAGCGCCTCTTGGGATTGGAGCAGCGGGAAGCCAGCCCCGTGGCGATGGAGCCCCTGGAGTTCGGCACCTTGATGCACCGCGTGCTGCAGGTGTTCCACGAGCGGGTGCGGCGCCTGGAACCGCAGGCCAGCCTGCTCCCGGAGCGTCGGGAGACCTATCGCCGCTGGCTGGCCCTCATCGTGCACCAGGTGTTCCGGTTCTGGGGGCAGCCGCGTCCGGCGGCGCCGGTCTGGAGGGCGGCCCGACGGCTGGCCGGGGAGCTGGCGCTGCGCTTTTTATCGAGGGACCTGGAGGAGCTGCCCGGCGCGCGGGTGGTCGCCACGGAGCGCTTCCTGCGCGACCCCCGCCCCGAGGCCGGGCTCCTGCTGCGGGGCACCATCGACCGCATCTCCGAGCTAACTGACGGCTTTCTGGTGACGGACTACAAGACCGGGCGCGCGCCCGCGGGCGCCCGCATCTTCGGGGAGCGCCCGGACTCCTTCCAGATGCCCTTCTACGTGGCGCTGATGCGCGCCGCGGGTCTGCCGGTGCGGCGCGCGGCCTACTACGCCGTAAGGGAGGCCCGCTACGTCTGGGTGACCGGCGGCCCTCGCCCGATGGCCGACGGCGAGGCCATGGAGGCGGCGCTGGGCCGTCTGGAGCTGGCCGCCTCCGAAATGGCCTTCAGGCTGCGGGCCGGGGATTTCACCGCGCCGCGGGGGTGCCTGTCCTGCGGTCAGCGCGGCGTTTGCCGCGCGCCTCTTCGCCTTCCGTGAGGACCATGGCCATCCGCTTCGATAGCGACCAGCTCTCCGCCGCGAGGGCGGAGCGCAACGCCGTGGTCATGGCCGGGGCCGGCTCCGGCAAGACTTCGGTGCTGGCCGAGCGCTTCGTCTGGCTGCTGGCCGAGCGAGGGGCGCGGGTGGAGGAGGTGTTGGCCCTGACCTTCACCCAGAAGGCGGCGGCCGAGATGTTCGAGCGCATCCACCGCCGGTTGAGCCAGGAAGGAGAGGCGGGGCTGGAAAGCCTGCGGGCCTTCGACCGCGCCCAGATCTCCACTCTGGACGCCTTCTGCGCGCAGATCGCCCGCGACGCGTCCGGGATGTTCGGCCTGCCCCCAGGCTGGAAAACGACGAGGAGGGAGCGGCGCGCCTGGCCGAGGAGCTGGCCCTGGATTTCCTGCTCTCCCACTGGCGGGAGCCGGCGATCGACCAGCTGCTGCGCATCTGGGATTTCCAGACCCTCTGGCAGGACCTGTTCGCCGAGCTGGCCGTGCGGCACTTCCACCTGGCCGGCGGGGAGAGCCTGGAGGCGGCCGGCGAGCGCCAGTTGAGCGAGTGCCGCTCCGCGGCCGCCCGGCTGTGGGCGGACAGCGGCGAGGCCCGCGCCGGGCTGCTGGGCCTGGCACCCCGCACGCAGACCATCCAAGACAATCAGGACGCCGTCCGCCTCTTATACAGGCGGGGCAGCTGCTGGACGCTGAGCGCTACGCGGAGGCGGCAGGCCAGCTGGCCGGCTGCCGACTGAAGAAGACCGGCGCCCGCTCGGCGGAGGACCTGGCCCTCATGAACGGCTGGGTGGATGCCTTGCGCGACGGATTTCCTCCCCGCCCTGGGCGAGCTGTGCGCCACCCTGGCCAGCCGCGACACGCTGCGCGGGGCCTTCTCGGCGCTGGAGCGCTTCCGCCTGCAGTTCCTGGAGGCCAAGCGCGCCGCGGGCCTGGTCACCTTCCGCGACGTGGCCGAGATGGCCGTGGCCGCCCTGCTGCGCGACCCGGCGCTGCGCCGGCACTACAAGCGCCGCTTCCGCTTCATCCTGATCGACGAGTTCCAGGACAACAACCGGCTGCAGAAGGAGCTGCTGTACCTGCTGGCCGAGCGCGACGAGCTTCACGCCGAGCGGGTCCCGCGCCCCGAGGAGCTGGAGCCGGACAAGCTGTTCTTCGTCGGGGACGAGAAGCAGTCCATCTACCGCTTCCGCGGCGCGGACGTGAGCGTCTTCGCCTCGCTGGCCGGGGAACTGGAGCGGGCCGGGGGCCGGGGCCTGCGCCTGGACCGCAACTACCGCAGCTCCCCGGGACTGGTGGCCTTCTTCAACGGCCTGTTCGAGCGGGTCATGGCCGGCGCCCGGCGGGACTTCGAGGCCCGCTACCGCGGCCTGGCCAGCCCGCGGGAGTCCGGGCCCTTCACCCCCGAGGTGCACCTGCTGCTGCAGCCGCGCCGGGCAGCGCCGGAGGAGCCCGGGGACCTCGCCTCGCGCGAGGAGGCGGAGGCCTATGAGGTGGCCCGCCTCATCCGGGAGCGCGTGGACCGCGCCGACCTCCCCGTGGAAGAGGAGGGGGGGGCCGTGCGCCCGGCCGGGTTCGCCGACTTCGCGGTGCTGCTGCGCTCCACCGGCAACCAGGTGCACTTCGAGCGGATGTTCCGCCACTTCGACGTGCCCTACTCCACCCCCAACCTGCGCGGGCTGTTCCTGGAGGCGCCGGCCAGCGACCTGTACCAGCTGCTGCGGCTGGCGCTGTACCCGTCGGACCGGGCGGCCTATGCCGGCCTGCTGCGCTCGCCCCTGGTCAACCTCTCCGACGAGGGCTTCCTGGCCCTGCTTCTTTCCCGCGCCCACCCCTTCAGCCGGCTGGAGGAGCTGTCGGATGAGGACCGGGCCCGGGCCGAGCGCGGCCGGGAGCTGGTGGAGTTCGTGCGCGAGCGCGCCGACCGGCTGGGGCACGGCGAGCTGCTGCATCGCCTGTGGTACGAAGAAGGGTATCGCTACTTCCTTCTGCGCGACCCGCGCACCCACAACCACCTGGAGTTCTACGACTACCTGCTGGAGCTGGCCGCGCGGGCGGAAGCGCAGGGGGACACGCTGGCCGCTTTCCTGCACAGCCTGGGGGAGAACCTGGGGCAATACCGCCGCCTGGAAGAGCTGGAGGTCCTGCCCTCCCGGCCCGCCGCGGGGGTGCAGCTGCTCACGATCCACAAGTCCAAGGGCCTGGAGTTCCCGGTGGTGGTGCTGGCCGACACGGGCAACCGCGGGCGAGCCGGGTTGGAGAAGCGCCCCTGGTACCTGAGCGAGGCCTTCGGCATCACCCTCAACCTCGGCGAGGGCAACTGGTTCACCCGCATCGGCGAGGAGGAGACCGCGGCCCGGGAGCTGGCCGAGGCGCGGCGCCTGCTGTACGTGGCCCTGACCCGGGCCCGCTCGCACCTGATCCTTTCCGGCACGCTCAAGAGGGCAAGCCGCGGGGCTGCCCACCTGGACATGCTCCTGGCCGGGCTGGGCCTGGACCCGGACCGCCCGTTCGCCCAGCGGCCTGTCCCCGCCGGCTACGCCCTGCACCTGACGCCCATCCCCGAGGTGCCGCTTTCCGCGATCCGGGAGAGGCCACCCCGCCTCGAGGCTCCCGCCCTGTCGCGCCTGGAGTCCTACTACGATCGGCAGCCGGTGCGGCGGCCGGCGGTGCGCCGGGAGTTCAGCGTGGGCGAGATCGGCGAGGCCCTGGAGGAAGGCCGCCTGCCGGGCTTCCCGGCGCTGGCCGGCGAGAGCCGGGAGCTGCCCACCCTGGCAGTGGACCCGTTGCTGGCCGAGCTGGGGCTGGAGGCCGGCTTCGGCACCCGCACCCACGACTTGCTCACCCGCTGGTTGGGCGAGCCCGGTGGGCCCCCGCCGGAGGCGGACTGGCGCGGCCTGGCCCCCGGGCACCGCGCGGCCTGCCAGGAGGCGGCGGTGGAGCTGGCCCGCCGCTTCCTGGACTCCGCGCTGGGGCGCCGGGCCGCCGCGGCGCGCGAGCGCGAAGTGGAAGTGCCGTTCGTGTACCGCTGGGATGGGGAGCGCCCCTTGAACCTCAGCGGCCAAGTGGACCTGTTCTTCGAGGCGGCCGAGGGGGTGTACCTGGTGGACTTCAAGACCGACCGGCGCTACCGGGAGGGCAGGTACGCCGCGCAGCTGGGCCTGTACGCCCTGGCCTGCGCCCAGTGGAGTGACCGCCCGATTCTGCCCGTTGTCTTCCTGCTGCGCAGCGGTGAGGCTCTCCCCGTCCGGCTCACCTGGGACTGGCCTGCTGTGTTCACCGCCCTGCCCCGCTAAAGGCGGCTGGCCGGGGGGATCAATCCCGCGCGTACAGAACGCGATACTGTCCTGCGGACTCCCGGGAGATGCTTTGGATGGTATCCAGGACCAGGTCCGTCTCCTGGCCGGTGACCACCGCCATTCCGTAATGCCGGTTACGGTATTTCGTTCCGCCCCTGGCGGCCTGGTATTCCGCGATGAAAGCCTGGTGCTCCTCCAGCCTCCTGGATACCCGTTCCCTGGCCAGCAGGGGGACGCGCCCGCATTCCTGATCGACCAGCGCGGCCAGTTCGGCGTCGATCTCAACCCCTATGCTGTTTCTGCAGGCGGCCATGGCGGCGAACATGGTGGTCCCCGTGCCCAGGAACGGGTCCAGGACCCGGTCGCCCCGGACCGAGTACATGTGGATCAGGCGGTAGGCCAGCTCGAACGGGAAGGCCGCGCTGCGCTGCCGGACTCCCGCGTGGTTCAGCGCTTGCCGGACGCCCTTGAAATCCCAGACATCAGAAAACCACTGGTTGCGTTCCTCCCAGAACAGCGCGCTGCGGCGCCGGTTCTCGGACTCCGGCCCGGTCTCGAATTGCCGCTTGGCGCCCTTGCGGAAGATCAGGATGTACTCGTGCTCCAGGGTGACGTAGGCCCCGGCGGGCAGCATCCCCGACCCCAGGAACTTGTTCGGGGCATTGGCTTGCTTGCGCCAGAGGATCGCCGGGAGGGTCTGAAAACCTTGGCGCTGAAGGCTGTGGGTGATCCTGGCCTGATTGGCGTACAGCCGGAAGCTGCCCCCGATCCGCCGGGTGGCGTCCCCGATGTTGAGGCAGACCCACCCCCCGGCCTTCAGCACTCTCCAGAGCTGCCTCCAGACCTTCTCCAGCTCCGCGTGCATCAGCTCGAAGGCCACCGGACCGTCCTGCCGGTCCAGCGCGGCGGTGACCTCGGGGTTGAGGCGTCCGAACAGCTCGTCCCACATCCGGATCATCGGGTACGGCGGGGAGGTGACGACCAGGTCGACGGATTCCAGAGGAATCTCGGAAAGATCGCGGGAATCCGTGAGGAAAAGCCGATGGACGGTCTCGGTCACCGCGCCCAGTCTAGGCGCTCCGGCTTCCCCCGTCAACTCTCGCCGTAACGGTTGTAGCTGCGCACCCGCTGCAGGGCCTTGCGCTTCTTCTCCCGGATCTCCGTCTCGGCGGGGTAGCCCAGTGCGATCAGGATCTGGATGCGCCGGCCCGGCGGCACCCGCAGAAGCCTCCCGGCTCGGCGTGCGTTGAAGAACCCCAGCATGCAGGTCCCCAGCCCCTCCTCCGCGGCCTGCAGGCAGAAGTGCTCGGCGGCGATGCCCAGGTCGATCAGGCGGTAGTCCCTCCCGGCCAGCCAGCCTCCCAGGCGGTCCCGCCCCGCCGCAAACCACGGCCACGAAGGCCGGCACCGAGCGGGTGAAGCGGTTGTATCCGGCCTTGCCCAGCTCCCCCACCAGCACCGGGTCGTCGGCCACCACGAAGCGCCAGGGCTGGGCGTTGGAGGCCGAAGGGGCCAGGCGCGCCGCCTCCAGGCAGCGCTCGATTTTATCCCGCTCCACGGGGTGAGGCAGGAAATGACGCACGCTCTGCCGGCGTCGGACCAGGTCCAGGAAGCTCATGGACAGCCATCATACCCGCGTGGTAGAGTCTGCGCAATCCGAATGAACCTCTACGGACTCTGGCCGGTGCTGACCCTCTCCTTCGTCGTCGCTCTGAGCGGGGCGGTCATGCCCGGACCGTTGTTCACCTACACCATCGCCAAGACCATGCAGGCAGGCCGGCGGGGATTCCTGGTCGGGCTGTGGGTGACCCTCGGGCACGCGGGGCTGGAGGCCCTGCTGATCGTGGGCCTGCTGGCCGGGCTTTCCGAGCTGCTGCACAACCGGGTGGTCATCTGGGTCGTGGGCGGCCTGGGCAGCGCCCTGCTGCTGTACATGGGGGTGGGCCTGCTGCGGGACGCGATCCGGCGGCGGATGCCGGAGCTGGACCCCGGCGGCGCGGCGGCGGCCGGCACCGGCCTGCAGCGCCTGCCCTCCGCCGTCGGGGGGGTGCTGGTCTCCATGTCCAACCCCTACTGGTGGATCTGGTGGGCCACGGTGGGCTCGGCCTTCATGGTGCAGTACCGGATCGGCTGGGGCACCTGGCCCCTGCTGGCCGCCTTCTTCCTAGGGCACGAGGCCGGCGACCTGGCCTGGTACCTGACGGTCTCCTGCCTGCTGCACTGGGGCCGGCAGCGCATCGCCGCGCCATTCTATAAGGGCATCCTGGCCGCCTGCGGGGTCTTCATCATCGCCTTCGCCATCTACCTGGCCATATCCACAGCCCGGCGTTAGCCGGCGCGCAGCCCGCTATTGCGGCGCGAAGTACACGCCGCAATAGCGGGTTTCACGCCGCAATAGCGGGTTTCACGCCGCAATAGCGGGTTTCACGCCGCAATAGCGGGTTTCACGCCGCAATAGCGGGTTTCACGCCGCAATAGCGGGTTTCACCCCGGCGGCCAGCGCATGTGCCGCCGCCCCAAGATGTGGGCGTGCAGGTAGTCCACGGACTGGTTGGCGTCCTTCCCGCAGTTGATCACCACCCGATAACCGGAATCCGCCAGCCCGAGCTGGCGGGCCACGGCGGCCACCGCCTGGAAGAAGCGCCCCGTCTCCTCGGCGGAAAGCTCGCTCAGGCGGTCGAGGCTGGCCACCTTTTTTTTAGGGATGACCAGTACGTGCACCGGGGCCTGCGGGTGGGCGTCGTGGAAGGCCAGCACATTCTCATCCTCGTGCACGATGCGCACGGGCAGCTCCCGCCGCAGGATCTTGTCGAACACCGTGTCGCCATGCATAGCGGGGCGACTATAGCACGCCTTGACTTTCCCTGTCTTTCACCCTACTCCTGGAGGGTGCGAGGAGGCACCCGTGCTTGATTTCGCCCGAGGCGGCTTCCTGTTCACCGTGGAGGTGGTCCCGCCGCGGGGTCCGGACGCCTCCGGCCTGCTGGAGGCCCTTCGCCCCCTGGCGGCCCTGGGCTTCCAGGCCTTCAGCGTGGCCACCCACCCGGTGGCCCGCCCCCATATGGACGCCCTGGCGACCTGCGCGTTGCTGGAGCGGGCCACCGGCAAGCCGGCCATACTGCACTGCACCCCCCGGGACCACAACCGTCTGGCGCTGCAGGGCCTGCTGTGGGGAGCGCGCGCCTTGGGAATCCAAACGGTGCTGGTGGCCGGCGGCGACCGGATCGCCCTGGCCGAGCGGGGCCTGACCGGGGTGCGGGATCTGGACGTGTTCGCCCTGATCCGCCTGGCGGCGCAATCGGGGCTGCAGGTCGGGGTGGTGCTCAGCCCGCGGGATGGGGCGCGGGGTCTGCGCCGGGAGGCGCAGCGCCTCCGGCAGAAGGCGGAGGCGGGCGCCGGCTTCGTGGTCACCCAGCCGGTGTATTCGCGCGAGGAAGCCGAGGCGCTGGGCGAGGCCGCCCGCCCCGCGGGACTGCCGCTGCTGCTGGGCGTGCTGCCCCTGCGCACCCCGCGCCACGCCGAATTCCTGCACCGCCGGGTGGCCGGGATCCGGGTGGCCCCCGGCGCGCAACAGCGCCTGCTCCAGGCCGCGGACCCGGCCGCCGAGGGCCTGGCCCTGGCGCGGGAGATGCTGGCCGTCGCCCGGCTCAGCTTCGCCGGGGCCTGCCTGATGCCCCCCTTCGGGCGCTACGAAATCCTCACTCCGCTTTTGGCTTGAGGGCTCACTTGCCGCCTGGCTCCTTCTCCAGACGGCGGATCTCCTCCTCCAGCTCCTCGATTTGCGTTTCGCGGCGCACGTCGATCTCCGAGGAGAGGACCCCAGCGCAGGTGGCCTTGGAGCGGGAGCGGAGCAGCTCCTGCAGCTTGCGCTTCTTTTCGGCGATTTCCTCAGACCTCACCATGGGCACCTCCTATGGACCGGTCTTGCTGTCCAGAACCTCCACGAAGGCCCGCACCTCCGTGCCCTGGCCCTTCAGGTCCACGATCAGGTGCCATTCGGCCAGGTGCGGAGGCTGCAAGCTCACCACGACGTCCTGTGCGGCCTCCGCGGCGCTCTTGTAGGGCTTGCCGGCGCGATACTTGAAGTAGTTCAGGGTATCCAGGAGGCGCACGTTGGCCTTGGCGCTGAGCTTCACGTGGATCAGTTTATCGGGCCCGGCGCGCATTTTGTAGTGCAGGTAGCTCATTTCAGCGATTTTTCGATTTTAGCCCACGTGTCGCGCAGGGTGACGGTGCGGTTGAACACCGGATGCCCGGGCGCGGAATCGTAGTCCACGCAGAAATAGCCCTGCCGCAGGAACTGGAAGCGCTCCAGGGGCGCGGCCCCTCGCAGGCCCTCCTCCACCCGTGCCTCGGCCAGGACCTGCAGGGAATCAGGGGCCAGGTGCGATTTAAAATCGCCGCTGTCCCCCTCCTCGCCCGGGTTTTCCACCGAGAACAGCGGGCTGTACAGGCGCACCTCGGCGGGCAGGCAGTGGGCGGCGGAGACCCAGTGCAGCGTGCCCATGACCTTGCGCCCGTCGGAGGTCCACCCTCCGCGGGAGGCGGGGTCGTAGCTGCAGTGCAGCTCGCTCACCTCCCCGGTGGCCGCGTCAATCACAACCCGCGTGCAGGTCACGTAGTAGGCGTGCTTCAGGCGCACTTCGCGCCCGGGGGAGAGGCGGAAAAACTGCTTCGGGGGATCCTCCCGGAAGTCCTCCCGCTCGATGTACAGCTCCCGGCTGAACTTCACCAGGCGCTTTCCGGCCGCCGGGTCCTCCGGATTGTTCTCCGCTTCCAGCTCCTCCACTTGGGCCGCGGGGTAGTTGTCGATGATCAGCTTCAGGGGGCGCAGCACGGCCATGACCCGCCTGGCGGTCTTGTTGAGGTGCTCCCGCAGGAAGTACTCCAGCAGGGCGATGTCCACGATGCTGTTGACCTTGGATACCCCGATGCGCTCGCAGAAGGCCCGGATGGACTCGGGGCTGTAGCCCCGCCGCCGCAAGCCCGAAAGGGTGGGCATGCGCGGATCGTCCCAGCCGCGCACCTGCCCCCCCTGCACCAGCTCCAGCAGCTTGCGCTTGCTCAAGACCGTATAGCTTAAGTTGAGGCGGGCGAACTCGATCTGCTGCGGGTGGCAGGGCACCGGGAGCTGGTCCAGGAACCAGTCGTACAGCGGGCGGTTGTTCTCGAACTCCAGGGTGCAGATGGAGTGGGTGATGCCCTCCAGGGAATCCGAGAGGCAGTGGGTGAAGTCGTACATCGGGTAGATGCACCACTTGGCCGCGGTGCGGTGGTGGGAGGCGAAGCGGATGCGGTAGATGGTCGGGTCGCGCAGGTTGATGTTCGCAGAGGCCATGTCGATCCTGGCCCGCAGCACGCGGCTGCCCTCGGGGAACTCCCCCC
Organism: uncultured Spirochaetota bacterium; assembly: GCA_963736785.1. Lineage (GTDB taxonomy): Bacteria > Spirochaetota > Spirochaetia > SZUA-6 > DRHE01 > MIBK01. Next base: position 72,639 of record CAVTQG010000002.1, on the reverse strand, counting down.
GGCGCATGCGCTCGAACAGGTCCAGGTTCTCGGCCACCGGCCGGTCGCGGTACGGGCTGTTGCGGCCCGGTTCCTTCAAGGTGCCGCGGTACTCACGGATCTGCTCCGCGGTGAGATCGTCCACGTAGGCCTTGCCGTCCCGGATGAGCTGGAGGGCGAACTGGTAGAGCCGGTCAAAGTAGTCCGAGGCGTAGTACAGTCGGTCGGCCCAGTCGAAGCCCAGCCAGCGCACGTCCTGCTCGATGGACTCCACGTACTCCACCTCCTCCTTGGTGGGGTTGGTGTCATCGAAGCGCAGGTTGCACAGGCCCCCGAACTCGGAGGCGATCCCGAAGTTCAGGCAGATCGACTTGGCGTGCCCGATGTGCAGGTAACCGTTGGGCTCGGGGGGAAAACGGGTGTGCACCCGGCCCCCGTTCTTGCCGCTCTTGAGGTCCTGGACGACGATGTCCCGGATGAAATCCCCGCCCTCGCCGGAGCAGGGCCGCGCCCGGCTTCGGGCCGAGCCCGGATCCTTTCTTGCCGCCCGCCTTCATGGTTTTGCTCCTAAGGCATTCTAATCCAATCCGCGGGCTTTCTTCTATCCCCGGGCCTCACTCACCGGCCAGCCTGGCGGCCAGCGCGACGGCCGCTTGCACGTGGATTTCCAGGGTGTCCAGCCAGGGCACCGGCGCCGGCGAGCCCGCCAGCAGGAGCGGCAGCTCCGTGCAGCCCAGGATCACCGCCTGCGCACCGCGGGCAGCCAGCTCCTCCGCGATGCGCAGGCAGGCCTGCCGCGAGGCGGGATCCAGGCGCCCGAGCGCCAGCTCCTCGAAAATGATGCGCTCCAGCTCGGCGCGCTGGGATGCGGAAGGCAGGAGCACGCGCAGGCCGCGGGCCTCCAGGCCTTCGGCGTAAAAACCGTCCTCCATCGTGATCCGGGTGCCCAGCAGGCCCACCCTGGCCAAACCCAGGCCCAGGGCGGCCCTGGCCGTTTCCTCCACGATGTGCACCAGGGGAATGCCCAGGCCGCGGCCCACGCGCCCGGCCACCTTGTGCAGGGTGTTGGCGCAGATCAGCAGAAGCCCGGCGCCCCCCTGTTCCAGCAGGCCGGCCTGAGCGGCCAGCAGGTCCCCCAGCTCCTCCCAGCGGCCCGCCTTCTGCAGATCTGCCAGCTCCTGGAAGTCGAAGGAATACAGAAGGCAACGGGCGGAGTGCAGTCCCCCGAATCTTTCCTGGGCCAGAGGTTCAGCCGCCGGTAATACTCCTGCGTCGACTCCCAGGTAACGCCGCCCAGCAGGCCGATGGTCTTCATTCGGTCGGATAGACCCGCAAGCGTTTCCAGCACCAGGGCGGCGAGCCGAGGCTCGATCCCGGCGCTGGCCCGGCGGAATTTCTCCGCGACCCGTTCGTGGTCGAAAGCCCCGTCCTGCACCAGCACGGGGCTCATTTTGTAGGCCATGGGGATTTCCCCGTCGTCGACCCGGGTGTGCAGGTAGCGGTGCGGCCGGTGCCAGGTGAGCGCCCGCTCGCGCCCCCCCTTGTCGTAGCAGAGCTGGAAGCCGATGACTTGAGCCTCCTCGTACCAGACGATCAGGTCGAAGTAGTCGTCGGTGAACCAGCGCCGCTCCCCCTCGCCGGGGATCTGACGCACGTCTTTCTTCTCCACCAGCACGCTCAGACCTCCTCGAAGGTCCCGGATTCCCGGTTCTTGCGCACACGGTCCCAGGAGAAAACCCTGCCATTCATCGTGACGTAGACCCCGGCCGGCAGGATCTGCACGGCGGTGATGCTGGAGCCCAGGTTGAACACGGCGTCCGAAGCGGTGAAGGAATACGGCACCATGGCCCCGGTCAGAACGATCGTCTTGCCCAAGGCGGCATCCCCCAGGATCTTGCCGGTTTCGATCATGGTGTCCGTCCCGTGGGTGACCACGATCCGGCGCTCCGGGGCCCGCCGGCAGGATTCCAGGATCTTCAGGCGGTTGGCCAGATGCATATCCAGGCTGTCGATCAGCTGATTCAACTCCAGCTCGATGGGCAGGGTGCAACGCACGTACTTGAGGATCTCCGGCAGGTGGGTGTCCTTGAAGGTCAGGATCCCGCGGATCTCGTCGTAGTGTTTGTCGAAGGTGCCGCCGGTGATGATGATGCGAACGGCTTCCATGCGCTAACTCCCGCGGATCGCCGCCAGCAGCTCCGCGATCCGCCCTCGAAACTCGCGCGGGCACTCCACCTGGCCGTAGGCGTCGTTGAAGGTCCACACCCCGAAATAGGCCGGGTCGGTGTACGCCTTGACGAAGCCGGGGATGCCTTCCGACTCGAGCAGCGCTTCCAGGAGGTTGGCTTCCACCTCATTGCGCACGTACAGCGGCGGCTTCCCCAAGACCGACCTTCCCTGCGGGCACAGGCCCCGCAGCCTGAGTGTAGCGCGCCGGGGCGCGGCAGGCAACCGCCGGCGTCCCGCTCAGGCCAGCCCCACCAGCCTCAGCAGAAGCAGCACCACCCAGTTCACCGCCCGGCCGACCGGCAGAATTTCCACGTTCAGGATTCTCTCCAGCAGGATCAGGGCCAGCAGCGCGTAGGAGCCGTAGCGGAAGTACACGGCGGCCCCGGCGGCGCTTTTCCCGGCCAGCAGGTTGCTCACCACGTGCGACCCGTCCAGGGGCGGGATGGGCAGCAGGTTGAACAGCCCCAGGGAGACGTTGATGGCGATGAACACCAGGAAGACCGAGGTGACGGTCTGGAAAACGGCGCGTGAGCCGAAAGGCACCAGGGCCACGACCCCCTTCAGCAGGAAGACCAGCAGCAGGGAGAAGGCCAGGTTGGACAGCGGGCCGGCCAGGGCGATGAGCATGTCGTCCCGCACCGGCTTCTTCAGATTGGCCCGGTTGATCATCACCGGCTTGGCCCACCCGAAGCCGGCCACCACCAGCATGATGAACCCGAAGAGGTCGACGTGCTTCAGGGGATTCCAGGTCACCCTGCCCATCAGCCGGGGGGTGTCGTCGCCCAGCCGCAGCGCGACCCAGGCGTGGGCCAGCTCGTGCACGGTGAGGCCCGCCAGGATCGCGGGAATGACCTTCAGCAGCTCCGCCGGACGAAAGGCCGAACATCCCCGCCGGCCCCTCAGGCCCGCTCCATGGCCACGTGCCAGCCCCACAGCTCGAAGTTCAAGAGGCCGGCCTTCACGGCGGGGTCCTGGGCGGCGAAGCGCCGCAGCTCCTCCTTGCCCAGGCCCGCCACGGGGATCATCATCCCCCCCAGGGCGCCCTCGACGAACGGCCCGCCTTTCTCCAGCTTGCCGCTCTCGTAGAGCTTGCGGTAGTGCTCGACGTGCTCCTGGACCCCGGGCTGCTCCCGGAAGGGCACCCCCGCCCGCCACAGCGGTCCGGGCAGGTGCACGATCAGGTAGCGGACCTTCGCCGCTTCTGCGCTCATGGCTGCCCCCCAGGATGGACTTCACCCGGCCTACTTCCCCGCTCTGGAGGCGGACCTTGATCCCGTGCGGATGGTGCGGGGAGCTGGTCAGGATGTCCCGCACTATGCCTTCCGTCAGCCTGCCGGTGCGCTGATCCTCCTTGAGCACGATGGCCACTTTCATCCCGGGCTTGATGTCCGCCCGCGCGGGCAACTCCATGTCAGCCTCCGGCCTACGGCCTGTCAGCGAACGTTCTCATTGGTAATACTCCAGCACCTTCAGCGCGAACCGCGTGGACACCGTGGCCGGGCCGCCGCCGAACTCGATGCCCACGTCGATGGCCTCCAGCACCTGTTCCCGGGTGGCCCCCGCCAGGAGTGCCTGATGGATGTGCCACTCCATGCAGGACTCGCAGTTGATGAGCACGGCGATGCCCACCGCGATCAGCTCCTTCTGCGTCGTGGACAGACTGCCCGGGGCGTAAGCCGCCTTCTCCATTTCGAGGAAGGCCTTGTATACCCCCGAGCCGCCCTGCACCAGGCGGCCGTGGGCTTTCTTGCGGTCCGCGATGATCTTCTCGATCTTCTGCCGGTCTTCCGGGTCCATGGCGTCCAATCATAGCCCGGCGGCCCGAAGGCTTCAACCAGCCCGCGGGCCGGCCTCTTTCAATACGCGCATGGCCTCGATGCTGACCAGCGGGTTGGTCCTCGTCTTGCCTTTGGGACCCCAGTCCGCCCGGCCCCCGCGCGTGCGCAGCTCGTCGCTGGTCATGGCGTTGCACGCTTCCAACGGAAAGCCCCCGTCGGGCCTATGCTTGGAGGCCAGAAGCTCCAGGGCCTCGGCGCAGCGCGGGTCAGCCAGCCTGCCGGTCTCGGCCATCACGGTGAGCGCGAACAGCAGGTCGTAGAACTGGACCGGGTACTGGAGCAGGAAGAAGTCTTCCCGGATCGGCCGGCCGTCGCGCAGCCTGCGGAAGAGCCTGCGCTTCAGGAAGAACTCCGCCGCCCGGTCCGCGGCCCCGGCGGCCCCCCGGTCGCCGTACCGCGAGGCGGCGAGGGCCAGCGCCCGCAGCGGGATGAGCGTCTCGATCACGGAGGAGGTCCTGGCCTGCGGCCGCTTGTCGCAGTTCCAGCCGCCGTCCGGCCACTGCCAGCGCTGCAGGCGGTGCACCAGCTCCCGCGTGCGCTCATCGTCGATGCCCAGCCGGATGGAGTACCAGATGGCCGGAGCTACTCTTCCGGCTCGTAGTCTCCTTCCTCTCCGCCCTGCGCTCCTCCGGTCAAACCCGCAGCCGCTTTTGCAGCAGCTCCTTCATGTGGCAGTTGATCTGCCACAGGTCGGCGACGGGCTGACGGGTGTACGGGAGGGTGGGCATGTAATCCGGGGGGCCGAACTCCGGGCAAATCGTCAGCAGCTGCGCGCCCTCCTGGCGGCGGCGGTCGACGATCTTCTGCCACCAGCCGAAGTGGGCCTCCACGGCCGGCTGCCACTCCGGCGCCCGGGGGTCGCTGACCTGCGGGCCCTCGGGGTGGCCCACCCGGGCGTGGATGTGAAAACTCCGGGCGATGGCTCGCTCCAGCAGCTGCTCCTGATCCTCCAGCAGCGACTCGTGCACGCAGCACCAGTGGGAAAAGTCCGCCGCCAGCTTCAGGTCGGGCAACCGCTCCAGCAGTGCCGCGGTGGAGGTCGTGGAGAAGGTCGCCCGGCCCCGATGCACTTCGTGCACGATCGGGACGCCCAGCTCCTCCTCCAGCTGCCGCGCGCGATGGAACACCTGGAGGTTCTCCTCCGTGGTGAAGTAGTCCTTGCCCGTGTGGGAATTGACCAGGAGCGGCCGCAGCTCCGCCCCCCGGCGGTACTGCTCCTCGAAGCTCTCGGCGTGCTCCTGGGGTGAGGAGCCGCTCGTCCACTGCTGCGCGATCAGGGCCAGCCCGAGCCGCCCGAGCAGGAGCCTCCAGCTCCCGCCTCTGCGCCCCGTCCGCGGGCACTCCCATCTCCACCCCGTCGAACCCGCCCTCCTGGATCCGGCGGAGGTTGGCCTCCAGGGTGGGCAGAGGCATCCCCCACAGCGCGTGGAAGTACCTGACCCGCAGCATGAGTTCAATATAAGCAGGCCTGCCCGCGCGCGTCAGGAACAGTTTTGCGGGGCCACGGTGTTGAATTCGAAACTGCCATGAACGGAATCCATGTAACCGCGCTGTCCAAAAACTACCAACTCGGAAAGACCGTGGTGCACGCGCTGCGAGATGTCAGCCTGGAGCTGGAAAGCGGCAGCTTCGCCTGCATTGCCGGCCCCTCGGGCAGCGGCAAGACCACCCTGCTCAACCTGATCGGCCTGGTGGACGAGCCGACCTCCGGCTCCATCCGTATCGGGGAACAGGACGTGCGCGCCCTGGGCGAGGCGGCCCGCACCCGCTACCGCAGCAGGCACCTCGGCTTCATCTTTCAGTCCTTCAACCTGCTGCCCGTGCTCACCGTGTTCGAAAACGTGCGGCTGCCGCTGCTGCTGCACCGGGAGCTGAGCGCCCGGGAGAAGCAGGAGCGGGTCGAGGAGCTGGTGGAAGCGGTGGGCCTGGCCGACCACGCGCGCCACAAGCCCTTCGAGCTGTCCGGCGGACAGCGCCAGCGGGTGGCCATCGCCCGGGCCCTGGTCACCCATCCCAAGCTGGTCCTGGCCGACGAGCCCACGGCCAACCTGGACACGGAGACCGGAACGGAGGTGCTGGACCTGATGCAGCGCATCCACCGCCAGCAGCGCACTTCCTTCCTGTTCTCCACCCACGACCCGCGGATCATGGAGCGGGCCGGACGGATCATCCGCCTGCGCGACGGGCGGGTGGAGGCCGCCTGAAGATGGAGCGCCTGAGCCTGTGCCTGCGCAACCTGGGGCGCCACGGCTGGCGCACCCGGATCATCGTGTTTATCGCCTTCTTCGGCGCTTTCCTGACCTTCGTGTTTGAAAATCTGGTCGAGGACATCGCCGTCAAGCAGTCGGACATGTTCGCCCGGGGCACGGCCGGGCATTTCCGGATCGTGCACCGCGACGTGGAGACCCGCAACAGCTTCGGCTACTACTACTGCGAGCCGGCGAACATGCTGCAGCCCGGGCAGATCGGCTCGCTCAAGGCCTTCCTGGCCGCCCAGCCGGAGGTGAGCGGCTGCGAGGAGCGGATCGTGTTCTTCGGCGTGCTGTACGGGGCCCAGGACGAGGAGCACGGCTTCGCGGCCATGGCCATGGACCTGGAGCGCTTCGACCGCAACTTCACGGACCTGTTCTACGCCCGCGGCCGCCCGGTGACCCGCGGGCAGCCGGACGTCTGCGCGGCCTCCTGGTACGACTACGAGGAGAACAAGACCGTGGCGGTGGGCTCCTCCTACGTGATGCTCCTGCCCAGCCCCGACGGGGGTTACGTGGACCGCCTGGTCACCGTCCAGGGCGGCATCGACTTCAAGAGCCTGCCCCGGGAGAACCTGGGCTTCGGCGGGTTGTACTTCGACCTGGAGGCCTTCCGCTCCATGGCCGGCTACAGCCAGGCCTCGGCCACCGAGGTGATCGGCTTCCTGAAGGACGCCCGCAGCGAGAAAGCGGTCCTGGCCCGCCTGCGAGGCTTCCTGGCCGAGCAGCACCCCGACCTGCAGGCCGTGTCCTGGCGCTACTACGCGCCGATCTTCGGGGAGATCGTGGTGGGCTTCTCCGTGGCCCTGAGGTTCGTGGAAGCGGTGCTCCTGGCCATCTGCATCCTGCTGGTGGTCAAGCTCACTTCCTTCGCCGTGCTGGAGCGCTACGGGGAAATCGGCACCATGCGGGCCATGGGCTTCGGGCGCGCGGACATCGTGTTCCAGTTCACCCTGGAGGGCTTCCTGGCCATCGCCGCCGGGGTGGCCGCCGGCTTCGCGGCAGGAGCGGCGCTGATCGCCGTGCTGCACCGCACCGGCATCGCCAACAGCCTGACCTTCTTCCAGTACGTGATCGGCAGGGGCTTCTACCCCTCCTTCCACCCGCCCAAGATCCTGCGGGCCGCCGCCGTGTTCATGAGTGTGGCGGTGCTGGCCCCGCTTTTTCCCGCGCTGGCCGGCGGGCGCCTGCCCATCGTGCGGGCCCTGGAAAGGCGGTAGGACATGGGGCTGTTCGGCTACGTGCTGCAGAACCTGGCCAAGCGCCCAGCCCGCACCGCTTTCGTGGCCGGCGCCGGTTTCCTGGCCTCGCTGGTCCTGGTGTTCGCCTTCGCCCTGGGAACGCGGGTGCGGGATCACATCCGGGTGGACACCCAGGCCAAGTGGACCGGACACCTGTGGGTTTCCGCAGCGACGGACTTCCAGTTCAAGGAGCAGGACAGCGAGCGCTATCGGATGCAGGCTGAGGCGGTGCGCGAAGTGCTGGAGGGACATCCGAACACCGCCATCCTTACCCCCTGGGTGCAGAGCTCCTGCGCCATGCAGGCCGGCGCTTCGCGCCACTCGATCATGTTTCTGGCCACCGACTTCGAGCTGGACCGGCCTCTCCGCGAGCAGACCGAGCTGGCCGCAGGGGATTTCCCCGGCGCCGGGGACGACTACGGCTGCCTGCTGTCCACCTACCTGGCCGAACGCTACGGCCTGGAGGTGGGGGATTCGGTCACCCTGTTCATTCCCTCGGTGTTCGGCGCGCGCAACGCCATGGACTTCCCCATCGTGGGCCTGTTCCGGGCCTCGGCCCCCTGGTACGACGACTGCGCCATGATCCGGGCCCGGGATTACGCGGAGCTTGCCGAGCTCACCGGCGGGCTGATGCCCTTCTATAAGTGCTATGTAAAACAGGAAGCCGGCATCCCTGCCATGACCGCGGCCCTCAACCAGCGGCTCACCGATTTCCAGGCCAAGGGCTACCGCGACGACCAGTTCGTGCGCTTCCTGCTTTCCCTGGGAATGAGCAACATCCTGTTCTTCGGCTTCCTGGCCATGATCGTGTTCCTGGCCCTGTTGATCGGCATCCGCTCGGTGATCATGACCAACATCTTCGACCGGCGCGACGAGATCGGCACCCTGCGGGCCATCGGCTTCCCGCGCCGCACCGTGCAGGCCCTGTTCCTCGGCGAAACCCTGCTCGGACTGGTGGCGGGCTACCTGCTGGGAGCCCTGGCCGTGGCGGCCGCCGCCGTGACTTTCCGTTTCGTGATCGTACGGCCGCCGCTGCTGATGCTGCAGTACATGTTCGGCATGACCCGTCTGGCCCTGGACATCAATCTCCTGACCCTGGGGGCCCCTCTGGTGCTGCTGCTGGGCATCCTGTTGCTGTCCACCTGGTGGACCGTGCGGCGCGAAACCGAAAAGCAGGCCGTGGCCCAGATGTCCGGCCGCTGAGGCGGCCATCCGGCCCGAGCCTTGCCGGGCCTCAAGGAGGAATACAATGCGTGAAGCCCTTTTCCGACCCGCCCTGGCGCTGCTGAGCCTGGCTCTCCTGGCCTTCCTGCCCAGACCGGTTTCCGCCCAGAGCTTTCCGGAAGGCGAGGTCAACGCCTACATCGAGGCGGCCGATGCCCTCGTTCTGCCGCTCAGCTGCAAGGCGAAAATGTCCATGACCGACACCTTCGCCAGCGGCGAGGACAAGTCCAGCGAGGGTTTCTTCATCCGCAAGGACAACAAGGTCGTGTTCGTGAACACCGCCCCCGCTTCGCAGAAGAACTTCGCCCTGCTGCGCAACGAGGACCTGTTCTACCAGCGCTTCGCCAACACCAACAAGGTGGTCAAGACCAGCGCCACCGCCTCCTCGCGGGGCGGGGAGACCTCCAACCTGGACCTGACCCGCTTCAATACGACCCTGGACTACACGGTGAGCTACCTGGGGCGGGAGACCGTGGAGGGCAAGGACTGCTACAAGTTCGAGCTGAAGGCCAAAAACCGCAAGCTGGCCTATGGCCTGGTGCACGCCTGGATCGAGGCGGCCACGCACCTGCAGGTGAAGCGCTCCTTCTTCGCGGTGGCCGGCAAGGAGCTGAAGTACTATCTGGTGCGCTCCGTGACCATGAGGGGCAACCGGGTGGCCGCCATGGACATCCAGTACGTGGACGCCCTGAAGCCGGAGGAGACGAGCCGTTTGAAGATGTTCGACATCACCCCGCTGAAGAACGTTCCGGCGCAGTTCTTCACCAAGGAATACCTGGAATCGGGGCGGCTGTACCCCTACGACTTCTGAGGCGGGCCGTCGATGAAAACAACGGCCATCGCCTTTGCCCTTCTCGCCGGCTGCCTTCTGCCGGCCGCGGCCCAGGAGGATGCCCCGAGCTCCGCCCCCGGCTTCAGCCTGTCCGGGGACCTGACGGCCGCCCTGAATGTATCCGCCCGGGAAGCGCTTTACGGAGCGATCGGTTTCGAGCCGGTCGCCGCCTCCGCGGCACTGCACTCCGTGCTGTCCTTCGCCCGGGGCTATCGGGCCCTGGGCCTGCTGGACTTCACCTTCGCCGACTCCAACCTGCTGGCCCACGCGGATGGGGCCCTGCTGGAGACTCTGTCCTTCGACGTGAACCAGTTCTACGCCGATCTGAACTTCGGGGACCTGTTCTATCTGCGGGCCGGCAAGCAGCGCCTGAAATGGGGGGCCGGCTGGGTGTTCAACCCTTCGGACCCGGTCAATCCCCCCAAGGACCCCATGGAGGCCATCCAGACCATGGAGGGCGTGCCCGCGCTGAAGGCCGAGCTGATCACCCCGGCGTTGTCGCTGGCGGCCTTCAGCACGATCTATGACAGCCCGGAGAACTTCGGCTTCGGGGGCAAAGTCTCCAGCTCGGCGCTGGAGGGCTCGGACTTTTCCCTCTCGGCCTACTGGTCGCCGACCGAATCCTGGACCGCGGCCCTCAACCTGTCGATCGCCCCGCTGTATGCCCTGCCGGGTTGGGACACGGTGCAGCTCTGGTTCGAAGGCTGCCTGTACGGCGAGCCCCGCTACCCGGCGCTTGCCCCGGTGGCCGGCGCCAACGGCTTGCAGCACGCGTTTTTGGTCGGGGTGTCGGCTACGCTTCCTGTCCTGCGCACCTCCGTGCTGGCCGAGTACTATCGCCTTTCTGAAGGGCTGACGCGCGCGGAGGAAAGCCTGGTCGCCGCGTCGGACAGCACGCTGATGGCATTGCGCCCGGGCCGGCTGGGAAAGGACTACGCCTTCCTGTCCCTGACTCAGAGCTCGATCACGAACAGCGGGCACCCGCTGTTCGATCACATCGGGCTTTCCAGCTCGCTGCTCCTGAACATCACCGACCTGTCCATGCTCGTGCGGCACGGGATCACCACCAGCTTCGTGGAGGATTCGGCGGTGGAGCTGTCCGTGGCCTGGGCCGCGGGCGGCCAGGCCGGCGAGTTCGCCAACGTTGCGCCGGCGCTGAGTGCGGAGCTCGCTCTGAAGATCTTCTACTGAGCGCCGCCAGCGCGCGAAGCGCGCTTCTGGCGCTCAGCACGCTATTGCCTACTAGCTGCGCCGCGCATCCAGCAGGTGCAGCAGCGCCAGAAGGGGATGAGCCAGCAGCAGGCGCGGGCCGGCGAAGCGCATGACCCGGCGGATCCGCTCGCGTCTTTCGGCCCCGTAGCAGTGCACCCGGCACTTCGCACAGACGGGTTTGGAGAGATGGAAACGGCAGCGCTCGATCCGGCACAGGGCGTAGTCTAATAACGCGGAGCACTCCCCGCAGAGATGCGGAGCGCCCGCATGATGGGCCCGGCAATACATGCCGATCATCACGGCCACGGTTTTCTTCTCTCTCGCCAGCTTCATAGACCGCCGTCCCATTATATCCGCCGGCGGGGCGGTAGGCGACAGCCCGCCTGCGTCAGGTTGCCCACGCCGCCCGGAGGCCTATAATCAGGGAACCGAGGCGAAGGGAGGACCTGGCCCATGATGACTCGCAATGCCTGGCTGTGCGCGTTGGCGCTCCTGCTGCCGCTTGCCGCGGGAGCCCAGGAAACCAAGCTTCCCGTGTTCTTCCTGCGCTACGAAGGCGGGGCGGGAAGCGAGGAGATCGAAGCGGAGGAGGTCGAGGAGGAACAGGTGGAGCCCTCCTCCCAGCGGCACAAGTTGACCCTGCGCATCAAGGAGCAGTGGAGCGACCAGCTGGTCACCAACCTCTACACCGCCGTCTCCCGAAAACTGTATTACCTGGACCCCGGCAGCTACACCTACTTCTACCTCAACCCGGACTTCCAGTGGGAGCTCGGGGAGCGCCTGGCCTGGCGCGCCAGCCTCAGGTCGAAATGGACGCATTACGAAGAGCTGGACACCTCGGGCCTGTCCAAGGACCTGACCAGCCTGCTGGCCAGGAGCGAGCTCACCGTGAAGCTGCTGGAGGAGCTGAAGCTGGAGCCTTTTCTGCAGGGAGTCTTCGATCTGTACCGCAACGAGGAGAAAGTACAGCAGACCTGGGCCGCGGGGTTGAGCCTGGAATCACGCCTGGGCGCGGGCTGGCGGCTTACCGGGCGCTACCGGGCTGCCTTGCGTTTTCCGCTGGGGCCCGAGAGCGCCGTGCCCGAGCGCTTCAACCACGAGTTCGGTCTGAACCTGAGCTGGGATCCCAACCGCTGAGCGCGGCCCGCTCAGCTTCCCCGGCTCACAGCTCCACCTTCCGCTCCAGATACTCGGAGTATTCCCGCAGGACGGGCGAGTACTCTTTTTCCATCAGCAGGGAGGAGATCAGGAAATCCGCCGTGGACCGGTTGCAGGCGGTTGGGATGTTGTACAGGACGGATATCCTCAGGAGGGCTTTCACGTCCACGTCGTGAGGATGGGGCTGCATGGGGTCCCAGAAGAAGATCAGCACGTCGATCCGGCCTTCGGCGATCATGGCTCCGAGCTGTTGATCCCCGCCAAAGGGCCCGGATTTCAGCTTGATGATCTCGGGCGGCAGGGGGTGCTCACGGTCGATTTTCCTGAGCAGTGCCTCCTCCACCAGCCGGCCGGTGGTCCCGGTACAGATCAGCTGATGGCCCAGCAGCAGTTTCGAGTTCCAATCCACCCACTCCACCAGGTCCCGCTTGCAGTTGTCGTGCGCGACCAGGGCGAGCCGTTTCCTTTTTTCCATGTCGCCTCTCCTAACCGTCGGGAGGCTCGAGGCGCGGGGCGAGCTCGCTCAGATACGCCTCCATCTCCCGGACCTTGCGGATGGCCAGCATGCGGCCGGCCACGGCTTGCGCCTCGGCGACCGTCAGCCGGCTCAGGTGCGCCCGAACCTCGTCGATCCGCGCCGGGGCCACGCTGAGCCGGCGGATGCCCACCCCGATCAGGAAGGGAATCATCAGGGGATCCGCCGCGCTGTCCCCGCACACGGACAGCTCGTCGAGCTTCTTCCCCACCCCCTCGGCCACCTGGGCGATGGAACGCAGGACCGTGGGATGGTGGCTACGGTACAGGGAACTCAGCCGCTCGTTGGTGCGGTCCACGGCCAGCAGGTACATGATCAGGTCGTTGGTGCCGATGGAGAGGAAGTCCGTGGCCTTGGCCAGCTCCTCGATGTCCATTACCGCGGAGGGCAGCTCGACCATGGCCCCCAGCCTTGGTGAGGGGTTGTGCGGCAGCCCCTCCTCCCCCAGAGCCTTCAGGCACGAGTCCAGCTCGGCGCGGGCCTCCTCTACCTCCTCCAGGGTGGACACCATGGGCAGCATGATCCCCAGCTCCCGGCCCTGCCCGGCGCGCAGCATGGCCCGCAGCTGGTCGCGGAACAGCTCCCGGTTGGCCAGGCTGAAGCGGATCCCCCGCACGCCGAGGAACGGGTTGCGCTCCTCCTCGCGCCCCTGCATCAGCTTGTCGCCGCCGATGTCCGCGGTCCGCAGCAGCACGGGTCCGGACGGCACGGCCGCCACGATGCGCCGGTACAGCTCCACCTGCTCGTCCTCGCTGAGGAAGTCGTTGCGGATGATGAAGGGGAACTCGCTGCGGTAAAGGCCGATCCCATCGGCCCCCCGCTCGGCGGCCAGCAGCGCATCCATGTACAGATTGACATTGGCCAGCAGGCGGATACGCGTGCCGTCGGCGGTCGCCGCTCCGCGGGCGATCGCCGCATCGCGCGCGGCAGCCGCACCTCGCGGCTCCGAGGCCGGCCGCCGGCCTCCCGCCGACCTCCTTGTCGGGCTGCGCCGCCGGGCTTCGCGCCGACCTCCTTGTCGGGCTTCGCCCAGGCGGCGGTACCGCCGCTCCAGGACCTCTGGCGGTCCCAACCGCAGCTCGCCCCGGCTGGCGTCCAGGAGCAGGGGGGTGTCGGGGGAGATCTCTAGAAGGCGCGAGTCCTGGGTGATGAGTACGGGCAGGGACAGGGAGCCGGCCAGGATCGAAACGTGCGCGGTGAGCGCCCCGCCCAGCAGCGCCAGGCCTTCGATGCGCTGCGCCGCCAGTCGCACCAGGTCCGAGGGGTAGAGGTGCCTGGCCAGGGCGATCAGCCCCCGGTAGTCCGACACCGCCTCCCCCGCCCCGGCCAGGTTGCGCAGGAGCCGATACCCCAGGTCGCGCACGTCCTGGGCCTTTTCCGCGATGCGGGCCTCGCTCATCCGGGAGAACTGCTGGGCATACCCGCTGACCACGGAGCGCACCGCCGCCTGCGGGCTGGCGCCCTCCTGGATCAGCTCCCGCATCGCCCCGGTGAAGCTCTCGTCGTTGAGCATGAGCAGATGCGCCGAGAAGATCAGGGACAGCACGTCGGACAGGGGCGACTCGGTGCGCCGCAGCTCCTCCACCTGGAGGCGGGTCAGCTCCAGGGCGCGCTGGAAACGCTCCACCGCCTGCGCCGGCTCGAGCGGTTCCTCCGGACCTTGCGGCGCCGCCTCGAACCCTGCCTCATAAGGCAGGGCCCTGCCCAGCGCCACTCCGCGGGAGGCGCCCTCGCCGCGGATCACCTCCGTGTGCCCCTCGCCGCGGGACTCCCGGGCTTCCAGGAGCGCCGAGGCGCTATGCAGCACCGCCGCCAGCTGGGAGGCCACGGCCCGCAGGGCTGCCTCTTCCTCGACGTCGACGGCGCCGCGACTTTCGTAATGCAGCTCCAGCACGCCAGTGCGCGCGGGACCCAGGGCGATGGGCAGGGCCAGGCGCAGTCCCCGGGCTCCAGCGCCCGAGCGCCTGACGGCACGCTCCCGGAAGGCCTGCACCGCCAGTGCGTCGGGGGCGCTGCCCGAGTCCGGCGCATGAGCCTCCCCGCTGTCAGCGATCGCCCGCAAGGCCGGCCGCGGGGCGCCGTGCTCCGCCAGGTAGATCACGCAGTACCGGGCGCCGCTGTGGGAGCATATCAGCTGCGCGGCGCGCTTCAGGAAACCGCCTACATCCGACTCGTTCTCGAATAACGCCGCTTCCCGCCCCACGGCCCGGGACAGCTCGATGCCGGCGCTGTTCTCCATTAATCCTTCAGTCGCTATCCAGGACGTAATTCAGCTTGTTGGAGTAATAGGCCGCCAGGTGCGGGTTGTGGATGAACACCTCGTGCCTGTCGTGTTCGAGGGTCCGGTAGGCCTTCAGCGGGATGATCGGGTTCTCCGTGAAGTTGAACAGGCGGGCCACCCGGTTGAGCATCCGGTCCAGGGGCTGGAGGCGGCCGTTGGCGTCGTATAGTGGCGAACAGTCGATTCTCTTGGCCTTCAGAACGCGCAGGTTCTCGTGGACGTTTTTCCGCAGCTCCTGCTTGGAGACGGCGAACTTGTCCTTCAGCGAATGGAAGATCAGGGTGGTCTCGTACACCCGGATCAACTGGCTGATTTCGTGCCGCATGCGCTCGGCGAAGTCCCGGGCCTTGCCGCTGAAGGCCGTCGGAATACCCTCCCCGAACTTGACGCAGACCCGGCTTTTTTCCTGGCGCAGCTCCTTGGAGAAGGGCGCCTTGAAGAAGGTGTAGTAGTGGTCGTAGATGTACTTGGCGATCTTGGTCCTGCGCGTGGAGGCTTTGAACTCGCGGAACAGGATGTCCTCCGGCACCCGCTCGTAGGTCACCGCCACCGGGATGTACTCGGCGTCGGTGATGCCCAGGCTGCTCAGAACTTTGCTGACGGTGATGAACACATAGGGCGACAGCGGGTTGAACAGGCCGCTGTAGGAGCGACCGTACTTGACCTGGCCAGTGTACGGGTCGGTCTCGTAACCGGGAAAAACCAGCAGGTTGTAGCCTTCACGGCCCAGGATGCGGGCCAGCTGCTTGGGATACAACCGGCTGTACTGCTCGCGGGTCACTCGGATCGGCCGCTGGCCCAAGGCGCGGGCCAGCAGGTCGTAGATCCAGTGGGTTGAATAGAAGGACTTGTCGTGGCGCACGCTCATGAAAGCCCCGCAGCCGCGCAGGATCGGGTCCAGCGGGCCCACGAACAGATTGTCGCCGGCCTGGATGGCGGTGCGCACCCCGGTGCGGTACAGCTTGTTCTGCAGCAGCATCCAGTCGTACTCGCTCTGGTGGTCGGGGATGAAGATCAGTCTCTTGCCGGCCCGGGTCTTGGCCAAAACCTTCTCCACGCCGGAGTACTCCACATGGCTGAAGCAGCCGGCCAGCAGGAAGCGCTCGCAGACGTAGGACACGGCGCTCAAGGTGCGCTTGTTCCAGTGGTGATGCAGCAGCCGCAGCAGGGTTCGCTCAGGCGTCTTTTTCATGTGTCGCGGGGGATCAGTATAGCGGGGACAGCCGGCAGGTGTAAACTACTCCCCGGTTCGCAGTCGTGCTTCGTAGCCCAGCCGGCTGACGATGCGGATGATCGCTTCCAGCGCCGCCGGGTCCCCGCCGTACTTCACATGGATCTCCTGGCTGTCCGGATACACCCTGACCTCCTCCACGCCGGGCACCTTGCGCCCCATGTGCTCGATGGCGAAGCTGCAGGAGGCGCAGCGCGCCCCGTTCACGTCCAAGACGGCGGTAGTACTCTCCATGAATACAACATACCTACGCCCGGCCCGCGGGGACAAGACGTCAGTACGCAAATAGCGTGCTGAGGGGCCGCAGTAGCGGCAGGTCAGTAATTTATCACCAGATTCTCTTCCGGCAGGCGGTGGGTGAGCTTGCCGAACAGGGTCTGCGTCCCGGCGTCGTAAACCCAGCCGTCGCTGTAGCGGGAGTATTCCGGATCGGGTTTCCAAAGGATCTCGTGCAGCATGACGCTCTTCATCGGCTGGATGCCCTGGAGCAGGAAGTAATGCGTCCCGCCGGCGGGAAAACCGAAGGAGAAGCGGTACTGGCCGGCGCTCACCTTGATCTGCACCGGTGCCGCCGCCGTATACAGCCAGGCGCCGGGGGGCAGCTGTCCGTACAAGGGGCGCTCCTCCGGCAGGTAGCGGCTATCGGCGACCCAGCCATAGAGCGCCTCGGGGGGCAGTTGCCCGTCCAGAGGGTGCAAACTGCCGGAGAGGACACTTCCTCGCGCCGGCACGAATCCTTCGGAATCGGCCAGCGCTAACGCCCCCTGCAGCAGGCTGCGGCCCACCAGGGCCAGAGACGGGCGCGAGGTGAGCGCGGCGGCCTGCAGGAGAAGACGGCCGGCCCGGACCGAATCCATGATTTCCACGAGGCTTTCCTGCTCGCTGGTCGGCTGGGCCAGGAACAGGCCTTGCCGGGTCTGCAGCACCGCGGGCAGGAGGAAGGCGTCGATGAGCTCCGAGATCTTCTGCCCGTGGGGTTGCCCGAGCAGGCCGGCCGCCTCGGTGTACACCTCCAGCAGAGACAGCAGCCTGGAAACCGGGGCGCCGGCGCGGTCGGCCGCATCGGCCAAACGCAGGACTTCTTCGACCAGGGAGAAGGGACCCCGATTCAGGACGGTCCGCACCAGACTCGGGGTGTCCAGCACCGCCGCATCCGAGCGGCGGATCGCTTCCGTGACCCCGTCGATCAGCGACGCGGCCTGCTGCGCGCTGGCGGCCTGGAAATCCTGCAGGTAGCCGACGTAGGCGGCGGTCGGCAGGACAGCCCCGGAACCCGCGCGTGCCCGCACCGCCGCGGCCACCGCCGGCAGAAGCCGCCGGTAGTCCCCGCGCCGCACGGCCTCGGACAGCAGGCAGGCTCCCAGATTCTCCGCGATGGCCGGGTCCCCGGGAGTGCCCACGACCAGCTGGTTCCAGTAACCGTAGGCATCGTCCAGGAAGCGCTGCAGGGCTCCCCGGTAGCTGGTCTCGTCAGCCAGCGGGCCTCGGCGGGAGAACCAGTAGACGTAGGGTTCGTCGCGCGCCGGGTCCACGCGCTCGAAGGCGACCAGCGCCTGCCCCTCGGCGCCCTGAAGGTTCACCTCCAGGCGGCCGGCCCGCAGATCGAAATCCGAGCCGGCCGGCAGCGCCACGTAGCGCAGGCCGGACTCGCCGGACAGGCGAAGCAGCGGTATGCCGCGCACCCGCTCGGCCCGCTCCTCGCGCAGCTCCAGCGGCAGCGACAGGATGTGCATGCCCTGCAGCGAAGCGGGGATGACGGGCCGCAGCTCCACGGTTCCCGCCCCGGCCTGGGAGAAACTCAAGCGCAGGTCCTCGCTGCAGGCCAGCTCCGCCGCCTGGCCGGAGAGGCTGTAGGACAGGACGCGCAGCCGGCGCGAACGGGCGGGACCCGGGTCCCGGAGCAGCAGCCGGCCCCCGGCGAAACGCAGGCGTACGCCGTTGCAGCTCACCGTGAGATCGCGGATCTGCCTTCCGCCGGCCAGGGATTTCGAGTAGCTGCCGCGCAGCTCCAGCGCGCCCAGATTTTCCTGGAAGCTTTCGCGCGTGCGGAACTGCATGAACACGAAAAACCCGATCACCAGGATGTAGACCAGGGGAATGACGTAATACAGCGTCGGGAGCCGCTTCTTCATGGATGCGGGGGATTGTAGCATCGTCCCGAGGCGCGATTCAACCTTGCCCAAAACCCGGGGGAAGTCTATAGTGAGCACTTCCGCCCATGAAGCGATACCCGCTGCCCGCTGTTTTCCTCGCCGCCCAGGCGGCGCTCCTCTTGCTCGGCTGCGCCGGCGCCGCCAGGGGGCGCGGGCCGACCTCGCCGGCATCCCTGCCGGGCTCCGCCCTCCCCTACGACGCCATCCAGGCGCTGGTCGAGGCTGGGGACCCGCAGGCAGCCCTGGAGGTGTACGACCAGGCTGTGCAGGGGCGGCCGGCCGAACCTGAGGAGCGGCTGCTGCGGGTGCAGCTTCTTCTGGCAGCGGGCCGGGGCCAGGAGGCACGCGGGGAGCTGGAGCAGTTGACGGCCGAGCACCCCGCTCAGGCGGAAGCGCTGGCCACCCTGGGCAAGCTGCGCCAGGAGGCCGGGGACGCGCCGGGCGCCCGCGACCTGTTCGAAAGGGCGATCCGCATCGAGCCGGGCAACTTCACCGCCCGGCACGGGCTGGGCCGCATTCTGTTCGAGGAGCGGCGATACCCCGAAGCCCTGGCCCACTTCGACCGGGCCCTGGCCACCGAACGCGGTTTCTCGTTCGCCTTCGCGGACCGCGCCAGGACCCGCGCGGCGCTGGAGGACTGGGCGGGGGCATCCGCCGACCTGGAAGAGGCCATCCGCCTGGACCCCGAGGATCCCTGGAGCTTCCTGGACCGCGGAAAGCTGCGCCTGCGGGCGCGCAGCCTGGGGCCGGCGGAAGAGGATTTTTCCCGGTGCCTGGCCTTGGATCCCGACAACTTCCTGGCCCGCGTGCTGCGCGCAGGGCTGCGGGAGGAGCAGGGACGCATAGCCGAGTCCATCGCCGATTACGAGCAGGCCCTGCGCCTGCGGCCGGACTACGATTTCGCCTATGCCCCTCTGGCAGTTCTTTACTATATTGAAAAGAACTGGGACCGGGCAGGGCAGCTGTTCCGGCAGGCCTTCCGGGCCGAGCCCAGCGAGCCGGGGTATGCCCTGCTGGCCGCGCTGTGCCGGAAGCAGGAGGGCCGGGACAAGGAAGCAGCCGAGTCCCTCCGCGCCCTGGCCGCCGAGCTTCCCCCGGAAAGCTGGGAGCTGCAGGCGGACCGGTATCTTGCCAACCCGGCGCTGGAGTCGGCCATGCTGGCGGCCATCACGCGGGAGACCAACCGCCTGGAGCGCGGCCGCCTGCTGTTCTACCTGGCCTCCCAGTTCCTGCTGGAAGGCCGGGTGGCCCCCGCGCTGACCTACCTGACCGAGACGGCCGGCATCGAGCGCAGGGACCTGCCGGAGCGGCGCATCGCCGTGGCCCTGCTGCGATCCTTCGGACACGAGGAAGGCGAATGAGCAACGAAAGCAACGAGATCCAAACGGGCAGCCTGCGCCGCCTCCAGCTGGGCGAGCGGGAGTTCCACCTGCTGGGGACGGCCCATATTTCCAGCCGCAGCGTCGAGGAGGTCCGCGAGGTGATCCGGGGGGAGAAACCCGACCGGGTGTGCGTGGAGCTGGACGCGGCCCGCTTCAGCTCGCTCACCGAACCCAACTCGTGGCAGAAGCTGAACATCGTGGAAGTCCTGAAAAAGGGCAAGGGCTTCCTGCTGCTGGCCAACCTGGTGCTGTCCTCCTTCCAACGCCGCCTGGGCGCCAGCCTGGGCGTTTCCCCCGGCGAGGAGATGCTCACCGCCGTGCGCCTGTGCCAGGAGGAGGGTATCCCCTTCAGCCTGTGCGACCGCGACATCCAGCTCACTCTGCGCCGGGCCTGGGCCAAGACCTCCTTCTGGGGCAAGAACAAGATGCTGGCCGCCATGCTTTCCACGATCTTCTCCAGCGAAAAGCTGTCCGCCGAGGAGATCGAGAAGCTGAAGACCAGCACCACCTTCCAAAGCATGCTCGACGAGCTGGCCGGCTACCTGCCCGCGGTGAAAACGGTGCTGATCGACGAGCGGGACCGCTACCTGGCCACGCGCATCTTCCAGTCCGAAGGCCGCAAGGTGGTGGCCGTGGTCGGGGCCGGGCACGTGGAGGGCATCGCCCGCAGCCTCGAAGCCCTGCAGGCGGGGAGCCTGGAGGCCGACACCGCTGCCCTGGAGACCCTGCCCTCGCGGCGTCGGATCGGCAGCTATCTGGGCTGGCTGATCCCCGCGGCCATCGTGGGGCTGCTGGTGGCCGGCTTCTTCCGCTCCGGCTGGCAGTTGAGCCTCACGATGCTTTGGAAGTGGGTGCTGGTGAGCGGCACCCTTTCGGCCGTGGGCGCCCTGATCACCCTGGCGCACCCGATCACCATCGTGGCCGCTTTCGTCGGCGCGCCCATCACTACCCTGAACCCCTTCATCGGCATCGGCCTGGTGACCGGGGTAATCGAAGCCTTCCTGCGTAAGCCGCGGGTCACGGACTTCGAGAACCTGCACGACGACGTGGCCAGCTTCCGCGGCTTCTACCGCAACCGGGTCACGCACATCCTGCTGGTGTTCCTGTTCTCCAGCCTGGGGGCCATGATCGGCAACTTCATCGGCATCCCCTGGCTCACCAGCTTGCTGCGCAAATAGCGCTGCTTGTCCCTCAGGCGGGCAGGCGTTACTATAGCCCATGGTCACGGAGGAGATGATCCGCCACCTCCCCAAGGTGGAGCTGCACGATCACCTGGACGGCGGGCTGCGCCCGGCCACGATCATCGAGCTGGGCCGCCGGGCCGGCGTGGAGCTTCCCGCCAGCGAGCCGGCGGAGCTGGCCTCCTGGTTTCACCGCGGGGCGGATCGCAAAAGCCTGCCGCTGTACCTGGAGGGCTTCGCGGTGGTGCTCACCGTGATGCAGACCGCGGAGTCCCTGGAGCGCATCGCCTTCGAAGCCCTGGAGGACCGGGCCGAGGACGGCATCGTGTACGTGGAGCTGCGCTTCGCCCCCGTGCTCTGCACCGCCGGGGGGCTGAACCTGGAAGAAGTGGTGCGCTCCGTGCTGGCCGGCCTGGAGCGGGGCAGGGCCAAGACCGGGGTGGAGTTCGGCCTGATCCTGTGCGGCATGCGCGACCAGATCGTCTCCCTGGAAACCGCCGAGCTGGCCGTCTCCTTCCGCGAGAAGGGGGTGGTGGGCTTCGACCTGGCGGGCGACGAGTACGGCCACCCGCCCAAGAAGCACCTGGACGCCTTTGAGTACATCCGGCGGATGAACTTCAACATTACCATCCACGCCGGCGAGGCCTTCGGCATGGATTCCATCTGGCAGGCCATCCAGTACTGCGGGGCGCACCGCATCGGGCACGCCACGCGCCTGCGCGAGGACATGGCCATCCACGGCACGCGCATCGAGAAGATGGGCTCCCTGGCCCACTTCATCCGCGACAAGCGCATCCCCCTGGAGATGTGCCTTTCCTCCAACGTGCACACCGGCGCGGCGGCCTCCCTGGACGACCACCCCTTCCCGGTGTATTACCGCAACAACTTCCGGACCATCCTCTGCACGGACAACCGCCTGATGAGCAACACCAACCTCTGCAAGGAGATGTACCTCGCCGCTACCCACTACAACCTCACCCTGGATGATCTGGAGAAGCTGACGCTCAACGCCATGAAGAGCTCCTTCCTGCACCACGACGACCGGATTCGGATCATCTACGACGTGTTGAAACCGCGCTTCGCCCAAATGCGCGCGGAAATCACCTCCCACGGCTGAGCATGCTGCCCGATAAAGTGCGGCGCGTGCTGGACGCGCACAACCTGAAGGCCATCGAGTTCGAGGAGGGCTCCACCCCCACCTCGGTGCTGGCCGCGCAGAAGCTGGGGGTGGCGGTAGGCAACATCGCCAAGAGCCTGCTGTTCCTGGGCAAGGACGGCCGCTACCGCCTGCTGGTCTGCCCCGGGGACCGCAAGGTCTCCAACTCCAAGCTCAAGGCCGCCCTGGGGGTGAAGAGCCGCATGGCCACCGGCGAGGAGACCCTGGCGGCCACCGGCTTCAAGCCCGGCGGGGTCTGCCCCTTCGGACTGGAGGGGATCGAGATCCTGCTGGACCAGAGCCTGGCAGACTACGGCACCCTCTACCCCGCCGCCGGGACCGACTCCTCCGGCGTGCCCCTGGACTTCGAAACCCTCAAGCGCATCACCGGCGGGCGCCAGTGCGACTGCTCTGACCCTCCAACCGGTGGCCCCTAAGCGCGGCTATTCGGCCGCCCCGACCCGCCGGTCCCGCAGGCTCCCCCGGCGCCTTGACTTCCCGCGCGGCCTGCCGTACCGTGGGCCAAACTGTTGAATCGGAGGTGCCCGTGCCCGATCTCTCGGTAAGCTACATGGGGTTGAAGCTCCGCAATCCGCTCATCGTCGCCGCCTCCAGCCTGACTGGGACGGTCGCCAAACTCAAGCGCTGCGAGGAGGCGGGGGCCGGGGCGGTGGTGCTCAAGAGCCTTTTCGAGGAGCAGATCGAAGCCCAAACCGCGCAAATGGAGAAGGAAGGCAGCTACGCCCACCCGGAGGCCGCTGATTATCTGCGCCAGGTGGGCCTGCGCCTGAACCAGGACCAGTACCTGAAGCTGGTATCCGAGGCCAAGGCCAGCCTGGCCATCCCGGTGATCGCCAGCCTGAACGGCGTTTCCCCCAGGAGCTGGACGAGGTACGCCTCGAAGCTGGCCAAGGCGGGCGCCGATGCCATCGAGCTGAACATCGCCCTGCTGGCCTCCAATTACGAGCACAGCGCCGCGGATATCGAAAGCACGTATCTCAAGATCGTGCAGAGCACCTGCCAGCAGGTGAAGCTGCCCGTGGCGGTGAAGCTGGGCCCCTACTTCACCTCCCTTCCCCAGACCGCCGTAGCCTTGCGCCGGGCTGGGGCCTCGGCCCTGGTGCTGTTCAACCGCTTCTACCAGCTGGACTTCGACATCGAGAAGCTGGCTCTGACCCCGGGCTACCACCTGAGCTCCCCGGATGAGATCCACCAGAGCCTGCGCTGGATCGCCCTGCTTTCCGCCGAGCTGGGCTGCGACCTCGCCGCCTCCACCGGCGTGCACGACGGGGCCGGAGTGGTCAAGCAGCTGCTGGCCGGGGCCAAGGCCGTCCAGCTGTGCTCCACGCTGTTCCTCAAGGGCATGGGCCGCCTGCAGGAATGCCTGAAGGAGCTGGAGAGCTGGATGCAGCGGCACGGCTTCGCCGCGATCGAGGACTTCCGGGGCAAGATGAGCCAGGAAGCCAGCGCCGACCCGCAGCTCTACGAGCGGCTGCAGTACATCAAGGTCTACGTCGGGCTGGAGTAGGCCGCGCTGCAGTTGCGGTATCGGCGGGCAGGAGATAAATATAATCTCGCTGCGCGAGCCTCCCATACCCTCTCTGAAGAGAGCACGTTGGCCCTTCAAGAACATGTGCTTCTCGCTTGAAGCACTCAGGTTGAACGGTGCGGCACGCCGGGCGTTACCTTGACGCCTCAAGGTGGCTATGCTTCAATTTGCGGTCGAGATTCGTGCTGATCATGGGATGAGTCGCACAGTATCTGCGCAGCCCGATGGCCATTTTGGGGTAGACCTGTAGACCGGGTCATATCTATCACGGCAAGCGGAGCGTGTTCAGAATGAACCTGGCGCTCTTTCAACTTTCCGTATTCAGCAGGGCACGAACCGCAGATTACATCACGCTATAGCATATCACCGCACTTCAGTTCAACCTTGCCGTACAGGATGCAGCGGATGACCTGCCCTGCCTGCAATACCGTCATCGCCGATGCCTCCAAATTCTGTCCTGAATGCGGAACGGTGCTTGCTAGAACAGTCCTGGCGCGCTCCTGGCGCAGGGTGAGGAACTGCGCAAGGTCACCGCCATTTTCTTCGGATCTTTCCGGCTACACGGCCATGTCCGAGCGACTCCCGGCCGAGGAGGTCAAGGAAATCACTTCCGGATCTCCGTGAAGCGGCAACGATCGCCAAGAAGTATGATGGCCGCCTCGACAGGCTGGTAGGCGATTGCGCCTGATCCTCTACGGCCTTCCGCAGCTGCATGAGGATGACGCCACGCGCGCGCTGCTCGCCGCCATGGAGATCAACAGCTTCGTCGCATCGCTCAACACGCCGCAGCTCATCGCCCGAATCGGCCGGTCCCTCTCCATGCATACGGGCGTGAATACGGGAACTGCAGTCACGGGACGAACGGACTTCGAAGCGGGAATCGAGACAGTGGTCGGCGATTCCGTCAATATCGCCTCCCGGCTTAAGGACGCGGCTCGACCAGGCCAAATCCTTGTCGGACCTACTACCCGGCGGTACACGTCCGATTCATTCGAATACCGCGCATGGGACCCTTTCCCTGAAAGGCAAGCAGAAGCCCGTTGAGGTCTACGAGCTGCTCTGCAGAAAGCTGAAGGAAGGGCGAAGCGACCGCGACATGTTGGACCGCAGCGTGCGTTCCGAGCTCGTGGGCCGGGAGAATGAGTTGGAATTGCTCGAGCGCCAGGCGCTCCAGCTCATCGACGGTGAGGGATCGATGGTCTTCGTGAAAGGCGAAGCCGGGGTCGGGAAGTCGCGGTTGCTCGCAGAGCTTCTCGGGAAGGACTGCCTGAGACGGGTAACGCTCCTGGAGGGAAGCGCCCAGTCGATCAGCAGGAACCTCAGCTTTCACCCGTTCCTCGAGATGCTGGACACCTGGGCGGGAATAACGGAAGAGAATGACGCGAGCGAAACCGGCGCAAAGCTGGAAGCGGCCATCGAGACGGCAGCTTCGGGGGATGCGGGGGAGATCTTTCCCTTCGTGGCTGTTATGAGAGGGCTCGCGCTGAGCGGCAGGCACGCCCAGAGGGTGAGCGGGATCGAGGGAGATGCCCTGGCGAAGCTCATCTTCAAAAGCCTCCGAGACCTCATCCGGCTGATGTCGCGACAGCGCCCCATCGTGGTTCTTCTCGAGGACCTGCACTGGGCGGACCGAAAGCTCGCTCGAGCTGCTGGAAGCGCTGTTCAAATTGGCGGAAACCGAAAGGGTGATGTTTCTCGCCGCTTTGCGGCCCTCGCGAACAGAAGACGGAAAAGCTGGTTGAGAACACGCGCCAGGCATACCGCACGCGTTCCCTGGTCATCGATCTGGTCGCCCTGAACAGGCCGGAATCGGAACAAATGGTCTCCAACTTGCTGAAAAGCCGTGCCTTGCCGAAACATATCCTCGACTCGATCGGAGAAAGGGCTGGGGGCAACCCTTTTTTTATCGAGGAGATCGTGCGCTCGTGGATCGACCAAGGGGCAGTAACAGTGTCGAAGGAGGGATTCCAGGTCACCGACCGGATCGAGCATTCCCTCATCCCCTACACCGTCAACCAGGCGATTATGGCGCGGATCGACAGGCTCGAGGAGGAAACCCGGGAAATCCTCAGAGTCGCTTCGGTCATCGGGCGGAGCTTCTTTTATCGGATTCTCGCACAGCTGGCAGAGAATATCGGGACGCTCGAGGCGAGACTCGAGCAGCTGAAGGCGATCCAGCTCATTCTGGAGAGGAGCAGGATGGAGGAGGTGGAGTTCCTCTTCAAGCACGCTCTGGTTCAGCAGGCGATCTACGACTCGCTTCTCCTCCAGGTCAGAAAAAGGCTCCATGCGGGAGTCGCCCGGACCATAGAATCCCTCTTCGCTAAAAGGCTGCCGGAGTTCCTTGGCGTTCTCGCCTTTCATTACATCCAGGCGGAGGATTTCGACAAGGCGGAAGAGTACCTGCTGAAAGCCGGCGACGCGATGCTTGGCTCTTCCGCTTCGTCGGAAGCCATCTATTACTTCCAGGAAGGTTTGGCGGTTTACCTCCAGAAGGCCGGAGATAAAGCGGATCCCCTCAGGCTCGCGCGGCTGGAGAAGAACATCGCCTACGCGCTCTACAACAAGGGACAATACACGGAGGCGGTGGAACATTACGAGAGAGCGCTTTCCTATTTCGGTGTTCATCCGGCCAAGGGGATATCTCTGATGTTCACCGCGGCGGCGGGATTCTTGAGAATGCTGACTTTCCTGTATCTTCCTCGCCGAAGGAAACTGCCGCAGCCGAACGCCAGAGAAAAGGAGATCATAGACATCCTGATTCGGAGAGCCGCGAGCTGGAACACGATCGAACAATCGAGATTCGTCATGTCGTTCCTTTCTGCATTCAGGTACGCGGTCAGGTTCAGCTCCAATGAGGCGTATCCTCTGGCGGTCGTCCTTGCGGCAGTCGCGACCATTGTTTCGGTAATGGGATTCTTGAAGCTGGGCAGGTATATGCTGCAGAAATCGAAGGAAGAGATCCGCGAACGCAGCTACCTGACCGAGGCGACCTTCTTCCTGGCGGATGCTCAGATAAGTCTCTTCGACGGCAGCTGGGATTCCCCGCACCTCTTGCATTTCCGGGAGCCGGGCTCTTTCAAGGGGGAATTCCAATCCGTCACCTGCTATCTCGCATTCTGCGGCCTTATAAATATAGAGCAATGCGATCTTCCGCGGGCTCTGGAAAGAATCGATCAGCTGCGGTACGTCGCGGAGGTATTCGAGAATCTCGACGCCCGGATCTGTAATCACGAGCTGAAGACCAAGCACCTGATCAAGGTCGGCAGGGCGGAAGAGGCTGTTTGTGAGGCCGACAAGGGCCTGGCCACCGCGCGGAAGGCGGGGCAGAAACTTATGAGCATCTATTTCCTTGGAATGAAAGCCGTTGCTTTGTCTATGCTCGGCAAATTGGAGGAATGCGAAGAAGTCCTGCAGGAGGCCGAAGGACTCATCAAAAAGGAAGGGATCGTGTTCGCTCATTTCAAGACACGGTATGCCATCGCCCGCCTCAATCTCGAAGTATTGAGGTTGAACAGCGACCGTGCGAGGAAACAGGTACGACAGGCTGCCAAGGCTGCGCGAACGGCCCTCGCCTGCTCGAAAAAATGGATCGGCGACAGGACGGAAGCGCTGAGGCTTAAGGGAACCTCCTTTTGGCTCAGGGGAAAGAAGAAGAAGGCTCTTCACTACTGGCACGAGAGCATTCAGGTTGGCGAGCGGATCGGCGCCAAGCTCGAGCTGGCGAGGACCTGGAGGGAAGTCGGCAAGCGGCTCCTGGAAACTGATAGCGGCCCCAAAAACCTGGATGGTATAAGCGCGGATGAATACCTTTCGAGAGCGGGAGCCTTCTTCCGGGAGAAGGAGCTGACATGGGACCTGGGAATCCTGGAAAACGGGACGCCCTGAAGGCACACCCGGCGCCGCTGTTCGGTCGGCTGCTCTCCGCTTGGAATGTCCAGCCCGGCGAAGGCGCGCGTGTCGCCTGGATGATGCTCTACTCCGTCGCGGCGATCGGGGGGTTCCTCACTATTGGTCTCGCCGCTGCCAGCGCTCTTTTCCTCAGCGAGCTGCCGGCGGCCGCTACTCCGTTCGTATTCATCTCCTCGGGCGCTTCCAGTGTGATTGTTTTCCTGCTGTACAGCCTGGCGATGAGCCGCCTTCCACAGGATGGCCTGGTGCTGGTTTCAGACGTGCTGCTGCTGGCAATAGCCTTGATCCTGCGTCTGCTTCTCGGCACCCGATATGGCCAGAGCTTCCCGGTTCTGCTTGCCCTCTTTCTTTTCGTAGACGCCGGCGCAACACTGGTGATCACCCAGTTCTGGGTGCGCGCGGCGCAAATCTTCAATCCCCGCGAGGCCAAACGCCTGTTCGGGCTGATCTCGGCCGCCGGAACGGCCTCGGCGATATTGGCCAGTCTACGGGCTTCGATCGTGGGTCGCCGTCGTTGGCGTCGAGAATCTGCTCCTGGTCGTTGCTGCGGCTCTGGCTGTCTGCATTCTCTGCTCTCGTGTTCTTGCTCGGGTCCAGCGGGTGTTGCGTGTGCCTGCTCTCACTGCTCGCGCAGTCCCTCAATCGATGAAGGCGGAACGACCGTCATTCCTCCAGGACCTGGGTGCCATCCTGCGCATGCCTCTGCTACTGGTTATTGCGGGGCTCACCGTTCTGACCGCGCTGTTGATCAACACAGGGGCTTATCAGTACTTCCTCGCTCTCCAGGCCCTCTATGCAGGGCGAAGCCAGGAGATGGTGAAGTTCCTCGGAGCATTCGGGGTGGTGACAGGCGTCATCGCACTGTTCGTGCAGCTCTACCTCAGCAGTCGTCTCCTGCGCCGCCTTGGCGTTTTCGGCGTGCTGTCTTTTCCCCTTGGCGATGGCGGCAGGAGCAGGACTGGGACTAGCTACGGGCGGCGCCCTGCTGGCGATGGCGGTGGTGAGAGCGGCCGATCCGCTGTTTCGTCAAACCATCAACCAATCCGCCATGACCGTGCTGTACTTGCCCGTACCTGAAGGCCTGCGCCAGCGCGCGAAGACGATTCTAGAGATTGGCTACGCGTTGAGCTTCGGACTGCTAGGCGTCTTATTCCTCGTTTCCCAGCGGATACCTCGTTGGTCATACGTGACCTGGTCGCTGCCCGTGCTGGGCTTTGTCGTGCTTTGGCTGCTGCTGCTGCGCTGGGGCCGCCCGCAGTATCAGCGTGCTCTTGCGGACAACTTGCAGAAGCGCCGGCTGGACTTCGCCAACGCTACCATCGACATCTCCGACCAGACCACCGTCCAAGTGCTGGCCGCTGCCCTGCGCAGCCCGGACGAGCTTCTTGTCCTGCACACCCTCGACCTGATCACCCATGCCCCAAGCGTGGATTGGGCTCCGCGCATTGCGCCTTTGCTCGGGCATCCTTCGCCGGCGATACGAACACTCGCCCTCAGGCACTTGGGGCAGCCAGGGACGAGCAAAGAGCTGGCCGAAGCGGTGGCTGCGTTGCTGCAGGCTCCGGAATCGGAGGTGCGCGCAGCCGCAGTGTCTGCGGTGTCCGCTATCGGCGGGCCCCCTGCAGCGGACCGTGTCGCTCCATTCCTGGACGATCCCAGCCCGGCAGTGCGAGGCGCGGCGCTCGTCGCCTTGAGCCGCACTGGCGGGCCGAAATGGGAGAAGACTGCCGAGGTCAAGTTGAAGACCTCTGTGGCAAGCGATGACCAGACGGTTCGGGTCAGCGCTATCCGCGCCGCCGGCGCGCTTCGCAGTCGGGAGTTGCTGCCCCAGCTCATCGCCGGGCTCGGACACAGGCCGGTCGCGGCCGAAGCTGCTGATGCACTTTCGCTCTATGGCCCGGGGATCGAAAATGATCTTGGCGCGGCGCTGGACGATGCGACGCTGGCTCCTGCTGTTCGGTCCCGCATCCCGGCAGTGCTAAGCCGGCTCAAAACCCAGGCGGCGGCTGAGCTCCTGACCGCCCACATCCGGGAGCCCGATCCAGCGGTTCGGTCCGCGGTGCTCCTCGCCCTCGCCCGCCTGCCCCCGCTCTCCCCATCGTCGGGGAAGGAGCTGCACCACGCCCTATCGGCCGAGATATGCGGTTACTACAGCCTGTATGTCCTGCGCGCCGACCTGCAGGAAGAAGAAAGCGGCTCCCTGCTCGCCGAGGCCATAGGGGTGCGTCTGTGCCGTTCGCTGGACCGCATCTGCCTGCTTCTAGGGCTGCTATACCCGGATGGGCGAATCACCGGGCTGCGGCGGGCGCTGGATGCCGCGCCGTGCAAGGAGCGGTCAATGGCTATCGAGCTGTTGGATACCCTGATGACCGGGGAGGCCAAGGCATTGCTGGTCCCTGCTCTCGAGGGCACTTCCGAGCAGGTGCTGAGCGTTGCCGGAAAACGCCTGGGGATCGCGCGAGAGTCCATCGAAAAACGTTTGAGTGAGCTAGCGCAGGGGAATGATCAATGGCTTTGCGCCTGCGCTAAGCAGCGCATCGGAGGCACTATGGCCCTACCTGTCATCGAGCGCGTCCTCTTCCTCAAGGGTGCCGATCTCTTCAGCCAGCTAGACGCGGAAGACCTGGTGCCCGTGGCAGGGAGGGCACAGGAGATTCATTTCCGGTCCGGCGAGACGTTCATACGCCAGGAAGACCCGGGCGACTGCATGTACCTGATCGTCGACGGAGAGGCTTCGATCGTCGTTCGCGGCGTGGGGCAGATCGGCACTCGCGGACCCAAGGGCGCGATCGGCGAGATGGCGATCATCTGGCGCCGGCCGCGCTCGGCGGATTGCATTGCCCTCACCGACATCACAGCTCTGAAGATCGACTACGAGGACTTCTGGGAACTCATGGATGAACGGCCGGCGCTGGCCCAGGGAGTGATCAAGGTCCTGGCCCTGCGTCTGGATGCGGCGATGGAGAACCTGCAGCGGGTCAAACATCAATATCAATGAAATGCCAGCACTGCTCGTTTGAGAATCTGCAAGGGATGAGATTCTGCGGCATGTGCGGGAAGTCCCTGGAGTGGGTTTGCAAAGAGCCGGAACGCCGGGCAGCTCACGGTGATGTTCTGCGATCTTGTAGGCTCTACTGCATCGTCCGAGAAGCTCGACCCGGAAGAGCTTCGCGAGATACTCAGAGAATACCAACGGCTGTGCTCCGAGGCCATCAGAAGTTACGAGGGATATATCGCCCGGTATATGGGAGATGGAATCCTGACCTATTTCTGCTACCCCCAGGCGCATGAAGATGATGCCCGCCGATCCGTGTATGCAGGCTTGGGGATCGTCGGGGCGATGCAGGACTTGAGCGACAGAAGTCTAAAGGTGCAGGGCGTCCGCCTGGAGGTGCGAATCGGCATTCACACCGGCTTGGTCGTGGTCGGCGAGATGGGCGAAGGGGAGGACCTCAAGGGGAGGGCGATCACCGGGCGGACACCCAATATCGCAGCAAGGTTGCAGGAAATCGCCTCGCCAGGCTCTGTCGTCATCAGTTCGGCCACTTACAGAATGATTGAAGGATTCTTCAACTGCCAGTCGCTGGGTCTCCATAGTCTGAAGGGAATCACTCGACCCATTGAACTGTATCAGGTGCTGCGGGAAAGCGGTGTGCGGAGCAGCCTTGAGGCGCGCGCTACGGGGAAGCTGGCCCCGCTGGTGGGACGAAAGCTCGAGCTGGGACGCATCATGGAAAGCTGGGGCAAAGCTCGGACTAGCCGGGGACAGGTGCTGCTGATTAAAGGTGAGGCCGGAATCGGCAAGTCAAGGCTGGTAAGCGCCTTTCAGGAGGCGATCACTCAGGAACCCGTCTTTCGTTTTAGCATGTTTTGTTCGGCCTACCACCAGAACAGTGCACTCTACCCGGTTACGGAATGCCGCGGACAGGTGTTTGCGCAGAAGCAAGCGGAACAATCCTCCCAGAAGCTGGACAACATGGCCCGCGTCCTGTCCCAATATAACCTTTTCGAGGTTGAGGCCATTCCGTTGCTCGCAGACCTGCTGTCCGTACCTTTCGACAATCGCTACTCTCGACCCAACCGTAGCCCGCAGGCCAATAGACGGAAGGTACTCGATGTAATCGTCATGTTGCTGCTCAGGATGGCGCAGCAGCAACCTTTGACACTGGTCGTCGAGGATCTTCACTGGGCTGATCCTTCTTCACTGGAGCTGCTGGAATGCTTCCTAGACCCAGATCCCGGCGGCACCGATTCTGGTTCTGTTGACAGCAAGGCCCGACTTCCAGGCAACTGAAGGACTGCGCCGACAGATTATCGAGATCGGCTTGGAACCGTTGTCCGAAAGGAGGTTCAGGAGCTGATTTCGAGTCTGCTGCAGGCCAGGAACCTGCCTGGGAACGTGGTCCAACAATTAGCTGCGAAAAGTGACGGCAACCCCTTGTTTGCAGAGGAACTGACCAAGGCGGTACTGGAGTCAATTGTAACATTTGACAGATGGGACCCCGCTCAGCCTCCCGTAGCGCTCTCTTCGATCGGCATACCCGAAACATTGCAGGACTCGCTGATTGCCAGGCTGGACCGTTTGGATATCGGCAAGCAGGTTGCCCAGATCGGTGCGGCGATCGGAAGAGAGTTCAGCTACAGGCTGCTCGCAGGAGTCTGCACCGTTCAAGAGCCGGCGTTGCAGAAGGAGTTGGGCCGACTGGTGGACAGCGGATTGGTATTTCAGCGCGGGGTGCCACCAGAATCCATATATTCTTTCAAACATGCACTGGTCCAGGATGCAGCCTATTGTTCAATGACTCACAGCAACCGGCGGCACTATCGTCAATTGATCGCTCAGGCGTAGAGCAGGAGTTTTCCACAGTTGTCGAAATGCAGCCCGAAATACTCGCGTACCACTTGAGTGAGGCTGGTCTGGACAGAAGGGCGGTAGAGTTCTGGAAACTGGCCGGCGTTCGCGCTATCGAGCGATCGGCGAACGTGGAGGCGATCCATCACCTCTCCAGAGGCTTGGAGCTGATAAATGCCATCCGGAGGACAGCTGGCGCAATCGCCGCGAACTCGGCCTGCAACTCTTGCTCGGATCAGCCTGTACGGCCGCCGGGGGGTACACTGTGCCCCAGGTGGGCACGGCGTACGCCCGGGCAAAATCTCTGAGCGAGGGGATGAACGTCCCCGGGCAGCTTTTTCTAAGCACGTACGGAATGTGGGCATATCACCTGAACCGGGGCGAGCTGGCACCGGCGATGGGACTGGCTGAGCAATGCTCGAAGCTATCCGGGGAGTGCGGAGGATCGAAATTCCGCGTCTACGCTCGCTGGGCAGTTGGCTCGGTTCTGTTTCTGTCGGGCAGGCTGGCGGAGGCTCGAGAGCACCTGGAGCAGGGGTTTGCCCAGTATAATGCAAGCATCCGTCTGTATGGTGGAGGAACAGATCCGGGGATTGCCAGCCTGGCGCATCTAGGTCTGTATCTTGTGGCTTCTTGGTGTCCCAGACCAGGCTCTGAAGACAATGCTTGAAGCCCGCAGCCGTGCAGAGAAACTGCGCCACGCGCATACCTCGCTCTACGTTTCTTTTTGGATGTGCACCCTCTTCCACCTCCTCGATGAGCCCCTCGAGGTGTTGGAGGTATCCCGGCAGATGATCGACTTGGCGACGGAGCAAAAACTGCCCATCCAGCTGTCTCTTGCGCATTTCTATCATGACTGGGCACTGAGCAGAGAAAATGCCGAGCGCGGAGGGAATAGCGAATATGCGTGGCAGCTTGGCCCGGCTGGAGGAAGCGCATCAGCGAGCCGGCGTCGCCGTACCTGCTATCCCTGCTGGCCGAAAGCCTGACCCTGTTTGGTCAAGCCGAGGAAGCTCTCACGGTAATCCGGGCTGCGTTGAGTGTTATGGAAGATACCGGAGAGCGCTTTTATGGGGCAGAGCTATATCGGTTGAAAGGTGAGTTGCTCATGATGACGAAGGGCGCTGAAATAACTGAGGCGGAGCATTGGTTCTATGAAGGGCTACGGGTTGCGCGAGAACAGGGTGCCAGAGCGCTCGAGCTCAGGTTGGCGGCCAGCTTAGCTCGCTATGGAGAAAAGTAGTCTGACAATGAGCCGCCATGTTTCTGTCCTGTCTATAAATGGGGAACGGCTGGATGCTGTTCAGTCTGCCGGCAGGCCTTCAGCAACCAGGTTTCCATGGAGCCGACCCCTTTGGCTTCGCGAGTGTATTGCCATATGTCAGGGTTCGCGTATCCTTCTGTTGCCGCAAGCACGGATCCAAGCAGCGACTGGAAATTCAGCTCCCACCGCTCTTGCTTCTCTTGCGGGCTGATCGACTTGCAGACCTCTATGCCCTTCCGCAAATGGCTGGCCGCCTCGATGTTCGCCGAGTGTTTGATGGCCAACTTTCCGGCCTCCAGCCAGTAGTGCGCGGCCTTCTCGGATATGGCAGCCTGCGAATAATGGTGGGCAAGGACCTCGGGTTGAAGTCTCGGGAACTCCGGGAAACGCGCTTCCAAGGATTCAGCGATAAGGCGGTGGTATTCCTGGCGGGTGCTGTGCAGCAGGGAAAGGTACGCCGCTTCCTGCAGCAGCGCATGCGCAAACGAGTAGACGCCAGCCCGATTGACCGCTCCTTCGATAGAGCACTCCGGCCTTGACCAGCCGATCGAGCTCTCGGTCCAGTACGGTGTCATCCAGGCCAATGACGCTCTTGAGCACTTCCCGGCTGAATGCCCGTCCAATGGTCGCTGCCGCCTGAGCTACCTTTCGGGCCGTCCCCATTCTGTCCAGTCGAGCCATAAGGCGAATCCTGCAAAGTAAAGGGGATGGAGAGCGTTCCGAGAGGTCGCTGAAGAACATAGGAGCTTCCCGATTCCTTGAGGAGCTCTGATTCCAGTACGGCCTTTGTCAGTTCCTCCACGAAGAGCGGATTTCCATCGCTCTTCTCGAGGACATGATGGACCACTTCGGCCGGCAACTCCTTCCTATGCGCGAGGAAATCTATGATCGTCTCCGCGTCCTTGTCGACCAGGAGAGGCAGTGTGATGGTGGTCACCGGGGTGCCCGTATCAGGAAGGGGAGTGCCCCCTCTTGAGGTAAGGAGTACCAGCATCCGTGACACGGGCGCTTGGACGAGCAGCTGCTCCAGGAATTCCAGGGTGGACGGATCCACCCAGTGGAGATCCTCGAGAATCACCAGGAGCGGCTCTTCCTTCGCACCCTCAAGGAGCATATCCGCGACTGCTGCAAGCGTTCTTTCCTTTTTCGCCTTGGGAGTCAATTCAAGAGCCGGATACCTCTTGCCGAGGGGCACGGAGAACAATCCTGCGAAGAGCGGAACCGCATCTGAAGGGAGCGTGCGGTGTCGAGCTACTCCGGCCTCGATGAGTGCCAGCTTTCCTTCGTTAGAATCGGACATGTCCATGTCAAGCGGCTTCGCGAGGAAGGCGATGAGCGGATGCAAGGGGCTGTTCTGGGAATGTGCCGAGCAATAGAGTGCGCTCGTGACATGAGGTCCCGCCTCAATTCGCTCCTTGAATGCTTGGATGAGTCGTGACTTTCCGATCCCGGCTTCCCCGCTCACCATGACCACCTGGCCCTTGCCGGATGCGGCAATCCTCCACCGCTCCAGCAATAGCCCGATCTCCCGGTCCCGCCCAACGAGCGGGATCAAAGAGCGATCGGCTAGGCTTCCAGCCTGTCCCGCGCCACGCTCTCTGCCACCGCCCGATAGACTTCAACGGAATCCGCAATCCCTTTGAGTGCGTGAAAGCCCGAAGAGGCACAATCGATGAAGCCCTTGACCAGGCGGTAGGTCTCGGAGCTCATGAAGACAGAGTCAGGTGACGCCACGATCTGGAGAGCGGCTGCGAGGTTAGGCGTCCGCCCCACCACACCCGTTTCAACCGTCCTATCTCCGGATTTCATCTCGTCGACTATGACTAGTCCGGTATGGATACCAATGCGAATATGCAATCCGAATCCGCGGCTGCTCTGCAACCGGTCACTCAGCGACTGTATCTCGCGGACGATCTGCAAGCCGGCACGCACAGCCCGCAAGGCATCATCCTCATGCGCGTGAGGGTAGCAGAAGTAAGTAAGGATGCCGTCACCCATGTACCGTGCGATATATCCTTCATGCGCGGCGATGATTTTGTCGCAGCTCGCCTGGTATTCCCGTATGACGTCGCGCAACTCCTCGGGATCCAGGCGCTCGGAAAGCGCCGTAGAGCCGACCAGGTCGCAGAACATGACCGTCATCTGGCGGCGCTCGGCGCTTGTGTCGAAGGTATCCGCGGCGTGTCCAGTGGCGACATGTGCGGATTCTTCGGCGCGTGCGCTTTCAGCTCCGAGCGAGACGCCGCAGTGGCCGCAAAACCTGTAGCCAGAAGGGCTCTCCTGGCCGCACTGGGGGCACTGCAAGCCCAACGAATTGCCACACATGCCGCAGAAGCGTGCGTCCTTTGGGCTATTAAAACCACAGCCCCGGCAGATCATATCAAGGCCATGCGAACATCAGCGAGGAGGATGGCCCTCCAAACGTTCAAGTTCCCGCCACACTATACCCCGGCGGTAATGTCGCACGCAAGAGATAGTAGGTATTGTATAATACGGGCTACCAGTTACGCCAAAATTGCTTGAGGAGCGCCAGAGTGAGCGGTCAAGAATCGTCTGCAACGCAGCCGTCGCCCGTGCCCTTGGGCGGCGACTACTGGCAGGGAACCCGCGGCTCGGGGCTGTGGGGCTTCGCGGATCTGCACGCTCATCTCATGGCTCACCTCGCGTTTGGCGGCCGAGTGTTCTGGGGCCGGCCCTACGACCCCGAGCACCCCGGCCCGGCAGGCCTCGAGCATGCCCTCGGCTCGTGCGCCCCGGCCCACAGCGGCCTGATCAACGTCAACGCCGAGTTCGGTCACCCGGTGGGCGGTGGCTGGCCCGACTTCGACATCTGGCCCCGCTTCACCACGACGGCCCACCAACAAGCCTATATCGACTGGATCTATCGCGCTTACCAGGGGGGCCTGCGCCTGATAATCTGCTCGGTCGTGCACAACGAGGCGCTGGCTTCGGCCGGCGGCGGCAGCGGCCCGCGCGACGATCGGGGCGCCATCGTCGCGCAGGCGGAGGCAGTAAAAGAGATGATCGCCGTTCTGGAACGGCAGGCCGGCGGGCCGGGTCAGGCCTGGCTGCAGATCGCCTACTCGCCTGCTGAGGCGCGCGCGATTATCGCCGCGGGCCGGCTGGCCGTGGTCCTGGGTGTGGAAGTGGACTCGCTGGGCAACTGGCGCCGCTTCGAGGATCTGCACGAGCAGTGCGGCCGTGACCTGGTTGAGGCCCGCCGCCTGATCTCGGCCGAGTTGGATTGGCTCCACGACCTGGGCATCCGCCAGATCACCCCTGTGCACCTGACGGACAACGCTTTCGGCGGGACGGCCATCTACCGCCGGCTTTTTGACGCCACGAACATGGTGCTGACCGGGCGCCACTTCAAGGTTGTCGACGGGTGGCATACTGGCGTGCGCCTACGCCTCGAACTTGACGCCAAGGACAGCCTGGCCCGGCTCGTCGCGCTGCAAGGGCGGCGATTGTCGCTCGAACGCTTCCGGAAAACCGGCTTGCTGAGGCGGCTGCCGGTGATCAAAGGCCTGCTGCAGGCGCTGGATGCTCCGCTGGTCCCCGGCGGGCACATCAACGCCTTCGGGCTGACGAAGTATGGCGTCATTCTGCTCGAGGAGATGATGGCCCGCGGCATGGTCATCGATCTGGAGCATATGTCACAGCGCGCCACCGATGTGGCGCTGGCGCTCGCCGAGAGCCGGGACTACCCCGTGATTTGCTCGCACGTCTGGTTCCGCGACCTCTTCTTTACAGCCGACGTGCCCTATGCCCCCGAACATGCCGCCGAGTATGGCACGGCCGCCGTGCTGAAGGTGGCCCACGAAGGCGCCAAACGTGGCGATCAGATCGAGCTGATCGGCCGCCTCGGCGGCAT
The DNA here is from genome assembly GCA_963736785.1 of uncultured Spirochaetota bacterium. Classification (GTDB taxonomy): domain Bacteria; phylum Spirochaetota; class Spirochaetia; order SZUA-6; family DRHE01; genus MIBK01. The sequence goes on along the minus strand of CAVTQG010000002.1, from coordinate 35,307 downwards.
GGTGGCGCCCATCCTCAACCAGGGCGACCTGGCAGGGCCGGCGCGCGTCCTGCCCAAGCTGGTCGACAGGCTGCCCCCGCGCTGTGCCGGGTCGAGCACCGCCTGGGCGGAGGCCTATCTCTATGCGTTGGCGAAAATGGGCGGCCGCGGAGTGGCGATCGGGAGCGACGTCAACGGCGCGGCCGGGCTGCCCAGCCCTCGCTTCGGCACACATGCAGCCTACTATGTCCTGGGCGACGCACTGCGCGAATCCCAACGCCGGGCCGAGATCGACCGCCAGGCGAACGGCGTTCGCTACGCTACGCCGCTATGGGACTACCGCTGGTTCCGCTTCGAAGACGGCGGACCGGGCGCCTACGATGGGGACGAACGGTGCATCTGGCAGGCCATCGTTCAATTCAAGGCCGGCTTCAATCCATCCACTCAGACGCACCCGGCGGATGACGTGCCGGCCGGGGCCGGGGCGCAACAGGAGCGCGTCGACAACTTCACGAAGGGCCTGTGGGCAGCCGCCGAGGAGCAAGGCTCGCGGCGAGCGCGGCGGCCTGACGGCTGGGCGGCCGAGCAATGGGCCGCTTACCTGGCATACCTGGGCCACGCCGCGGGTTCGGCCGAGCAGCCGCGCATACACGAGCTGATCGAGAAGTTCAGGGGGATATGGACGCGCTGGCAAGCCATGGACGGGCCCAACGCGCCGCTGAGCCGGTGTACAGCCGGACCCCGCCACGATTACGATTTCAACCTTGACGGCATGGCCCACTACGGGCTGCTGCCCGATTTCCTGCAGGACCTCAAAAACCTGGGCCTGACAGCCGAGGACTTAGCGCCCCTCTTCCACTCCGCCGAGGATTATGTCAATTTGTGGGAGCGCTGCCTGCGCGACGCCCGCTAAAACCGGTTCCATGTTCAGACCGACCGCCCGTCTCCGCGCCCAAAATTCCCCAGCCGGCGGGCGGCCTCGCGCTCCAAGCGGGGCCTGGCGTCCACTTGCCTGGCCACCACACGATCGAAATCGGCCACGTCCAGCACCCACACGTCCAGGTCGGTAAGCGCTCGGGCTGTCGCCGTACGGGGCCCGCGCTGCAAGAGGGCGATTTCGCCCACGTACTCCCCGGGTCCCCGCTCGTCCACCCGCGTCTCGACGTCGCCGGCTGCGGTCGTGATGGCAACCCGGCCGCCGCGTATGATGTAGAAGGCGTCCCCCGGCTCGCCCTCACGCAGGATGACCTCCCCCGTCCGATAATGCGCACCGCGCAGCTTGGCCGCGATCAGCCCCAGCTGGTGGACGTCCAACTGGGCGAACGCGGGGATGCCGCGCAGCAGGGCCACGCGCGTCAGCGCGTCATCCATTCTGGCCTGCCACGCCTGATCGCTGCCCAGCAGCCGGCGGAAGTCCGCGCGCCGGAGCGACAGAAGTTCTGTGCGCATGGTTGCGCGGCACGTGGCATTGCGCGGCGCGTCGCTCAACAATGCCATTTCTCCGAAGTAATCACCCCGATCCAGCGAGTTCACCACGCGCGCTGGGCCCGTTGCGTCGGCCTGCCTGACCTCGATATGCCCCTCCCTGACCACGTAGAACCTGTCGCCCGGCTCGCCCTGGCGGATCACGACCCGGCCGGGGCCAAAACGCTCGAGGACCATGTTGGCGCACACAAGGTCGATCTCGGTCTCATCCATGCCGGCAAAGAGGGGAATCTTCCTAAGCAGCCCCGTGTAGTCGCCCCGTTCATCACGCCGCTCAGCGCCGGGCAGGGCCGAGTAGCACAGCTGTGGATAGAGATAGGCCGCTGCCAGCTCGCGCTCGTCGGCAGGCAGGCCGCTAGAGGCAGCCTGTAGGCCGCTGACCGCCAGCCGCGTGCCGATCTGCCTCGCTGCGAGATCGAGCAGCAGATTGAGCGCCGAGGCATAGAGGCCGGCACGGCGGCCCAGCGGCACGTCACCGGCGACTTCGTCGTCGACGCCGCAAGCAGTCAGCGAGACCGGCCACCCGGCGACGCTCGTGTCGCGGTTGAAGGCCCGTACCAGATCTTGTTCACACCGCTCGCCGCCGACGGCCTTTACCCGGCTCCGCAAGCAAGCAGCGGTGTAGGCGAAGACGTGCTTCAATCGGGCGACATCATTCCGCCCGGCTTTGCCCACCGGCGCCTTGGCAACCGAAGCCACGGTTGCGGAGGCACCAACCACCGCCTCAGTAGCGCCGGCCCGCCGCCATGCCCGCCAGCACAGCCCCATCCCGCCGACGAGACACAGCGCAGAGGCGACCGTCAACGCTGCCGCCCCCGCCGGTACCTCATGCAGCAGCCCTGCGGCGCCTAGACCGGCCACCCCGGCCAGGCTGAGAACCCACCCCGAATGGCTCGCCGTCTCCCTGGCAGCCCAGGCCCTTGGAATGATCAGCACGGCGGCCGCCAGCGCGAGAAGACTACGTGCCACACCCAGAACTTCAAGCGTACGCGACGGTCCCGCGGCAGCTAGGACTGTTCCGAGCGAAGCGCCGGCCAGCAGAAAGGCAGCGCCGGCTAGCAGACCATAGACGATCGCTAGGGGCGAGCCGGCGTAGCCGACCGCGCAGCGGACGGCAAAGTAACCGGCAGCCAGCAACACCGCTGCCGTCACGACGGATGGAAGCAAAAGCGGATCCATCCAGCCATTTTACCTTATTGCCAGTACTAGGCGAAGTGCGTTCTTCCCTCTCCGAGACGATGGACCCGGAAATCGTCGCCGGCCTGATGAACGAGATCTATGCGATCCTCGGGAAGGCCGTGGAGGATCGAGGCGGGACGATCTGCCGGTTCATCGGTGACTGTCTGATGGCCCTTTTTGGGGCCCCGGCTGCGCTGGAGCACGCATCCCGGCGCGCACTGGATGCGGCGCTGGAGATGCGGGAGCGTCTCCGCGATTTCGCCGCCGTGAGGAACCTTCACGATTCGCTGGACATACATACAGGAGTCAACACGGGGGAACTCGTCTCCGGAACCATCGGTTCGGAGTTCGAAGCGCGAATACTCGGTCTACGGCGATGCAGTGAACGTCGCTTCTCGCCTGAAGGACGCCGCGCCGAAGGGAAGCATCTACGTGGGCCCAGAGACCTATCGATATACCCAGGAGGTCTACGACTACCAGGAACTGGAACCGTTGACTCTCAAAGGCAAGAGCAAACCCGTTGAGATCTATGAACTGAACAGCCGGAAGTCAGCGGACCAGGAACCCGGAAAGAGTGCGGACAGGTCGATACGCTCGGCAATGGTCGGCCGGGCAAAGGAGCTGGAGCTGCTCGAGAATCAGGTCATGCAGGCGATCCACGGGGAAGGTTCGATCGTTTTCGTGACCGGCGAGGCCGGGGTGGGCAAGTCACGGCTCATTGCGGAGTTGCGCGACAAGGAGTGCCTGCAGCGGGTGACCCTTCTGGAGGGCCGCGCGCAGTCGTTTGGAAAGGGCCTGAGCTATCACCCCATCATCGATCTTCTGAGAGCATGGGCCGGGATCCGCGATCAGGACAGCGAAGAAGAGGCTCTCCATAAGCTCGAGAAGGCGATCCGTTCGGTGAGCCTGGAGGAAACCGATGAGGTCTTGCCGTTCATGGCCACGCTGATGGGCATGACCCTCACGGGCAAGCACGCACAGAGGATGGAGGGGATCGTCGGGGATACAGGGCGTAGAACAGCGGTGCCTTCACTGTTGGCATAGGACTCTCCATGCGGACTCCCATCTCGAATGTTCTTACTGTCATTCAATCCTAGTGGTCCGCGCGCCTTGGTTGCACACCATTCTCCCCGCACTCAGGAAGCGTGCCGACTAGATTCTGGAGCACTCTGCCCGCGGCATCCCTATCCAGGATTGCTCCCGCCTTGTCGAGAATCGTCTCAGCCTCTTTTACCAGCCGCGCGTCCCGAAGGCGCTCGCCCATCTCCAGCTCGATCATGCCGGTCTCATAGACGGCTCCAAGACGAGAGGCCGCAGCAAGCCCTTTCCGCCAGAACCGGCGGGCGGCGCGCGGACGACCGCGAAGCCATTCGAAGCGGGCGCGGAATCGGAGAGCGCAGACATAGCCCGCTCGGTCGCACTCGCCCGTGCCGGAGGGCATCCCGGCACGCATGCCGCGCCTTTTCGAGCCACTTTTTCTTCTCCACAGTGGGAGCCCGTTCGCGGCCATGAGATATGCAAGGGCCAGGGCGTCGAGAGGTCGGGTTGCGTTAGACCTGATATATGGTTTCGCTTGATGTAGCCCACCGCCTCTTCCAGAACGACGAGCGCTTCCTCGAGCCTGCCCATCCGCAGATAGATGAATCCGAGTTCGCCTGCGCCGTCTTCTGCAAAGGTGAAGTTGGAGCTGAACGGAATAGGCTGCGTGCTTCGAGTGCATATCCAAGGGCTTCTTTGATGGGCCCGGTGGTACGCTGAGGACACACGCGAACCCGTCCAGGACGGACCGCCAACGCCTGGGAATCGCCGGAATCGCGGATGACAGGCAACAACTCCCGCAATTCCGTGAGAGCACTTCTTGAGTCGCCTAAAAGGTGCCTGATGCTGACAGGAATTGTCGCACAAGCTGCCGATGAGCCAATGATCGCCCGTCTTCTCGAACGCTGCGGAAGCGCGGCGATAGTTCTCGATGGCTCCCGCCCAGTCCCCGGAAAAATGCCGATAGGTCGCCCGGCAGTAGCTCGCATAGGCAGTCGCTCGCATGTCGGAGAGCTTTTCGCAGCCGTCAGAGCTTTCGCCGTGTAGAACGAGGTGGCCTTCCGCAGACCGAGGTGCATGCAGAAGTAGCCAAAACCAGCCCAACCAAGGATCCGGTGCTCAAGCGAGCCTTCCCGTTCTGCCTGGTTGAGGTCATGAAAAGACGCAAGCGTGGCGAGCAAGGGCTGGCTGGCGCCATACATGCTGCAAATGAACTCAAAATCGCTCATCGCTTCCTCGACGCGCCTGCTCACCGCCCTCGGCGGGATCCCCCTCGAAAACGGCGCGACGATCCGGTGGCCGACCTGGATCATGAGCTCGCGGAGGATCGCAAGGACTATGCCCCGGTTGCTCTTCGGGAACGAGAAACCGAGAAGGTCAAGGGCGCGCAGGAGATACTCCCTCGCCTTTTCATGCTCCCCCCGGTGGTACAGCGCCTGGCCCATCTTTCGTTCCAGCGCGGCGCGCTCCACGGGATCCCAGCGGTCGCCGAAGGCGCGCGCATAGGCCGCCATTGCATTGCGGTAGTGGGAGAGCGCCTCCGCATTCGCCGCCACCCGACCCGCCTGGTCTCCGGCTGCAAACAGGTACTTCTGCGCTTTTTCCCATGCCTCGGCCTGGGCATAGTGGTACGCCAGGAGCCCGTAGAACTCCTCCAATCGGTCGGCGAAGAGCCGCTCGATCGCCATGCCCACGTGCGCGTGCAGCTCCCTTCGCTTTTTCGCCAGCACGCTCTCATAGACTGCTTCCCGCACGAGGGCATGCGTGAAGGTGTATTGCAGCACCGGCACCCGCTGCTTTTCCCGAATAAGCTCGATCGCCTGGAGGGTGGCAAGGTGCCGATCCAGCTCTCCCAATCCGCTGGATTCCGCGACCGCCTGCAGTACCGAGCGGTGAAACGTACGCCCGATGACCGCCGCGATCCTCATCGCCTGCTTGACCCCTTCTTCCAGCCGGTCCACACGACTCATGATCACGCCCTGGACCGTATCGGGGATAGCGATGGCTCCGATCTTTGCCGTCGGTTTCCAGTTGCCTGTCGCAGGGTCCTTGGCCAGAGCGCCGGCGTCGATCAGTGTGCGCGTGACCTCCTCCATGAAAAAAGGATTGCCCTCCGACTTGCCCACGATCAGCTCCTGCACGGCAGGCTCGAGCTCATCGACGCGAAGCAGGTTGCGCGCCAGCTGCACGCTGTGTTCGCTGGAAAGAGGCGATAGCGCGATTTCCGTGTGATACGGGGCGTGGTGCGCTGTGACTGCCTCACGCAGGCGTGCCACGGGACTCTCCGGATCCAGACGACTTGCGCAGCAGATCAGCAGCGGGGCTCGCTCGACGAGCGGAAGAAGGTGCTCTACAAGGAGCGCGGACGATTCATCGATCCAATGGAAATCCTCAAGAACCAGGATAAGCCGTTTCCGCTGTGCGGCCCTCTCGAAAAAACGCCGCGAGGCGATGTAGATCCTACGACCCATCGCCTCGCTGTCCAGATGCCTTGCCGCCTGCGCATACTCTTCCTTGAGCTCCATCCCGAGCAGGGAGGCTAGAGCTGGCAAGACCTCCGGCGCATCCCCGTCAAGAAGATCTCCGACGGCATGGGCAAGCTTGTTCCACGCCTGCTGCTCGCTGTCATGTTCTGCAATGCCCGCGTATTGCCTGAGGATTTCCTGAAAGGGCAGGTAGCTGATCGTCTGCCCGAGAGTGAGGCTGTGGCCTTCCAGGCAAGTCACGGCAGACTGAGCGCCTGACAGTTTTTCGGATCTGCCGGCAATCCGTCGCGTCATTTCCGCTATGAGCCGCGACTTGCCCACCCCAGCCTCTCCGAGCACGGTGACGATGGAGCCCAGGCCTGCCTCCAGGCGCTCGAGGCATCGGGTGAACGCAGCCACCGCTTCCTGCCGCCCCACCAAAGGCGAGCGAATCCCATGGTGGTCGCCAAGGGGGATATGTTGTGGTTTCCTCTTCAGCGCCAGAACGCGGAATACCGAAACCGGGTCGGTGACCCCCTTCAAGCGGAGGGGGGATACGGGTTCACATTCGAGATGCGGAACAGCTAACGCCTGGGTGTCCGGTCCGATGAGGATCTGCCCCGGCTCCGCCGCATCTTTGAGCCGCGAAGCAACATTCACCGCGCTGCCTACGACACTTTCGGTTCCGGCTGCGAAATCCGTCTGTCCTGCGACTACCGTTCCCGTGTTCACGCCGGTGTGCATCGCCAGGGACCGGCCGACACGAGCGACGAGATCCGGACTGTTGAGCGAGTCCACGAAAGCGTGGATTTCCAGGGCCGCCGTGACTGCCCGCAGCGCATCGTCTTCGTGCAGGTGGGGGATGCCGAAGAGGATCAAGGCGCAATCGCCGATCAGCCTGTCGAGGCAGCCGTCGTACTTCCTGGCGATCGCGGCGGCTTCACTGAAGATGCGGGAGGTGATTGCCTTGGTATCCTCGGGCCCGAGATGCTCGGTCATCGCGGTGTAGCCGGAGATATCCGAGAAAAGAACCGTGACTTTCCGAAGCTCCTCTTCGGCTTGCTTCTCAGCGCCGGAGGCCCATCCGGGAAGCATTGCCTCCGCAATGGAGCAGAACCTGTGACTATCCGGATTCGTGCTGCCGCAGGCAGGACAGTTGATCACAGGCATTTTCAGCCTCTCGCCTCTCATCAGCTCAAAGCAGCCGACAACTCCGTTGCGCGACGCACCCGAACTTGAAGGCTATCGCACAAACCTATAGTAGCATTGAGTCCCTGTGCGTTCAAGTTTCACCGAATCATGAAGCTTCCTCAAGCCTTTCTGCGCAAATCCTTGCCGTGCAAGCCCCAGGCTAATACGTCGAATGATGTCGGAATATCCGCGTTGGCGATGCGGTGAACGCAGTCACCGACCAGCCGGTCTAGCCGTCCTTTGAACTTCCTTGCCGATCGAAGCGGCTTCGCGTAAGATCCGCGAAGTGATCGCCTTGGTTTCCTCTGGGGCAGCCGTTCGGTGATTGCCGTGTAGCCTGAGAGATCCGAAAAAACGATGGTGCCTTTCCGGAGCGCATCTTCCTGCAGCGGGATCCTCGACGGTGTTCATTTTGCCTCGCGTGCCCTGGCCAGGTCCCACTGCGCGTCCATTTCGATGAACAGGTTTTCCGCCCGCTCCAGCTGTGCCCGATCTCTGGTGCGCCGGCCGATCTCGAGAAGCGTTCTCCCTAGGTCGTAGGGAAGGCCGGTGTCTTCGGCCAACGCCCGACTGCGCTGCCACCATTTTTCGGCCAGCGCGTGCCTGCCCCGCAGCCATTCGTAACGCCCCCGCAGCATCATCGCTTCGGGCATGCCGGGCAGGTACGCCTTCCCCTGCCTCAAAGCGTCCGCGCAGGCGGGACCGGCCTTCTTGAGCCACTCGGCCTTTCCGGAGTCCCTGGCTTGCTCAGCCAGCAGTAGATAGGCCTCGGCCAACCCGTTGATGAATCGGGTGCACATCGGCGATCTCATCATCTTATGTTCGGTGCGCAAACTCCCGCATTCTTCAAATACGGTCAAGGCCTGCTGGAAATTGCCAAGACGCAGGTGGCACTGACCCAGATCGCCGCCGCAGTCCACGTATACATGATAGTCCGGGATTGACCTCAAACATTCCATTGCCTTCTTCAGGCTGTCGATCGACTCCTCCAGCTTCCCCAGGCCTTTCAGTGCAAATCCCTGCCGCGCCAAGCCCCAGCCCAGCACGGAATGGTCGCCGCTGTCCTGGCCGAGACGCACCAGGTCTTGTGCATAGGCGAGAGCCTGGGTGAAGTTGCCCTCATGCACAGCCGCGTCGGCGGCATCCATGATCGCCAAGCGCCACCCTCGGATATTCCAATGGCCGCCCTGCTGATAGGCCGCGATGGCGCGCCGCGCATATTCTCGCACGTTGCCCCATCGAGCCCGCGTGTTCTCGTGAATCGCCAGCAGAGCATAAGGCAGGCCAACGGAACTGGAGGTCTGCATGCCCGCAGTAATAGAGAGAACCTTGCGGGCATAGTAATCTGAAAGACGGCTTAAGGAAGCAGCGTCAGCGAAGTAGACCAGGAATGCGTACCCGTCCATCAGCCCCGGCACAAAACCGCTGCGCTCCGATGAGTTCACGAGTCGGAGCACGCACAGCAGCGCAAGTTCCGGATCGTACGTCGCGAGCACCCAAGAGATGCTTTCATACGCCTCCGCCTCCTCCTGGACCGCCCGCTCGTCCAATTCGCCCGCCTTTGGGAGGAGACGGCGAAGTCCGAACCGATGACCAAGCTGGATCAAGGCTTCTGCGAGAATGGCCTTGCGTCTGCCTCTGCGGGAAGCCGGCAATGGTTTCCCAAGGTGGACAAAGGCCTGCATGAAGTGCTCCAGCGCCAGGGAGTGTCTCGCCTTTCCTGGCGAAGGCCTCGCCCATCTTGCGCGTTACTATCGCCTGTTGCAGGGGATCCCATTGACCGCCGAAGGCGTCCATGTAGACGGCCATCGCCTGCTGGTAGAGGGCCAGGGCCTCCGTGTCCGCGGCAACCCGCTCCGCCTGGTCGCCGGACATCAGTAGGTACTGCCGGGCTTTCTCCCAGGATTCCGCCTGCGCGTAGTGGTAGGCCAGCAGGCCGTAGAACTCTTCCACCCGCTGCGCGAACAGGGTTTCAATGACCTGGCCCACGCGGGCGTGAAGCTCCCGCCGGGTTTGATGGAGGATGCTTTCATAGACCGCGTCGCGCGCCAGCGCGTGCGTGAAGATGTACTCCAACTCCGGCAGCTGCTGTTTCTTGCGGATGATCTCGATCTCCTGGAGCTCGGCCAGGCACCTGTCGAGCTCCGCGGGACTCCGCTCCGCCCCCATGACCTTCTGGAGCACCGGGTACAAGAAGCTCCGGCCAATGACCGCGGCGGTCCTCAGCACCTCCTTTTCCGCCTCACCCAGCCTGTCCACCCGGCTCATGATCACTCCCTGGACCGAATCGGGGATGAGGATCGACTGGATACGCTCCGTCGCTTTCCAGTGACCCGCTGCCGGGTCCCAGATCGCCGCGCCCGAGTCGATCAGGGCGCGGACAATCTCTTCCAGGAAAAAGGGGTTGCCCTCGGCCTTGCGCACGATCTGCTCCCGAATGGCAGGACCGAGGCTGGGCATTTCCAGCAGGTTGCCTGCCAGCCGCTCGCTGTCCACCCGCGAAAGCGGTGCGAGCCGCAGCTCGGTGCAGAAGGCCGGGTGGTTTTTCGCGGCGGTCTCACGCAGGCGGTCGCCGGCGGTGCCGGGATCGGGCCGGCTCACGCAGCAGATCAGCAGCGGGGAACGCTCCACCACGGGCAGAAGGTGCTCGAGCAGGAGCGCCGAGGATTGGTCGATCCAGTGCAGATCCTCGAAGATGAGCACCAGCGGCCGTTTCTCTGCCATTCTCTGGAAAAACCGCCGCGAGGCGAGGTAAATCCGGTGGCCTACCACCTCACCGTCCAGGCGTTTCACCCGCTCAGCGTGCGGCCCCTTCGGTTCCATGGCCAGAAGGTAGGCGAGATACGGCAGCATCTCGTCGGTTTCTCCGTTGAACAGTGCCCTGACGCGGTTTTCCAGGCGGCGCCAGGCCTCCTCCTCGCTGTCGTTTTCCCGGATGCCGGTGTATCCCCTCAGGATTTCCTGAAAAGGCCAGTAGCTGATGGCCCGGCCGTAGGACAGGCTGTGGCCCTCCAGGTACTCCAGTTTGGCCTGCTGGCGTACCTCGGCAATCAGCCGCGATTTCCCTACTCCCGCTTCGCCGAGCACGAAGACGATGCCGCCGCGGCCCTCCCCGAGCCGGCGGAGGCATTCGCTGAGTTTGGCCACCGCATCGTCCCGGCCGACCAGGGCCGAACGAATTCCTTGCCGCGCAAAACCACGCTCTTGCACGGGACCGGCTTTCGCACCGCGCAGGCGATAGGCTTCTACCGGCTCCGCTTTGCCCTTTAGACGCATAGGGGAGCAGAGCTTCATAATCAAACAAGTGTGCGGTCAACCGATGCGTATCGCTCCCAACGAGCACCTCGCCCGCGTGCGCTGTATCCTTCAACCGCGAAGCGAGGTTCACTGCATCGCCAACCACCGACTCGCTTCCCGCTTCCAAGTCCGTTCGTCCCGCCAACACGGTTCCCGTGTTCACGCCCGTGTGCATCGCCAGCGACCGGCCGATGCGGGCCGACAGCTCCTCAGTGTTGAGCGAGTCGACAAAGGCGTGGATCTCCACCGAGGTTCGGAGCGCGCGCACGGCATCGTCTTCGTGCAGCTGTGGGATGCCGAAGAGGATCAGCGCGCAGTCGCCCGACCAGCCGGTCGAGCCGTCCTTCGAACTTCCTGGCGATCGCGGCAGCTTCGCTGAAGATCCGCGAGGTGATCGCCTTGGTTTGCTCGGGTCCGAGCTTCTCGGACATCGCCGTATAACCCGAGAGGTCGGAGAAGACCACGGTGATCCTGCGCAGGTCCTCGCCATCCCGACCCGGAACCGCTGCGGCCCGTGGGGCGAGCAGGGCTCCGCATTCGGAGCAGTATTTTGCAGACATGGAGGATTCTCGGTGGCGCAGGTCGGGCATCGCATGATGGACCAGGTCCATTATATACACGTGAGTACTGCTCCCGCAATGAACGAGGCAGCCATCGTTTCTTTGCTCCCCTCGGAGAGTTCGACTATAATCGAGCGCGGAGGTGCAGCGTGAACGGTGACCTCACTTCCCCAAGCGAAATCGATCCATTAGCTGTACTCAGGAAAACAGGGCTTTTCGATGGCGCTGATCCCAGCCAGCTCGAGGAATGGACCGCAGAGATGGAATTCCTCGATCTTGACAAGGGTCAGAAATTGTTCGAACAGGGCGATGCGGCCGATTTCCTGCTGGCAGAACGATGCCGATTTCTCCCGTCTTGCGCGCGTAGTCAGCAGGCGATCCGTAGGTGTGGTGCTCGGGGGAGGCGGGGCGAAAGGAATCGCCCATATAGGAGTCCTGCGAGCTATCGAGGAAGCGGGCATCCCAATCGACATGATCGGCGGGTCCAGCATGGGATCGATCATCGCGGGCGTCTGTGCCTTGGGCTGGGATCACTCGCGCATGATCGGCGTGATCAAGGGAGTCTTCCAACAGAGCCTTTTCAAGGAATTCACCCTGCCGCTCATCTCGCTGCTGAAAAGCCGCAAGGTGGACAAGCTCTTGAGATCGATCTGCGGTGATGTTTTGATTGAAGACCTTTGGACGAGCTACTTCTGCACGTCGAGCAACCTGTACACCTGCAAGTTGAAAGTGCACCGGGAAGGCCCCCTATGGAGGGCCATACGGACCAGCTGCTCACTTCCGGGCATCATGGTGCCAATCCCCCATGATGGTGAAGTGCACATTGATGGCGGGGTTCTGAACAATCTTCCGTGCGATGTCATGAAGCAAGACGCCGGGTTCGTTATAGCCGTCGACGTGGACACTTACTCGGCCATGTCCGTCGATTTCCAGGAATTTCCATCTCCATGGAGGATCCTATGGAACAGGATCAGGCGGCGGAAGCAGGCCAGTAGAACACCGAATATCTTCGATATCCTCCTTTCCGCTTTCAGGGCCAGCAACAGAATACACGTCAACAAGGTCAAGCCGGAAGCGGACCTCTGCATAGAGCCGCCGGTGGTGGGCGTCGGCCTCCTCGATTTTGCTCGGATGGAAAGTCTCCTGCAGATCGGATACGACTGCGCAGTGAAAACGCTCGCCAGCCTCCCCGAGGATTCTCCGCTTTGGAAAGTGCGAAAACAGCAGAATCGGCAGGGCTCACCATCGTGACACGATAATCTTCAGGTCTCGTCCACCACCCGGCGTTCCAGCAGGGGGCTGATCCGGGTCACCACTTCGTAGTTGATGGTCCCCGCCCAGGTGGCCAGGGTCTCGGCGCTGATCCGCTCCTCGCCGCTGCCGCCCAGCAGCACCACCTCGTCCTCCAGGCGGGCCTGGGGGATATCGGTCACGTCGGCCAGGCACATGTTCATGCTCACCCGTCCGATCACCGCCGCACGCTTGCCGTGCACCAGCACGTGGGCCGTGTTCCCCAGGCCCCGGTCGTAGCCGTCGGCATAGCCCACCGGCAGCACGGCCAGGCGAGTGGCCCGGGTGGTCTTGAAGGTGCAGCCGTAGCCCACGAAACTGCCCTCCGGCAGGGTTTTGAGCTGGGCGATGCGCGTCTTCCAGCTGAGGACCGGCTTGAGCTCGGGGACCGGGCGGTGGCCGAGCAGCGCGGAGAGGTAGGTCTCCCGCGAAGGCCACAGCCCATAAATGCCGATCCCCGCGCGCACCAGGCTGTGGTGGGTCTCGGGGAAGAGGATGCTCGCCGCGGTGGAGGCCGTGTGCACCAGGGGCGGCTCCAGGCCAAGCCCTTTGAGGATTTCGCGGGCCCGCTGGAACTGCGCCATCTGCCGCTCCGCGTAGCCGTGGTTCAGGGTATCCTCGATGTTGGCGAAGTGGGTGGACACCCCGACCAGCTCGGCGCCGGCCAGGCCCTGGAGCCTGCGCGCGAAGCCTTCGATCGCCTCCGGCAGGACCCCCTGCCGGCCGGTGCCCGTCTCCACCTTCAGGTGCACGCGAATGGGCCGGCCCCTGCGCTGCTCCCGGTCCAGCCGGGCCAGGGCCTCCAGGCTCTCCAGGTTGTAGAGGGTCAGGTCCAGGTCGTGGGCCACCGCCTCGCTCAGGGCGGACAGGGGCACGTGCCCCAGCACCAGCACGGGGCGCTCCTCGCCCAGGCCCCGCAGCTCCAGGCCCTCCTCCAGGGAGTTCACCCCGAACCAGTCCGCCGAGTCCAGAAGCCGCACCATGGGGACCACGCCGTGGCCGTAGGCATTGGACTTGACCACCGCGCACATCTTGACCCCGGGAGCCGCGCAGCGCCGCAGCTCGCGCAGATTGTGGTCCGGCGCGCTTCGCTCCAGCTCGACCCACACCAGGCTGCTCATGAGGCTTAAGGATACCGGAGGCAGGCGGGCTTATCAACCGCGGCCGCCCCGCGGTATCATGTGGGCGTGAAACCGGCCGCGACTTCCGACCTGCAGTCCCTCTGGCTGCGCGAGGACGGGCAGGCGCTCTGCATCATCGATCAGCGGGCCCTGCCCTTCCAGCTGCGGGTCGAGGAGCTGCCCGGCGTGGAGGCGGTGTGCACCGCCATCCGTGAGATGCATCTGCGCGGGGCCCCGCTCATCGGCGTGGCCGCGGCCTACGGCATGTACCTGGCCGCTCTGGAGGCCGCCCGCGGGGCGGGACCGGAGCACCTGCACGAAGCCGCCCGCCGGCTGGTGGCTACGCGCCCCACGGCGGTGAACCTGGCCTGGGCCGTGCGGCGGCAACTGGCCGAGCTTGCTGAAGCCCGGGACCCGGGGGAGCGCGTGCGCCTGACCCTGCGCGCTGCTCGGGCCATCGAGGAGGAGGACGTGGAGCGCTGCCGGCGCATCGGCGAGCACGGCCGGCCCCTGCTGGAAAGGATCCTGGCTCGCAAGGCGGGCCCCGCGCAGCGCGTGAACCTGCTCACCCACTGCAACGCCGGCTGGCTGGCCTGCGTGCGCCACGGGACGGCCACCGCCCCGATCTACGCCGCCCACCGCGCCGGAATCCCGCTGCACGTCTGGGTGGACGAAACCCGCCCCCGCAACCAGGGGGCCCGGCTCACCGCCTGGGAGCTGGAGCGCGCGGGGGTGCCCCACACGGTGATCGTCGACAACGCCGGCGGGCACCTGATGCAGCACGGGCTGGTGGACCTGGTGATCGTGGGGGCCGACCGGGTGAGCCGCCGCGGGGACGTGGCCAACAAGATCGGCACCTACCTGAAGGCCCTGGCCGCGCGCGACAACGGCATTCCCTTCTACGCGGCGCTGCCCACTTCGACCATCGACTGGGCCATCCGCGACGGACTGCAGGAAATCCCCATCGAGGAGCGCGATGCGCGCGAAGTGCGCTACGTGGAGGGGTTGGCCGGCGGGCAGCCCGCGGAGGTTCTGGTAACCTCCCCTTCCAGCCCGGCTGCCAACTTCGCCTTCGACGTGACCCCGGCCCATCTGGTCACCGCGTTGATCACGGAGGAGGGGGTGCTGCCGGCCACCGAGGAAGCTCTGGCCGGACTGGCTCCGCAGTCAGGAGCCGAGGCCTAAGCGGTCGCGGTGAAGCAGGCGCGCGCCGCCTCGGCCAGGGTGGCGGCCGGCCGAAGCCCGACGAAGTCGGCGCGCGCCCCGGCGACGCCGGCGCGGCCCGGTCCCTCCTGCGCGCCTTTCAGTTCCCCGCCGGCCGGACAGACCAGGCGGGTGAAGGACATCTCGGCCACGGCCCGGGCCCGCCGGTCCAGGTGCGGGACGGGCCGCAGCTCACCGGCCAGGCTCACCTCGCCCACCACGGCGGTCAGGGCGGGCACCGGCTGGTTGAGGCGAGCGGAATACAGGGCCATGGCCAGCGGCAGCTCGATGCCCACCTCCGCGATGCGCAGGCCCCCGCCCACGTTCACGTAAAGGTCCTGGTCGGCCAGGCGGGCCTTGAGGTGCTTCTCCAGCACGGCGGCCATGCGCGCCACCCTGCCAGGATCGATGCGGTCGGAGAACACGCGGGAAATCCCGCCCTTGGCCGGAACCACCAGGCTCTGGATCTCCACCAGCAGGACGCGGGTCCCCTCGTAAACCGGCGCGGCCACCACCCCCGGCGGCAGCTCGCCGTCGCGGCGGGTCAGGAACAGGGCCGCCGGGTTCTCCACCTGGGCCAGCCCGGAGTCGCCCATCTGGAAGATGCCGATCTCGTCCACCGAGCCGAAGCGGTTCTTGACCGCCCGCAGCAGGCGGATGCCCGAGCTGCCGGTCTCGAAGTACAGCACGGTGTCCACCATGTGCTCCACGACCTTGGGGCCGGCGATGTAGCCTTCCTTAGTCACGTGTCCCACCAGGAACAGGGCCGCGCCGTGGGTCTTGGCCCAGTCGATCAGCTCCTGGCCGCACAGGCGCACCTGATTCACCGTCCCGGGAACCGTGCCGATGTCCTCGGAATAGACCGTCTGGATCGAATCCACGATCAGGACCACGGGCTTGAGGCGGTCGCAGGTCCGCAGCACCGCGCTAAGCTCGGTTGCGGGAAACACCTCGATCTGCCCGCCGGTGACCCCCAGGCGTTCGGCGCGCAGGCGGATCTGCGCCGGGGATTCCTCCCCGGAAACGTACAGCGTCCTGCCCCCGGTCCGGACCCGCGAGGCCAGCTGGAGCATCAAGGTGGACTTGCCGGTGCCCGGCTCCCCGGCGATGAGCACGGCGGAGCCCTTCATGATGCCGCCGCCCAGCACGCGGTTCACCTCCTCGATGCCCGCGTCCAGGCGCAGGCCCTCCCGGATCTGGATGGCGTCCAGGGGCACGCTCTGGGGCTCTTCCGCCCGGGCACCGGAGCGGGGTGCTGCGGCGGGTGCGGCTTCGCGGAGGCTGTTCCAGCTGCCGCATTCGGGGCAGCGGCCCAGCCACTTGGGTTCCTGGTGCTGGCAGGCTGAACAGACGAAGGCGGATCTGGACTTCGCGCTCAACGAGCCAAGCTACACCGCGGGCCGGCTGCCGTCAAGGCGCCGCGGAGCCGGCTGGCACGCACCCGGGCATTGCGGGTAGTATGGCGGCATGCGGATCACGCAGGCGGACTTCCGGACGGTGCGCATCCTCGCCGGCGGGCTCACCGTGCTGCTGCGCTACAGCCTCTACCAGAACGGCGACGAGCGCCTGCCGGAGAGCATCACCTGCCGCGGTGACCAGGTCACCGCCTACTTCCTCACCTCCACCATCCGTGATTTCATCGCCCCCGAACAGCACGGCCTGTCCATCCAACGCAGCTGGACCGTACTGCAGGAAGGGCGGGTGGGTTTGTCCTTCTGCCTGGAGTTCCCCGAGCTCACCGGGGCCGCCTGGCTCCTGCCCGGAATAGCCCGCGGCGAGTCGGTGCCCCGGCAGGCCGAGCCGGCGGACGGAGCGCTCACCGCGCTGCCCGGCGCCGTGTACCTGCTGGCGGGCAAGGCCTCGGTGCTGGTCTTCGCCGACCCGTCGGGCGGCGGCCAGCTGCGCGACAGCGTGGAGCTGGCCCGTCTGGTCGAGGAGGAGGAGCCGCTGGTGCGCGTGGAGCTGCACCGCCCGCCGCGCGCCGCCGCGAAAGCCGGCGCCGCGGCCGGCCGTAAGCCCGCCCCGCGAAGCGAGCCTGCCCTGCAGGTCAGCGGCAGTCTGGAGCAGGCTGCCAGACTGAACCTGGTCATCGCGCCGGCCCGGGAGCTGTTCGCCCGGGGCGTCTCCGCCGCCCTGGACCGCCTGGCCGCCGCCACGCAGGAGTACCGTGCTATCGCGCCGGACTACCCGGCTATCGCGCCCGCCGCGCTGCAGGCCCGCACCCGGGAGGAAATCGCCGCCTGCCGGGAGCGCCTCCTGGTGAGCCAGGGCGGCACCTGCGGGCTGCGCTCGTCCCCGGGCTTGGAGCTGCTGTCCACCAGCGCCGGCGCGGGGCTGGCCGCCCTGCTGCTGCGGCTGTTCCCCGGGGATGAGGCGATGGAGGAGTTGGCCCTGCGGCTGGCGGATTTCGCGCTGCGCGCGCAGCTGCCCACGGGTCTGTTCTACGAGCGCTACGACCTGCGGCGCGGCTCCTGGCTGGAAAGCGACGGCAGGAAGACGCGCGCTCCCGCGGTGCAGCCCGGCCAGAGCGCGGACACCGCCTGCGCCCTGGTGGTGCTGGTCGGGCTGCTGCGCCGGCTGCGGCTGCCGCACGCCCGTTACCTGCACGCCGCTGCCCGCGCCGTGAGCGCGCTGGGCGCGGCGGCCGCCGCCAGCCAGGCCTCCGAGGAGGAGGCTTTGGTCCTGCCGGAGCCGCTGGTGGAGCTGTACCTGCTCACCGGCAAGGACGCGCACAAGAAAACCCTCGCCGGGATCAGGGATCGCTTCTTCGCCGACGCCGGCGAGCCGTCGGTCGCCGACGTCCTGCAGCCGGCCTTGCTGCGGGCCCGGGCCGCCGCCGCCCTGGCCGATGCCGGCTTCGTGCTCAAAGGGCTGGAAGCCTGCCTGCACTCCCTGCTGCCCTGGGTCCACCTGAACCTGGGGGAAGCGGGCGGCCCGGACCCCTGCGGCGGCCTGCACGAGGCCCTGGGCGCCCACCGGCTGCTGTTCCGCGGCTTCGAGCTGGCTCACCTGCTGGCGCGCCTGGGCGCCCGGCTGCCGCAGGGCGCGCCCTTCCTGCGGGCGCTGCTGCCGCACCTGCTGAGCTTCACCTTGCGGCAGCCGGCCGGGATGTCGTTTCTGAGCCTCACCGAGCCGGCCGGCCAGGCCCTCGGCCCCGTGGACTCCCGGCTTCTGGTCCGGGAGCTCAGCGCGCGGCATCGCCTGCTGGAAGAGTTCCCCCAGTACTTCCACAAAGGCGCGGTCAGGCCGGACTCGCGGCCGACAGAGCACATTTTGAGTAACCCGCGGCGAAAAACGTAGCCCCGTTACTCGATTTGTGTTAGCTTCCTGCTATGGCGGATTTTCCTTCTCGCTTGCGCGAGCTGCGGGCCCGGAAAAAACTGCGGCAGAAAGACTTGGCGGCGCAGCTGGGGGTGGCCCAGACGACCGTCGCCAATTACGAACAAGGTTCTCGCTTCCCCGGCGAAAAGAAACTGGAGAGGATAGCCGACTTCTTCGACGTTTCTCTGGATTACCTCTTGGGGCGGGCCGAATCGAGCATCCGCCATGAGCCTTTTCCGAATCCCCGAGATGCAGAGTCCGCCCCCCTGAGCCCAGCAGCCCGACGCTATCTGGACACCTTGCTGGCGGGCAACAGGGAGGAAGCCGGCCGCCTGGTGCTGCGGTCGCTGCAGAACGGGGATTCCTTGCGCGCCGTGTACAGGGTGGTGTTCGAGCGCGCCCTCCAGGAAGTGGGCGCGCTGTGGGCGGACGGGAAAATCGACGTCGCCAGAGAGCATCACTTTTCCCACTGCACGCAGCAGATCATGTCGCAGCTGTATCCCCATCTGCTCGAAGCGAAGAAGAAAGGACGCGGCCTGTCCTGCGTTTCCTTGACGGTCAGCGGCGAGTACCACGAAATCGGAAGTCGGATGGTCGCGGATTTCCTGGAGCTGGAGGGATGGAGAACCTTTTTTCTGGGAAGCAACCTCTCCTACCAGGATATCCTGCAGGCCGTCAAGGATCACCGGCCCGACGTTCTGGCGCTGTCCGCGACCATGGCCCACAACATCGACTCCGCCGTCCGCATCATCCGCCTGATCCGGGAATCCTCGGAGCTGCAGGCCGTGGGCATCCTGGTAGGAGGTCAGGCCTTCAACCTCGACCCCGAGCTATGGAAACAGACCGGCGCCGACGGTTATGCCGCCAATGCCGACGAGGCGGTGAAAGCAGCCGCCTGGATCGCGAAGGATCGGCGTGCCGGGCGGCAGGACCCCGGCTCGGCGCGCCACGGGTCATAAGAAAGGCCGGCCACCTTCTCAGGGGACCGGCCTTCGTTCCTGCGGAAACGCACCGCGACAAGGCGGCAGTCCCGGGCTTACTTGAACTTGCCGTGCCCTTCCTTCATCAGCGCCAGGATCGCGCCTACTTCGGCCTTGAGCTGTTCGAGGTTCTGTTCCCCGCAGGCTCCAACCCCGCGGAAGGCCGCCCGGATGACATCCGCCTGGATGCGGTCCCACTCGGCCTTGCTGCCCTTGGGCGGATCGATGCCCTCCAGGGCCTTGAAGTTCTGGGCCAGGTCCACCAGCCGCAGCGCGCTCGTGTAGAAATCCCCGGCGCCCACCGCGGTATTGAGCTGTCCGACCAGCGCGCCGTTGGAACGCATTTTCTGCACGACCAGATCCTGGTTGTATTGCGCGAATAGGGTGGGCACCCAAACCACCAGGAACAAGAGGGCCACGCCCAGGGCGATGCTTCGCTTCATGTAACCTCCTAACTGGATAGGAAAGTACATATATATTAGTTTTTCGGTCAAGGAAAAACAGCTAGTTGCCCCGCAGCGGTGCGGGCACGTCGGCCGGCCGCCGGCTGGCCGACGGCCTCAGGTTTCGTGGAAGCGGCGGGCGATGGGAATGCGGCGGCCGGTGCCGAAGGCTCTTGGGGTGACCTTCAGCACCGGGGCGGCCTGGCGGCGCTTGAACTCCGCCCGGCTCACCATGTCCAGCACCCGGCGAACGGTGGCCGGGTTCTCGCCCTCGCCGGCGATCTGCTCCACGGTGGCATTGTCCAGCAGGTAGCGCTCCAGGATGCGGTCCAGCTCGTCGTAGGGAGGCAGCGTGTCCTGGTCGGTCTGGTCCGGCTTCAGCTCGGCGCTGGGCGCCTTGGTGAGCGTCGACTCGGGGATGAGCCGGGCGTCCCGGTTCAGGCGGCGGGACAGCGCGTACACCTCGGTCTTCAACAAGTCGCCGATCGGGGCCAGGCCCCCGCACATGTCCCCGTACAGGGTGCAGTACCCCGTGGCCAGCTCCGACTTGTTGCCCGTGGCCAACAGCAGGGAGTGGAACTTGTTGGCGTAGGCCATGAGCAGCATGCCCCGCAGGCGCGCCTGCAGATTCTCCTCGGTGATGTCCGGGGGAGCCTCGCGGAACACGGGCTTCAGGCTCTCCAGGCTGGCCTGGAAGGCCGGCTCGATGGACACCCGCTCCAGGCGGATCTTCAAGTTGCCGGCCAGCTGCTCCGCGTCGCGCAGGCTGCCGTCGGAAGAATAGCGGGAGGGCAGGGCGAAAGCGACCACCCGCTCCGGTCCCAGGGCCTTGGTCGCCAGCACCGCCACCAGGGCGGAGTCGATGCCCCCGGAAAGCCCCAGGTGGACCCTGCCGATCCCGCACTTGGCCAGATAGTCGGCGATGCCCAGCTCCAGCGCCTGGGCCAGCTCCCCGTAACGGTCGTCGGGGAGACGCAGTTCCGGCCCCGGGCGGGCGGTGTCCACGAGCGCGAGCTGCTCTCGGAAGGCCTCGCCCAGGAACACCAGGCGGCCGTCGCCGGAGGTGCAGAAGGACTGGCCGTCGAAGATCAGGCTGTCGTTGGCGCCCACCGTGTTCACGTAGACCACCGGCACCCCGGACCGCTTGCCGATGCCGACGGCCAACTCCAGGCGGATGCGCGGCTTGCCCGAGTAGAACGGGGAGGCCGAAGGGGCCAGGATCAGGGAAGCCCCCCCGTCGAGCAGCTCCTTTATTGGGTCCACCGGGTAGCGCATCCCGGCGGGCATTTCCGCCTCCCACCACATGTCCTCGCAGATGGCGATACCAAGGCGCTCGCCCCGGAAGGGGATCACCTGCCTGGAAGAGGCCGGCTGGAACCAGCGGGCCTCGTCGAACACGTCGTAACTGGGCAGCAGGGTCTTGGTCTGGGTGGCCAGAATTTCCCCGTCGGCCAGCAGGGACACCGCGTTGGCCAGCGGCTTGCCGGCCTGCTCAAGGTTTCGGTCCACGTAGCCGACCGTCACCCCGATGCCCCGCGGGCAGGACCGCTGCAGGCGGCGCAGCCCCTGCAGGTTGGCCTCGAGGAAGGAGGCCTGGTCCACCAGGTCCAAGGGAGGGTAGCCGCAGACGCACATCTCCGGGAACACGGCCAGTTCGGCGCCCAGCTCCCGGGCCCGGGCCGCGTATTCCAGGATCTTGTCCACGTTGCCGGCGAAGTCGCCGATCACCGGGTTGATCTGCCCGATGGCGATGCGCATCCCTACCTCCCCTTCTCCAGGGCGGCGCGTTCCTCCACCAGGTGGGCTAGCAGCCGCCCCAGGGTCCAACTCGATGGAGGTCGGGGTCGTCACCGCGAAGATCGGCCGGCTCCCGACCGCTTCGCGGAAGAAGCGCAGCAGCGCCTGCACCCCGGCGTCCGTTACGTTGTGGAACAGGACCAGCCGCTCCAGCGCGGCCGGCTCGCCAGCGGCTGGCGGGGTTTCGGGTTCTCCCGCTGCCGGACCTTCCCCCGCGAGGATCCGCCGGAGGGCCACCCCGCCCTGGCCCGGCCGCACCTTCAGCGCGGGCGGGGCCCCGAGTGAGGCCAGCCCGTCATCGATGCGCCGCTGCTCTTCCACGGAGAAGCCGTACACCAGGATCTTCGACTTGCCTTCCATCCGTGGTAAATATGTCGCGAATCGCCGGCCGAAGCAAGGCAGGCCGTCGCGGGCCGCCGCAGCCGGCGTTGACCCGGGCGGAGGCCCCTGCTAAGATGCGGGGAACATGGGACGGGTCGTACTGGTAAGCGATGTGCAGACGCCCCTCGGGGAGGAGCTGGCCCGGCGCTACCTGGCCGAGGGGGCCAGAGTGGCGGTGACCCGCTCCAACCAGCAATCCCGCGAATCCCCCATGGTGTCCGAGAGCGACGGCTTCCTGCTCACGGACTGGAACCGCCGCTCGCCCATCTCCACCCGCAACGTGCTGCTGTCGGTGGCCAACCGCTTCGGTCGCATCGACGAGGCCGTGGTGGTGCACGACCCGACCCTGAAGCCCGCCCTTCTTGCCCGATGCCGCCTACGAGACCATCGAACGGGCCGTGGACTCCTGGCTCAAGGGCACCCTGTTCCTGGTGAAGGGGCTGCTGGAGCTCTTCGCCAGGGAAGGAGCCGGCCGCCTGGCCCTGGTGGAATATGCGCCCAGAGAGGCGGTAGGCAGCAGGCCGCCGCTGGAGGCCGCGCTGCGGGGAGCCTTCAAGGCGCTGGCCCAGTCCCTGATGGACACCGGCGGCCCCAAGGGGGTCACGGTGCAGGGTTTCGAGTCGGTCGAAACCCTGGCCCGGGACTTCGCCGGCTTCATCGTGGAGACCCTCGCCTCGCGCGGGGACAAGCCCGCGGGCAAGTGGCTGCGCTTCCAGCCCGGACGCGGGCTGTTGTCGCCGCTGCGCGGGCTGATGGGTTCCTGAGCGCTCTAGAAGAACATCGACGAAGTGAAGCGCGTCTGGAAGTCCGGCCGGGCGGCCAGCTCCAGGAATTTGCAGTGCCGATGGACCCGCACGGCCCGGTCGCGGTATTCCCTGGAAACCAGCGCCAGCGCCGCGCCGCGCAGGGCGGCATTGCCCACCACGTCCACCTTCTCCACGGGCACCCCGGGAATCAGGCCCAGCCGGATGGTCTTGCGGATGTCCAGCCCGGAGCCGAAGTTGCCCGCCAGGCGGATGCGCGCCAGGCTCTCCGGGCTCACCCCGGCGGTGTCCAGCATCAGGTCGATGCCCGTGCGGATGGCCCCCTTGGCCAGCTGAAACTCCCGGATGTCCCGCTGGCTGATGTACACCCGGTCGGACAGCCGGAAGGCCAGCATCTTGTCCTCCCGGAACAGCCGGGCGGCCAGCTCGGGGCGGGCGACCTCTTCGGGCGGCGCCAGCCGCCCGCTGGAATCCAGCAGGCCGGCCTCCAGCAGCTCGGCGATGCCGGAGATCAACCCGCTGCCGCAGATGCCCTTGGGCCGGCCGCCGCCGACCACCGCCAGCTCCAGCTCCCCGTCCGGGGCAAGGCGCAGGCCGGTGACGGCCCCCTCCAGGGCGCGCATGCCGCAGGCGATCTGGGCGCCCTCGAAAGCCGGCCCGGCGGCGGTGGAGGTGCTCAGCAGCTCCCCCGCCTTGGACAGCACCATCTCGCCGTTGGTGCCGATGTCGATGGACAGGGTGGTCTGCTCCTCGTGCTCCAGGTCCAGCGCCAGGATCATGCCCACCGTGTCCGCACCGACGAAGGCGGAGATCAGCGGCAGGGTCTCCACCCAGCCGCAGCCCTGGAAGCTCCAGTGGAACTCCTCCGGGCGGCGTCGGACCAGGCCGGAGACCAGGGGGATGTACGGGGCCACGGCCAGCTGTTGAGGGTTCAGGCCGTGCAGGATGTGGATCATGATCGGGTTGCCAACCACGGTGGTGCGCACCACCTGATCGGGCTTCACCCCGGCTTCCGCCTCCAAGAGGCGCGCGCATTCCTCGATGGTTTCCAGCGCCGCGGCCCGCACCTCCTCCCGCTTTTCCTGGAAGCTGTGCGTGCGCGAAATCACGTCCGCCCCGAAGGCGGTCTGCCGGTTGAGCAGCGCCTTGCGGGCCATCAGGCGGCCGGTCTCCAGGTTGTGCAGCGACACAGTCCACCGTGGTGGTGCCCAGGTCCACGGCGAAACCGAAGACCGGCTCCTCCGAAGGGGGACGTAGGCACAGCAGGGCTTCCTGCTCGAACACGGCGTCCACCTGCCACTGCCCCGCGCGCAGGGTCCGGGCGAAAGCCTCCACCGTCCGCGGCTCCACCGGAGGCAGGGTGGCCGGCAACTGCCCGGGGGTGCCCTGCAGGGCGTCGGCCAGCCTCTCCCAATCGGCGCGCTGATCCTGCAGGCTGGGCGGCTCCAGCTGCAGGCGGCGCCGGCGGATCAGCTTCTCGCCGTACACCAGCGCGGAGCTCTCCACCGCGGCCGGGTCCTTCCAGGCCACCTCGATCCCCTTCTCCTCGGGGATGCGGATGGTGCAATCCCCCTCGATCTGGGCCTGGCAGGCCAGGCGCAGTCCGCGGGCCAGCGCCTCTTCCGGCAGCCTCTTGCGTCCGCTCTGGCCGCTTTCGGTGGGCGGCTGGATCTCCACCGCGCATTGACCGCACAGGCCCCGGCCTCCGCAGGGGAAATCCAGCAGGATGCCTTCCCGCAGGAGCAGCTCGCGCAGCGGTGTGCCGCGCCTGGCGTGGAAAACCACTTCGCCGGGAAGGATGGTGACCTGGCACATGGCAGGGAGTATAGAAGAATCACCGGGGGGGCACAAGCCGAGCCGAGCCTTGACGCTTCCCCGCCGATGCCGTACTTTACGCCATGCCTCCCGTGGTTCGCAAACCAACGCTCGCCGCCGTGGCCCTGGCCGCGCTGTGCGCGCTCGCCGCCTTGTCGGCGTTGGGTTGTGCCGTGAACCAGCGGGTCGCGCTGGAACCGGACGGTTCCGGCACGGCCGTGGTGCGCATCAAGCTGGAGAAGATCCTGCTGGACTACCTCCAGGACCTGTCCGAGGTGAGCGGCACGGCCCCCAAGGAAAAGGGGCGCATCTTCGACGTGGAGGACATCCGTAAGGGGTTTGCTTCGCGCCAGGAGGTGACCCTGACCCGCATCGCCAGCCCCAGTCCGGAGCGCCTGGAGATGGAGCTGGCCTTCGGTTCCATCGAAAAGCTGTTCGCCGCCCCGGACAAGCCCCAGACCATCCTGACCTTGAAGAAAAGCCCCGAGGGCACCACCCTGCGGGCGCACCTGGACCGCAAGAACTTCTCCCAGCTCCTGGAGCTGGCCCCCTTCCTGAAAAACCCGCTGTTCGAGGGCCTGGGGCCGCAGGAGAACGACGACGCCACCGAGGCGGAGTACCTGGAGCTCATCGACCTGGCCCTCGGGGACGGCGGCTCCGCGGCACTGAAGGCTTCGGTCATCGAAACCACGATCACGGTCAAGGGCAAGGTAACAGCCCAGAGCGGCGGCACGGTGGTGCCCGGCGGCGTGCTGTTCCGCATCCCCCTGCTGCGCGTGCTGCTCTTGGACAAACCGCTGGACTACTCCCTCACCTTCAAGTGAGGGCTGCTGCCCCGAGCCCCGGCGAGACTTTCCGTATTTCTTGCCCCAGAGACGACTCGAACGTCCGACCTGCGGTTTAGGAAACCGCTGCTCTATCCTGCTGAGCTACTGGAGCCAGGCGCTAAAAGCCATTTCCACTGTAGCGGCCCGTCCGGCACCCTGTCAATCGCCGCGGCGCGCAGGCCGCGGCGCGCAGGCCGCACCGGGGGACCCTCCTTGACCCGGCCGCCCTGCACGGGTATAAATCCTAACACTGCGACAGGCAGGAGCGAGGAGGTTCACAGCATGGCCAATCCGGTGGAACGCTGGGTGGAGGAGCAGGCGAAGCTCACCCGCCCGGACAGGGTGCACTGGGTCCAGGGGACCCGCGAGGAGCTGGAGCGCCTGGTGGCGCAGGGCATCGGTGAGGAGAAGACCGGCCCGCACCAGACCTTCCGCGAGCTCAACCCCTCCGCCTTCCCCGGCTCCTTCCTGCACCGCAGCCACCCCAACGACGTGGCCCGCACCGAGCAGCTCACCTTCGTCTGCCTGCCGGACAAGGAGGACGCCGGCCCGAACAACAACTGGATGGAGCCGGCGGAAGCCAAGCGGATGGTCACCGGGCTGTTCTCCGGCTGCATGAAGGGGCGCACCCTGTACGTGATCCCTTACATGATGGGCCACCCGGATTCGCCCTACGCCAAGCCCTGCATCCAGATCACCGACTCGATCTACGTGGTGGTCAGCATGTGCATCATGACCCGCGTGGGCCAGGAGGCCATCGGCCGCATCGGCGAACAGGAGAACTTCGTGCGCGGCCTGCACTCCATCGGGGAGCTGGACCCGGCCAAGCGCTTCATCATGCACTTTCCCCAGGAGCACCTGGTCATGAGCATCGGCTCCGGCTACGGCGGCAACGCCCTGCTGGGCAAGAAGTGCTTCTCCCTGCGCATCGCCTCCTACCTCGGGGAGCAGGAAGGGTGGCTGGCCGA
This sequence comes from uncultured Spirochaetota bacterium, assembly GCA_963736785.1. Taxonomy (GTDB): domain Bacteria; phylum Spirochaetota; class Spirochaetia; order SZUA-6; family DRHE01; genus MIBK01. Next base: position 9,203 of record CAVTQG010000002.1, on the reverse strand, counting down.
GCACATGATCATCATGGGCCTGGAGGAGCCGGGCGGCGAGATCACCTACCTGCTCGGGGCCTTCCCCTCGGCCTGCGGTAAGACCAACCTGGCCATGATCGAGCCGGTGTTCCCCGGGTACAAGGTGCACACCCTGGGCGACGACATCGCCTGGATCAACGTGGGGCCGGACGGGCGCCTGTACGCCATCAACCCGGAGTCGGGCTTTTTCGGCGTGGCCCCCGGCACCTCCGACAAGACCAACCCGAACATGATGCGCACCCTGAAGGGCGAAAGGTTCTACCCCACCCTGTTCACCAACACCGCCCTGGACCCCGTGGCCAACAGCCCCTGGTGGGAGGGGCTGGGCGAGCCTCCGCAGGGACTGCTGGACTGGCAGGGGACCCCCTGGCAGACGGGCAAGCCGGCAGCCCACCCCAACTCCCGCTTCACCGTGTCCATCCGCAACTGCCCCAACCTCTCGAAGGAATATGACAACCCCAGGGGCGTGCCGATCTCCGGCATCATCTTCGGCGGCCGCCGCTCGGACACCATCCCCCTGGTGTGCGAGGCCACCGACTGGGAGCACGGGGTGTTCCGCGCCTCCACCAACGGTTCGGAGACCACCACCGCGGCCGCGGGCCAGGTGGGGGTGGTGCGCCGCGACCCCATGGCCATGCTGCCCTTCGCCGGCTACAACATGGGCGACTACTTCGCCCACTGGCTGGCCGTCGGCAAGCGCCTGTCCAACCCGCCGAAGATCTTCACCGTGAACTGGTTCCGCAAGGACGAGGGCGGGGCCTTCGCCTGGCCCGGCTACCGGGAGAACTCGCGAGTGCTCAAGTGGGTGGTCGACCGGATCAAGGGCCGGGTCGGCGCCCGCTCCACGCCCATCGGGCTGCTGCCGAATCTCGGGGACCTGGAGATGAAGGGCCTGAGCCTTCCCTCCGGTCGGCTGGAGAGCCTGTTCGAGCTCGAGCGCGGCGAATGGGAGAAGGAGGTGGCCGAGGTGGAGCAGTTCTACGCCCGCTTCGGCGGGCGGCTCCCGCCGGCTCTGCGCGAGCAGCTGACCCGGCTCAAGGCAGGGGTTGCCCGCCTGTGAACGCCGCAGGAGCGGGCTCTCACCCAGAGGCCGAGCACGGCAGCAGGCGCACCGCGGCGCGAACAGACCAGGGGTCCCGCGCCGCAATAGCGGGCTTCCACGCCGTGCTGGTCAGCATAGCCGCCCCCGACGGGGAGACCGCCCGGCGACTGGCCCGCCTGCTGGTGGAGGAGCGACTGGCCGCCTGCGTGCAGGTCGTCGACCCGATCCGCTCCGTGTACCGTTGGCAGGGCGCCGTAAAGGAGGATGCGGAGGTGCTCCTGCTGGCGAAAAGCTCGCAGGAGCGGGTTCCGCGCATCGACGAGCTGCTGCGCCGGGAGCACCCGTACGAGCTGCCCGAGTTGGCCGCCGTGCCCATCGTGGCCGGCTCGCCGGGTTACCTGGAGTGGCTGAAGCAATGCCTGGGGTGAGGCCGCAATCGCGGGCTTCCGCGCCGCAATCGCGGGCTTCCGCGCCGCAATCGCGGGCTTCCGCCCCTTCCGCGCCCGATACCCGGTGCGCATCGGGGACATCAACTACGGCGGGCACATGGGCAACGACAAGTACCTGCTCCTGTTCCACGACGCCCGCCTGGCCTTCCTGGCCTCCCTGGGTGTGTCGGAGAAGGACATCGGCGGCGGGGCCGGGCTGATCATGAGCGAGGCGCAGGTGCGCTTCCAGGCCGAGATCTTTCTAGGCGACGAGCTGGAGGTGAGCGTGCGCCCCCGGGACGTGCTGGCCAGCCGCTTCGCCCTGGACTACCAGGTGACCCGGGTCGGCGACGGGACGGAGGCGGCCAGCGGCTTTACGACCATGGCGGCCTTCGACTACGCCAAGCGCCGGGTGACCCGGCTGCCCGAGGCCTTCCAGGCCGCCCTCGCGGCGCTCACCAAGGCCTGACCTCCGCGCGCGTTAAAGCCGCCGCAGGAACTCCCCCACCCAGGCCAAGCCCTGGCCCTCGCCGGCCAGAGGAAGGTAATGCAGGAGCCGGTGATCCCCGTGGCGCGCGTACCGCAGCGGTTCGCGCCGGAGCTCCTGCAGCTTCTCCGCCGTAACCACCCCTTGCGCCCGCAGGCTGCGCCCCAGGGGAGTTTCGGCGAGCTCCAGCCGCCGGCCCTCGGCGAGGTACACCAGGTCGGCCATGTCGAACATGGCCATGAGGTGGGTGCGGGACAGGTGGTAGGTGCGGCGCACCCGCTCGGGCCACGGCACCGCGCCCAGCCGCTCCCCGTCGACCAGAGGTGTTTCCGCCCGGGAGGTGATCTCCTGGTAGATGGCCCGGTTCAGGGAGGAGAAGAAGCCCGGGGAGCCGTCCGCCGAGCGCACGACCACCACGAAAACGTTGGCTTGGGGGGTGTACCGGTTCAGCACGGCAGGCAGGCCCGGGTTGGCCACCACCACCCCGGCGATTCGCTTGAACTGCTGCCCCCAGCAGGTCAGGAAATCCGCCGGGGACACGAAGGATTCGAACAGCTCCTCCGCGGGGGTCCGGGCGGCGGCCTCGAAGGCTCCAATCAAGGACTTCTCGTAGGGGGCCCCGAAATGCCGCGCGAGGCGCTCCCCGATCTCGGGGTACCTGGCCGCTTCCGCGCGCGGGTCGGAGGCGAAGCGCAGCTGGGTGAGGTAGCGCCCCTTCAGGATGCCGTCCTGCGCAATAAGCGCGCCGCCGAGGTTGGCGACGTAGATGACCTCGTCCCCCCGGCCGCGGATGGCGGCAGCGATCGCCCGCTCGTAGAGCACGGTGTTGGTCTCCGGGCGCACGTAGGCCACGGCGTAGGAGCCGGCCCCCGCTCCGGACGGGAAACTCTCCGCCGGAGGGTACTCGACGAGGATATCCGGCTTCAAGGCCGAAGAGCCTCCACCTCCAGGCGCACCATTTCCACCCGCACCGTCCCGTCCGCATCCGGCGGGTGGCCGCGCAGGTAGCGATCCACGACCTGGGCTACCAGCTCCTCGCGCCGCTCCGCGGGGACGGCCTGGGTGTACGGCAGCCAGGTGGTGCGCCCCCAACCGGCCAGCCCCTCGGGTCCCTGCTGCCGCATCTGCTTGGGGATCAGCTCCACGCGCCGGGCCTCGAGGCCGGCTCGCTCCAGCCAGCCGCGGTACTCCTGCGGCCCGTAGAAGGACCAGGGGCACGGGAACCCGGCCAGCCAGGCGTCCCATGGCCGTTCCCGGCCGAGCTCTTCCAGTATGCCCAGGATGACCCGACCGTTGCCCCGGCCGCCCATCTGGAACAGCAGCCGGCCGCCGCGCTTCAGGGCGCGGGAGGTTCCCCGCAACACGCGCAGGTGGTCGCGCACCCAGTGCAGGGTGGCGTTGGAGAAGGCCACGTCAAAACGCTCTATCGAAGTCCAGCTCGCAGGGCATCCCCCGCCTGGAAGCGCAGGTTGGGATACAGATCCGGCGGGTAGGAGCGGCGGGCGCGCTCCACCATTTCCGGCGAGCTGTCGATGCCCAGGACGCTGCCGCGCGGCACCTGCGCGGCGAGAGCCGCGGTGACCTTGCCGTCGCCGCAGCCGATATCCAGGACCGCCTCCTCGCCGCGCAGGTACAGCTTGCCGAGCAGCTCCAGGGCCCATTCCGTTTGCGCGGAGGAATGCAGCGCGTAATCCTCGGAATCCCAGCGGTAGCCGCGTTCGCTCATGGCTCCAGGCGCACCAGCGCCTCCGCCCAGCCGGCGGCGGCCAGCCGCTGCCGCAGGCCGCTCAACTCGGCGAAGGGCACGCTGCGCAACACCACCCGGGTGATTCCTCCCCCGGCCGCTTCCAGCTCCGCAGCGAGCCCGGCGTCCGCCAGCCGCGCCAGCAGGCCTTCGGCATTGGCCCGCTGCCGGAAAGAGCCGAGCTGAAGACGGTAGGTTACCGGCCCTGGTTGGCCGCTGCCGGCAGGCTGGCCGCCGGGATCGGGGCTTGCGGACACGGGACCAGCGTCGTGCGGCCCGGCGTCGGGGCGTGGCTCGCCGGCGGCGTCACCAGCCAGGACCTCCAGCCGTACAGCCGCTACACCTCTGCCCGACAGCCCGATAGCCGCAGCCGCGGCCAGCGAGAGGTCGATGACCCGCCCGGCCACGAAGGGGCCGCGGTCGTTGATGCGCACCGTGACGCTCCTGCCGTTGGAAAGATTTGTGACCAGCACCCGCGTGCCGAAGGGCAGGCTTTTGTGCGCGGCGGTGAACTGGCGGGTATCGAAAATCTCGCCGCTGGCGGTGCGCCGCCCCTGGAACTTGCCGCCGTACCAGGAGGCCAGGCCCTCCTCGGCCAGACAGCAGGCGGCCACCAGCAGCAGGACGGCCAGCAGAAATGCCCTCACACTTTTTCCTATCGACCGTCTCCCCGGGAATGTTGAACAAGCCCGTCCCCTTGGGCTACTCTGCAGGCGTATGGCACAAACGGAGCAGACGGTTCACTGGGCGGATCTGTACGCCGAACAGGTGATTCGGGACAAGGGCGACAAGGAGCTGTACGTCGCCGCCTCCGGCATCACCCCTTCGGGCACCGTGCACATCGGCAACTTCCGCGAGATCATCAGCGCGGAGCTGGTGGTGCGCGCGCTGCGGGAGCGCGGGCGGAAGGTGCGCTTCATCTACTCCTGGGACGACTACGACGTGTTCCGCAAAGTTCCGAAGAACATGCCCGGTCAGGAGACGCTGGCCGGCTACCTGCGCCAGCCCATCACCCGGGTCCCGGATCCCTACGGCACCGAGGAGAGCTACGCCCGGCACAACGAGCGGGAAATCGAGGAGCTGCTGCCCGTGGTCGGCATCTTCCCCGAGTACATCTACCAGTTCCGCGAGTACGGCGCCTCCCGCTACGCCGAGGGTATCCGCCGGGCGCTGGAGCACCGCGACCGGCTGCGGGCCATCCTGGACGAGCACCGCACCGAGGCGCTGGCCGGGGAGTGGTGGCCGATCTCGATCTTTTGCACCCGTTGCGGCAGGGACACCACCACGGTCAAGGGCTGGGACGGGCAGTACGAGGTGTCCTACGCCTGCAAGTCCTGCAAGAACGAAGAAGCTCTGGACCTGCGCTCCACCGGCGCGGTGAAACTGTTGTGGCGGGTGGACTGGCCCATGCGCTGGGCCGAGCAGCGCGTGGACTTCGAGCCGGCCGGAAAGGATCATCATTCCGAGGGCGGCTCCTTCGACACGGGCCGCATGATCGTGGAACAGGTCTACGGCTTCCAAGCGCCCACCAGCTTTCAGTACGACTTCATCGGCATCAAGGGGCGCACCGGCAAGATCTCCTCCTCCAGCGGCGAGGTGGTGTCCCTGCGCGACGTGCTGGAGGTCTACCAGCCCGAGGTGGTGCGCTACCTGTTCGCCTCCACCCGGCCGAACACGGAGTTCGCCATTTCCTTCGACCTGGATGTGCTCAAGATCTACGAGGACTACGATCGCTGCGAGCGCGTCTATTTCGGCACGGAGGAGGCGCCCGAGGCCCGGGCCGCCAAGGAGAAGAGGACCTACCAGCTTTCCCAGGTGGGCGCCGTGCCAGCGGCCATGCCCACCCAGATAGGATTCCGCCACCTGTGCAACCTGGTCTGCGTTTACGAGGGCGACCTGGACCGGGTGTTGCGCTCCCTGGACCTGCGCACCTCGACGGAAGACCTGGGCAAGGCGCGCGCCCGCGCGGCCTGCGCCTGGAACTGGGTCCAGAAGTTCGCTCCGGAGAGCTTCCGCTTCCGGCTGCGCGCCGCGGGCAGCGTGCCCCTGGCCTTCGGCGAGGCTGAGCGCCGGGCTTTGAGGCTGCTGACCGCGGAAGTCGGCGAAAAGCTGGGCAGCCACGACGAGAAGTCCCTGGCCGAGGCGATCTACCGCATCGCCGGGGAGGCGGGGCTGGACTCCAAGGAGTTCTTCAAGGTCGTCTACCGCGCCCTGATCGAAAAGGACCAGGGGCCGCGCCTGGCCGGTTTCCTGCTGATCCTCGGCCGGGAACGCGTGCTCGAGCTGCTCGGCGGATACTGAAGCGAGGCCGCGCGGTGCCCTCCCTGTGGAGAAACCGCAGCTTTCTGCTGTACTTCTTCGCCGAGACCGTCTCGACCTTCGGCTCCAGCATGCTGTTCATCGGCATCAACTGGTACATCCGGGAGGTATCGGGGACCAACGCGGCCGTGGGCGCCGTGCTCTCCCTGAGCATCGCCAGCAGCTTCCTGCTGTTCCCCCTGGCCGGCACCGTGGCCGACCGCTTCCCCCGCCGCTCCACGCTGCTGGCCATGACCCTTTGCCGGGCCGGGTTGTACCTGCTGTTCCTGCTCGCCGCCGTGTTGGGCCGCCTGGAGGTGCGGGCCATCTACCTGCTGGTAGTGCTGAACGGCATGGGCTGGGCCTTCCACACCCCCGTGTCGCGGGGTTTCCTGCAGGAGATCCTGGAGCGCGGCGAGCTGGTCAACGGCAACGCCTGGGTGGAGATGAGCCTGCAGGCCGGGGCCTTCCTCTCCGCCGGGTTTACGGGCATCGTCCTGAAGCTCCTGGGCATCCGCGCCGTGTTGGGTATCGCCGTCGGCACCTATCTGCTGGCGAGCCTGCTGCTGGCCGGCATCCGCTACACCCCGCTCGCAGTGAAGGACTCCGGGGAGCCGTTCTTCGCCCAATTCTCGCGGGGCCTGCGCTACCTTGGCGCGCGCCCGCGGCTCCTGTGGCTGGGGCTGCTGATGCAGGTGCCTTTCGTGGTGGTGATCGTTTCCAACGTGGTCCTGCCGGGCTACGTGGAGAACGTGCTGGGCGCGGGCGCGGTGGCCTTCGGCCTGGCCGACATGTCCTACGGGCTGGCGGCTTTCTGTTCCAGCCTGCTGCTGTCGCTGTTCGCCTCCAGGCTGCCCCGTTTCCCCCTGCTGATCGCGCTGTTCTCCCTGGTGCTCCTGGCCCTGGGCGGGTTGTATCTCAACCGCCTGGCCGCGCTGGCATACCTGGGGATGTTCCTCTTCGGCCTGGGCAACACTCCCCTGAAGATCCTGCTCACCTCCACGCTGATGGAGATCGTGGACAAGGAGCAGTTCGGCCGGGCCATGGCCCTCTGGACGGGAATCTCCTCGCTGCTGCAGGTAGGGCTATCCTTCGCGCTGGGGGCGGCCCTGGACCGGGTCAGCGAGAACCACGGTTACCTGGCCCTGGCCGCCGTGATGGCCGCCGGCCTGGCTGGCCTGGCCGCGCTGCTGCCGCGGATGCGGCGCGGGTCGGCCCGCAGCTCTTCCGAGGCGCCGCCGCCCATTTGACGGAACGCCGCAAAGCTGACTAAATACGCTTACCCATGGATGCAGGCCAGATCAAGCGCGCCGTAGGCAGAAAGGCCGCCGAACTGCTGGTAAAAAGCGGCATGAAGCTGGGCCTGGGCACCGGCTCCACCGCCGTCGAGGCGGTGCGGCGCATCGGAGAGCTGTTGCGCGACGGGGCCTTGAGGGACCTGAGGGTGGTGCCCACCAGCTTCCAGACCGAGGTGGCCTGCCGGGAGCAGGGCATCTCGTTGTGGTCCCTCAACGATCCATTCGTCGCAGGCCGCCTGGACCTGACCATCGACGGCGCCGACGAGGTGGACCCGGCCTGGCGCCTGATCAAGGGCGGAGGGGCGGCCATGCTGATCGAGAAGATCGTGGCCCACGCCTCGCGGGACTACGCCATCATCGTGGACTCCTCCAAGATCGTCGGCCGGCTGGGCGAGAAGGCCCCGGTGCCGGTGGAGCTGGTGCCCGAGGCCCTGGCCACCGTCAGCCGGGCGGTGGAGGCGCTGGGCGGAGCCCCCGAGCTGCGCATGGCGAAAATGAAGGACGGGCCGGTGATCACCGACCACGGCAACTTCGTCCTGGACGTGCGTTTCCCCGCCGCGTTCGACCCCTCGCTCATGGAACGCGAGCTGATGCTGATCCCCGGCGTGATGGCCCACGGGATTTTCACCCGGCCGGTGACCGACCTGCTCGTAGGCTGGCCGGACGGGCGCGTCGAGCATACACGAAAACCCAAGGCAGACTGACGCCGGCGGCGCATCTGCTGCGCGCGTGACCAGCTTTTTTTCTTGACGCCGGCGCCGGGCAGTAGGCAACTTAGCCCATGCCTACTCGATCCGCCCTGCTGATCGGAAGCCTGCCCTTCGCCGACGAGGAGCAGTGCATGCGCCGCGCGCTGCAATCCCTGGGGCCCGTCCTGATCGCGCTGCCCGATGGGGAGATCGGGGAGAGGTCTGCCGCCCTGCCTCGGGGAAACCGCGCGGACTGGGTGATGTTCGCGCTGCAGAGCCTGTCCGCCGACCGCGAGGGCTGGCGGGTGGTGCGCCCTGCGGTGCGCGACTCCGACGGCCTTCCCGCGGACTACGACCAGGTCGAGCTGCTCAGGCCCCTGCGCTCGCCCTCCCAGGTAGCTAAGCGCGTGCGCTTCGGGTACGACCTGTGGATGCGCAAGAGCTACGCCGTGTTCCGCCGGCTGCGCGGAGAGTTCGGTCTACCCCGGCTGCGCTTCCAGCTGGGCGTGCCCACCGGCTTCGCCATGGGCTTCGCCTTCGCCAGCAAGCTGGACTGGATCCGCTACACGGGGGCCTTCAACACCGTCATCGCCCGGGAGCTCAACGCCGCGCTGGACGAGGCGGGAGAGGACCTGATCCTCCAATTGGAGATCCCCCCCGAGATGTACGCCGCCTACCTGCTGCCCCCGGCCCTGATGGGCCTGGCGCTCCTGCCGGTGAAGAACATCCTTTCCAAGATCCGGCCCGGAGCGCGCATCGGGCTGCACCTGTGCCTGGGCGACTTCCACAACCGGGCCCTGGTGCACCCCGGGTCGCTGGACCGGATGGTCAGCTTCGCCAACCGCCTGGCCGCCGCCTGGCCCGCCGGGCAGAGGCTGGAGTACGTGCATTTCCCCCTGGCCGAAGCCGGCAAGCCGCCCTCGCTGGACCCGGGGTTCTACCGGCCCCTGCAGAAGGCGCGCCTTCCGGCGGGCACCCGCTTCGTGGCCGGGTTCGTTCACGAGCGCCGCAGCCTCGAGCAGAACCGACAGCTCCTGGCCGTCATCGAAGAGCTGCGCGGCGGGGCCGTGGACGTGGCCGCCTCCTGCGGCTTGGGCCGCCGCACACCCGAGGCAGCACAGCAGGTCCTGGAGCTCCTGGCCCGGCTCTCGGCCTGAGCCCGGGCGCGCCGGGTCCCGCATTTGACAGCCTTTCCG
>CAVTQG010000001.1:0-137643 GCA_963736785.1 uncultured Spirochaetota bacterium | reverse complement strand
CCCCGATTTCGGTTGACGGTCGTATAGCAATATTACTAACTAAATAGGGATAAGCATGTTCCAAGCTTACGACCCAAGGGAAGGCAAACGCCTGGCCCTGCTCAACCCGGAAGGGTGCCTTGCGGATTGTGCCTCGGCACTTCCGCGTCCCACGGACGAAGAAGCGCTGGAGGCCTACCGGGTCATGGTGCTGGCGCGGCAGGCCGACGAGTGGGCGGTGAGCCTGAACCGACAGGGACGCATGCCCACCTACGTGCTCAACCAGGGGCAGGAGGCCAACTCCGCCGGAGCTCTCCTGGCCCTGCGCCCCGACGACTGGTTCGTGCCGGCCTACCGCGAGCTGGCCGGCATGATCCTGCGCGGGGTGCCGCTGCACCAGATCTACCTGTACTGGCACGGCAACGAGCTGGGCAGCCACCTGCCGCGCGAGACCTACCACATGCTGCCGATCTCCGTGCCGGTGGGCAGCCAGCCGCTGCACGCGGTGGGGCTGGCCTACGCCGAGCGCTTTCGCGGCAGCGACCGGGTGGTGATCGCCTTCATGGGCGAGGGGGCCACCTCGGAAGGCGACTGGCACGAGGCCCTGAACCTGGCCGGGGTGTGGAAGGCCTGGGTGATCTTCTTCACCCAGAACAACCAGTGGGCCATCTCGCTTCCCGCCGACAAGCAGACCGCCTCGCCGACGGTGGCCGAGAAGGCCTTCGCCTACGGCTTCGAGGGCGTGCAGGTGGACGGCAACGACCTGTTCGCCGTGTACGCGGCGGTGCGCCAGGCCGCGGACAAGGCGCGCGCCGGCGAAGGCCCCACCCTGATCGAGGGCTACACCTACCGCCTGGGGGCGCACACGACCTCGGACGACCCGCGCCATTACCGCGAGGACTCCGAGGTGGAGCGCTGGCGCGCGCTGGACCCGCTGCTGCGCCTGGAGCGCTACCTGCGCGTGCGCGGGCTGCTGCGAAAGAAGGACGTCCAGGACATCCGGCAGAAGTGCCTGGCCAGGGCCCAGGCCGAGTTCGAGCAGGCCGAGCGCCTGAACGACCCGAGCCTGGAGGACACCTTCCGATTCATGTTCCACGAGCTGCCGCAGCCCCTGGCCCGGCAGCTGGAGCGCAGGCGCCCATGAGCAGCCTGTCCCTGGTGGAGGCGGTCACCGACGCGCTGGCCGTGGAGATGGAGGCCGACCCCACGGTCCTGGTGTTCGGCCAGGACGTGGGCGGCAAGGGCGGGGTGTTCCGGGCCACGGTCGGGCTGCAGGAGCGCTTCGGCGAGGAGCGCTGCTTCGACACGCCCCTTTCGGAGGGCGGGATCGTGGGCGCGGCCATCGGCATGGCCGTCGGGGGCCTGAAGCCGGTGGTGGAGATCCAGTTCAGCGGCTTCACCTACTCCGCCTTCAACCAGCTGGCCAACCACGCGGCGCGCCTGCGCAACCGCAGCCGCGGCTCGCTGACCGTGCCCATGGTGCTGCGCACCCCGCACGGCGGCGGCATCCGCGCCCCGGAGCACCACTCCGAGTGCATGGAGGCGCTGTTCGGCCACATGCGCGGCCTGAAGGTGGTGATCCCCTCCACCCCCTACGACGCCAAGGGCCTGCTCATCGCCGCCATCCGCGACCCGGACCCGGTGGTGTTCCTGGAGCCGGCCCGCATCTACCGCTCCGTGCGGCAGGAGGTTCCGCAGGAGGCCTACGCCATCCCGCTGGGCAAAGCGCGGGTGGAAGCGGAGGGCAGCGAGCTGACCCTGGTGTCCTACGGGGCGCAGATGAAGGAGGCCCGCGAAGCGGTGCGGCAGCTGGCCGCGAAAGGGCGCTCCGTGGAGCTGATCGACCTGCGCACGATCTACCCGCTGGACGCCGAGACGCTGGTCGCCTCCGTGCGCAAGACCGGGCGCCTGCTGGTCGTGCACGAGGCCTCCGAGTCCTTCGGCGCCGCGGCCGAGGTCATGGCCGCGGCCGTGGAGGGGGCCTTCGAGCACCTCCAGGCGCCGCCTGCCCGCCTGACCGGGCCGGACGTCTTCGCCCCCCTGGCCCGCGGCGAGCACCACTACCTGATCCGCTCCGAGCAGATCGCCTTGGAAGCCGAAAGGGTCCTGGCCTATGAGCCCTAAGAAACGCTTCGAGTTCGCCTTCCCCGATATCGGCGAGGGGCTGGCCGAGGGCAAGGTGCTGGAGCTGAAAGTCCGGCCGGGGCAGCGCGTGAAGCAGGGCCAGACCCTGGCGGTCGTCGAGACGGACAAGGTCGTAGCCGACATCCCCTCCCCGCGCGACGGCACGCTGGTGAGCTTCGGGGTCAAGGAGGGAGAGATCATCCAGGTCGGCCGGACCCTGGCGGTGCTCGAGCTGGAGGAGCCGGATTCGGGCGGGGGCGAAGCGGGCATGGAGGAGGAGCGCTCCCTGGTCGGGAACCTGGAAACCGCGACCTCCGCGGAGCTGCCCCCGAGCCGCGAAGGGCGTGAAGCGGCCGAACCGCCCGTCACGGCCGGGACCACGGCCCCCCGGCCAGGGCCAGCCGGTTACCGCCTCCCCGGTGGCCCGCAAGCTGGCCGCCCAGCGGGGCATCGACCTGGCCGCTGTCCATGGCACGGGCCCCGGCGGGCGCGTGCTGCGCAAGGACATCGCCGAGCGCGGCAACGGCAGACCGCCGGCCGCCGGCCGGGTACAGCCCCTCTCCACGCTGCGGCGGGCGCTGGCCTCCAATATGGAAAGAAGCAACGCCATCCCCTCGGCGGTCATCCACGAGCTGGTGCCCGTGGAGGAGCTGGTGGCCCTGCGGCGGGCTCTCAACGAGGGGCGGGGCGGCGAAGGCCAGGAGCCGCGCCTGAGCTACCTGCCGTTCTTCCTCAAGTTCGCGGCCCTCGCCCTGCGCGAATACCCTCTCCTGAACGCCGCCTACCATCCCGAGCGGCAGGAGGTGGAGCAGTTCGGCGAGGTGAACCTGGGCGTGGCCGTGGACACCGAGGAGGGGCTGGCGGTGCCCGTGATCCGGCGGGCCGACGGCCTGTCCCTGCCCCGCCTGCAGGCCGAGGTGGACCGGCTGGCCGCCGCCGCGCGCGGGAGGACCCTGCGCCTGGAGGAGCTGCGCGGCGGCACCTTCACCCTGACCAACTACGGGGCCTTCGCCGGGCTGTACGCGCGGCCGCTGATCCTGCCGCCGCAGGTGGCCATCCTGGGCCTGGGGCGCATCCACGAGCAGCCGGTGGCCCGCGGCGGAGCCTGGGCGGCCGTGCCCCACCTGCCCCTGTCGCTGGTGTTCGACCACCGCGTCCTGGACGGGGTGTACGCCGCGCGCTTCCTGCGCCGCTTCATGGACCTGGCCGCCCGCCCCCAGGAGCTGCTGCTTTTATGATAACGATCCGTCGGGCTTCCTCGCGACGCACCGAGAGAATCGCCTAGTATCGATCCATGTCGGATCGATTTTCGCGGATATATCGCCCTATGAAGAGAGTGAAATCCCTGTTGCCTATCGCCAGCATTGGGTGTTCATGGAGCTAAGCCTGGCGGATCGCAGCGGTTGCAGCCGATCAGGAAAGGACACAGTAGGCACATCGATGACTTATACTTAGTCAACGGTGTGAAGGAGCGCCTGAAAGGGGAACTTAGGATGAGAACTTACATCATCTTGCTGAACTACACAGAGCAGGGCATGAAGACTATCAAGGAAAGCCCGTCACGGCTGGATGCGGCAAGAAAAGCCGCAGAAGCAATGGGTGGAAAACTGAAGGAATGGTATCTGGTGATGGGACAATACGACGCTGTCGTGGTTGCCGAAGCACCGAACGACGAAGTGGTAACGAGACTGATGCTCACGATTGGCGCGCTGGGGAATGTGCGCACTCAAACCTTGAGCGCTTTCACCGAGGGTGAATACCGAAAGCTTTGCGCCAGCTTGACTTGATGCAACCGTATTGCCCGGTGTGAAGGCACTTGGCGCTCCTTCCTGCGCCGCTTCATGGACCTGGCCGCCCGCCCCCAGGAGCTGCTGCTGTATTAGCCTCGGTCCTGTCGCAGCGCTTCCTTGGCCAGCGGCACCGTGTCCGCCGGGCTCACCTTGTACCAGGCCTGGAGGATCTTGCCCGCCTCGTCAATGAGGAAGGACGAGCGCAGGATGCCCTGGTATTTTTTCCCGTACATGGACTTCTCGCCCCAGGCTCCATACGCTTCAGCCGTGGCGTGCTGCGAGTCCGAGAGCAGGGGAAAGGAGAGCCGGTACTTGCCGGCGAACTTCTTCTGCGCTTTCGGCTCGTCGGGGCTGATGCCCACGGCGGCGATCCCCAGGCTCTTCAAATCCGGCATGGCGTCGCGGATGCTGCAGGCCTGGGTGGTGCAGCCCGGGGTGTCGGCCTTGGGGTAGAAGTACAGGAGAAGCATCCGGCCCTGGTAGTCCCCCAGCCGGACCGTCTTGCCGTCCTGGTCCTGCAGGCTGAAGGACGGCGCCCTCGCTCCTTTGCCGAGCTCTGACATGATTCGACCTCCGCTCGCGTCCAAGCCGACGCGTAATCGCCTGGGAGGAAAGCTAACAAAAGCGGCGGAATTTCGCCAGAAAAAGAGGCGCCCGCCGTTGCAGCCGGGCGCCTTGCCGACTCGAGCACCTGCCTCAGGCGGGCTTCTTCACGGTGATCGCGGTGATCCTGCCGTGCCGGGAATTGGCCCAGCCCTTGTCCGGTTTGGCCTGCGGCGCAGGCTGCGGAAGGGCCAACCCGGCGCCGCCCTGGTTTTCGGTGATGCGGAACTGCTCGACCATCTGCTGGAGCTGTTGGGCCAGGGTGGTCAGCTCTTCGGTGGCGGCGGACATCTCCTCCGCCGCGCTGGCCGCCTGCTGGGTCAGCTCGTTCACGTTCTCGATGGCCTTGGCCACCTGCTTGGAATTGGTGGTCTGCTCCTCCGTGGCGGCGCTGATCGACTGGCTCATCTCGCTGATCGATTCCGTGGCCTTGGCCAGCTCCCCGATGGCGCCGCGCTGCTGCTCCAGGTCGCCGGCCAGAGCGGTGACCATCTCGTTGGTTTTCTTCGCGCCGGCGATGATCTCCTCCATGGCGGCCAGCACTGCCCGGGAGACATCGGCCCCGGCGGTCACGCTGGCGCTGCCCTGCCTGATCAGGCCTTCGATTTCCTTGGTGCTGGCCGCGCTGCGGTCGGCGAGCTTGGAGACCTCGTCGGCCACGACCGCGAACCCCCGGCCGTGCTCACCCGCCCTGGCAGCCTCGATCGAGGCGTTCAGGGCCAGCAGGTTGGTCTGATCGGCGATGTCCCCGATCACGTTGACGATCCCGGCGATCTTTTCGAAGCTGCTGGTGATGGCCTTGGTGGCCTCCACCGTACGGGTTACCGCTTCAGCTCCGGATTGGGCCTTTTCCATGGAAAGCTTCGCCGAGAGCTGGACACTTCGCCCAGGGTCCGGGAAACCTGCTGCACCGAGCTCTTCATCTGCTCCATGTTGCTGGAGGATTCCTCCACGCTGGCGGCCTGGCTCTGCGAATGGTCGGCGACCTGCTCCACCGAAGCGGTCAGCTCCTCCACCGAAGCGCTGGTCTCCTCCAGCGTCGAGGCCTGGTTCTGCGCGCCGGAGGACAGCTGCTGGGCGCTGGAGGATATCTCCTCGCTGGAGCTGGCCACCTGCTCCGAGCTCTCGCGGATCCTGATGACCATGTCCTTCAGCTTGGCGACCATCTGGTTCAAGGCGTCGGCCAGAACGCCGACCTCATCCCGCCGGTGGATGTCCAGCCGGCGGGTGAAGTCGCCGCCGGCTACCGTATGGGCGTAGGCCACGGCCTGCACCAGCGGCCTGGTGATGCTGCGCACGAAGAGGATCAGGATGAGCAGGGACAGCGCCAGGGCCATGGCGGTCACCATGACGGCGATGTTCCGCACCGCGCTTACCGGCGCCAGGTACTCCGTCGTCCGGCAGGGTCAGGCCCACGCTCCAGCCCGTGGACTTCAACGGCGCATAGCCGCAGGTCTTGGCCACCCCCTCGAAGACGTACTTGTCCACGCCGCTCTCACCGGCGATCATCTTCTTGGCGAACTCCCGGGTTCCGTCCAGTTCGGCCAGGTTGGTCTTGAAGATCTTGTCCGTCGACCGGATGGGCGATGATCAGGCCGGTGTTGTCCACCACGAAGGCGTAGCCGGTCTTGCCGATCTTGGCCGCGGCGATGTGCTCGTTGACGAAGCTGATGTCCAGGATGTTGGCCAGCACCCCGATCGACCTTGCTGGTGCCCTGGGAGTAGATGGGGCGCCGCGGCAGGCACGAAGGGCTTGCCGGTGGCCGTGTTCCTGGCCACGAAGCCGGTGTTGACCAGGCCTTTCAGAGCCTCCTGCACGTAGGGGCGGGCGGCCAGGTTGAGCCCTTGCAGCTCGGGGGCGGAGGAAGCGAAGACCACTCCGTCCATCCCGATGCAGATGATCCCCTGGGTGGAGCTGCCCACCGTCCCTATCGCCGCCAGTTCGTGAATCGCCGCGCTCGGCCCGCGGCAATGGCTTCGGGCGCGGCCTCCTGGTTCCCGGCAGCCAGCGCTTCGGCGGCTTCCCGGAACTCGGGGCGGGCGGCCATGATCGAGGCGATCTTCTTCTCCTCCTCGAACACCTGCACTAGGGCGTTGGCGATTTCCTTCGACCGCTCGGCCATCTGCTCGGTTTCCAGCGATTCCAGACCCTGGCCGGCCTGCCTGACCGACACGTAGGCCACGACGGCCAGCGGGATCACGACCAGCATGGTGCAGATGATCAGCAGTTTGGTGCCGATTTTCACGTTCTTGAGCATTCCTTGTTCCTCCTGATGGTTGTTTGGTCTCTGGCTAGGCCGTCGGAAGGGCTTCCAGCGGCGCCTGCTTCGTTTCCATTCGTTCCAGCTCGCACTTCTCCTGCGCGGACAGGATGCGGTCGAGGTCCAGCAGGATGATCAGCCGATCCTCCAGCTTGCCCACGCCTTTGACGAACCGGGCCGACAGCCCTCCGGCGATCGGGGGCGGAGGATCGACCTGGTCCGCCGGCAGGCGAACGACCTGGCTCACCGCGTCCACCACCATCCCGACGAGCTTTCCATCCACGGCGGCGACGATGACCCGCGTGGAGCCGGTGTACTCCTGCTCTTCCAGGCCGAACTTGTCCCGCAGGTCGATGATGGGGATCACGTCGCCTCTGAGGTTGATGATCCCCTTCACGAACGAGGGCGATCCGGGCAGACGGGTGATCTGGCGGATGCGGATCACCTCCTTGACCCGCAGGATCTCCAGGCCGTACTCCTCCTCGCCCACCTCGAAGCTGATCAATTGGTTGAGATTCTGCTCCTGCTCCAAAGCTCGCCTCCTGCCGGGAGCCGCCTTTGTCTCGTGCTCCCTGCGCTGGAGTAATTGCAACCGGCGTGCCAAAGAGGCCCGGCCAATCCGTTTTCCTGCCCCCCTTGGCATTTCCTTGCTCGGGAAGCAAATGCCGCGAGCCACCCGCGAGCAAACCGAACGCCGCCCTGCGACCGCCCGGCTTCCAGCCGGCGGTTCCCGGTCATAAATTTGTTACCCAGTCACAGGAAAACGACTCCCTGAGCTGCTGAAGTTTTTGCTGGATGGCGGTGGGCAATGCGTCGAAAATGGCCGTAGATGAGCGAGAAGCCCGGGTTTCGAGTACTGGCCGTCGACGACGACCCGACGATTCTGGGCCTGTTGCGCAGCTTTCTGCAAAAGCGCTCCTACCGGGTTGAGACCGCCGAAGGAGGTTTGCAGGCGCTGGAGATGGTGCGGCAGAAGGCCTATGATCTGGTTCTCATCGACCTCAAGATGCCCGACCTGGACGGCCTGGAGACTCTACGCCGGCTCAAGAGCCTGGATGCGCACCCCTCGGTGCTGATGATGACCGCCTATGGAACGGTAGCCTCCGCCGTGCAGGCGATGAAGGTCGGCGCGGACGATTTCCTGATCAAGCCGCTGTCCCTCGAAGCGCTTGGCTACCAAATCGAAAGGATCAAGGACCATCGTCTGTTGAAGGAGGAATGCCGCTGCCTGCGCGACCGCGTGGCCTGCACCGAGGTGGACGGACGGCTGTTGTCGAGGAACAAGCGCATGCAGGAGATACTCTCGCTGGTTTCCAAGGTCGCTCCTTTGCCCAGCACGGTTCTTATCCAGGGCGAGAGCGGAACGGGCAAGGAGCTGATCGCCAGAGCCATACACTACCTGAGCCCGCGAAGCAGCCAGCGCTTCGTGGCCATCAATTGCGGAGTCATCCCGCTCCAGCTGCTGGAGAGCGAGTTGTTCGGCTACGAACGCGGCGCCTTTACCGGTGCCGAGGCGAGAAAAATCGGGTACTTCGAGGCAGCCCAGGGCGGGACGATATTTCTGGACGAGATCAGCGAGACCAGCCCGGATCTGCAGGTCAAGCTTCTGCGGGTGATCCAGGAAAAAGCGTTCCTTCGTGTAGGCGGCACCGAAGAAGTCCAGACCGACGCCCGCATTGTCGCTTCGACGAACAGGGACCTGGAAGCGGAGGTTTCGGAGAATCGCTTTCGCAAGGACCTGTATTACCGGCTCAACGTGATCAAGGTCGAGGTCCCGCCCCTTCGGGAAAGAAGGGAGGATATTACCCTGCTGGCCTATCATTTCCTCAGGAAATACGCCGGGGCCTTCGCCAAGGAGGTGACCGGCTTCGCCGAACCTGCCCTGGAAGCGCTGATGGCCAATAGCTGGCAAGGGAACGTGCGGGAGCTGGAGAACGTGATCGAGCGGGCCGTGGCCTTCACCGAGGATGCGGAGATCAGCACCAGGGATATCCCGCAGGAGTACATTCCCGCGCCTTCCACCTTCCCGTCTGCCAATGGGGGGCTGAAACCGTTTCAAACCGCGAAGCGCGAGTTCGAAGCAGACTACCTGAAACGGGCCCTGACCATGGTACACGGAAGCGTATCGATGGCAGCCCGCGCCACCAGCATTCCGCGGCAGAACCTCTACGACAAGCTGAAGCGCTACGGCATCTGTTGGGAAACCTATCGGTAACGCCGGCCGAATCGTCACGTTTATACCACCTTGTCATGAAACAGCGACGTTTTTCCAATCAAGAAGCAGGCCCTTATATTGAAGAATTCGCAATAAATTTATGGCCCAAACCTTGCATATCCAATAGCGGATCGCAGGTATGTCCCGCAGCATCAGGCTGTCTGTTTTCAACCTCTTAAACCCCCTCATTCTCTGCGGCCTGCTCCTCGTCCTCGGAATCTTCAACATCCACCAGCAGCGCAATCACAATCGACAGAGAGCCGAGGCATTCGCCCGGGAGTACGAGCTCTCGCAGAGGCAGCTTCTCTCCTTCGTGGTGAGCACGGCCGTTGATTTCATCCGTTTCAAACAGTCCCAGATCGAACAGCGCATCCAGGCGGAACTGAAGTCCCGTGTGCGCGAGGCCTTCCGGATAACCGAAAGCCTGTACGCGGGGAACCGGGAAGCAAGCAGCGCAGAGCTGCAAAGACTGATCCTGTCCGCTCTGGGCTCCATGAGCTTCAACGAGGGAAGGGGCTATTATTTCGTCTACACCCTGGAAGGGCGCGAGCTGCTGTCCGCCGATCCCGCCTCGATCGACTCGCCGGCTGCCGCCGGTCCGAACACCGTGGTCGCGGAGCTGGCGCGCATCGTGCGCGAGCAGGGGCAAGGATACTACTCCTATAACTGGCAAAAGCCCGGCAGGGGCGAGCAGACCTTCGCCAAGATCTCCTTCGTGATGGGCTTCGAGCCTTTGGGCTGGCTGATCGGGACGGGGGAATACGTCGAAGACATGAAGGCCGAGATCCAGCAGGAAGTGATCGACTGGATCAGTCATATGCGCTTCTCCGAGCAGGGATACCTCTGGATCCATGACACCGATCTGCGCATGATCGCCCATCCCTATTTTCCCAGGCAGGGCAATCCCTCCTGGTACACCAGGGACGGACTGAAGGATTTCGCCGATCCGAACGGCAAGCGCCTGTTCGTGGAGATGCTGGAGTTGTGCCGGCAACGGGGCAGCGGGTACGTGAGCTACCTCTGGAACAAGCCCAACCAGGCCGAGCAGTTCGAAAAGCTGTCATACGTGGAGCTGATCCCGGGCTGGAACTGGATCATCGGCGCAGGGATCTACGTCGACGACCTGCGGCTGACGATCCGGCGGAACGACCTGCACATCGATCAGGAGACCCGCCACCAGCTGCGCTGGTTGATCCTCCTGGTCGGGGCCATGCTCCTGACCTCTGCCGCCCTCACCCGTTTCTTCCACGGCCAGGTCAGCAAGGCCTTCGCCCTGTTCAGCCGGCACTTTCAGTGCGCCGCCATGTCCCAGGAAAAGGTCGATCCGGGACGCCTGCGCTTTACGGAGTTCAAGCGCCTGGCCTCGTACGTGAATCACATGGTGGACGACCAGCGGGCGGCCGACGCCGAGCTGCAGAGCAACGAAAGGCGCCTCCTGCAGGCGCAGAAGATGGAGGCGATCGGCCAGCTGGCGGGCGGAATCGCGCACGACTTCGGGAACCTCATCATGGCCATCCACGGGTACGCCGAGCTGCTCGCCTGGGAAGCCAACCTCCCGGAGGAGGCGCAGGTCGGGCTCCAGGAGATATTGAAGACCTCCGAGAAAGCCGGCGCCCTGACGCACCAGCTGCTGGCCTTCAGCAGGAAGCAGGTCAGGCAGCTGGTGCTGGTCGATCTCAACAAGGTGATGGGTGACATGGGGGGCATGCTCCGGCGGATCATTGGCGAGAACATCCACCTGCTCACCGAGCTGGCCGACGGTCTGGGTCCGATTGAGGCGGATCCGGTGCAAATCGAGCAGATCGTCGTAAACCTGGCCCTCAATGCCCGGGATGCCATGCCGCAGGGCGGTTCCTTGAGGATCAGAACCAGGAACTTCGATCTGGACGAAGCGCTGCTGACGAACAACGCCGGCATGGAACCTGCCCGCTACGTTCTGCTGGAGTTCTCAGACACGGGCGAGGGCATGGATGCCCATACCCAGGCGCACGCCTTTGAGCCGTTCTTCACCACCAAGGCGGCGAGCCAGGGAACAGGCCTGGGGCTTTCCACCGTATATGGGATCGTCAAGCAAAGCGAGAGGCTGCATCAGGATATCAAGCGAACCGGGCTGCGGGGCGACCTTCTCGATCTACTTCCGGCGCAGCGAGAAAGAGCCCCTGCAGGAGGTCGATGCCCCGGAGCAGCCCCAGAAATCTGTCCAGGGGGAGACGATCCTGCTGGTGGAGGACGATTCCCTGGTCCGGGAAACCATCGCCAGGACTCTGCAGAAGCTGGGATTCGCCGTCCTGGAGGCCGGGGGCGGGGCTGAAGCCATTGCCATCCTGCAAGGCTCGTGCCGCATCGACTTTCTTCTCCTGGACCTGATCATGCCGGACATGGGGGGAGTGGAGCTGGCGGAGAGGATTCCGGCGGTGCACAAGGACAAGCCCATCCTCTTCATGACCGGCTATCCAGCCAATAAAAGCCTGGGGGACAGGCCTTTCATTCAAAAGCCCTTCTCCACCCAAGACCTCCACGCCAGGATCAGCGAGCTGCTGCAGTGAAACAGAGGCCGCGCCGGGCCTGGAACCCCGCTTTATTGACAAACCCGGCGGCATTGTGCATTGTTTAGCGCGTCGCAGCCAGTCGTGCTCCAGCCGGGGCAACGGGGTCCTCCAGGGTGTTTGGGCTGCACACACGAACCGCACATGGTGAGTGTAGCTCAGGTGGTTAGAGCGCCAGCCTGTGGAGCTGGATGTCGTGGGTTCAAGTCCCATCACTCACCCTGAAGGCGCCCGTAGCTCAGCATGGATAGAGCGCCGGACTTCGAATCCGTAGGCCGCAGGTTCGAGTCCTGCCGGGCGCGATTCGCCTTTGAAAACATGGGCCGTTAGCTCAGTTGGTAGAGCAGCAGACTCTTAATCTGCGGGTCGGAGGTTCGAGACCTCCACGGCTCATCCCGACAAAGAGGGAAACTTGACGCTTTCCCTCTTTTCATAATATAGTATGCGAGAGTGGTGGAACTGGCAGACACGCCAGACTTAGGATCTGGTGCCCGATTCAGGGTATAAGGGTTCGAGTCCCTTCTCTCGCAGCGAAACAGGTGAGAAAGCCGCTGGCCTGTTGGGCGGCGGTGAGGGCATACAGGCGGGAATAGCTCAGTGGTAGAGCTCCACCTTGCCAAGGTGGATGTCGCGGGTTCAAGTCCCGTTTCCCGCTCGATCGGCGAGGCGATCTGGAGCTGCTCCGGATCGCCTTTTATTTGGAGGTTTAGAACGTGATCAAGAACAAGGAAACCGAGCTGCTGGAAAACTCCAGCGTGCGCCTCACCATCACCGTGGCCGAAGAGGCCGTCCGCAAGGAATACGACGGGCTGCTGGCGGAGTACTGCCAGAACGTGCGCATGGACGGCTTCCGCAAGGGCAAGGTGCCCCCCGCCATCCTGCTGCGGAAGTACGGCGAGATCATCCTGGGGGAGACCGCGGAGCGGGTCGTGCAGAAGAGCCTGGAGCAGGCCCTGGAGGGCGGGGAGCAGAAGCCCATCGCCACCTCCATGCCCACCGTGGACGCCGCGGACAAGCTGGAGCTGGGCAAGGAGTTCAGCTACAAGGTGACCTTCGACACCTTCCCCAAGATCGAGCTGCCCGAGTACAAGGGCCTGGAGTACGAGGAGCTGGAGGTGGAGGTCGGCGAGGAGGACCTGGAGCGCGAGCTGAAGGGCCTGCAGGAGCAGAACTCCGTGGTCGTGGACAAGAAGGACCCGGTGGCGGCCAAGGGCGACATCGTCAACGTGGACTACGTGGAGCTGGAGGAGGGCGGCGAGGAGAAGACCGCCACCCGCCGGCAGTCCTTCGTGTTCGAGGTGGGCAGCGGCTACAACCTGTACCGCTTCGACGAGGAGATCGTCGGCATGAAGGCCGGCGAGGAGAAGACCATCGCCAAGGACTACCCCGCCGACTTCGAGGTCAAGGAGCTGGCCGGGCGCAAGCTCTCCCTCAAGGTCAAGCTCAACAGCGTCAAGGAGAAGCAGCTTCCGGAGATCAACGACGAGCTGGCCCAGGACATCAGCGACAAGTACAAGAACCTGGAGGATTTGAAGAAGGACATCCGCGAGAAGCTGGCCAAGCACGCCTCCCGCGGGTGCGGGAGCACAGCATCAGCCAGCTCCTGGACAAGGTCGCCGCCCAGGCCACCATCGCCCTGCCCAAGTCCATGCTGGACAGCGAGCTGGAGGAGGAGTGGCAGCGCTTCCTGGGGCGCCTGCGGGCCGACGAGAAGATCGTGCTGCGCGAGCTGGAGAAGGAGGGGCGCAGCAAGCAGAGCGTGCAGGAGGAATGGAAACCGGCCGCGGAGAAGAAGCTGCGCCTGCAGCTGGTGGTGAGCGAGATGGTCAAGCGGGAGAACATCGAGGCCACCCAGGAGGAGCTGGACGGCCGGGTCAAGGCCGACGCCGAGGCGCGCAGCATCAGCTTCGAGCAGGCCAAGGAGATCTACACCAAGAACCACCTGTACGACTTCCTGGCCTTCGACATCAAGAACGAGAAGCTCTACGACCAGCTCCTGGCCTCCGGCAAGCGCCAGAAAGGGCAAGAAGGTGAAACTCCTGGACTTGCTGGGGGGAAACTATTAAATTCAAGACAAAATCACCGCCAGGAGCGTCTATGTCATTGAGCGAACCGAAGTCCAGCAGCCTCGTCCCCATGGTCATCGAGCAGACCGGCCGGGGCGAGCGTTCCTACGACATCTTCTCCCGCCTGTTGAAGGACCGCATCGTCTTCGTGGACGGCGAGATCGTGGACGTCACCGCCGACCTGGTGGTGGCCCAGCTCCTGTTCCTGGAAAGCCAGGACCCGGAAAAGGACATCCACCTGTACATCAACTCCCCCGGCGGCACGGTGACCGCCGGGCTGGCCATCTACGACACCATCCAGTACATCAAGCCGGACGTGCAGACCATCTGCCTGGGGCAGGCCTCCTCCATGGGGGCGCTGCTCCTGACCTGCGGCACCGCGGGCAAGCGCTTCGTGCTGCCCTCCTCCCGCATCCTGATGCACCAGCCCTGGGGCGGGGTGTCGGGGCAGGCGGCGGACATCGGGCTGCAGGCGCGCGAGATCATCCGCATGAAGAAGATCATCATCCAGTACTTCGCCAAGCACACCGGCAAGACCGAGGAACAGATTGCGCAAGACCTGGAGCGGGATTACTATATGTCCGCCGAGGAGGCCGTGGCCTACAACCTGGTGGACAAGATCCTCGAAAGAAAAGTGAATGAGCAAGCCGGCAAAAAGTGAAGGCCTGAAGACCTGCTCCTTCTGCGGCAAGAGCGCCGAGATGGCCCGCCGCCTGATCGCCGGGCCGGGGGTCTACATCTGCGACGAGTGCGTGGAGGTCTGCCGCAAGATCCTCGACGAGGAAGACGAGCTGCTGGCCGGGGAGTTCAAGGAGGACATCCCCAAGCCCAAGGAGATCAAGGACTACCTGGACCAGTACGTCATCGGGCAGGAGCAGGCCAAGAAGGTGCTCTCCGTGGCGGTGTACAACCACTACAAGCGCATCGCCATGGGGCACAAGATCGACCCGGACGTGGAGATCGAGAAGTCCAACATCCTGCTGATCGGGCCCACCGGCACCGGCAAGACCCTGCTGGCCCGCACCCTGGCCCGCAAGCTCAAGGTGCCCTTCGCCATGGCCGACGCCACCACCCTGACCGAGGCGGGCTACGTCGGCGAGGACGTGGAGAACATCCTCCTGAAGCTCATCCAGGCGGCCGGCAACAACATCGCCGCCGCCGAGAAGGGCATCGTCTACATCGACGAGATCGACAAGATCGCCAAGAAGGGCGAGAACGTCTCCATCACCCGGGACGTGTCCGGCGAGGGCGTGCAGCAGGCGCTGCTCGAAGATCATCGAGGGCACCTTCGCCGCGGTGCCCCCCCAGGGCGGGCGCAAGCACCCCAACCAGGAAACCCTGAAGATCGACACCACCAACATCCTGTTCATCTGCGGCGGGGCCTTCGTGGGCCTGGACCGCATCGTGGACACGCGCGTGTCCAAGCACCCCATGGGCTTCGGCGCGGACGTGAAGCCGACCCGGGAGAAGGACCTGGTGGAGCTGTTCAGCCACCTGCACCCGGACGACCTGATCCAGTTCGGCATGATCCCCGAGTTCGTGGGCCGCCTGCCCATCGTCACCACCCTGGAGGAGCTGGGCCTGGAGGCCCTCAAGAGCATCATCACCGAGCCCAAGAACGCCATCGTCAAGCAGTACCAGGCCTCCCTGAAGCTGGACAACGTGGAGCTGGTGTTCGAGGAGGCCACCATCGAGGCCATCGCCCGCAAGGCCCTGGGGCAGAAGACCGGCGCCCGGGGCCTGCGCGCCATCGTGGAGAAGATCATGACCGGCATCATGTTCGACCTGCCCTCGATCAAGGGCCGCAAGCGCGTCACGGTCACCCCGGAAACCGTCGAGAAAGCCATCGATCCCGAGATCACCCTGCTCAGCGAAAAAAAGACCGCATGAAGGTGTTCCCCCCGCGCACGGAGCTTTGCCTGGTTCCGCTGCGCGACATGGTGGTGTTCCCCCACATGATCGTGCCCTTCTTCGTCGGCCGCCGCCGCTCGGTGCGCGCGGTGGAGGAGGCCATGAAGGACGGCAAGCACCTGTTCCTGGCCACCCAGAAGACCGACCGCGAGGAGGAGCCCGCCGCGGAGGACATCCACCCGGTGGGCACCGTGGCCCGCGTGCTGCAGATGCTGAAGCTGCCGGACGGCACCGTGCGCCTGCTGGTGGAGGGCGGGGAGCGGGCCTCCATCGTGCGCTTCCTGGAGAGCGCGGAGTACTACCGCGTGCAGGTGCGGGCCATCCGCGAGGCGCGCGAGAGCGCCGGAGGCCGCTCGCAGGTGGCCGCCCTGATGCGCACGGTCCTCGCCGAGTTCGGCCGCTACAACGAGGTGCAGAAGAAGATCCCCCGCGAGGTGGCCTCCGGCATCGAGAAGGTGACCAACCCGGACCGCCTGGTCAACCTGATCGCGGCCAACGTGCCCTTCAAAGTGGAGAAGAAGATCGAGCTGCTGGCCCAGGTGGACGTGCGCGAGCGGCTGGAGAGCCTCATCGGCCTGCTCTCCGCCGAGGCGGAGATCGCGGCCTACGAGGAGAAGATCACCTCCCGGGTGCGCAAGAAGATCGAGCGGGCGCAGAAGGAGTACTTCCTGCAGGAGCAGCTCAAGGAGATCCACCGCGAGCTGGGCACCGACAAGGATGACCCCACCGGGGCCCGCGAGCTGGACGAGCGCCTGGAGGCCCGGGGGCTGCCCGCCGAGGTGAAGGCCAAGAGCGATAAGGAGCTGAAGCGCCTGGCGCGCATGCAGCCCCTGTCGCCGGAGTCGGCCGTGCTGCGCACCTATCTGGAGTGGGTCGCCGACCTGCCCTGGTCGGAGCGCAGCGCGGACAACGCGGACATCGAGCACGCCCGGACCATCCTGGACGAGGACCACTACGATTTGACGGAAGGTCAAGGAGCGGGTGCTGGACTTCATCGCCGTGCGCCTGCTGAACCGCGGCGAGCTGAAAGGGCCGATCCTGTGCTTCGCCGGCCCGCCGGGCACCGGCAAGACCTCCCTGGGCAAGTCGCGTGGCCCGCGCCCTGGGGCGCAAGTTCGTGCGCGTGAGCCTGGGCGGGGTCAAGGACGAGGCGGAGATCCGCGGGCACCGCAAGACCTACGTCGGGGCGCTGCCGGGCAAGATTCTGCAGAGCCTGAAGAAGGCCGGCACCCGCAACCCCGTGTTCCTGCTGGACGAAGTGGACAAGATGAGCTCCGACTTCCGGGGCGACCCCGCCTCAGCACTCCTGGAGGTGCTGGACCCCGAGCAGAACTCCACCTTCGTGGACCACTACCTGGAGGTGCCCTTCGACCTCTCGGACGTGATGTTCATCACCACCGCCAATTCGGTGCACAACATCCCCCACCCCCTGCGCGACCGCATGGAGATCATCCAGATCCCCGGCTACACGGAGTACGAGAAGGCCCGCATCGCCTCCTCCTTCCTGATCCCCAAGCAGATCCGGGAGAACGGCCTGGGCTGGGCGGACATCCGCTTCCAGCGCTCGGCGGTGCTCAAGATCATTCGCGGCTACACCATGGAATCGGGCGTGCGCAGCCTGGAGCGGCAGATCGCCACGATATTAAGGAAGATCGCCCGCCGGGCGGTGCGCAAAGGTCTGGCGCCCGTGATAACCACGGATGCGGCCACGCCAGCTTCGCCGGAGACACCGGCTCTGGCCGCGCCGGAAGTTGCCGCCCGCGCCGGCGACTTTCCGGGTCGTGGTCACCTCCGGGCGCGTGGCAGCTCTCCTGGGCGCCGAACAGTTCCAGGAAAAAACCCTCTTTTCCCAGTCCAAGCCCGGGCTGGTCTACGGCCTGGCCTGGACCGAGAACGGCGGCACGCTCCTCCCTGTGGAGGTGGCCCTGCTGGAGGGCGGCAGCGGAGAGCTGATCCTCACCGGCAGCCTCGGGGAGGTGATGAAGGAGAGCGCCCAGACCGCCCTGTCCTTCCTGCGGGCCAACGCCTCCAGCTTCCGCCTGGCCGGCGGCGTGCAACCCGGCGCAGCCGGCGTACCCGCCGGAAATACCGGGGCAGTAGCCCCCGGCGAAGCTGGCGCCGGCACCGCCTCCTTCCCCCGGGACCGGGACATCCACATCCACGTGCCGGAGGGCGCCATCCCCAAAGACGGGCCTTCGGCAGGGGTGGCTATCACCGCGGCTCTGCTCTCGGCGGTGAGCGGCTTCGGCGTGCACGCGGGGCACGCCATGACCGGCGAGATCACCCTGACCGGTCGGATTCTGCCCATCGGCGGGGTGAAGGAGAAGGTCCTGGCCGCGCACCGCTACCGCTTCAGCCACGTGCTGCTGCCCGAAGGCAACCGCAAGGACGTGGAAGAACTGCCGCGGGAAGTGGCCCGCTCGATCCGCTTCGTCTACGTGCAGACCATCCAGGAGGCCCTGGCCGCCCTGTTCCCTCCGGAGCTGACGGCTCAGCCCGCTTCGGCCTGAGGGGCGGACTTCCCCCGGCCGCAGGCGGGCTCAGGCGGGCTTATTGCCCGGCACGCGTTTTTTATCTATTATGACCATATGCTGGTGCCGGCGGAAGTCTGGACGGTGGCCAAGGCCGAACAGGGCAGCGCGGTCCTGATCAAGCCGATCGGTTCCGAGGTGGCGGTGCCCATCTTCATCGGCCCGCTGGAAGCCCACGCCATCCTGATCGGGCTGGCCAACCATAAGATGCCCCGTCCCCTGACCCACGACCTGCTCATTGCCACCCTCGAACAGCTCGGAGCCAAGATCTCCCGCATCGAGATCACCGAGCTGAAGGAAGGCACCTTCTTCGGCCGCCTGGTCTTGAGCCGCTCGGGGGAGGACATCGTCATGGACTCCCGCCCCTCCGATTGCGTGGCCCTGGCCGTCCGGGCCAAGTGCCCCATCTTCATCGACGAAGCCGTGGTGGATGAGGCCGGCATCCCCATCACCGCCGCGGACGCGGAAAAGACCACCAAGAGCTTCAGAGGTGCACGCCCAGATCGCTTTTCTGCAGAAGGAGCTGGAGAAGGCGGTGGACGAGGAGAACTACGAGGAGGCCGCCCAGCTGCGCGACCAGATCAAGAAGCTGGAAGCGAAGCTGTAGGGCTTCAGGGCGCCATCGCGCGGTGTAACCCGCTATTGCGGCCTGAAGGGCCGCTGGCCGGAGTACCGGGCTGCGCCGACGGCAGGTCAGCGAGGCCGCCGCCGGGCGATCACGGCGATGAAGGCGCAGGTCAGGAACAGCATGGGCAGGTTGACCAGCGCCAAACGCAGCACGGGAATTCCGGACAGGTTGAAGTACTCCGCGGGCACGATGCCGAAGCTCTCCAGGGTGCTGAACACGACCTCCGCGTAGGCCACCAGCGTGCCGATGATCACCAGCACCCAAGCGGCGTCCCGGGTCTGGGACCAGAGCAGGATCGCGAAGAACGTAGCGACGGCCCCCACCCCCAGACGGGACAGGGTGAGAACGAAACCCGCCATGCTGTCCATACCTTATTCTCCAGGATTTTCGCGAAAAAGTCGAATCATTTTCGCCAGCTCTCCCGGGGAGGCCTCGGCCGGCAGGAGCGAGGGCCCCGGGTAGCGCGGGTTGAGCAGCACCCCGGCCTCCAGAAAGGCGCGGAACACCGCGGGGTAGCGTTCCGGGCCGCACTTCGCGCCCAGATAGACCCCGCGCTGCGCCCAACCCGGGGCGGAGGCCAGCAGGTCCTCGCGGTACCATTCCGGCAGCCGATAGCGGGCCAGGTCGTACAGGCAGCGGGCCGCGCCGGCCAGCAGCACCGGGGACAGCGGCTCGGAAGCAGGGAAGTCCGGCGGCGGCTCGGCGTCAAAGCACACCGCCGCGGGCGCCCCGGCCGCCGCAAAGGGCAGGACCGGCAGAAGCACCCGCGGCCGGCCCGGCCCCGGCGGGGGGTAGTCCAGGAGAGGCCGCCAGAGGGCGACCTCGGACCCGCTGCTGCGGCGGGTCCAGGGCTGGGTCGAAAACCTCTTCCGGCTCCAAGTCCCTGCCCAGGAAACGGGAGGCCAGGGCCAGCGCCTCCTGCCCGGTGCGAGTCAGGCGCACCGCGGGGTAGCCGGCCAGGCGCGCGGACAGGGCCTTCTCCAGATAACGGCCCTGCAGCGCCGGCAGGTCGCCAGCAGGCCGCGCGACATCAGGTTCTTCAGCAGGGAGAGCAGGTGCAGCCCGCGGTGGCCCAGCAGGCTGTGGCCGCCGTTCTGCCAGAGGTCCAGGTAGCGCCTGCCCCGGTGGTCGTACAGCCGGTAGCCGCGCGCGCGGCGGATGGGCGGGATGGTGAAACTAAGGTCCGCTTGCATTCGCACCTGCGATTGTACCCGCTTGCCCCGCGGCGCTCAACCCGGCCGCCCGGGAAACCAACGGCGCAGCAGCGAGCGCGGCCCCATGGACATCAGCTTGCCGAACAGCGCCGGATAGCTGATGTGCGGCACCAGGCGCACTTCGCGCACCAGAAACACCAGGGGGAACACGGCGAACAGGCGGAACAGCCCGGAGATCAGGAAGCTGCCCAGGTAGGAAGAGCCGGCCACCGCGAATCTCGGCAGCAGGGCGCTGCCGACCAGGCCCCCGGCCAGGGTGGCCGCGCCGCGGAAGCTCAGCAGGAAGGTGGTGTGCTCGTGGACCAGCTGGGCCGGCATGGTGTCGAAGGCGAAGGACAGGGCGGCGATCTCGAACCCCGCCCAGGCCATGGCCCCCCAGGCCTGGACCAGGCAGACCCCGGCGAAGGAACGGGCCAGAAACCAGGTGAAGGGCGTAGTGCAGACCAGGAATGAGGAAAGCACCAGAATCTTCTTGCTCCCGTAGGCGTCGCCCAGACGCCCCCACAAGGGCAGAGCCACGAACTTGAACAGGCTGACCAGGGCAGTGGCCACCATGAACTGGAACCAATCCAGCTCCAGCTCCCGCAGCATGTAGGGCACGACGAAGGGGCTGGAAAGGAAGGTGCCGAAGTACAGCAGGAAGTTGAAGGCCACGAAGCGCCCGTAGTTGGAGCGGGGCAGCTCCCGCAGGAACGCCGCCAGGCCCATCCGGCGCGGCGCCGCGCCCTGGACCCCGGGGTCGTGCTGCAGGGAGAGGAACAGGGTCGAGCCGGCGCTGCCCAGGAAGGCCAGGTTGAACAGGAGCAGGAAACCGTGCTGGGGCCGGACGGCGAACAGCTGCAGGAACAGACCGGCCAGGACCGTGGCGGCCAGCCCCGCCAGGTTGGCGATCGCGTTGCGCCGCCCGAAGTAGGCCCCGCGGGCGCTCTCGCCCACCAGGTCGCGAATCCAGGAGGTCCACGCCGGGTTGGGCAGGTAGTTCAGCAGGAAGTACAGGCACACCAGGCCCAACAGCAGCCAGACCCTCGCCGGCCCCATCAGCGGGGTCAGGGCCAGGGGCACGAAGAGGGCCGTGCGCAGCAGGGCGGCCGCCACGTTGAGGCGTTTGCGCGAGCCCAGCAGGTCAGTGAGCGGGTGGGAGACCAGCAGCAGCAGCGAGGCCACGGCGATGGGCAGAGTGCTGACCAGGCCGATCTGGAACACCGTGCCTTTCAGGAACACGGCGAAGGCCTGGAAGTAGGCCTCCGCCGCCCCCACCATGATGAAGAAAGAGGCTCCGTCGGCCACCGACCAGCGCAGGCTGCGCCGGATGCGCGCCGCCTCAGGTGTCACGGGATACCCTCTCCAGGGCGCTGTACTTCACCGGGAAGCGGGCGATGCGCCCGGAGTCGAAGCGCACCGCGATCATGGGCTGGCCCTCGGCCGACCAGGCCCGGGTGACCACCCCCGGCCCGTAGTCCTCGTGGTAGACCTGGCAGCCCGGGGGAAAACGCTCGGCCGGCGCCGCGGCCGCGGCCTCCCAGCCGCGCACGCGTAGAAGCCCGGCGGGCACTTCGGAAAGGAAGCGGCTGGCCTCCGCCGCCTGGTAGCTGCCGAACACGCGACGGCGGCGGCAGCAGGTGAGAAGCAGGCGCTCGCGGGCCCGGGTGGCGCCCACGTAGAACAGGCGCCGCTCTTCCTCCAGCTCCTCGCCGGACACGTGCGCCTCCCCCGCGGTGCTGGCATAGTGGGGGAAGATCCCCTCTTCCAGCCCGGTCAGAAAGACGCGATCGAACTCCAGCCCCTTGGTATTGTGCACGGTGATCAGGGTCACCTTGCCCGCGGGGGCGAAGGGGTTCTCGTCCATGCTGTTGAGCATCACCCCTTCCAGAAACCGGGTCAGGCCCTCGCCGCTGCCCGGAAACTCCGCGGTGGCGTTCACCAGCTCCGAGAGGTTGCGCTGCCGGTCGGTGTCCTCGGTGAGGTCCCGCTCCCGGTAGTGCTCCAGAAGCCCCGAATCCGTGAGCAGCTCGAGGACCACCCGGTCCAGGCTGGAGGGCGGCTCCCGCCGCAGGGACTCGCGCACGGCCCCGGCCACCTTCAGGAAGGCGGCCAGGCCCTTGGAGGAGCCGCGCGAACCTGCGGCCAGGGCGGCCGCCTCCAGCAGGTTCCCGCCCGTTCGCCCGCGCAAGGCCAGCACCGCCTCCACGCCGCGCGCCCCGACCCCGCGCCGCGGGCGGTTGACCGCGCGGCGGAAAGCGATCTCGTCGCGCGGGTTGGCCGCCAGCGCCAGGTAGGCCAGGGCGTCCTTGACCTCCTCGCGTTCGTAAAAGCGCACCGTGCCGACCACGCGGAAAGGAATCCGCAAACTGGTGAACAGGGTCTCGAAGGCGCGCGATTGGAAGTTCATGCGGTACAGGATGGCGCTGCCCGCCAGCTGGCCGTCGGCCAGCTCGCCCGCGCAGAATCGGGCCTCCGCCTCCTGGTCCTCCAGCACGGCCAGTTCCACCGGCGGGCCGCCGGGCTGCCGCGTCCACAGGGTCTTGCCCAGTCGGCGCCGGTTGTGCTCCACCACCCGGGCGGCTACCTCCAGGATGTTCGCCGAGGAACGGTAGTTCTGCTCCAGGCGTATGATCCGGGTCCCGGGGAAATGCCCGGCGAAGCCCAGGATGTTGTCCAGCTCGGCCCCCCGGAAGCTGTAGATGGACTGGTCTTCGTCGCCCACCGCGCACAGGTAGTTGGACTTGTCGTGGAGCAGCTCCAGCAGCCGGAACTGGGCGTGGTTGGAGTCCTGGTACTCGTCCACCAGCACCGCCCGGAAGCGGGCCTGCAGCTGGGAGCGCACCTCGGGCCGGGTGCCCAGCAGGCGTACGCTCTCCAGCAGCAGGTCGCCGAAGTCCAGGCAGCCGGCGGCCCGCAGGCGTTCCTGGTACAGGCGGTAGGCCTCCTGGAAGTCGACCTCCGCGGCCAACTCCCCGAGGCTCATGGCCGACAGGTCGTCCTCCGGGGCCAGGCAGCGGTCCTTGGCCCGGGCGATGCGCGCGGACAGGTCGCGCAGCCGGTCCCGGTCCACCCGGCCTTCCACGGCCGCGCGCAGCAGCGCCAGGGAGTCCTCGTCGTCGTAAATCGTGAAGTCCCGCGAAAGCCCCGTGGCCTCCCCGTAGCGGCGCAGCAGCCAGGCGCCGAAGGCGTGGAAGGTCTTGATCATCACCCCCGCGCCCGCGGGCGAATATCGGCGCACCCGCTCGCGCATCTCCTCGGCCGCCTTGTTGGTGAAGGCCACGGCCAGGATCGCCTCCGGCGGGTAGCCGCGGGCCTCGATGAGATGGGCGATCTTGCTGGTGATGACCCGCGTCTTGCCCGAGCCGGCCCCGGCCAGGATGAGCAGGGGGCCGCCTTCGTGCAGCACCGCCTCCCGCTGCGCCTCGTTCAGCCCGGCCAGGTAGCCGGGCAGCGGCGCGCCCGCCGATAAGGCTGCCCCGGCTGGAGGCTCAGCGGCTGACAAGGGAGCCCTCCAGGTCCACGCCGTTGCGTCGGTCGATGCGCACCCGGCACATCCGTCCCGCCTCCAGGCCGGCGGCCTTCACCACTACCAGGCCGTCCACCTCGGGGGCCTGCGGGTACCCCCGCCCCAGCGCCAGGGCCTCGCCCCGCACCGGCTCCTCGATGAGCACGTCCAGCTCGGACCCGATATGCCGCTCCAGCCTCCGCGCGGTGATGGCCTGCTGGGCCCGCTCCAGCTCGCGCTTGCGCTCCTCGGCGGTTCTGTGCGCGACCCGCGGGCCAAGGGCGAAGGCCGCGGTGCCTTCCTCGCGGGAGTAGGTGAAGAATCCCGCCCAATCCAGCTCCGCCCGGCGCTGGAAGTCCAGCAGCAGGCGGAAGTCCTGCTCGCTCTCCCCGGGGAAGCCGACCAAAAAAGTGGAGCGCAGCACGGCCCGCGGGAGCGCCTCCCGGATGCGGGCCAGCAGCGCCAGGTAGGCTTCCGCGGAGCCGCGCCTGCCCATGCGCCGCAGCACGGCCGGGGAAGCGTGCTGGAAGGGCAGGTCGAAGTACGGCAGCAGGCGGGGGTTCGTGGCGGCCAGCTCCAGAAGCTCTTCCGGGAAATGGTCGGGGTGGATGTACAGGCAGCGCAGCCAGAACTCTCCGGGCAGAGCGAGCAGCTCCCGCAGCAGTACCGGCAGCTCGCCTGCAGGCGAACGGTCCGTTCCGAAGGAGGCCAGGTCCTGGGCGATCAGCACGAGCTCCCGCACCCCCGCGCCCAGCAGGTCCCGCGCCTCCTGCACGACCTGGGCGCGCGGGCGGCTGGCCAGCGGGCCGCGGATCAGGGGAATGGCGCAGTAGCTGCAGTGGTTGCCGCAGCCCTCCGCGATTTTCAGGTAGGCGGTGCCGGGATAGGAGAGCAGGTGCCGGGATGGGCGCAAAGCCGGCAGGGAGGCCGGCCAGGGAAGCCCGCTGGAGGCCGGCGATGCCGACCCGGCCTGCAGCAGGCGCTCCAGCCCCTGCGGGTCGCGCAGGCCCACGAAACCATCCAGCTCACCCAGCGCCCGGGTGAGCTCCTCGCCGTAGCGCGCGACCAGGCAGCCGGCCAGCAGGATCTTCTTGCCGGGGAAGCGGCTCTTCAGCTCCAGGGCGGTGCGGATGGACTCCTCTTTGGCGCTGGTGATGAAACCGCAGGTGTTCACGATCACTGCTTCTGCCCGTTCGGGCTCGGCCACCCATTGCAGGCCGGCGCGCTCCAGGTGGGCGATGATCTCCTCGGAATCCACCTGGTTCTTGGCGCAGCCGAGGCTTTCGATCGTGAAGGTCATGGTCGGGAGAGGGTCAATCGCTGGGCAGCACCTGCAGGCGGTAGCCCCCGGTTTCAGGCGATTGGCTCCAGCGGATCGTGCGCGTCACCACCTCCCCCGCGCGGCCCAGCTCCACATCCTTTCCGGCCACGCTCAGGCGCAGGGCGCCGGCATTGGAAATCCACAAGCGGGCCTCCCGCTTCACGTCCAGCGAGAAGGTCTCGCCTTTGTGGAAGAAGCGCTCGTCGCGGGTTTCCCCGTCCGCCAGGTAACGCAGCAGGACGTATCCGCGGAAGGAGATGGACAGACGGAAAGGCGCGGGTGCCCCGGCGCTCTGCAGGTCCAGGGGTCCGCCGAACGCCGTGCCCGCCGCGGCCTGCAGGGAAAGGGAGGGTTCGCCCGAAGCCGGCGTGGAATCCGGCAGGGCTGCCGGCGCCGTGGTGTAATCCGGCAGGGATGTCGGCGAGGCCGGCACAGAGCCGGTCGCGGCCGAGCCCGTGGCGCCTGCTGCTGCGCCGGCCTGCGTCCTGCCGGGTGCCGCGCCGGTAGCCAAGCCGGCTCCGCCGGTGCTTCCGGCGGCTGCTGCGCCGGCTTGCACGCCGGCATTTCCGGCCTGGCCGGCTTCGCCGGGCTGCGCAGCCTCGGCCGCCGACTTGGGCAGCTTGTAGATGCTCAGGTTCGCCCGCCGGTTGGAGCCGGTCACGTCCAGGTCGTTCAACTGGGCGCGGATATCCCCGGCCATGTCCCCGTCCAGGTCCAGCTGGCGGGTCTGGCCCACGGTCAGGTCCACGGTGCCGCCGGGAATCTTGAGAGTCAGTCGGTCGCTCACCGCGGCGAAGCTCATGCGGTAGTGCTCCCCGTCGATGGGCACGCTTACCGTCTCGCCCTGGGTGTACCAGCGGGTGATGGCCTCATCGGACAGCACGTACTCACCCTCGGCCGCGGCCGGCCGCGCCTCGGGCTGCCGGGCGACCAGCTCCCCCGCCCGCGGCAGGCCGAAGCGCACCAGCAGGAACACGCCCACCCCGACCACCACCGCGACGGCCAGGACCAGCGCCAGGACGCGCGAGCGCGGGCGCGCCCGGGGGCGGCCCTGCAGCAACTCGCTCATGGGCATAGGCTGTTCCTGGATGCGCAGGTTGCGGTAAAGCCCGACCAGCTCCTCGGGATTCAGGCCCAGGTACTCGCCGTAGTTGCGCAGAAAGCCCAGCACGTAGGTGTCGCCCGGGATCACCCCGAAGTTCTCCTCCTCCAGCGCCTCCAGGTAGCTCTTGGAGATGTTGGTGTCTCGAGCGATCTGCTCCAGGCTGTAATTGTGCTTCTCGCGCGCTTCGCGCAGCTTGCGTCCCAGTGGCTCCATGGTTCCTACTCTTCCGCGTCGAACAGAAAATTCTGATACACGTTGGCATAGGCCGGCGCGTCGTATTTGAAGCGTGTGTCGGGAATGTTCTGGTTCACGACCACGTCGGTCAGATCCATCACGAACTCCTCGTAATTCAGGGTCACCCCGGTGATCCGCCGGATCATCCCGTTCCTGCCCACCGCCAGAATGACCTGGCGGAAGCCCTCGGAGGTGGAGCGGCTGGACAGGCGCAGCTTCTTCACCATATCCCGCGAGCCTTCCTCCAGGGGCGCGTAATCCTGGCCGATCAGGTAGGCCACCGAGTAGCTCTTCTTCAGCAGGGTGAGCCCCTGGGCCGAGACCAGGTTGGCCAGGGCGGCCTGGCTGCGCCGCTTGAGCTTCTGCAACAGTATTACCTCGTAGCGAGGGATGTAGACCGAGAGCTCCTCCCCGTCGCTGACCAGCACCTGCTCGGCCGGGTCGGTGAAGTCGATGCGCAGCATGTTGGGGGTCTTGTAGGACAACCGGCCCTTCATCACCTCCTGCCCCTTGGTGATGCTGACCCTGGCCGTGTAGTCCTGCAGCTTCCCGTAGCGCTCCGAGACCTCGTCGAAGAAGCTCTCCGCGGTGAGGATTTCCTGCGCCGGCAGGGCGCGCGCGCAAAGAAATAGAAGCAGAATGGCGGGCAGGGCGCGTCGCAACGTGTCCAAGTTCATCCCATACTCACCACAATCGCCGCGCTTTGTCAACCTAGGGCTCCAGGTAGCGCAGGAACAGGTACTTCAAGGCGTCGTCGGCCAGGCGCAGCCGACCGCCGCAGGCGGGGCAAAGCAGCTGGCCCTCCTGCGCGTGTGGGCCGGCGCAGGCGATGCAGTACAGCTTGCCGCAGGCGGCGCAACGGCCGGCCGGCGCCTCCCCCGGCGGCTCGCCGCGCACCTTGAAGGCGGACTGCGGCGGGACCTCCCGCGGCACCCACCAGCGCCGGTCGCAGCCCGCGCAGGCGAACTCCTGCTCGAAGCCCTCGCGGATGCGCCGCTCCAGTTCCCGCGCGCGAGCCAGTTCCGGGAAACTCTCCAGCACCGGCGCCAGGGTGGCGCGGGCCTTGGCGTAGCCCCCTTGGCTCAGGTACAGGGAAGCCAGGTTGAGCGTGATCTCCGGGTTGCCCGGGTCCTTGGACAGGGCCTCCTGGTAGGCCAGCTCGGCCCGCAGGTGGTCCTGCTGCACCATGGCCAGGTTGCCTACCAGGTTGTAGGCCGCGGCGTTGGGAGCCACTTCCAACAGGCGGTCCAGCAGCTCCTCGGCCCGCAGCACCATGTCCAGCTCCAGGCAGCAGCTCGCCCCGTTGGCCAGGAAGTCGGGGTTGTCCGGTTCCAGGGCCAGCGCCCGCTCGTAGTCCTGGATGGCCGCCGCGAAGTCGCGCATCGCCACCCTGGCGTTGCCGCGCGCCGTGTACAGCGCGGCCCGCTCCCCCGCGGCCGCGAGGCCGGCGGTGGCCGTCTCCACCGCCTCCGCGGCCCGGCCCAGGGCAACCAGCGCCCCCGCGGCATTGGCGGCCAGGTCCGCCTCGCCCGGGGCCTTGGCCAGCGCCCGGCGGAAATGTTCCAGCGCTTCCTCGGGCCTGCCCTCCTGAATCGAGAGCTGGCCCTTCAGGTTGTTGATCCAGGGGTCCTGCGGGTCCAGGGCGAAGGCCCGCTCCAGGGCTTCGCGCGGGTCGCGGCCCAGCAGCTTTCGGTTCTCGGCCAGGCGGAACCAATACAGGGGGAAGGAAGGCTCCAGCTCCGTGGCGCGCGCCAGCTGCGCCTCGGCTTGGCCTCGCGCGCCCCGACCGATGAGGATCAGGCCGTACAGGTAATGAACCGACGGGTCCGGGTAGCCCGCCCGGACCAGGGAGCTCAACAGGCCCTCCGCCTCGTCGCGCTTTTCCTGGTGGAAGAGCATCTTGGCCTCGTAGGCCGCCAGTTCCTGCGCCTCGGGGGTGGCTCCTTCCGCCGGTGTGCCTTGCGCGGAAGCCAGGGCGCGCCCGCGGGCCAGCACGAAGGACAGCTCGTCGTAGGTCTCGGAGCGAAACAGCAGCCGCGCTGCCCCCAGGTAGGCCTGCAGCGCCTCCCCGCCCCGACCCAAGCGCTCCAGCACGCGAGCCAGGTTGCTCAGGTACAGCGGCGTCTCGGGTTCCAGCTCCGCGGCCCGGCGGTATCTCTCAAGGGCGCGCTCCCAGTTGCCCAGCGAGTACTCGCAGGCCCCGGCCAGGTTGGCCAGGGCGGCATCGTCCGGGAAGCGGGGCAGGACCGAGGCGATGAAGTCCCGGGCTTCCAGGAAGCGGCGGCATTGGAACAGGATGTTGGCCTTGGCCAGCAGAGCTTCCCCGTTTTCCGGCTCCAGGGCCAGGCTCTGCTCCAGGGCCTGCAGAGCTTCGTCGTGCAGCTTCAGCGCCAGGCAGGCGTCCGCCTGCAGGCGCCGCTCCTCCGCGCCGCCCGCCCCCTGGCGGAAAGCCTTCTTCAGCTCCACCAGCGCATCCAGGTAACGCCCCATGCCGTGGAAAGTCCTGGCCAGCTGCAGGCGGTTGCCCGGAAGGGCCGGCAGGAAATGCACCCAGCGGTAATAGGCCTTCTCCACCTCCACCGGCCGGGATTCCACCGCGTACTCCAGCAGGCGGAAGCCGGCCTGGGGTCCTTGCGAGAAGTTCTGGCCCGCGAAGCCGCAGGCCCCCTCGGGGATGGTGGCGTCCGTCATCTCGCCGATCCACTGATCGTCGGCGAAGAAGTAGAAGCCGTCGCCGCGGGCCAGCAGGCGCAGCTCGAGGGGCCGGGCAGCCAGGCCCGGGAACGGCGTCCACTCGATGAGGTGAATCGGATTCTTGTTGAATACCACGTCGAAGCGGAAGGAGCCCTTGTCGGAGACCAGGAAGTAGTAGAAGTTCTCCTCATTTATGTACCGCAGCACGAAGCCCGCCGCGCAATGCCCGTTGGCCGGGTCGAAATCCAGCGTGGCCTCCAACATCAGGTCGCGGTATTTGTACGGGCCGGTCACCCAGGCGAAGCAGTCGGGCTTGAGGATCTCCAGCTGGAAGGAACCCTGGCGCACGAAGCTGCGGTAGTCCGATGTCTGCTCCTCGGCCAGGCGCCGGGGCTGCAGCCAGCCGAAGCTGGTCTGCCAGCGCTCCTGTACGAGAGCTTCCGGGTCGAGCCTGGGCGTTCTACGGAACAATTTCACGGGGGGCAGTATAACCGAAGGGCGACCGAGGCTGCTACTGCTACTGCAGCAGCTATCGCTATCGCTAAAGCTCGAACTCTTTCTTCAAGGCCCGGATGCGGTCGCGCAGGTCGGCCGCCCGCTCGTAGTTTTCCTCTTCCAGCGCCGCCTCCAGCTCCACCTTCAGCCGGTCCATGGGGCTCACCTTCTGCTCCAGCACCTGCTTGAGGGTGGAGCGCAGGTAGTTCAGGGAGCGCAGGCGTTCGAACTGGAAGGCGGGGGTGTCGATCGGGGACATCTTTTCGATCTCCTCGATGGCCGACTCCAAAATCTGCCGGGCGGCGCTCTTCAGCTGGCGGTGCAGCGAGAGCATGGCCTTGGAGATGGCATTCATGCGCAGGATGTAAGGCCGGTACTGCAAAATGTCCTTCTTGTCCTCGTCGCTTTCCGCGTGCTTCTCCACCAGCTCGCAGAGGGCCAGGTTGTGCCCCGTGTCGCGGGCCGTGCGCTCGAAGTCCCCGATCTGGAAGAGCACCAGGTAGCGGTAGTAGTGCAGCAGCCCCTCGTTCTGCAGCAGCAGGTACTCGTCGTGGCTGAGCACGAAGCCCGCCTCCGAGCCGTTCTCCTCGATGTGGCGCTCCAGGCGCTCCTGAAAGACCTCCAGGTAGGAGGAGTGGCCCTCGGGAGCCAGGCCGTCGGGGCGCCCGTCCAGCTCGTACTGCTCCACTCCCAGGGGCTGGCGGATCTGCAGCACCTCGCGTCCGTCGTCCGCCTTGATGATGCGCACCTGGTTGTCCGAGTCATATTTCCACGAGCGAAAGAACTCGCTCAAGTCCGCCGATCCGTTCATCGCGCTGTCCCTGACTAAAGTATAACGCAATCCAATCCAGGAGGCTACGCGGACGGGGTGGTGAGGAGGGATACCGGTACGCCGGCCTTCGCTCAGGCGTTGATCGCGAACTTTACCTTGCCGGTGGTGAGGTAGGCGCCGACCTGCTCGGCGATCATCTGGGCCACGATGTTCTGGGCCTCCACGGTGGCAGGCACCCACGTGCGGCATGGCCACGACCTTGGGGTGCTTCGCCAGGCTCCAG
The DNA here is from genome assembly GCA_963736785.1 of uncultured Spirochaetota bacterium. Lineage (GTDB taxonomy): Bacteria > Spirochaetota > Spirochaetia > SZUA-6 > DRHE01 > MIBK01. The sequence continues at coordinate 107,384 of CAVTQG010000001.1, read as the reverse complement.
TCGGTGGGCGGTTCCGGCTCGTACACGTCAACAGCCGCCCCGGCCACCTGCCCGGACTCCAGCGCCGCAACCAGGTCGGCCTCGGCGATGATGCCGCCGCGGGCGCAATTGACCAGGTACACTCCCCGCTTCATTCCGGCCATGGCCTTGGCATTGATCAGGCCGATGGTCTCCGGCGTGCGGGGCAGGTGCAGGCTGACGTAGTCGCTGGCCTTCAGCAGCGCGTCCAGCTCGACCATGTCCACCCCCAGGCGCTTGCATTCGTCCTGGGAAACGAAGGGGTCGTGGACCAGCACCTTCATATCCAGGCCGCGGGCCTTGGCGGCCACCTTGCTGCCCACGAAACCGATGCCGATGAGACCCAGGGTCTTGCCGGCCAGCTCCACGCCCAGGAAGCTCTTCTTTTCCCACTTGCCGGCCTTCATGGTGGCGTCTCCGCGGGGGATCTCGCGGGACAGGGCGATCATCAGCCCGATGGTCAGCTCGGCCACGGCGTTGGAGTTGCCCCCCGGGGTGTTCATGACCACGATGCCCTTGGCGGTGGCGGCCTTCACGTCGATGTTGTCCACCCCGGCGCCCGCCCGGCCGATGACCTTCAGGGCAGAACCGGCCTCGATGACCTCCCGGGTCACCTTGCTGGCCGAGCGCACAATCAGGCCGTGGCAGCCCTTGACCTCGGCGAGCAGCTGCTCGGGCTTCAAGCCCCCCTTCTCGACCACTTCGATTCCGCTGAACTCACGCAGCCGGCGCGGACAAACCTCTTCGATTTTGTCGGAAATAAGAACCTTCATGACTGCCATGCCGTGTTTATATAGGGAACAGGGTGCTTTTGCAAGCCGTTGCAGCGCGGGTATAATAGGCCATGGCCAGCGTGCAGGTTATCTCCCTGGGCGGTTCGATCATCGCCCCCGACAAGGTGGACGTGGCCTTCCTGCGCTCCTTCCGCAAGGCGATGCTGGAGCACCTGGAGCAGTACCCGGAACGGCGGCTGATCCTGGTGTGCGGCGGCGGCGGGCCGGCCCGCGAGTACCAGGGAGCCTACCGCGCCGTGCTCAGCGACTCCGGGGGGGGCGGAGCCGCCGAAGGCGCCGAGGCGGAGGCGCCAGGATTGGCTGGGGATCGCCGCCACCCGCCTGAACGCGGAGCTGGTGCGTTTTCTCTTCCAGCCGCATTGCCCGCAGCCGGTCGTCCACGACCCGACCTCCATTTCGGTGTTTCCCGGCAGGGTGCTGGTGGCCGGCGGCTGGAAGCCCGGCTTCAGCACCGACTACGACGCCGTGCTGCTGGCCCAACGCTTCCTGGCCGACACCCTGGTGAACCTGTCCAACGTCGCCAGGATCTACAGCGCCGACCCCAAGCTCGACCCCGCCGCCCGCCCGCTGGACCGACTGCGCTGGGCCGAACTGACGGCCTTGGTGGGCACGACCTGGGTGCCGGGCAGGAACGTGCCCTTCGACCCGGTGGCCACCGCCGAGGCCGCGCGGGCCAGGCTGCGGGTGGTGGTGGCCGCGGGGCGGAACATCGAGAATCTCAAGAGGATCCTGGCCGGGCAGGACTTCGAAGGCACGCTCATCGGGCCGGAGTAGAACGCACGGCGGGGCCGGCCGCCGCGCACGTTACGCGACCGGGCCGTCGGCGAAGTGCCAGACCGCTCGCGCCTGGCCTTCCGGGAAAGGGTCGGGCCGGCTGAAGTCCGGCAGCCACTCGGAGCCGGGCTCCGGCTCCTGGATGAAACCCTCTTCGATGCCCAGCTCCTCCAGCCAGGTCAGGACCTGCTCGTATTCCGCCGACGAGACGCGGCGGGCGGGCACCGCTCTCTCCGCGTCCGGCCGCCGACGCCGGGGTTCGGCGTGTACTGCACCATCACCGACAGCAGCGCCTTGCCGTAGAGGCGCTCCCGGAACCAGGCCAGCACCCGCCGCGTGGACTCCAGGTGGCCGGGCAGCACCAGGTGGCGCACGATCACCCCCTGCCGCAGCCTCTCCCCTTCCCAGCCCAGCGGCCGCGCCTCGACCATGAAGGCCAGCGCCTCGCGCGACCACCTCCGGGTAGTCGGGGGCGCCCATCAGGCTGCGGGCGCAGCTCCGGGTCCAGGGTCTTGCAGTCCGGGCAGCCATACCCCGATCCAGGGGTCCAGCAGCTGCAGGGTGGCGCGGCTCTCGTAGCCGGAGGAGTTCCACAGCAGGGGGATGGCCAGCCCCTCGCCGCGGGCCAGCCCGGCGGCCGCCGCGATGCCGGGGGCGAACTGGCTGCCGGTGACCAGGTTGATGTTCTCGGCGCCCTCGGCCTGCAGGCGCAGCATCAGGCGGGCCAGCTCTTCCGGGAGCCAGCTCCGCGCCCAGCGCCCGAGCGGCTGAGCTGGTCGTTCTGGCAGTAGCGGCACTTCAGGGTGCAGCCGGTGAAGAAGATCGTGCCCGAGCCGCCGCTGCCGGTCACGGGCGGCTCCTCGCCGAAGTGCAGGCCGGCCCAGGCCGCCCGCACCGCCGCCCCCTCGCGGCAGAAGCCCGCGCGCGCTGCCCAGGCGGTCCGCCCCGCAGGCCCGGGGGCACAGCAGGCAGCGGGAGTAGTAGGCGGCGGGCCGGGTTGCGGCTCACGAACGGCAAGGTACCTCCGCGGCGCGTTCCTTGACAAGGCGGGCGCGGCCCCGCTACCTTGGAGCCTCAGCCGGCGTGATGGAACTGGTAGACGTGCCAGACTCAAAATCTGGTGAGGGGAGACTCTCGTGTCGGTTCGACTCCGACCGCCGGCAGGGCGATCCGGCAGGAATATTGCTTTTCCCGCGGAACGTGATATACTCTAGAGCAAAGCCAGCTGTGCCGTCGCAAGAGGCACATGCTGAGGGCCGGGACGACCGGCCCTATTTTTTTGCCTGGCCCCGCGCCGCAGCCCAGCCGCGGCGAGCGCCGGCCCCCTGCTGATCTGGCCCCCTACCCCTGCTTGGCGACCTCCGGCGAGCGGTAATCCCACCCGTTGCGGTCCAATTCCGAAAGCGCCTTGACCATCGCCTCCACCAGGACCTCGCGCATCTTCCTGCCCTTCTCGCGCGTACCCTTGGTCGGGTCCCCGGTGGTGCCCGTGTTGGTGAGCTCCTTGAACAGCCACTTCACGTCCAGGTACCTGGGCAGCCGCGGCACCACCCCGGCCGCCTTGGACACGTCGCACAGCTCCGGGAACAGCTCCAGGCAGATCGAGGTTTCCCCCTCCCCGCCGTGGCCCAGACCGTTCCAGACCGCGAAGAAATCCTTGGGCAGCAGCTCTCCGATCGTCATCCACCAGGCGTCCAGGGAGACGATCTTGAAGTCCGGGTGGGCCACCTTGGCGGAGCGGCTGGCCACCTCGATCGGGGCGATGTTCCCGTCATGGCCGTTCATGATGAACACCTTGCGGATGCCCTCGCGGTACACGGACTCCAGGATGTCGCGGAGGAAGGCGATCTGGGTCTCGAACTGCACGGTCACGGTGAAGGAAAAGTCCCGGTAGTGTTCGCTCACCCCGTAGTTGAGCGGCGGCAGCACGGCGGTCCTCGGGAGCCGCGCGGCGATATCCAGGGCCACCAGGTAGGCGGTGAGCGCGTCGGTCCCGAAGGGCAGGTGCCCCCCGTGGCTCTCCAGGGAGCCCAGGGGCAGGATCACCTTCTCGAAGGGCGACTGCCGGAAATCGGCAGCGCTCAGGTGCTGGATCTCCAGCGGATTCTTCTTCATGGGTTCACCTCCTGGGGGTCAGGGAAAGCAGAGGCGGGCCGCGGTGCGCGGCCCGCCGGTATTCGAGTTTCGAGGGTCCGGCTTCAGGGCGCCGGAACCTCTCTGCGGAACCACCTCCTGGGCCAGGGTGAACTTGCCGCCCTTCACCAGGATGACCGTCACGCCCTTCTGGGGGATGCGGCTGCCTTCCTGGTAGCTGATCTCCCCGGTGACCCCGGCCAGGCCCTTGGTGGCCTGCAGGGCCTCCCGGATGGCCTTGGGGTCCGCCGAGCCGGCGCGCTTGATGGCGTCCGCCAGCAGCTTCACCGTGTCGTAGCCCAGGCCGGCGAAGGCGTTCTCCGGCGGGTTCTTGTACTCGGCCTGGTAACCGGCGATGAACTTCTTCACCGCAGCGGTGCCCAGCTCCGCGTCCATCAGGGAGTGGGTCGTGAAATACACGTTCTCGGAGCCCGCCCCCGCCACCTCGACCAGCAGCGGCGTGTCGTAGCCGTCCCCGCCCATGATCGGCTGGGTGATGCCCGCATCCCGCACCTGCTTCACGATGGTGCCCACGTCATCCGGTCCCGAGGAGATGAACAGCAGGTCGGGCCTGGCCTTCAGCCCCTTCAGCTTGGTGAGCTGGGCGGAGAAGTCCTTGTCCCCGGTCTGGTAGTTGTCCTCCAGAACCACCTTGCCCCCCAGCTCGACGAAGCGCTCCTTGAAGTACTTGCCGAGCAGCAGGGTGTACTCCATGCCCTTGTCGATGAGCAGGTAGGCGCTCTTGGCCCCGAGGGTGTTCACGGAATACTCCGCCGCCGCGGCAGCCTGCACGTTGTCGCCGAAGCAGGCCAGGTACAGATAGTCCGGCACCTGGTCGGGCAGCTTCGGGGAAGTGGCCCCCGAAGTGACGAACACCACCCCGGCCTTGGCCGCGATCGGCGCGGCGGCCATGGTCATGTCGCTGTCGCTGAAACCGAACATCGCCACGACCTTGTCGGTCTGGGCGAGCTGGGTGGCGGAGTTGCCGATGGTGGCGGCGTCCGTCTTCCCGTCGAAGGCCACCAGTTCGATCTTCTTGCCGAGCACTCCGCCGGCGGCATTCAATTCCTTGGCGGCGAGCTTCGCCCCGTTGGCGGACGGGGTGTCCAGAGAGGCCTGCGCGCCGGTCATGTTGTACAACATGCCGATCTTGATCGCGTTGCCCCCTTTGCCGGCGCAGCCCGCGGCGAGCAGCGCGGCGGCGGCCACCAGGACGATGGCCAGTCTTGTCTTCATTCTCTTACCTCCATATATCTTGGTATTGCTAACTCTCGAGCAGCTTTTTCAGGCCTTCCAGCACCATCGCCCAGTTCTTGGCGGAGTGCTCGGCCGATTCCGGGCTGGGATTGTTGTCCTGGGTAACGGTGAGCGTCGTCCTGCCCTTCGCTTCGACCAGATCGTAGGTAACGGTGCTGTAGTTCTCGGGCTTGTCCTCCCGGCCGGAAAGCGGGCTGTAATAGGTCGTCTGAAGCCGTTTTTCAGGCTCGAAGATTCTTACCGAGCCCTTGTCCTCATAGGCTTTGCCTTCCCACTGCCCCCGGTAAGTGATGGCCCCGCCGACCCGCCAGTCGGCCGTCATTTGCGTGCCGAAAAGGTACTGTTTCACCAGCTCCGGGCGCGTGAGCGCCTGCCACACCCTCACGGCAGGCGCATTGATCACAATGCTCTTCTGGGCTGTGTAGGATTTATTCATGTGTTGGTCCTTATCCAAAAGTAGCGAAATCACCTCCGCCTCGGCAACAGGAAAGAGGCCCACTCACGAACCTCTCTTGCCCCGCTGCGGCCCGAAGAGCCGCCGCAGCATGGCGCGGACGTCGATTTCCCGGCCGCCCAGCAGGCCGGCCGGCCGGAAAACGATGACCAGCACGAACAGGATCGCCATCAGGATCTGGCTGGCCCCGTACAGAGGGGGCAGGCGAAAGAGCCCCAGGTCGAAGCCCCGCTCGGCGTTGCGCAACAGCTCCGAAAGAACCGTAATAAGGAAAACCCCGATGACCGAGCCGCTCACCGAGCCCAGGCCGCCGATGACCAGCATGGTGATCACGTTGAAGGCCTGGGCGAAGTAGAAGGATTTCGGCGAAAAAGAAGTGATGAAGTGCGCCCAGAGGGAACCCGCCACCCCGGTCAGGAAGGCGCTCAGGCAGAAGGCCAGCAGGCGGGAGCGCAGCACGCTGATGCCCAGGGACAGCGCCGCGACCTCGTCGTCCCGGGCCGAGCGCATGTCCCGGCCGAAGCCCGACGCCCCGATCCGCCACACGACGTACACCGCGAGCACGGCCCAGATCCAGACGTTCCAGAGGTTGGTGTGCGGCGGGACCCCGGCGAAGGTGCGGGCCCCGCGGGTCACCTGGTCCCAGTTCACCAGGACCACCTGGACGATCACCAGGAAGCCGAGTGTGGCCACCGAGATGTAGGCGCCCTTGAGGCGCATGAGCGACAGGCCGACCAGGAAGGCCACGAGCATCGCCAGCAGGCCGGCGATCAGGGTGGCCGGCAGGAAGGGCAAGGCCAGCTGAGCGAGCCAGGCCGGCAGGCTGGGCAGGTTCACCGCCTTGAGGCTCACCGGCAGCGTGAGCAGGGCGGCCGCGTAGGCCCCGATGGCCATGAACCCCACGTGGCCCAGGGAGAATACCCCGGTGAAGCCGTTGGACAGGTTGAGGCTCACCACCAGGATGGTGTTGATGCCGATGATGATGAGGATCCGCTGCAGATAGTCGCCGGCGAAGAGGCTGGCCACGGTCAGGATCGAGCGCCAGCAGCCCGAGCAGCACGGCAGGTCCGGCCAGGCGGGACGGGAGGGAGAGGCTGGCGCCGCGCTGCGGCTCCGGCTGCATCAGATCTTCTCCTTTTCCGTGCTGCCCAGGATCCCGTTGGGCCGGAACAGCAGCAGGGCGATGAGGATGGCGAAAACGAAAGCGTCCCGGTAGGAGGTGAGGGCGGAGGGCAGCAGTCCCTGGAGCAGGATTTCCAGGCCTCCCAGCACGTAGGCGCCCAGCACCGCGCCGGGCAGGCTGCCCAGGCCGCCGATGACCGAGGCGACGAAGGCCTTCAGCACGGGGTTGAACCCCATCAGCGGATCGATCTTGCCCACCCGCGCGCTCCACAGCAGGCCCACCACTCCCGCCAGCAGCGAGCCGATGGCGAAGGCCGCGGCGATCACCCGGTTGACGTTGATGCCCACCAGGCGGGCGGCCAGGAGGTCCTGGGAGGCCGCGCGCATGGCGATGCCGATGTTCGTGCGCCGCACGAACAGGGTGAGCGCGGCCAGGAGGATCGCCGCCACGGCGATGGCGATCAGGTCCAGCCCCGCCACGCGCAGCTGGCCCATGGTGATGACCGAGCGCAGGACCGCCGGGGCGGGGAATGGACGGGAGGTCGGGCGGAACAGGATGATCGCCAGGTTCTCCAGAAAGATGGTCACGGAAAAGGAAGTGAGCAGCATGGCGATCTCGTGCGCGCCGCGCAGAGGGCGGTAGGCGACCCGCTCCATGGCCAGGCCCGCCAGGGTGCTGGCCGCGACTCCCGCGACCGCGGCGACGGGGAACGGCAACCCGAGAACCTGCAGCAGGAGCGCGACGTAGCTGCCCACCATGATCAGGTCGCCATGGGCGAAATTGATCAGCCGCAGAATGCCGAACACCATGGCCAGCCCGATGGCCATGAGGGCGTACAGGCTGCCGATACTGACGGCGTTGATCAGCTGCTGCAGGAGCAGCTCCAGGGCGTTCACCTGCCGGCCTCCGGCGCCTTGCTCAGATAGGCCTGCTCCAGCTCGGGATTGGAGCGCAGCTCGCCCCCGCTGCCCGCCAGGATGACCCTGCCCTCGGCCAGCACGTACCCGCGGTCCGCCACGGCCAGGGCCTGCCGCACGTTCTGCTCCACCAGCAGGATGGTGACCCCCCGGCGGTGCAGTTCGCGGATCACCCGGAAGATGGCCTGCACGACGATGGGCGCCAGCCCCAGGGAAGGCTCGTCCAGCAGGAGCAGCCGGGGCGAGCCCATCAGCGCCCGGGCGATGGCCAGCATCTGCTGCTCCCCCCCGCTCAGCGTGGCCCCGCTCTGGTGCCTGCGCCGGCCGAGCACGGGAAAAAGGGAAAGCACGGATTCCAAATCACGGCGCACGCCGTCCTTGTCCCTGCGGCGGACCGCCCCCATGCGCAGGTTTTCCAGCACGGTCAGCCCCCCGAAGATCCTGCGCCCCTCCGGGCACTGGATCAACCCCTGGCCGACGATGTCGAAGGGGCTGGCTTTGGCCAGGTCGGTGCCCTCGTAGAGCAGGGTGCCGCTGCGCGGCCGCACGATCCCGGAGATGGTCATCAGGGTAGTGGACTTGCCCGCGCCGTTGGGCCCCAGCAGCGCGACCAGCTCGCCTTCGCGGACCTCCAGGCTGACCCCCGCGAGGGCCTGGATGTGCCCGTAGGCGACCTCAACTGCTTCGAGCTTCAGCATCTTCGGTAACCTGTCCGAGGTAGGACTCCACCACCCGCGGGTCCGCGCGCACCTGCTCCGGGCTGCCCTCCGCGATGAGCTGGCCGTAATTCAAAACCTGGAGGCGCTCGCACAGGCTCATGACCAGCGGCATGTTGTGCTCCACCAGGATGATCGTGAGACGGTACTGCTCCCGGATGCGGCGGATGAGCTCCAGCACGCGCAGGCTCTCCTGGCTGTTCATGCCGGCCGTGGGCTCGTCCAGCAGCAGCAGCGCCGGCTGCAGGGCCAGCGCGCGGAGGATCTCCAGCCGGCGCTGGTCGCCGTAGGGCAGGGAGGTAGCCGGCGCCGAAGCGCGCTGCTCCAGGCCGAACAGGGCCAGCTGCTCGCGCGCCAGCTTCACCAGGCGCGTCTCGGTGCGCCGGAAGGAGGGCCAGGACAACAGCGTCGCGGCAAGGCTCGAGCGGTCGTGAAGCTGGCACGCGCAGACCACGTTTTCCAGGACCGTCATGCCGGGAAACAGGCGGATGTTCTGGAAGGTGCGCCCGATGCCCAGCCCGGCGATGCGCTCCGGAGCCAGGCGCGTGATGTCCCGGCCTCGGAAACGGATCGTTCCGGCAGTGGGGCGCAGGTGACCCGTGAGCAGGTTGAAAACCGTGGACTTGCCGGCGCCGTTGGGCCCGATAATGCCCAGGATTTCCCCCGCGGCGAGGCGCAGGCGGTAGCCTTCCACCGCGTGCAGCCCCTTGAAGGTCTTGGTCAGGCCGTCGATCTGGAGCAGGTATTCCGGCATCGCCCGATCCGTAGGTTGTGTATACCTCAATCCTGCCGGCCTGTAAAGGAAACAAGCCGGCGGTCCGCTCAGCTTTGACAGCGCCGTCCCGACGTCATAGACTGGGTGCATGCGCAAGCTCCTGCCGGCTCTGGTCGCTTGCCTGCTTCTGGGTTTCGCCGCCCCCGCGCTGCGGGCCGACCAGGAGGATTCCACGGTGGAGGAGCTGCGGAAGAAAATCCTGGAGCAGAAGGAGCAAGCGGAGCAGGAGGAGGCAGGAGGAGGAACAGGACGAGGAGGATTCCGAGGAAGGCAGCCTGTTCTGGCAGCTTTTCGGCGAACTCTTCAGAATCCTGTTCGTCTATTCCGCCTCGGAGCGCTACGCGGACTTTCCGTATGCCGCCCGGCACGTCCGACCCCTTCGGGTTGAACATCCTGGAAACTTCCGAACCGCGCTACCGCCAGCTGGCATACGCCAACCTGGTCCTGGACGGGGCCTACCTGTTCCACGACCGCTGGGGCGTCACCGGCCGGTTATCGGCCAACTTTCTGGCCGTCCACCTGGAGGGCTTTAGCCAGGTCCTGTTCGACCCGACCGGGAGTATCGTGTTCTATTCGGCAAACGCGGGGCTCACCCTGCCCTTCCGCCGCCTGATCCTGAACCTGTTCCTGGGGGCCTTCGGCACCGACGTGTTCCCGGGAGCGCTATTCTCCTTCGGCGCCGGCGCGCAGGTTTTCCTGCCCGCCAAATGCATCCTGGACCTGTACAACCTCAACGCCGTCTACGGAACGCTGCGGTTCCATCACCTGGCGGTGTCGCTCAACTATGCCTTCTCCGCCGTGAACCTGGGCGTGGGTTTCAACCTCAGCAACTACGCCGACACCCTGCTCCTGGGACCGCTGGTGCGGCTCTCGTTCTGGCTGTAGGCCGCTGCCGGGGAGGTCCCCGGCGCGCAGCTTCAGCGCGGCATGTCCTCCAAGCCGCCGGCGTTGACCACGTCGGTGAAGCCGGCCTGCTTCAGCAGGCGCGCCCCCAGGCCGCTGCGGGCGCCGGATGCGCAAAACAGGACGATCGGCTGGTCCTTGGGGCCCAGCTCCGCCTGCCGCGCCAACAGCGCCGCCAGGGGGATGTTGATCGCCCCGTCGTAGGAACCGTCCTTGAACTCGTCGGCCGTCCGCACGTCGACCAGCCGGGCGCCGGCCCGGATCTTTTCCAATACGGTATTTCCTGCCATAAAAGTTCTCCTTTATAAACCTTCCACGATGTCAAAGCCGCCGAGGGCGCGCACGGCGATGTAGCCGCCGGTGAGGTTGCGCACCCGCTCGAAGCCGTTCTGCTGCAGGATGCGCGATGCCAGATGGGAGCGATACCCGGACCGGCAATGCACGACCAGCGGCCTGTCCCGCGGCACCTCCTCCAGCCGGAAACGAAGCTCGTCCACCGGTATGTTCAGGGCGCCGCGCAGGTGGGAGGCTTCGTACTCGTTGAGGTTGCGCACGTCCAGCACCACGGGCCGCTCGGCCTCCCCTCGCGAAGCCAGCGCCGCTTTGAGCTCGCCGGCCGTGATCAGAGGGCTGAAGCCCGTGAGGTCGTTCAGTCCCACGAAGGCCGCGACGTTCAGCGGGTCGTTGGCCGAAGAGTACGGCGGGGCGTAGGTCAGGTCCAGCTCCGCCAGGTCCTGCAGGGTGAGCCTGCCCTGCAGCGCTGCGGCCAGCACGTCGATGCGCTTCTCCACCCCCTCCTCCCCGAAGGCCTGGCCGCCCAGCAGGCGCCGGGTCTTGCGGTCGTACACCAGCTTGAGGGTTAGGTCCCTGGCCCCCGGGTAGTAGCCGGCGTGGTGGTCCCGGACCACGAAGGCGGCGCCGGCCTCCAGCCCCGCGGCGCGGGCCGCGGTCTCGGACAGGCCCGTGCTGGCGGCGGTGGCGTCGAACACCTTCACGACGCTGGAACCCAGGGCCCCGTTGTACCGCATGGGCAGGCCCAGGGCATTGGAGGCCGCGATCCGGCCCTGCCGATTGGCCGGGCCGGCCAGCGGGATGCGGACCTTGCGGCCCGAGACTTTGTGCACGATCTCGTTCATGTCCCCCGCGGCCCAGATGCGCGGGTCGGAGGTGCGCAGGTGCTCGTCGACCAGCAGGCCGCCGGCTTCCCCCATGGCCAGGCCCGCCGCTCGGGCCAGCTCCAGCTCCGGCCGCACCCCGACGGACAGCAGGACCAGCTCCGCGGGCAGGCGCCGGCCGTCGGCGAGCTCCACCTCCCGGGAGGCGGGCAGCACCGCCTTCAGGCCCACGCCGGTCAGCACACCCACCCCGTGGGCCCGCAGCCTCCCGGCAATCAAGCCGCCGAACTCCGGGTCCATGCCCGACATGACCGTGGGCAACAGCTCCACGACGGTGGTCGCGATCCCGCGTTTGGCGAAGGCCTCCGCCATCTCCAGGCCGATGAATCCCCCGCCCGCGACCACGGCCGAGGCGGGCTTGCCCGATTCCAGAAAGGCCTGGATGCGGTCCATGTCCGGAACGGTCCATAAGCGGAAGACATGGGGCGCCTCCCCGCCGGGCAGCGGCGGGTTCGCCGGCGTGCCTCCCTGGGCCAGGATCAGCGCGTCATATTCCAGCCAGGACTCCCCTTCGGCATTGCGAATCCTGACCCGGCCGGCCTCCCGGTCGATCTCCAGCGCCTCCGTGCCGACCAGCACCTTCACCCCGTAGCGGCTGTCGAAGCCTTCGGGGGTCTGCAGCAGCAGCGCGGAGCGCTTGCGGATGTCCCCCGAAAGGTAATAGGGCAGGCCGCAGTTGGCGTAGGACACGTAAGGCCCGCGCTCCAGGAGCGTGATCTGGGCGGTCTCGCTGATCCGGCGGGCACGGGCCGCGGCGGTCGCGCCCCCCGCCACGCCTCCGATGATCAGAAGCTCTGGTCGGCATTCGTGTGCTCATAAGCGATTTCACTATATATATAGAATTAGATATAAAAAAGCAAGCCCCTGGCCGGCAATCCGCGGCCCGGGGGTCCCACCTCCTCCGCCCGGCGCGTCCGCCCCGGCGGCGGGCGGCCCCCCTGCTCCTTGACCCGCGCGGAGTCGAGCCGTACCTTTCGCGGATGGACGACCAGGAGATGCTCCTCCAGGAGCTGGAGCGCTACCGCAGCGAGAAGGACCGCATCCGCGGCGTGCTCGGCCAGATCGGCGGCGTCTCCAACCTGGGCAAGGACCGGCTCATCAATATCCTCTTCCTGGCCGTGGTGGTGCTGCTGTTCGTCTTCGACCTGGTGCGGGAGTTCCTCAACCTGGAGCTCGGCGGCTTCCCGCATTTCCTGTCCACCCAGCTCGCCCTGTTCCTGATCTCCCTGAAGATCGTCTGGATGATCCACCGCCAGACCCGCGTGGATCACTTCCAGTTCTGGATCCTGCACTCCATCGAGTTCCAGATCAACCTGATCGCCCAGCGGCTCCGGGAGCTGGAGAACGGCGCCCCCCGCCGGAAGGCCCGCGGCACCGCGGGGCGCGCGGCCGGATCCGGGGCCCGGAGGCCCGCGAAAGCTCCCGGCGCCGGGAAAGCCGCTGAGCCCTCCTGAGTTGTTTTTCGGGCTCTCCCGCACTACACTTTTACCCGTGAACACCGCACGCACTCTGGCTCTGCTGGCATTGCTGGCCGTGGCGCTGGGCGCCTGCGCCGGTCTGGGCGAACGGTCCGCTGCACGCGCATACGACGAGGCGCCCGAGTTCAAGATGTCCGAAGCCCCTCAGCGATGAGGCTTACGCCGAGGAGCTGGCGGCCCCGGCGCCCGTCGGCGGCCGGCGCGGCCGACGAGCGCGGCCCTGCCCGAAAGCTGCCGGCCGCGCACGGACTCCGGCGGCCAGCAGCCGGCGGCTTCCCTGCCGCAGCCCGGGCGCGCAGAAGCGGGCCCGCATCTACTCCGGCTGGTGCCGCCTGGTCGTGGACGAGCTGGAGCAGGCCAAGAAGGAGCTGGGCGATCTGGCCGCGGCCAGCGGCGGCTACGTGGAGGCGGTGAACGGCCCCGTGATCAGCCTGCGGGTGCCCGCCGCTCGCTTCCAGGAGGTATTCGCCGCCGCGCAGAAGCTCGGCGAGGTGACCGGCAAGGCCATCGAGACCTACGACGTGAGCGACACGCTGCGCGACCAGGAAACCCGCCTGCGGCTGGCCGAACGAGCCCGGGAGCGGCTCTACCAGCTTCTGGAGAAGAACTCGGACGTGCAGCAGCGCCTGGCCATCCTGCGCGAGATCCGTCGGCTCACCGAGGAGATCGAGCAGGTCCGCCTTTCCCTGGAGCTGCTGAAAAACCAGATCGCCCTGTCGAGGATCACGGTGGAGCTGCAGCCCCGCAGGCCGGAGGGGGAGGCGCGCCGGGTGGGCATCCCCTTCCCCTGGATCGCCGCGCTGCAGCCGCTGTACCCCAGCCTGCCGAAGTCCGCGGGCAAGGCCGTTCCCAAGCTCAGCGACGACTTCGCCGTGTTCGCCAAGGAAAAGCGCTACCGCGCCGAGAGCCCGGAAGGCACGCGCGTGCGCATCGGCACCACCGGCAATGCCCCCCTCGGGGACGAGGAGTTCTGGCAGAAAGCCCTGCTCTTCCATCTGGGCCCGCGCTACCGCAGGGCGGAAACCCTGGAGCAGGGCGCCTTCCGGGGGGTGCTGTTCACCAGCAAGGACGCCAAGCCGTACTCCTACCTGGTGGCCGTGCGCGTGCAGGGCAAGCTGCTGTACGTGTTCGAGGCCTTCTTCCCCGACCCGGAAGCCCTGGGCCGGCGCCTGGCCCCGGTGCGGGAAGCCCTGCAAGGCCTGACGAACCAATGAAGGGGGCCGCCATGAAAACCGCTGCCGTGTTCCTGGGTCTGCTGTTGGCTCCAATCGTGGCCGGCGCCGAGGAGAGCTACCTGCACCAGAGCGTCGGGGTGACCATGCTGGTGGCCGACGCCGACCAGGCGGCCGATGGCCTGGAAGCCTGGGCCGAGGCCCAGGACGGGTACCTGCTGTACAAGTCCCGCGAGCGGGTGAGCCTGCGGCTGCCCCACGGCGCCCTGCCCCGCTTGAGGGGGTTTCTGGAAGAGCTTTCCGAGGACATCCTGGACTTCTCCCCGCAGGCGGTGGACCTGCGCGAGCAGCTGGCCCGCACCCAGTCCAGCCTGGCCAGCCGCCGGGAGATCCTCGGGCGCAACCTGGCGCTCCTGGACCAGGCGGACACGGCCGGCACCCTGGCCATCGAGCGGGAGATGCTCGCCCTGGTCCAGGAGGTGGAGAGCCTGCAGGCCGCCCTGGCCCGCCTGAACGTGGACCGCGACCTACGCCCGGGTGGAGGTGGCCATGCGTTACGTGCAGGCCACGCTGCCCGAGGACATCCCCTCTTCCTTCCCCTGGATCAACCAGGTGAGCTTCTACCCATTCATCGAGGGCCGCGCCGGCCCGGGGCGCACCGCCCCCCGGCTCGCCTCCGGCCCCCCGCGGGCTACGCCGAGGCCGGCGCCGGCCAGGGACGGCAGCTACCGGGCCCTGAGCCCGGAGGGCCTGCCCTTCCGCGTGCGCTCCTTCCAGAACGAACCGGCGAAAGACCTGGCCTTCTGGGGCGAGGCGCTGAAGTCGCACCTGACCAAGGAAGGGCTACCGGCCCAACGGCGAGGGCCGCTCCTTCGAGGCCGGCAACCTGCCCGGCAGCGCCCTGGAGTGGGTGGTGCCCTACGGCCAGGAAAGCTACGTCTACCTGACCGCGCTGCTGGTGGCCGGGGACCAGCATCCTGCTGGCGGAGGCCGGCGGGCCCTACAAGCTGTACGTCGAGTACCGGCAGAGCCTGCAGGAAAGCCTGGAAAGCATCCGCCCGCGCTGAGCCGCGCCGCGTCGCTCTCCCGACCGGCCCCTTCGCTCTGTCGTGGAAATTCGACAATAGATTCGAATTCTCTCGTTCTTGCTCTTTCTTGAACGGACTACCATGCAGGGGAATCTTGCCCTCCGCCTGATTGCCTGTTACATTGCCAGGCCGACTCGGGACTGAGAAAGGACACCGGACGAGCAGGCTCGTCAGACTTTGGCCGGAGGCCGTCGCCCGCACCTCGACGTTTCTTCTGCGCGATCGCCGGCCGGCGATCGGGACGATGCGCATGGGGTTCTGCTGGAGGGAAATAGAACCTCGGCAGCGACCTACACCCGGCTCCTGGCAGCAGCAGCTCATGCTCAGTTCGAACGCCGAAAAGGCCTTCCATGGGCGTGCGGGTAAGCCTGCCGTCCAAGCGGCACTGCGCCTGCTGGGCAACGCCCGCTACGACCTGAAGGACTTCCCCGGAGCGATCGCGGCGCTCACCCGCGCCCGTGAGCTGGAGCCCGACGACGGGAACACCGTGCTGGACCTGGGCAAGGCCTATTACCGGAACAAGGATTACGAGCGCTCGGCGGCGCTGTTTCAAGAGGCCCGCCGGCTGATGCCGGACTACTCCTGGGGCGGCATCTGGCTCGGGCGCGCCCTGGCGGGCCTCAAGGACTACGCCCGGGCCGAGGCCGTGTACCGGGAGGTCATGGACAAGGACCCGGGCTTCATCCAGAGCTACATCAGCCTGGGCGATCTGGCGGTGCGGCAGAACAATCCCGGCGCCGCGCGCGAGTTCTACCAGCGGGCCCTCCAGATCGACCCCTTCCACCAGGCCACCAAGGACAAGCTGGACAGGCTGCAGTAGACGAATCTTGCCAGTCCCCTGCCATGTACGTTACATTCGAGAGATGAAGAAGATATTTGCGGCGATGGTCCTGCTCGCGCTGCTGGCGGGCGCGCTGCAGGCGGAAAATATTCGGGTCATCGTCCCCTACCTGGGGGCGGCGACGAACGTGTACCAGAAGACCGATCCGATGTACACGATCGACCTGGAAGGACACGAAGCTCATGGAGGGGCTCTTCTTCCAGTGGGTGAACCCGGACCTCTTCCAGGCCAATGCCTTCGTCTACCACTCGGCCGACATCAACTACAGCCAGCTCTGGGGCGGCCACCTGATCGGCGACTTCTACGTCTGGTCCAACCCGCTGGGCAAGGCCGCCGTGGGGGCGGGCTTCGAGGTGATCAGCCTGGACATGGACGCGGGCGACGCGTTGAGCTCGCAGTTCATCTCGACTTCAAGATGCCGCTGACGGTCTACGTCCCGTACGCCCGGGCCGGCCACTACTTCTACCTGGGTTCGCGGGACAAGGTGCTCCTGTCCATCTTTCCCTGGGCGGGCGCGGAGTACGACATCACGCGCGGGACAGTCGTTACCGTCGTGATCCGCCCGGCCCCCCCGTACCCCGTCGATGCAACATCGACGACGAAACCCTCTACGGCATCGCGGGTCTGAGTGTGGGCGCGACGATCTTCCACTTCATCGAGCTGCAGGCCAAGTACAAGGCGACCTTCAACGCGGACGACCTGCTGCACACGGTGGACGCGCTGGCCAACGTGTTCTTCACCCGCCACTGGGGCCTGTCCTACCGCTTCAAGTACATGCAGACCACGGACGGCTCCACCAGCTACCACATCGGCCGGAATCGCGTACGTGTTCTGAGCCGGTTGACGGCTGCCAGACGGGGCTAAAAGGGGCGCGGCAGCAGGCCGCGCTCCGCGGAGATGCAGCGGACCCCCCCGGCCTCCATGGCGGCGATGCAGCGGTTGCACAGGTCGCAGTCCGACTCGCTGATTTCGCCGCCGGCCAGCCGCGCCGCGAAGGCCGGGTCGCGAATCGTGGCCCGGCCGACCTGCACGAAGGCGCAGCCCGCGCGCAGGGCCTCTTCCATGTGCTCCAGGGAAAGCACGCCGCCCACGTAGATCACCGGGATGCTCACCTCCTCCCGGATACGGCGGGCGCCCTCCAGCAGGAACAGCGGTTCATAGCGATCGCGCGGCACGAACAGGCTGCCGAACAGGCGCATGGCCAGGCGCAGGAACGCCCCGGGCTGGTTGGCGGCCATTTCCCGGACCGGGACGTTGCCGCGCAGCATGTACAGGGGGGTGCGGGCGGTGAAACCGCAGCTCGGGATCAGGGCGCTGGCCCCTGCCTGCTGGAAGCCGCGCGCGACCGCCACCGCCTCCTCCAGCTCCAGGCCGCCGGGGAAGCCGTCGCGCTGGTTGAGCTTGACCAGCACGGGGAAGTCGGGGCCGACCGCCGCGCGCACCCGCCGCACCACTTCCGCCGGGAAGCGCAGGCGGTTCTCCAGGCTGCCGCCGTAGCGGTCCCGCCGCCGGTTGGTCCAGGGCGACAGGAACTGGCTGAGCAGGTAGCCGTGCCCGGCGTGCAGCTCCACCGCGTCGAAGCCCGCCTCCCGGGCCAGGCGGGCGGCGCCGGCGAAATCCGCGGTCTTCTCCTCGATCTGGGCCGGGCTCATCTGCGCGCACACCGCGCCGCGATACAGGCAAAGCTTGCGCGAAGCCCCCAGCGGGCGCCGGCCGATCACTCGCGGGCTGGCGAAAAAGCCGCAGTGCACCAGCTGCACGGAGGCCGCCGCCCCCTCGGCGTGCACGGCTTCGACGAAGCGCCGCAGCCCCGGCAGGAGCTCCGCCCGTGCGCACAGCTCGTCGGCGAAGGCCCGCCCGTCGGCGGACACCGCGCAGTAGCCCAGGGTGGTCATGGCCAGGCCGCCGGCGGCCAGGCGCCGGTGATGCTCGATGAGCGGCTCCGTGACCTCCCCGCCGCGGGCCAGGCCTTCGTAGCAGCCGGCCCGGATCAGCCGGTTGCGCAGCTGCAGACCTCCGATGCGCGCCGGGGTGAACACCACCCTGTCGCTCCGCTTGCCCATACCAGTATCGTAGCGGTCGCCGGCGGTCTAGCGCAATGTCCCCTCCTTCGCGCGGTTGACAGCCGGGGCAAGCCGAGGGAACAATAGGCCAGGAGGTGTCCATGGAGTTCGCCGAGCTCATCCGCCGCCGCTACAGCGTGCGGGCCTACAAAAGCGACCCGGTGCCCGAGGAGGTCCTGGCCCGGGTGCTGGAGGCCGCCCGCCTGGCCCCCACGGCGGCCAACCGCCAGCCGTTCCGGGTGCTGGTGATCCGAACGGAGGGGCGCCAGGAGGAGCTGGGGCGCCTGTACCACCGCTCCTGGTTCCTCGAGCCGCCGCTGGTGCTCGGGGTGTGCAGCCTGCAGGCGGAGGCCTGGGTGCGAAGCGACGGCAAGAGCTACGCGGACGTGGACGCAGCCATCGTCATGGACCACCTGGTCCTGGCCGCGACCTCCGAGGGCCTGGGCACCTGCTGGATCGCGAACTTCGACCCCGCCGCCGCCCGGGAGGTCCTGGACTTGCCGGCGGGCGTGGAGCCGATCGCCTTCAGCCCGCTGGGCTACCCGGCCGACCAGCTGAAAGAGAAGAAACGCAAGCCCCTGGCCGAGCTGGTGCGCCGCGAACGCTGGTCCTGATGCGCCGGCGGCGAGCCCGGTGTAGTATACTATAGACATGAGACCCGCAAGCCTGCTCCTGCTGGCTCTGGCCGCCTCCTCGCTGGGGGCCGAAGAGCCCCCCCGGACCGACTCCTTCCCACTTCCTGGCGGCAGCCTGAAGATCACCTTTCTCGGCCACGGGACCCTGATGCTGGACTACAACGGCTGGATCATCCATGTGGACCCGGTGAGCGCCGAGGCGGACTACGCCGCCCTGCCGCCGGCGGACCTGATC
Organism: uncultured Spirochaetota bacterium; assembly: GCA_963736785.1. Taxonomy (GTDB): domain Bacteria; phylum Spirochaetota; class Spirochaetia; order SZUA-6; family DRHE01; genus MIBK01. The sequence continues at coordinate 88,833 of CAVTQG010000001.1, read as the reverse complement.
CTGATTACGCACGAGCACGGCGACCACCTGGACCCCGCCGCGGTGGCGCGGATCACCCGCCCCGGGACCGTGATCGTGGCCAATCCCGCCTCGACCGACAAGCTTAGCGGCGCCGTGGCGCTGCGCAATGGGGAATCCCGGACCGTGGGCTCCGTCAAGATTGAAGCCATCCCAGCCTACAACACCTCCGCGGGCCGGAACCGCTTCCACCCCAAAGGACGCGACAACGGCTACCTGCTGACGATCGCCGGCAAGCGCCTCTACATCGCGGGGGACACCGAGGACACGCCGGAGATGAAAGCGCTGAGGAATATCGACATCGCCTTCCTGCCCATGAACCAGCCCTACACCATGACCCCGGAGCAGGTGGCCAAAGCCGCCCGGGCTTTCAAGCCGCGCCTGCTGTACCCCTACCACTACGGCGACACGGACCCCGACCGGCTGGCGGCCTTGCTGGAAGGCAAGGGCGTGGAGGTACGCGTCCGCAGCCTGCAGTAAGTGCGCCCATGAGCGACCTGCTACTCACCGGCGGCCGGGTCCTCACCATGGACCCCGCGCGCCCGCGGGCCGAGGCGGTGCTGGTGCGCGGCGAGCGCATCGCCGCCGTGGGCTCCGCCGCCGAACTCGCGCCCCTGGCCTTCCCGGGGGCGCGGCGCCTGGACTTGGCCGGGCGCTGCCTGATCCCCGGGTTCAACGACAACCACCTGCATGCCCTGTCCATGGGGGAGTATTTCTCGCGCGTGCGGGTGCACGGCCTGGGCCCCCGCGAGATCCTGGAGGTGCTGCGTGAGCGCTTCGCCGGCGCGCGGGCGGGTGAGATCCTGTGGGCCTACGGCTGGGATTATCCGCAATGCCCCTCTCCCCACCGCTCCCTGCTGGACGAAGCCTTCCCGGACAATCCGGTGGTGCTCTACCAGTTCTCGGGGCACGCCGCCTGGCTGAACTCGGCCATGCTGGCCCGCCTCGGCATCCGCAGGGGCACCCCCGACCCGGTGGGCGGGGAGATCGCGCGCGGGCCCGACGGGGAACCCACCGGCATCCTGCGGGACGCGGCCATCTACCCGCTGCACCTGAAGCGCATGCGCCGCCACGTGTTCGACCGCGAGCTGCGGGCCCGCCTCCTGGACGCCTGCCTGGGCCTGCTGGCGGAGGCGGGGATCACCTCGGTGCAGGACAACACCTGGGTGCCCACCACCGTCTGGCTGCTGAACGAGTACCGGAGGAGCGGCCGGCTCACCTGCCGCTTCACCTGCTGGGCGTACGGCAACGACCGCTGGATGCGCCCGTTGATGGGACTGGCCCGCTACGACCGAAGCTGGGTGCGCCGGGGCCCGTGGAAGTACCTGATGGACGGGACCTTCTCCACCCACACCGCCTGGATGCTGGAGCCCTATGCCGGGGAGCCTGAGAACTTCGGCACCCCCAACGGCACCCCGGCGGATCTGCTGGCGATTGTGCGGGCGGCCGCGCGCGCTCGCCGGCAGGTCGCCTTCCACGCCATCGGGGACCGCATGATCCGCGGCATCCTGGACGCGGTCCAGGAGGTGCGCGCGCGGCGCCCCGCGGTGCAGCGTCTGCGCTTGCGCCTGGAACACGCCCAGATCTTCGACCCGGCGGACTTCCGGCGCCTGGCGGAGCTGGGCGTGCTGGTGGCCGCCCAGCCCACCGCGCTGGGTTCTCCGGAAAAGGACGCGGCCATTTTGGGGCGCGAGCGCGCTGCCCGGGCCTACCCTTTCGCCTCCCTGCTCGCGGCCGGGGCCCATCTTTCCTTCGGCTCGGACTTCCCGGGAGAGATCGAGTACCGCCCGCTGGAGGCCATCCACCGGGCGGTGAACCGCCCGGGCCCGGAACGCATCAGCGCCGAACAGGCGCTGGCCTGCTACACCCGCGAGTCGGCCTACGCCGAGTTCATGGAGGAGGAGAAAGGCACGCTGGCCCCGGGCAGGCTGGCGGACCTGACCGTGCTCAGCGAGGACCCGACGGAGGTGGCCCCGGAGCGCATCCGTGACCTCCGGGTCCAGATGACCATCGTGGGCGGAAAGACGGTCTTTGAGCTTCCGATGTGATACCTTTGGGATGAGCATATGGCCGAGGCGCTGCGCACCCTGCTGGTGCTGGACACTCAAGCCAAAGCTGCGCGCGTCCTGCGCGAGTTGACCGTCGCGGGGTACGAGCCGCTCCAGGTCTGGGTCAAGTCCGGCCGTTCCCTGATGAACGCCCTGCGCCACAGATCCTGGGACCTGATGATCGCCGATTCACTCCTGTGGAAGGAATTGAATCGTCGGGATCCGAGACTCCAGCAGATGCAGCCCCGCCTGCCAGCTCTGCTGATTGCCGAGGAGGCGGACCCGGAGCAGGCGAATCCGAACAGGCCGGGCGCGGAGCAGTCCGGCCTCCTGGCCTGGAGTGAGCTGGAAGCGCTGGCCTCCGTCGTCCGCCGCCTGCTGGCCGGGCAAGCCGAGGTGGTTGAGGAGGCGCCCGCCGCGCGAAGCGAGAGCCCGCTGGGCCGTGCGGCCGCCTTCCTACGCCGTTATTACGGCCTGATCGCGGCCATTCTGGTCGGGGCCGCGGCCACCGTAACGGGTTTCGTCTATTACCAGACCACCGAGCGGGTGCGCCTGCGCAGCGACTTCGAAACCATGGCCAATGAGCGCGCCCGCAGCCTGCGCGCGGAACTGTCCAGGCATGAAACCGTGCTGCACCTGCTCGGGGCCTTCTTCGAAGCCGCATCCGAAGCGATCCCGGGGGATTTCGGCATCTTCGCAGTCGAGTTCCGTGAATTCTCGCAGGGTGTGCTCGCGCGGGAACCGCACCTGCAGGCCGTGGTCCTCATTCCGCTGTTGACGGACGCGGAACGACCGGGATTTGAACAGGCTTCCCGGGTGTTCCCCGGGTATCGCATCCGGGAAGTGAGCGAGACCGGGGCGATCCGGCCCGCGACGCGCAGGAGCGAATATTGCCCGGTGCTGGTCGTGGAGCCGCGGCAGCGCAACGCCGCCATCCTCGGGCTGGACCTGGCCACTGTGCCCGGCCTCCGCGAAGCTATTGCCCACGCCCGGGAAACCGGGAAGCTGACCGCCAGCGGCAAGAACCGCCTTCCGGACCCGCAAGCCGGGGAGCTCACCGTCTGGCAGTTCCTGCCCGTGTACGAGGACGAGGCCCCGGAGGATTCCCAGGGTGACTTCCGGCCGATCAAAGGCCTCGCCGCATTGGCCTTTCGGGTGGATGGCCTGCTCGAATCGTCCCTGGCCGAGGCGCCGGCTTTCGACATCGACCTGGAACTGGCGGATACCTCGGCGCCCGAGGGGCAGCGCTTCTCCTACTACCACCGCTCGCCGTCCCGGAAAACGGGGGCCAGGTACCGCAACCGCACGGAGACCGTCTGGAGCGAGCCCCTGGACGCCGGGGAGCGCATCTGGACCCTGACAGCCCACGCCACCTACGGTTTCGTGGCAAGGCACCGGACCTGGCAGCCCTGGTTTCTGCTGGCAGCGGGCCTGGCCTTCACCGCCTCCACGGGGATCTACTTCGCCCGCCGCATCTACGGGGCCGGGCGCACCGAGCGCCTGGTGGAGGAGCGCACCCTGGCCCTTTCCCGCGAGGTGGAGAAGCAGAAGCGGCTGCAGCAGGAGCTGGAAAGCTCCCGGCTGATCCTGACCAGCCGGGTGGAGGAATTGGACCAGCACAACCGCGAGATCCGCCTGCTCAACGAGGTGGGCGACGTGTTCCAGGCCTGCCTCTCCACCGAGGAGGCCTACCCGGTGGTCGCCCAATACGCGCCCAGGCTCCTGCCCGCCACCTCCGGGGCGCTGTACGTGCACGAGCCCGCCAAGGATCTGCTGGTCATCGCCGCGGAGTGGGGAGCGGCGCCGCCGGAGACCGCCGCCTTCAAGTCCGAGGACTGCTGGGGCCTGCGGCTGGGGCAGGTGCACGCAGTCACCGCCGAATCGGGGCAGCCGCCCTGCCGCCACGCACCGTCTCGCCCCGGCGCCGGGCTGCTGTGCGTCCCCCTGTCGGCCATGGGCGAGTCCCTCGGATTGTTCCACGTGAGCCGCTGCCCGGAGCCGGCCCAGGCCTTCGCCGTCTCGGTGGCCGAGCACATCGGCCTGGCCCTCTCCAACCTCAAGCTGCGCAGCACGCTGAAAGAGCTCTCGATCCACGACCCGCTGACCAACCTGCACAACCGCCGCTACATGGAGGAGGCCCTGGAGCTGGAGCTGCGGCGGGCGGAGCGCAAGAGGCTCACCGTGGGCCTCATCATGCTGGACATCGATCACTTCAAGGAGTTCAACGACGGCTTCGGTCACGGAGCGGGCGACGAGCTGCTGCGCAGCCTGGGGGCCGCGATGCGGGAGCACCTGCGCGCGGGGGACGTGGCCTGCCGCTACGGAGGCGAGGAGTTCCTGCTCATCCTGCCGGAGGCCACCCTGGAAGTGACCACCCGGCGCGCGGAGCAGCTGCGGCTGCACGTGAAGCAGATGGCGGTGAGCTACCTGGACAAGCCCCTGGGACCGGTCACCATCTCCCTGGGAGTGGCGGTCTACCCCGACCACGGCCGGGAACCCGGCGAGCTCATCAAGTCCGCGGACGCCGCCCTGTACCGCGCCAAGGCGGAAGGCCGCGATCGGGTGGCGAGCGCCGCGACGCCGGCCAGCGGGTAGGCCCAGCATCAGCCTATTGCGCCAGGCATCCAGCGCTCCGGGTAGGCAGTCGCACCCGCGCCTGGCCTTCTTCGCCGTGGTATCCTGGCCCTGAGCAAGGAAGGTGTGTCAGCCTTGTGAAAAGCGAGGTTCGCTTAAGGGAGGTGACGGAAGCCGACCTCCCGATTCTCTTCGAACACCAGAGTGACCCGGAAGCGGCTCGGATGGCCGCCTTCCCCTCCCGTGACCGGGAGGCCTTCATGGCGCACTGGGCCAGGATCCTGGCCGACCCGAAGGTCACCGCCCGGACCATCCTCTTCGAAGGACGGGTGGCAGGGAAACATCGTGAGCTTTGAGACGGCCGGAAAAACGCTGGTAGGCTACTGGATCGGCAAGGAACACTGGGGCAAGGGTGTGGCCAGCAGCGCGCTGTCGCTATTCCTGCTTCAGGTGGCGACACGGCCGCTCTACGCTCACGTAGCCAGGCAAAATGTCGCCTCCATCCGGGTCCTGCAGAAGTGCGGCTTCACGATTTCTGCCGAGGACGGCGCAGCACCCGACACGTTGATTGACGGTGTCGAAGAAGTCATTCTCAAGCTCTCGGAGCTTCCGCCTGCGACCGCCTCGGACGCACGTGCCTGAGGCCAGGTTCTGACCGGTTGCACTCCGCCAGCCCTACGTTCGATGGGGCCCGGAGTCGTCGGTCATCTCCTCCATGGTGCCGGTCACCCAGAAGACCACCCTCTCGCAGATGTTGCCCACCCGGTCGGCCACCCGCTCCAGGTTGTGGGCCACCCAGGTCAGGCGCAGGGCCTGATCGACGTCCCGGGGGTCGACCATCAGGCGGCCCATGAGCTGGCGGTAGACCTCTTCGTACAGCTCGTCCACCTGGTTGTCCTCCTCCGGGATGGCCGCCGCCTGCCGGGCGTCCGCCTCGACGTAAGCCTGCAGGGATCGCCGCAGCATGCTGCAGGCCAGCTCGGCCATGCGGGCCAGGCCCTCCGGCGGTGAGATGCGCGGCCCGGTCCCGATGGCCACGGTGATGGTGGCGATGCCCTTGGCGTAGTCGGCGATTCGCTCCAGCTCCGTGCCGATCTCGAAAACCGCCGCCAGGGCGCGCAGGTCCCCGGCCACCGGCTGCTGGGTGGCGATGATCATGAGCGATTCGTGCTCCAGCTCGAAGCGCAGCAGGTTGATGCGGTGGTCGGCCTCGATCAGCGCCTGGGCCCGCTGGATGTCCTGGCGCTCCAGCGCGCTCACGGAGTCCCTCAGGGCCGTCTCGGCCAGCCCCCCCAGCTCCAGGACCCTCCCGGCCAGGCGCCGCAGCTCCTGCTCGAATCTCTCCCGTGGCATATGCTTCCTCCTAGCCGAAGCGGCCCGTGATGTAGTCTTCCGTGCGCCGGTCGCGCGGGCGGGTGAACACCTGCGCGGTAGCCCCGTACTCCGCCAGCAGCCCCGCCCGATCCTCCCCGATCCAGAAAAAGCCCGTGAAGTCCGACACCCGCGCGGCCTGCTGCATGTTGTGCGTCACGATCACGATCGTGTAGCTGGCCGTCAGCGTTCGCATCAGCTCCTCGACCCGAAGCGTGGAGATGGGGTCCAGCGCGGAGCAAGGCTCGTCCATCAGGATGACCTCCGGGGCCACCGCGATGGCCCGGGCGATGCACAGGCGCTGCTGCTGCCCCAGGGAAAGGGCCAGCGCGTCCTGGGACAGGTTATCCTTCACCTCATCCCAAAGATCGGCGGCCCGCAGGCTGGACTCCACCAGCTCGGCCAGCCGGCGGCCGGAAGCCAGGCCCAGCACCCGCGGGCCGAAGGCCACGTTGTCGAACACGGCTTGCGGGAAGGGATTGGGCCGCTGGAACACCATGCCCACCCTCTGACGCAGAGCCACCACGTCGGTGCCCGGGGCCAGGATATCCGCCTCCTCCAGCAGGATGCGGCCCCGGGCGCGGGCCCCGGGGATGGTGTCGTTCATGCGGTTGAGGCAGCGCAGGAAGGTGGACTTGCCGCAGCCCGAAGGGCCGATCAGGGCGGTGATCTTCTTCTCCAATATTTCCATCGTGACGTCGCGCAGCGCCTGGCGCGCCCGGTAGTAGACGCTCAACTGATGCACCGCGAACTTCGCCCGCTCCGCCATGTCAGCCGAACCTTCCGGTGATGTAGTCCTCCGTGCGCTTGTCGCGCGGGGAGGTGAACACCTGCTGGCCCTCGCCGACCTCGACCAGCTCCCCGCCCAGCAGGAAGGCCGTCCGGTCGGCGATGCGCGCCGCCTGCTGCACGCTGTGCGGCACGATCACGATCGTGAAAGAGCTCTTGAGGGCCAGCAGGGACTCCTCGACCTTGGCCGTTGAAATCGGGTCCAGGCCGGAAGTCGGCTCGTCCAGGAGCAGCACCTCCGGCTCCAGGGACAGGCTGCGGGCGATGCACAGGCGCTGCTGCTGCCCGCCGGAAAGGCTGAAGGCCGAGGCCTCCAGCCGGTCCTTCACCTCTTCCCAAAGCGCGGCCTGGCGCAGGCTGCGCTCGGTGAGCTCCTCCAGGCGGGCGCGGTCCCGCACCCCTGCCAGGCGCGGGCCGTAGACCACGTTGTCGCGGATGCTTCCCGGCAGGGGCAGGGGCAGGGCGAAGACCATGCCCACCCGCCGGCGCAGCGCCGTCACGTCCACTCCCGGGGCGTAGATGTCCTCTCCGTCCAGCAGAACCTCGCCCGCTGCGGGCGGCGCCTTCCACCAGGTCGTTCAGGCGGTTGACCAGGCGCAGGAGGGTGGTCTTGCCGCCCCCGGCCGGACCGAAAAGCACCACTACGGCCTTCTCCGGCAGCTCCAGGTTCACGCGCGAGAGCGCCGGCTCCGGGGAGCCGGCATAGGAGTAGCTCAGCTCCCGGATGCTGACCTTGCTCACCACGGCCTCCGGCGGCGGAAGCTGCGGCGGATCCAGGCGGCGGCGAAGTTGAGCAGCAGCACCAGGGCCAGCAGCACAAAGGCGGTGCCGTTCTGCACGCTCGACGGCATGCCGGGCACCTGGGTGCTGATCACGTAGAGGTGGTAGGGCAGCGCCATGGTCTGGTCCAGGGGCGAGCGGGGCAGCTGCGGCAGATAGAAGGCGGCCACCGTGAACAGGATCGGCGCGGTTTCCCCGGCGGCGCGCAGCAGGCCCAGCAGCACGCCGGTAATGATGCCCGGCAGGGCCTGCGGCAGCACGACCGTGCGGATGCCCTGCCAGCGCGTGCCGCCCAGGCTGGCGGCCACGGTGCGGAACTCCGTGGGCACCGCGCGCAGGGCCTCTTCCGAGGTGGAGATCACCACCGGCAGGGTCATGATGGCCAGGGTCAGGGAGCCGGCCAGGATCGAGGCGCCGAAGCGCAGGAACAGCACGAACATACCCAGGCCGAACAAGCCGTACACGATCGAGGGAATGCCCGCCAGGTTGACGATGGCCAGACGGATGGCCCGGGTGAAGGCCGTGTCGCGCGCGTACTCCGCCAGGTAAATCGCCCCGCCGACCCCCACCGGCACCGCCACCAGGGCCGTGCCCAGGGTGAGCAGCAGCGTGCCCACGATCGCCGGCAGGATCCCCCCTTCCTTCATTCCGGCCCGGGGCATGGCGGAGAGGAACTCCCAATCAATCGCCCCGATGCCGCGCACGACGATCTCCAGCACCACGACCAGGATCGGCGCGACCACCACCAGGGTGGCCAGCCCCAGCAGCAGGAAGCCCAGGCGCTGCACCCACAGGCGGCCGCTCACCGCAAACCTCCCTTGCGCCGGCGGCGGAAGATGGACCGGGCGGCGGCCAGGTTGATCAGGAAGGTCAGCAGGAAAAGCAGAATGCCGATGCCGAACAGGGCGTGGTAGTGCACCCCGCCACGGGCCACCTCCCCCATCTCCGCGGCGATCGTGGCGGTCATGGTGCGCACCGGCTTGAATAAAGCCGCCGCGTCCAGGGGCAGGCGGGCGGCGTTTCCGGTCACCATCATCACAGCCATGGTCTCGCCGATGGCCCGCCCCATGCCCAGCATCGCGGCCATGATCACCCCGGAGCGGCCAGCCGGCACCACCACCCGCCAGGTGGTCTGCCAGCGGGTGGCCCCCATGGCCAGGCCCGCGTCACGGTAGCTGCGGGGCACGGCATCCAGCGCGTCCTCGGCCACGCTGATAATCGTGGGCAGGCTCATGTAGGCCAGCACCAGGGCGCCGGTGAAGGCGGTCAGCCCGGTGGGCGCGCCCAGCCATTGCCGCACCAGGGGGGCCAGCACGCTCATACCGAAGAAGCCCAGCACCACCGAGGGGATGCCGGCCAGCACCTCGATCAGGGGCTTCAGGACCTCGCGCGCCCAGTGGGGGGCCACCTCCCGCACGAACACGGCGGCGGCCACCCCCAGGGGCACGGCGATGAGCACGGCCAGCAGGGTCACCAGCGCCGAGCCCAGGATCAGCGGCAGGGCGCCGAAGCTGCCGAACGTCGGGTACCAGAGCCTGCCCAGCAGGGCGCCGGCCGGCAGCTCGAAGAATACCGGCAGCCCCTCGCGCAGCAGGAAGGCGAAGATCAGCAGGACGAAGCCCACGGTGGAGAAGCCCAGTACGCGGATCAGGGCCTCGACGCCGAACTCCGACCAGCGCGGGCGGCCGGCGGGCGCGCGGACGGAAGCGGAGCCACGTTTGCCGGGCGCGGAGCGCCCCTTAACGGGGGCTTCGCCCCGCGGAACGGGCACAGCGCCCCGCCTTTCGGGCCTCACCTGGCCTCCCCGTCGGCCGCGCTCTCGCGGCCGGTCAGCGGCACGAAGCCCAGCTCCTCGATCAGCGCCTGCCCCTCGCCCAGGATCCACGACAAATAAGCGGCGATCGCTCCCTGAGGCTCGCCGGCCGTGTACATGTACAGCGGCCGGGCGATTGGATAAGAGCCGTCCAGCACCGTGGCGGCCTCGGGCAGGACGTAGGGCCGGCCTTCCTCGGCGGCCACGGCAACCACCTTCTGGTCCCGGGTCACGTACCCCAGGCCGTCGTAGCCGATGGCATTGGGGTTCTGGCGCACCTCGGCGCTGATCCCCTCGGAGGAGGGCATGAGCAGGGTCTCCGGGGACGGCAGGTCGCGATTGTCCTTGCGGCCCAGGCGGATCACCCGCTCGATGAAGTACACGTAGGTGCCGGAGTTGGACTCCCGGGAAAGCAGCACAATGGGCCGGTCCTCGCCGCCCACCTCGCTCCAGCGGCGGATGCGCCCCGTGTAGATATCGGCGATCTGGGGAATGGTCAGGCGGTCCACCGGGTTGGCGGGGTTGACCACCACCGCGATGGCGTCCAGGGCCACCGTGTGCTGCACGGGCTGGAAGCCTTCGGCGCGCGCCGAGGCGAGCTCCTCCCCGCTCATGGCCCGGGAGGCGTTGGCCAGCGGGATCGTGCGGTTGAGCAGGGCGGCGATGCCGGTGCCCGACCCGCCCCCGGTCACGGAGATGTGCACCTCGTGGTGCGCGGCCATGTAGGCTTCGGCCCAGGCCAGGGCCAGGTTCACCAGGGTGTCGGAGCCGATGTTCTTGATCGAGACCACGCGGGCGGCCGGTCCGCGCTCCAGGTCCGCGGCCTGCGTTCCCGCAGCCTGACCCGCCCGCTGCCCCGCGGCCGCGTCATTGCCCGCGGCCGCGCAGCCGACCAGGCTGAGGACGGCCAGCACCAGCGCGGCCGCGGCCCAGCGGCGGGGACTGCGAAGTCGGCGGACGATTCCCATGGACGACTCGCAGCAGTTTCGGCGAAAAGCCGCCCAGCTGTCAAGGAAGCTCCCACGGGAGCTTCAGGACAGGAGGCGCACGCGAGTGAACAGGTAGTCCAGCGGCTCCCGCTCCAGCACCTCCCGTCGGTAGGGGGTGCCGGCCAGGGCCTCCCCGGCGTGCTCGCTGCGATTCTGGTCGAACCAGTGGACCAGGGCGATGCCGCCCTCGGCGATCTCCAGCCCCGTTAGTCCCCGTTTCCCGATGCAGCAGCCGGAGTTGAACAGGCAGGGCACCAGCAGCGGGGAGTCGTAGAGGCTTCCCTCCGGGTCCCTGCCCCGCCTGGCCAGCACGTGTTCCAGTTCCGCCTTGCGCGCGGCCAGCTCCTGCTCCAGCGCGGGCCTGCGCCGCGGGCCGGCCGCGGGGATCTGGCGGCAGAGGTTTTCGATGCGGAAGCGCAGGGTGTCCAGCTTGGACAGGGACTCGAACAGGGGCCGGTGGGTGTGCCCGATCAGAACCACCTGCCGGCGGTCGCGGGCGAAGGCGTACACCCGCCGCTCCACCCGGAAGCGGCGCCGGCTGGAGCGGGACACCGACCAGTTGTGGATGCCCAGGGGATTGGCCACGTAGCGCAGCAGGACGGCGACCAGGCCCAGGAACCGAGTCTGCAGGTAGGAAGCCTGGTGCCCGTGAAGCAGCAGCAGGCTCTCCCGGCCCTGAACCAGGCGCAGCGACTCCAGCAGGCGCGGCGCGGGATAGGGGTCGCCCAGGACGGCGAGCTCCGCATCGTGGTTGCCGACCAGCCGCTCCAGGCGCCCCAGGCGGGCGAACTCCTCCAGCAGCGCGTAGAAGCCGACCCACCGCCGCCGGATCTGTGGCAGGTAGAAGCGCTGCAGCTCCTCCACATCCCCGTTGAGCACCAGGGTGAAGCGGCCCGGCAGGTAGTAGAGCCGCAGCGCGGCGGCCAGCAGCTCGCCGTTGGGCAGGAAGTCGTCCCGGCGGCCGCCGCCGCCCAGGTGCAGGTCGCTGAACACCACCACCTTCTCGCCGCGGGAAAGGCGGCGCACAGGAGCCTGCTCTGCCAGGGCGGCCAGGAAAGCCAGGCTGGCCGGCCGGCGCCCCGCGCTCACTGCTCGCATGCACGTTCCTCCACGGCGCAGCCGGCCTGTTGAGACGCCATCGGCAGAGTATAGCGGATAATGGTGCTTGCCGGGAGAGGGGCCGGTCAGGTGGCCGGATGGCCGCAGAACGGGCCGCAAGCCGCTTCGAGGCGGGTCATCGCAGAGCCCCTGCTTGCCTCGATTTGCGCCAGGTTCGTACATTGAGGGCAAGGACCCAGCCTCCGATAACCTAAGTAGCTGAAGAGAAGGTCGCATGGAGTTCATCGCGGATTTCTCCTGGATAAAAGACCTCCTCACCGGCCAGGTGGTGGAACGTTTCCCCCTGGGGGACTACCGCGCTGTGGGGCTGCAAGTGGAAGGCTCGGATGAGCGGCGCCACAGCCAGTATCACTACCGCCTGCTGATCTTTCCCCACAGGGAGAACAAGCCGGTGCTGTCGCTCAACCTGGAGACCTCCCTGCTGGGCGCCCCCTGCCTGACCGAGCAGACGAGCAGCGGGCACCAGATCCTCGGCGACGCGGAGGAGGAGATGGCCTACGAGCAGTTCCGGCGCTGGGCCCTGGAGCGGGCGCGGGCGGAGCTGCACCTTGGCTGAAGCCAGGGCAGCCCACTGCGAGAGGCCCCGTTCATGAACCTGGCTGAATACCTAAGCCCCCAACGCATCGTGTTTCTGCGCAACCGCTCCAAGGCCGGGGCGCTGCGGGAGATGGTCGACGCGGCGTGCCGCTCAGTCCCCGAGCTCAAGAAGGACAAGGTGCTGCGGGCCGTGCTGGAGCGCGAGAGGACCGTGAGCTCCTGGATCGCCCCCGGCATCGCCCTGCCGCACGCCCGTCTGCCGGGGCTGGGCACCTTCCTGGTGACCCTGGGGCGCAGCCGCGCGGGCATCCATTTCGACTCCGGCGACGGCCAGCCCGTGCACCTGCTGGTCCTGATCCTGGGCGGGGCGCAGGACGTGGACGGGCACATCATGCTGCTGGCGGACGTGGCCCGCACGATCCGCTCCACTGCTTTGGTGGAACGGGTGCTGGCGGCCCGCTCCGCCGCGGAGATCTACCGCCTGGTCTTGAGCGGCGGGGAGATCGAGCGGGAGCGCATCGCCCCGGCGGTCTTCGCCCAATCGCGGCTGGTCTGCGAGCACGCCGTGGCCCTGGCCCAGGAGGTGCGGGCCAAGGCCATCATGCTGCACGTGGACGCCATGGGCCCGCTGGATTTCCTCCCGTATATCCCCGAAACAATCCGGACGATCCTGGTCACCCGTGACCGCGCCGCCATCAGCGGCAAGCTGGCCTCCTTGGGGGCCGTGATCCAGGTGCCCTTCCCCGGCCTGAACCGCACCACTCAGGTAGCCCTGTCCCTGCTGTTCGGGCTTTCCCAGGGGCTTTTCGCCAAGAAGGACAAGGTGGTCGGCATTTTCGGGGTGCCGGAAAGCGGGATCCTGGATACCCTGATGGTGATCGACGTCGAGCGGGAGGTGCCTACCTTTCTGCCCACGCAGAACGACACCCCGCTGGGGGACGTGGAGCCCCAGGTGCTGGAGCGGGTGCTGCAGATCGCCACGGACCTGGCCCGTGAGGGGCGGGAGGGGCGTCCGGTGGGCACGACCTTCGTCCTGGGCGACAGCGAGCGGGTGCAGGCTCTGGCCCAGCAGCTGGTGATCAACCCCTTCCGGGGCTACCGCGACGAGGAGCGCTCGATTCTGGACCCCAGCCTGGAGGAGACGATCAAGGAGTTCTCGACCATCGACGGGGCGTTCATCGTGCGCGGCGACGGGGTGGTGCTCTCCGCGGGGGCCTACCTGCGCTCGGAGAAGGAGGTGGACGGCCTGCCCTCCGGCCTGGGAGCCCGGCATACGGCGGCCGGAGCGGTCACCGCGCAAACCGACACGCTGGCGGTGGTGCTCTCCCAATCCACCGGCCGGGTGAGCATGTTCAAGGGCGGCCGGATGATCCTTTCCCTGGAGCCGCCGAAACCGTAAGCCGCAGGCTTATCGGCCCCGCCGGCGCTTGCCCGCGGGCTGCTCCTCGGTGTCCCGGCCGCCGGGCCCCTGCCGGACCTCGCGTGTATCCTCCACGCCCTCCGCCAGCGTCTCCAGCTGCTTTTCCCTGTCCTGGACCGTCCGCTCGCGGTCGCGCACCGCCCGGTCCCTGTCCTGCAAGGAAGCCCGGCGGCGCCGGGCCAGGAAGCGCATGAAATACAGGATGAAGGAGTACAGCACCCCCAGGACGAAGCCGGCGATCGCCACGGCGATGATCGGCACGTTCTCCATCTGATAGCCGAACAGGTTGAGGTTCGTCACATTGGTGCCGTTCAGGGCGAACAGCACCCCCAGCAGGATCAGGATCACCACGCCGACGATCAGCCTGACCACGCCGACCCCCTTCACAGGATGACCGCTCTGGGGAACAGGAAGTGCAGCAGGGCTACGGCCACACCCACCAGCCCCAGGGGGATGCGGTAGGTCAGCACCGCCTTGGCGTAGCGCTCCACCGGGCGCTCCGGGGTCGCCGGCTTGCGCAGCAGCGCCTCGAAGAAGAGCGTCGCCCCGATGGCCATGCCCGCGATCGCCGGCAGCAGGTCGCCGACCACCGCCACGCTGTCGCCCGGGGCGCGGATGAACAGCTTGAGGAACCCGATTATGGCGGTGGCCAGACCCAGCGTGAGCGCCGCGCCGCGGCTCTCCAGCCAGGCCCGGAAGGTGGCCAGCGCCGGGACGCGCGCCCCGAGATAGTCGCCGGAGAGCACCAAACCCGTGAGCACGCACGAAACGACCGAGAGCAGGTAGAACTGCGACATGCGTCACCCCCTGTCAGTAGTATATAATACGCACATGCCCGCAGCTACCCGTGCGCTGGGCGCGTCGCTTTTGATCTGCCTGTCCGCCGCCTGTCTTCCGGCAGCACCTCCGCGCCTGTTGATCTCCGCCGCAGCCAACCTGCGCAATGCCTGCGAGCGTCTGGAATCCGAGTTCGAGGCCTCCACCGGGATTCCGATGCTCTTCAACTTTGGCTCTACGGGCAAGCTGGCGGCCCAGATCGAGCAGGGGGCCCCGGTGGACCTGCTGGTCGCCGCGGACACGGCCACCCCGAGGCGCCTGGAGAGCCTGGATCTTACCCTGCCGGGAAGCTTCGCGGTGTACGCCCGCGGCCGACTGGCATTGTGGTGGCGGGCCGACAGCAGCCTGGACTTCGGGGGCCTGGAAGACCTGGCCCGGCCCGAAGTGAAGCGCATCGCCATCGCCGACCCGCGCCTGGCCCCCTACGGACTGGCCGCCGAACAGGCGCTGCGGGCCGCGGGGATATGGGAGCGGGTGCTGCCCCGGCTGGTGTTCGCGGAGAACATCGCCCAGGCGCTGCAGTACGCCGAGACGGGCAACGTGGAGTCGGCGCTGGTGGCCCGCTCCCTGTGCGCTGAGGGTCAAGGCCGCTGGATCCTGATCCCGGCCGGGTGGCACGAGCCCCTGGACCAGGCCCTGGTGCTCATCCGCGGCAGCCCGCGGACGCGGGAGGCGCAGCGTTTCGCGGCTTTCCTTCTGGGTCCCGAAGGGCAGCGCATTCTGCAGAGCTTCGGCTACGAAACCCCCGGCGCCGTTCCATGAACTGGCAGCCCGCGCTTCTTTCCCTGTGGATCACCGGGCCCGCCTCGGCCCTGATCCTGGTGATCGGCCTGGCCCTGGGGATGCTGCTGGCGCGGCGGCGCTTCCCCGGCAAGACCCTGGTGGACGCCCTGCTCACCCTGCCCCTGGTGCTGCCGCCCAGCGTGGTGGGCTACTACCTGCTGCGCCTGCTGGGCCGCGGCAGCCCCCTGTTCGACTGGCTGGGCCTGCGCATCCTGTTCACTCCCCCGGCCGCGGTGATCGCGGCTACCGTCGTCGGCCTGCCCCTCATGGTGCAGTCGGCCCAGGCGGCGATCGCCGGAGTGGATCCGCTGCTGGAGAACGCCGCCCGCACCCTGGGCTCCGGGGAGCTGGCCGTGTTCCGGCGCGTGACCCTGCCGCTGGCCCGGCGGGGCATCCTGGCCGGCTGGGTGCTGGGCACGGCCCGGGCTCTCGGGGAGTTCGGGGCCACCTTCATGGTGGCCGGCAACATCCCCGGCAGGACCCAGACCCTGCCCCTGGCCATCTACGACGCGGTCCAGAACCGTCGCTACGACGCCGCCACCCAGATGGTGCTGCTGGTCACCTCCGTCTCCTTCCTGGCCCTGTACTTCATCCGCCGCCTGGAGAAGCCGCGGCGCCCGGCGCCCCTGCGGGAGCCCAGTCCTTGAGCACCCTGCGGATCGACATCGCCCGCCGGCTGCACGGCCTGGAGCTGCGGGTTCATCTGGAGGCCGGCGAGGAGATCCTGGTGCTGTTCGGCCCCTCCGGCGCGGGCAAGACCTCCACCCTGAACGCGGTGGCCGGCCTGCTCGCCCCCGATTCCGGGGAGATCCTGCTACGAAACGAAGTGCTGTTCCGCCGGGGCCGACCCGGAGGCGCGGTGCACGTTCCGGCCCGCAGGCGCGGCATCGGCTACGTGTTCCAGAACTACGCGCTTTTCCCCCACCTCACTGCGCTGGACAACGTGGGCTATGCCTTGCGCCGGGGGGCGCGCGAGCGAGCCGCCGAGCTGCTGCGCGGCCTGGGCCTGGACCACCTGGCAGACCGCTACCCGCACGAGTTGTCGGGCGGACAGCAGCAGCGCATCGCGCTGGCCCGAGCCCTGGCCCCGGAGCCGCGCCTGCTGCTGCTGGACGAGCCGTTCTCCGCGCTGGACATCGCGGTGCGGGAAAGCCTGCAGCGGGACCTGCGCAGGCTGCAGGCCGAGCGGCGGCTCCCGGTGCTCTACGTGACCCACCGCCTGGAGGACGCCTTCGCCGTGGGGCACCGCCTGGCGGTGATGCGCGAGGGCAGCGTGGAGCAGATCGGCTCCATCGAGGAGGTCGCCCGCCTGCCGTCCAACCGCCACGTGGCCCGGATCGTGGGGCTGCGCAACCTGTTCCAGGCCCGGGTGTCGTCCTGCACCGCGGAGGCCCTGGTCCTGGATTGGGATGGCCTGCGCCTGGAAGCCCCTCCCGCGTCGCTGCCCCCTGGCGCTGCCGTCACCGCCTATATCCGGCCGGAGGAGGTGAAGGTGCTGTACCCGGGCCGGCCCCTTTCCGATGCGGTGCGGCGCAACCGGGTGCAGGGAAGAATCCTGGAGCGCCGGCCGCAGGCCCACCAGCACCGGCTTCTGGTGGCCCTGCCCAACGGCGGCGAAGTGGAGGTGTCCTTTTCGCCGCGCCTGTACAGCGCCCTGCCCCTCCAGCCGGGCAAGGTCGTGGAGCTGTCCATACGCCCTGAAGGCGTGGTGGTGCTTCGCGGAACCGCGCACGCGGCGGAGGAGCCCTGAGCGTCGGCGGGCTGCTGCGGGCCCTGGCCCTGGGCGCCCTGCTGGCCGCGGGCCTGCCCTCCCCGGCCTGGGCGCAGGCGTCGTGGGCCCAGGCGCCGCGGCGCATCCTGTTCGGCTCCTGCCTGGACCCTTCCCAGCCGCACCCGATTCTGGACGTGGTCGTCGAGCGGCGCCCGGACCTGTTCCTGTTCATGGGCGACAACATCTACGCCGACACGCTCAACCCCTGGGTGCTGCGCAGGAAATACCAGGCGCTGGCCGCCTCGCCGGGCTTCCGCCGCCTGGCCGCGGCCTGCTCCCTGCTGGCCACCTGGGACGACCACGACTACGGCGCCAACGACGCCGGCGGCGGCTTCCCCATGAAGAGGGAGTCCCGCCGTCAGTTCCTGGACTTCTGGAAGGTGCCGGCGGATTCGCCGCGGCGGAAGCACGAAGGGGTGTACGACGCGGCGCTCTTCGGTCCGCCGGGTCGCCAGCTGCAGGTCATCCTGCTGGACACCCGCTACTTCCGCTCCAGGCTGCATGCCCGCAGGCCGCCCACCTGGGTCCGTGGCCCGTACGCGCCCGATGACCAGCCCGGCGCCCGCCTGCTGGGCGACGCCCAGTGGCGCTGGCTGGAGGAGCGGCTGCGGGAACCTGCCCGGCTGCGCCTCCTGGTCTCCAGCATCCAACTCCTGAGCGAGCACCACGGCTGGGAGGCCTGGGCCAACTTTCCCCGCGAGCAGGAGCGGTTGTTCGAGCTGTTGCGGCGCACGCGGGCCGAGGGGCTGGTGATCCTGAGCGGCGACCGGCACTTCGCCGAGATCTCCCGCCGCCAGGAGCCGGGGCTCTATCCCTTGTACGACATCACCTCCAGCGGGCTGAACCGGCACTTTCCCGAGAACTACGTGAATCCCAACCGCTATCCGTCTCGAGGGCGCTTCCCTGGGCATACCCGGGCGCCTACCCGGGCGCTTACCTGCTGGAGAACTTCGGAGAGCTGGACGTGGATTGGGAGGACCCGGACCCCGTGATGCGCGTGCGGATCACCGACACCGCCGGACAGACCCGCCTGGCAGTCGACGTACCGCTCTCCGAGCTGCGCTTCCCGCGCTGACCCGGGCCAATCGTCACTGGTGGCTCGCTACTTCTTCTTGCTGTTTTCTTTGACCCGGAATTTGACAATTCGCTCGATGATTCTCACCGGCAAAGGTTCATCTAATGGAAATTGCACTGCGCCTTTGGAGCTCTTGTATCTCGATAGCTCCTTCTTGAAATTCTCTATTCCACTCGGTGTTGGATAGAACCCGATGTGATTTGCATGGGCGGCAAAATGAACCAAATTCCCATTGAGGTAGAACGTAGGCATCTGGTAGCTGATCTTTTCTTGAGCTCCGGGAGCGACTCGTTTGATGAGCGATCTGAGCTGCTTCAGCTTTGATTGCGTACTGCTCGGGAAGGATTCGAGGTATTCATCGATTGTCCGATACTCGCGCCTGTCCTTACCCATGGTAGGAAAAAGGTTTCGCGCCTACCCCTGCGGGTACGGGAACTCGGCGATGTAGGGAAGCCGCGCGGCCACGGCCTGGACCGCGTCCCGGCCTTCCAGCAGCAGGCCCACCGTGTCCCAGCTTCCGCGTGAGGAACACCTTGCGGCGGGCCTCCGGCATCCGCAGCGGGAAGCTCTGCCCGCCGGCCTGCAGGCGCAGGGCCTCCAGGTCCAGGACCAGCTCGGTCTCCGGCCGGGTCTCGGCCAGGCGCATCAGGGCCTCCGCGGCTTCCGGCTCCACCTGTACCGCCGGGATCCCGATGGCCGTGCAGTTGCCCGCGAAGATCTCGGCCAGGGACTCCGCCACCACCGCCCGGATGCCCCAGGCGGCCAGGGCCTGGGGGGCGTGCTCGCGGGAGGAGCCGCAGCCGAAGTTGCGGTTGGCCAGCAGGATGCCGGCCCCCCGGTAGCTTGGTGAGTCGAAGGGATGGCCCAGGGGCTTGCCGCTCGAGTCCCAGCGCACGTCGTGGAACACGTGCTGCCCCAGGGAGTCGAAGCTCACGGTCTTCATGAAGCGGGCGGGGATGATGCGGTCGGTGTCGATGTCGTTGCCGCGCACCGGCACCGCCCGGCCCCTGATCTGGCGGATCACGCTGGCGCTCATGAGAGCACCTCCCGCACATCGGTTACCTTCCCGGCGATCGCCGCCGCGGCCACCATGGCCGGGCTCATCAGCAGGGTGCGGCCGCGGGGGGAGCCCTGCCGGCCGATGAAGTTGCGGTTGGAGGAGCTGGCGCACACCTCCTCGCCCACCAGCACGTCCGGGTTCATGCCCAGGCACATGGAGCAGCCCGGCAGGCGCCACTGGAAACCGGCCTCGCGGAACACCCGGTCCAGGCCCTCGGCCTGCGCCGCCTCGGCCACGCGCTGGGAGCCGGGCACCACCAGGGCCCGCACCCGCGAGGCCACCTTCTGCCCGCGGGCCACGCGCGCCGCCTCCCGCAGGTCGCTGAGCCGGCCGTTGGTGCAGGAGCCGATGAAGGCCACGTCGATGCGCGTGCCGCGCACCGGAGCGCCGGGGGTGAAGCCCGTGTGGGCGTAGGCCTTCTCCAGGGTCTCCCGCTCGCCGGCCGGCAGCTTCGCAGGTTCGGGGAGCCTCTCCCCCACCCCCACGGCCTGGCCCGGGTTGATGCCCCAGGCCACCATGGGCTGCAGGCGGTCGGCCGCAAGCACGAAGCGGTCGTCGTAGGAGGCGTCTGGGTCGGAGGCGATGCCCTGCCAGAAGCGCACGGCCTTCTCCCACTGCCCGTCGCGCGGGGCGTAGGGCCGGCCCTGCAGGTAGGCGAAGGTGGTCTCGGTCGGGGTTGATGTAGCCCACCCGGGCCCCGCCCTCGATGCTCATGTTGCAGATGGTGAGCCGCTCCTCCATGCTCATGGCCTCGATGGCCTGCCCGCCGTACTCGTAGGCGAAGCCCAGCCCGCCGTTCACCCCCAGGGAGACGATGATCGCCAGGATCACGTCCTTGGCGTAGACCCCGGCCTGGAGGCGCCCGCGTCACCTCGATGCGCCGCACCTTGGGCCTGGCCAGGGAGAGGGTCTGGGTGGCCAGCACGTCGCGCACCTGGGAGGTGCCGATGCCGAAAGCGATGGCCCCCAGCGCCCCGTGGGTGGAGGTGTGCGAGTCGCCGCAGGCGATGGTCAGGCCCGGCTGGCTCAGGCCCAGCTCCGGGCCGATCACGTGCACGATGCCCTGCCGCCCGGAGTCCGGCCCGAAGAAGCGGATGCCGTGGCGGGCGGCGTTGGCCTCCAGGGCCCGCATCATCTCTTCGGCCAGCTTGTCGGCGAAGGGACGGGAACCGGAGTCGGTGGGGATGATGTGGTCCGCCGTGGCGAAGGTGCGCTCGGGGTGCAGCACGGCGCAGGCCCCGCTCGGCAAGCATGGCGAAGGCCTGCGGGGAGGTGACCTCGTGGATCAGGTGCAGGCCGATGAACAGCTGGTCCTCGCCGGAAGGCAGGCGCCGCACCGCGTGCAGGTCCCAGACCTTGTCGAGCAGGTTCTTTCCCATCAGTACGTCCTCTCCTCCCCCCGGGCGATCAGCACGTGCCCGGTGCGCACCATCTCCAGCACCCCGAAGCCGCCCAGCAGGCGGTGCAGCGCGTCGATGCGCTCCGGCTCGCCGGCGGCCTGCAGGGTCAGGGCAGCGTCGGTCAGGTGCAGCGCCTCGCACTGGAACATCTGGGCGATCTGCAGGATCTCGCCCCTATTCTCGGCGGTACAGCGCACCTTGATCAAGGCCAGCTCCCGGCGCAGGATGTCGTCCCCGGTGTGGTCGGCGGCGTGCACCACGTCCACCAGCTTGTTGAGCTGGCTTAAGATCTGGTCCAGGCCCTTCTCCTCGCCCCGGGCGGTGATGGTCATGTGGCTGAAGTCCGGGTCGTGCCCTTCGGAGACCACCAGGCTGTCGATGTTGTAGCCCCGGCGGGCGAACACCAGGGCCACCCGGATCAGCACCCCCGGCTTGTTGCTGACGTACAGGCTGATGATGTGCTTGCGGTAGCCGGCCGGTGCCTGCGCCTGGGGCGGGGGGGCCAGCTTCAGGCTGGTCCCGAGGCTGCCTCGAATGGGCCCCGCGGACCCCGGCGAGTTTCCGTTGCCGTTCATGGCCTGTCCTCCGGGGCGCACAGCAGCATACTCTTCAGCCCCGCGCCCGCCGGGATCATAGGGTACACGTTGTCCTCCTTCTCCACTTCCGCGTCCACCAGGCAGGGACCCTCGTTCCATTCCAGGGCCGCCTTGAGCACCCGCCGCACGTCGGCGTTCCGCCGCAGGCGAAAGGCCTTGCAGCCGTAGGACTCGGCCAGGCGCACGAAGTCCGGGTTGCCCTTCAGGTCCACCCCGGACAGGCGGTTGTCGTAGAACATGTTCTGCCACTGCCGCACCATGCCCAGGTAGCGGTTGTTGATCACGATCACTTTCACGGGCAGTTTCTCGTTCATGGCCGTGCTCAACTCGGCCATGGTCATCTGGAAGCCACCGTCCCCGACGATGGCCACCACCAGCGCCTCCGGCCGGGCCATCTGGGCGCCGATGGCCGCCGGGAAGCCGAAGCCCATGGTGCCCGCCCCGCCGGAGGAGATCCAGTGGAAACGCCTGTCCGTCCGGTAGAACTGGGCGGCCCACATCTGGTGCTGCCCCACGTCGGTGCTCACCACGGCCTTGCCTTCCGTGAGCCGGTACAGTTCCTCGATCACCCGCTGGGCCTTCAGCCCCCCGCCACGCTGGTAGGCCAGCGGGTGCCGGCGCTTCCAGCCTTCCACCTGATGCAGCCACTCCGCGGTGTCCCCCGGTTCGCTTGCCGGCAGCATCGCCTCCAGCACCCGGCGGGCGTCCCCGATGATGGCGCAGTCCACCTGCACTACCTTGCCGATTTCGGCCGGGTCGATGTCCACGTGGATTTTGCGGGCCCGCGGGCAGAACTCGGAGAGCTTGCCCACGATGCGGTCATCCCAGCGTGAGCCCACGGACATGATCAGGTCGCAGTGCTCCACCGCCCGGTTGGCGTAGGCCGTGCCGTGCATGCCCAGCATGCCCAGGGCCAGGGGGTGGCTCTCCGGGAAGGCGCCCTTGCCCAGCAGGGTGTTGGTCACGGGAACCTGCAGCTTCTCGGCCAGGGCCCGCAAGGCCTCGCCAGCCCCGGCGATCACCGCGCCGTGCCCGGCCAGCAGCACCGGCCGGCGGGCCTCCCTCAGCATCTGCGCGGCCGCACGGACGGCCTGCGGGTCGCCGGCCTCCGGCACGGTGTAGCCGGGCAGCTGGAAAGCTTCCTTCGATTCCTCCGACTCCGGGTCGATGAGGGTGTTGAGCACGTCCTTGGGCAGGTCGATCAGCACGGGACCGGGGCGGCCGCTTTCGGCCAGGAAGAAGGCCTCCTCCACGATACGCGGCAGCTCCCGGGCGTCGCGCACCAGGTAGGAGTGCTTCACCACAGGGTAGGAAATGCCCGACACGTCCGCCTCCTGGAAGGCGTCCATCCCGAGGTTGTCCGTGGTGGTCTGCCCGCAGAGGATGATCATCGGCACCGAGTCCATGTGGGCGGTCAGAATGCCGGTGATGGTGTTGGTGGCCCCCGGGCCGGAGGTGACCAGTACCACCCCGGCCTTGCCGGTGGCCCGGGCGTAGCCGTCAGCCATGTGGGTGGCCCCCTGCTCGTGGCGGGTCAGGATGTGGCGGACCGGCGAATCCACCAGGGCATCGAAGATCGGGATGGACACCCCGCCGGGAATGCCGAAGATGTGGCGCACCCCCTTGCGGTGCAGGATGTCCACGAGCACCTGCGCGGCCTTGCGCTGCCCGGTCCTGGGCTCGATCGCAGGAACGGCCTGAGTCGCCGGAGCGGCCGGCCCCGCGGCTTTCGCTGTCACGCTCTCCATGAGCACCTCCAAAAAAAAGCCGTGGGGCTGGCGTTCACCCCACGGCTGGCTGCTGTCACCTTCGGCACGCCTATCCGGCGGCCGGCGACGAAGCCGTGGGGAAGCGGGTAATAAGGAGTACAATCACTTCAGTTCCTTGCCCGGCCATCGGCATCCGTCCTGTGCGTGAAAATGTAACCAGCGCGCTCAGAAATGTCAAGCCGCCCGGCCTCACCGCCGGCCTCACCTTGACAGGGTTGGCGGCGGCCCCTATTGTAGCCTATTCGCTCACTTTTCCAAAAAACGGAGGGAACCATGAAAAGCGCGAGAATCATTTTCGCCGTCCTGCTGGTCCTGCTGCTGGCCGCCTCCGGCGGCTTCGCCCAGGCCAAGAAGCTGAAGGCTGGCTTCGTCTACATCGGCCCGGTCGGGGACTCCGGCTGGACCTTCGCCCACGACCAGGGGCGCAAGTACGCCATGTCCAAGCTGCCCTGGCTGGAGACCGTGTTCGTGGAGTCCGTGCCCGAGGGGGATTCCACCCGCATCCTGGACCGCCTGGTCCAGGAGGAGAAGTGCGACGTGGTGCTGACCACCTCCTTCGGCTACATGGACGACACGATCAAAGCCGGCGAGCGCTACCCCAAGACGCTGTTCATGCACTGCTCCGGCTTCAAGAACCTGCCCAACGTGGGCACCTACTTCGCCGAGCTCTACCAGATGTACTACCTCGAACGGCCTGATGGCCGGGGCCCTGACCAAGACCGGCAAGGTCGGCTACGTCGGCGCCTTCCCCATCCCCGGAGGTGGTGCGCCACCTGAATGCCTTCGCCCTGGGCATCAAGGCCGCCAACCCCAAGGCCAAGATGCAGGTGCGCTGGATCTACTCCTGGTACGACCCTGCCAAGGCCAAGGAGGCCGCCGAGGCGCTGGTGGCCGACGGCTGCGACGCCATGGCCTTCACCGAGGACTCCGCCAGCGTGGTGGAGGTCGGGCAGGAGCACACCAAGGCCGGCAAGCCGGTCTACACCTTCGGGCACTACAGCCCGATGCAGCAGTTCGGACCGGACTCCTGCGTGTCCGGCCAGCTGGTGGACTGGGGCGTGATGTACGAGAAGATGTTCCAGGACATCGTCAACAAGACCTGGACCCCGGACGACATGTGGTGGCTGGCCAAGGAAGGGGCCGCCAAGCTGGGCGGGGCCCCCGGCGTGCCGATCAACCCGAAGTTCGTGCCCGCCCTGAAGGCCAAGAAGGTCAGCGCCAAGGGCCTGGGAACTCTGAGCGTCTACGACCTGGTGATGAAGCGCTACGAGCAGATGATGAAGGGCCGCGAGGCCTTCGACCCGTTCTTCGGGTCCGATCACCGACAACAAGGGCAAGGTGCAGATCCCGGCCCGCCTGGCCACCAAGGACGAGATCATGGGCAGCCTCCATGGCCTACTACGTGGACAACATCGTGGGCGATCTGCCCAAGTGAGCGGCTGCTAAGGAAGAACTCGAGAAGAGCCTGCCCGCGCAGGCTCTTCTTATTACAGCGGGGCCGGGGCTTTGAAAATCCAAACGCTGGAAATGTCCGGCATCTGCAAGTCCTTCGGCGCGGTGCAGGCCAACCGGGGGATTTCCCTGCGCCTGTCCGGCGGCGAGGTGCTGGGCCTGCTGGGGGAAAACGGCGCGGGCAAGACCACGCTGATGAAGATCCTCTATGGCCTGGTCCCGGCTGACCAGGGGGAGATCCGCATCAACGGCCAGCCCGTGCGCTTGCACTCCCCCCGCGACGCCATCGCCCGGGGCATCGGCATGGTGCACCAGCATTTCATGCTCGTGCAGAACCACACCGCCGCGGAGAACGTGGCCCTGGGCTTCCCCGAATCCCCCTTCTTCTTCCCCGCCCGCGAGGTGGCCCGCCGGATGCGGGAGTTCAGCCTGCGCTACGGCCTGTCGGTCAACCCGCGGGCCCGCATCTGGCAGCTTTCCGCGGGGGAGCAGCAGCGGGTGGAGATCCTCAAAGCGCTGCTGGCGGGCGCCGATCTGCTCATCCTCGATGAGCCCACCTCGGTGCTCACCCCCAGGGAAGCCGAGGAGCTGTTCGCCGTGCTGCGGCGCATGCGCGGCGAGGGCCACTCGGTCATCTTCATCAGCCACAAGCTGGAGGAGATCCTGTCCATCTGCGACCGGGTGGTGGTCCTGCGCCGCGGGGAAGTGGCCGGGGAGGCCGCCGCCCGGGAGGTGGACAAACGGGAGCTGGCCCGCCTGATGGTGGGCCGGGAGATCATCTTCAACCTGTCGCGCAAGACCCTGCAGCCCGGGCCGGCGGTGCTGGAGGTGGAAAAGCTGACCGTGGCCGGGGACCGCAAGGAGGCGGCGGTGCGCGGCGTGTCCTTCCGGGTTCACAGCCGCGAGATCCTGGGTATTGCCGGGGTCTCGGGCAACGGCCAGCGGGAGCTGGTCGAAGCGATCACCGGCCTGCGCAAGGCCTCTTCCGGCGCGGTGCGCCTGAACGGCGCCGACGTCACCAACGCCTCCGCCCGGGTAGTGGCCAGCAAGGGCATCGCCCACGTGCCCGAAGAGCGCATGCGCTTCGGCATCGTGCCCAACCTGTTCGTCTACGAGAACTCCGTGCTCAAGCAGCACAGGAGCCGCCTGTTCTCGCGGGTGCTGTTCCTGAACTTCGGCTCCATCCGCCAGCACGCCGCGGCTCTGGTCAAGGATTTCAACATCACCGCCCCCAGCCTGGACACGCCGGTGCGGGCTCTGTCGGGCGGCAACATCCAGAAACTGATCCTGGGGCGGGAGATCAGCGGCGAGCCCGCCCTGCTGGTGGCGGCGCACCCCACCTACGGCCTGGACGTGGGGGCCACGGAGGACATCCGCCGTCAGCTCCTGGAGCGGCGCGAGCGCGGGACCGCGGTGCTGCTGGTGTCCGAGGACCTGGAGGAGATCTTCGAGCTGGCCGACCGGGTGGCGGTCCTCTTCGACGGCCGGCTCATGGGCATCCTGAACACAGCGGAAGCCAGCATGGAGCAGATCGGCCTGATGATGGCCGGCAGCAGCCCCGCGGAGGAGGCCTCCTCATGAGCCGAAGGAAGCTGCGGCTGGAGAGCCTGCCCGCCCCCTCCTCTGGCCGCAAGCTGGCGGTCCTGGTCCTGTCCCTGCTGGCCGGGTTCACCGCCATGTCGATCGTATTCGCCGCCAACCGGGTGAACCCCCTGTTCGCCCTGAAGGAGATCCTGCTGCGCTCCTTCGGCAGCCCCTACGGCCTCAAGGAGACCGTCACCAAGGCCATCCCCCTGATCCTGATCGGCACAGGCCTGACCCTGGCCTTCCGCGCCAAGTTCTGGAACATCGGGGCCGAAAGCCAGCTCCTGCTGGGGGCCATGGCCGCCACCTGGGTGGGCCTCGCCTGGGGCCCGAAGCTGCCCGCCGCGGCGCTCCTGCCGCTGATGTTCGCCGCCGGCTTCCTGGCCGGGGCCTTCTGGGGCCTGATCCCCGCGCTGCTGCGGGCGCGTTTCGCGGTCAACGAGGTCATCTCCACGCTGATGCTGAACTACGTGGCCGCCGAGCTGCTGACCCTGCTCATCACCGGGCCGTGGCGGGGGGCCTCGCAGCGCGGCTTTCCCTACACCGAGCCCCTGGTCGCCGCGGCCAAGCTGCCCCTGATCCCGGGCACGCGCATCCATTACCTCACCCTGGCCATTGCCCTGGCCGCGGCGGGGCTGCTGTACCTGGCCGTCTACACCACCAAGTTCGGCTACGAGCTGCGGGTGCTCGGCGAAAACCCCGAGGCGGCTCGCTACGCCGGCATCGACTTCCTGCGCACCAGCGTGGTGCTGATGGTGGTGAGCGGAGGCCTGGCCGGCCTGGCCGGGGTCGGGGAGGCGGCCGGCATCCACCATCGGCTCACCTACCCGGGGGTCATTTCGGCCGGCTACGGCTTCACGGCCATCATCGTGGCCTGGCTGGCCAAGTTGAACCCCCTGGGGGCCGTGGTGTCCGGGCTGCTGTTCGCCGGCATCCTGGTGGGCGGGGACGCCATCCAGATCTCCCTGGGACTGCCGGCGGCCACCGTGCAGGTTTTCAACGGCGTGCTCCTGTTCTTCCTGATCATGGGCGATTTCTTCATCACCCGCAGGCTGCGTTTCGTGAGGACAGGCTGATGGAGGCGATCCTGCTTTCCGTGGCCGTGCGCACCCTGGTGGCAGGCACGCCGCTGCTGCTGGGCACGCTGGGGGAGATCCTGGCGGAGCGCTCCGGGGTGCTGAACCTGGGGGTGGAGGGCATGATGGCCATCGGCGCGGTCAGCGGCTACCTGGCCGCGCTGGCCTCCGGTTCGCCCTGGGTGGGCCTGGCGGCGGCGCTGGCCGCCGGCCTGGCCATCAGCGCCATCCACGCCTTCGTCTCGATCAGCCTCAAGGCCAACCAGGTGGTCTCCGGGTTGAGCCTGACCATGCTGGGCTTGGGCATGGCCAGCCTGTTCGGCAAACCGTTCATCGGCAGGCCCCTGCCGGTGAAGATGGAAGTAGTGCGCATCCCGCTGCTGGCGGACATTCCCGTTCTGGGCCCCGTGCTGTTCTCCCGGGATCCCGTGTTCTACATCTCGGTCCTGCTGGGTCTGGTCTTCGCCTTCCTGTTGAGTCGCACCCGCTGGGGCATCGAGGTGCGCTCCGTGGGCGAAAACCCGGCCGCGGCCGACGCGGCGGGAGTGAGCGTCAGCGCCCAGCGCTACCTTTGCACCCTGATCGGTGGCGCCCTGGCCGGCCTGGCCGGAGCCTACCTGTCCCTGGTCTACAGCAACTCCTGGATGGAGGGCATGACCGGCGGCCGCGGGTGGATCGTGATCGCCCTGACCATCTTCGCCCTCTGGCGTCCGGGGCGCGCTTTCCTGGGCGCCTACCTGTTCGGAGTGATCTTCGTGCTGCAGTACCTGCTGCAGCCCCTGGGCATCCCCCCCAACCTGCTGGGCATGATGCCCTACCTGGCCACCCTGGCGGTGCTGGTGGCCGGCGGCCTGCGGGCCGACCACCGCAACCTGGCTGCCCCCGCGGCGCTGGGCGAGCCGTTCAGCAAGAGCTGAAAGACCGAGAAGCTGCAGCCCGCCGAGCTCTACCTGATGCTGGAATTGGGCCGGATCGCCAAGAAACCGCCGGCGACGGTGCTCGAGGTCTACAAGAAGAACAAGAGCCAGGGCTGGGGTGCGGTGGCCCAGGCTGTGGGCATCAAGCCGGGCTCCCCTGAGTTCAAGGCCCTCAAGGCGAACGCCTCTGAGCGCAATCGGAAGCTCAAGGCGAAGAAGAAGAAATAGAGGTCCCTGCCGTAGACGTGCCCGCGGGCACCAGCAGCAGCGGCTGCCGGCAGCGCCGGAACAGTTTGCTGGCCACGCTGCCCTCCCAGACCGCGCCCAGCCCCCGGCGGCCGTGCGTGCTCAGAACGATCAGGTCCGGCTGCAGGCGGCCGGCGGCGCCGGCGATCGCCCGCGCCGGGTCGCCGCGGGCCACCTCGGCGCTCACCTCCAGGCCGAGGGAACGCAGGGCGGCGGTCCGCTCCTCCAGGAACTCCCGCTCCTCCTCAACCGACAGGTCCAGCATCCGCGCGGTGGTGCCGGGCAGGAAGCGCCCGGTGCTCACCCAGCGGCCGGACAGGGTCCCGAAAGTCGGCACGATCAGCAGCAGGCGCACGGCCGCACCGAAAGCCGCGGCCAGCTCCGCGGCCGGCTCAAGCGCGCCCGCGTGCCCTGGGTCGCGGTCCAGCGGCACGAGCACGGAGGCGAGGCGGAAGCCGGCGGCGGCCCCCGGCGCGGAAGCACGCACCACCAGCACGGGCGTGCGCCCGCGCGCGGTCACCCGCTGGGCCAGGGCGCCCATCAGCGCCTCTCGGGTGGTGCGGCCGCCGTGGGCGCACATGACGATCAGCTCGCTGCCGGCCTCCGGCGCCTGCTCGGCGTGCTCTGTGATGGAGGCGGCTACGTTCACCACCCCCTCGGAGTGCACGTGCACCTCCACCTTCAGCTGCTTCGGGAACCGCCGCGCGGCGACCTCGTTCAGGTAGGTCTCTGCCGCGCCGGCCGTCGCCAGGTGGGGGCGGCCATGCACCGCGCGCGGCGCGCGCTTTTCCAGCAAGTGCACCAGGACGACCGCAGCGCGAAGCTTGGCGCACAGGGCCGCGGCGGCCGGCAGGGCGGCCTCGGCCAGGTCGGTGCCGTCCAGGGGGACCAGGATCCGTCGGATCATGACATCACCCTCCGCGGAATACCTGGACCAGCAGGTATACGTTCAGCCCGCTGATCAGCAGGGCCACCGCCGCGGCGGCCGCCGTGGTGAGGCGACGGTTCACCAGAACACCCATCACCTGCTCGCGGCTGGTGAACAGGACCAGCGGCACGATGGCGAAGGGCAGGCCGAAGCTTAAGACCACCTGGCTGAGCACCAGGGTACGCGTCGGCTCCAGGCCCAGGGCGATCACCGCCAACGAGGGGGCCACGGTGACCAGGCGCCGGAGCCACACCGGGATATGGCGCTGGAGAAAGCCCTGCATGATCACCTGCCCGGCGGAAGTGCCCACCGTCGAGGAGGACAGCCCGGAGGTCAGCAGGGAAAGGGCGAATACCCAGCTGGCGGCCCTGCCCAGAAGCGGCTCCAGGGTGCGGTGCGCGTCCTCCAGCGTGGCCACGCCGGTCATCCCGCCGCGATGGAAGGTCGAGGCGGCCATGATCAGCATGGCCGCGTTGATCAGGCTGGCCAGCCCCATGGCCACGATCACGTCCACGAGCTCGTAGCGGAACAGGAGCTGCAGGCGCCTGTGGCCGGCGACCCGCACGCGCCCCTGGGTCAGGGCGGAATGCAGAAAGATGGCGTGCGGCATCACGGTCGCCCCCAGGATGCCGGTGGCCAGGAGCACCGCCTCGGGGCCGGGCAGGCGGGGAACCACCGCATGGACGAGCACCTGTCCCCAGGCCGGGCGATCCAGCACCGTCTCCACCAGGTAGCAGACCGCGATGATCCCGACCAGCGCGGTGATGACCGCCTCCAGCGGGCGGAAGCCGTAGCGCTCCAGGGCCAGGATCAGGAAGGTGGCCACGGCGGTGAGCAAGCCCCCGATGATCAAGGGCACGCCGAACAGCAGGTTGAAGGCCACCGCCGCGCCGATGAACTCGGCCAGATCGGTGGCGATGGCCACCAGCTCCATCAGGACCCACATGGCCCACACCACCGGCCGCGGGAAGCGTTCGCGGCAGTGCTCGGCCAGATTGCTCCCCGTGGCGATCCCCAGCTTGGCCGACAGGGTCTGCACCAGCATGGCCATCAGGTTGGAGCCCACGATCACCCACAGCAGGGTGTAGCCGAAGCGCGCGCCGGCCTGGATGTTGGTGGCGAAGTTGCCCGGGTCCATGTAGGCCACGCTGGCGATGAAGGCCGGCCCCAGGAACGGCAGCAGGCGGGCGAAAAGGTTCCTGGGGTGGGACCCGTCCAGGACTTTCCGGGCGGCCCGCGCGGTGCGCCCTTCCGGACGAGCTTCCCGACGGGGGCCAGGCACCGGCGTCCTCATTTGCCAACGATCCCCTTCAGCCCGCCGGAGACCAGCGCGGCCACCCCGGTCAGGATGACCGGCACGGCCAATCCGCCGGGGGAGGCCAGGTAGCGCGGGGCCCACAACGGGTCGAACTTCTGCTTGAACTGGCGCAGCCCCTGGAAGTTGTAGAAATGCTCCCCGTGACGGAACAGCAGGGTGCCGATCCGGTTCCAAAGCGGGGCCAGGGCGTGATCGGCCAGGCCGGCCAGCGGCGCCACGCCCAGGTTGAACCAGCGGTAGCCCTGCTCGCGGCCCCAGAGCATCAGGCGGGTAAACAGGTATTCCATCACTCCGGCCGGGGCCTCCGGCAGGTGGCGCATCAGGTCGATGGACAGCTCCTCACGGTTGTCGCCCGCCCAGAGGTTGGTGAAGGCCACGATGCGGCCGCCGGCGCGCACCAGGCCGGCCGGGAAACGGCGCAGGTAGTCCTCGCGGAAGCTGCCCAGGGAGAAGCTCTTCTCCCGGGTGTTCTTGCGCTGGAGCCACTGGTCGGATATCTCCTTCAGCCCCGGCAGCAGGGCCGGCACCGCCTCCAGGGGCGCCACCTCGAAGGACACGCCGTCGGCCTCCAGCTTGCGCACGGTGTAGCGCAGCCCCTTGCGGGCGCTGCCCTCCAGGGAGAACTCGGCGAGGGGCACGCGCGCCTCCTCTCCCAGCTTCAGCAGGCTGAGGCCCAGGTCCAGGTAAAGCTCCAGGTGCTCCTGGCCCACCTCGTAGAACACGGTCCAGGCGCCGTAGCGGTCCGCCTGCTCGCGGAAGGACCAGACGAGCTCCCGCCACTCCTCCGGGCGGCCGATGGGGTCGCCCATGGCCACCCAGCTGCGCCCTGCGCAGCGGTACATGAGAAAGGCCCCGCCGCCCGGGCTGAACAGGAAGCGCTTGTCCCCCAGCAGCGCCAGGTTGGCGTAGCTGTTCGACTGAGGAGCGCACCAGGGGCAAGGCCTGCTCCAGGTCGTCGGCCGAGCCCGTGCCGGCGCGCGGTCGCCGGCGGGGGCGCAGCAGGCTGGCCAGGGCCAGCACCGACGCGGCCACGACCGCGCCGGACAAGGCGCGCAGGGACCTGGGAGCGTTGCTCTTGAAAGCGAAGCGCCACCACAATTCGTGGGAATACTCCACGTGCTTGTGGGCGAACAGGGTCAGCCAGAGCGTGCCCAGGATCACGAAGGCGATGGCCGCCAGCCAGCGGGCGGACAGGCGGACGGCGAACAGGGAGGACTTGCGGTAGAAGTGGCGCCGGGCGGGCAGGAGCGCGGCCAGCATGACCGCCAGGATGATGGCCTCCTCGTAGTCCACGCCCTTGAGCAGGGAGAACACGATCCCCGCGGCCAGCAGGCCGGCGGTCAGCAGGTAGGCGGCATCCAGGCGCCGGAACAGCCCCCAGGCCAGGAACAGCAGGCCCACCCCGGCCACGCTGCCCAGGAAGTGGGACATCTCCAGGATCGGCAGCGGCAGAGCGCGCTCCAGCCAGGCGAGGCGCGCCGGCACCGCCGCGGTGGCCCCCGATACCAACAGCACCGCGCCGCCGACCAGGGTGGCCAGGGCCAGCAGCGGCGGCACCAGGGCGGAGCTCCAGCGCTGCACCGCGCGGCCGGCCGCCCGCAGCGCTACGCCCTGCCGCAGCAGCTCCTGCACGGCCAGCATGGTCACTGCCACGCCTAGAGGCAGCAGGTAATAGATACCGCGGTAGGCCAGCAGGGAGCCCAGCACCGCGGAGGCCGGCAGGCGGGGGGCCAGCAGCAGAAGGAATACGGTCTCGAACACGCCCAGCCCGCCCGGCACCTGGCTCACCACCCCCGCGAGCAGGGCCAGGGAATAGATGCCGATGAAAGCCGCGAAGGACAGACCGGCCGAGGAGGGCAGCAGGACGTACAGGGTGGCGGAGGCCAGCACCCAGTCCAGCAGGCCCACCCCCACCTGCAGGGGCACGTACCCGGGAGCCGGCAGCCGCAGCTCCACGGAGCGCACGCGCAGCGGCCGGCGCACCGTCAGGGTCAGGACCAGGTACGCGGCGACCAGCGCCAGGAAGGCGATGCCCACAGCGCGCATCGAAAGCACCGGCAGGTGCAAGGCCAGCGGCACGGCCACCGGCTCCACCGCGAACACCACCCCGCCCAGGGCCAGGAAACCCAGCCAGAGGGACAGGGAGTCGAAGGCCAGAAGCTGGCTGATCTCCACGACCGACAGGCCCCAGGCGGAGTACAGGCGCAGCCGCATGGAGCCGCCGGTGAGCAGGCCGAAGCCCAGGTTGTTGCTGAACGTAGTGCCGATGAAGGCGGCCAGGGCGGTCCGGCGGTAGGGCAGCGGCCGCTTGACGTAACGCGCGCCCAGCGTGTCGTAGCCGGTGGCGGCCAGGTAGCTGGCGGCCGCGAACAGCACGGCCAGCAGCAGGCGCGCCGCCGGCAGGGAATGCAGCTCCTGCATGATGTCCTGCAGCCGGTAGGTGTGCAGCTCCCGGTACAGCGCCCAGCCGGCCAGACAGAAAATCGCCAGGCCGAGCAGGGGAGCCAGGATCTTCAGCAGACGGCTCTTCATACGCGCCTCTTAAGCAGCTCCGCAGCCATGATATACACCGCCACCACGCCCATCAAGACCGGGAAGAAAAGCAAGGGCAGAGGCTCGAAACCGAACAGCCCACCCAGCGGCGTGAACGGCAGGGCTGTCACCGCCGCGACGACCGCCAGGGTCGCCCCCAGGAGCGCGGGGGCAGGACGGCTCGCGGTCAGGGGCTTGCGGCTGCGCACCACCAGCACGATCAGGCAGGCGGACACTACAGACTCCAGGAACCAGCCGGTGCGGAACTGGGCAGGGGAAGACTTCAGCAGCCACAGAAGCAGCGCGAAGGTCGCCAGGTCGAACAGGGAGCTCAGAGAGCCGAAGATCAGCATGAAACGGCGGATGGCGCGGATGTCCCAGCGCCGCGGGCGATCCAGCAGGTCGCGGTCTACGTGGTCGGTGGCGATGGCCATTTCCGGGAAGTCGGTCAGCAGGTTGGTGAGCAGGACCTGCTTGGGCAGCAGGGGCAGGAAAGGGAGGACCAGAGAGGCGGCCGCCATGCTGAACATGTTGCCGAAGTTGGCGCTGGTGGCCATGTACACGTACTTGAGGGTATTGGCGAAAGTGCGGCGGCCCTCCAGCACCCCGCGCACCAACACGGCCAGCTCTTTTTTCAGCAGCACGATGTCCGCGGCGCTCTGGGCCACGTCCGCGGCGCCATCCACCGAGATGCCCACGTCGGCGGCGTGCAGCGCCGAGGCGTCGTTGATCCCGTCCCCCAGGTAGCCGACCACGTGCCCGGACTTGCGCAGCGCCAGGATGATCCGCTCCTTCTGGTTGGGCTCCACTTCCGCGAACACCTGTGTCCGGCCGGCTCTGGCCAGCAGGGCCTCGTCCTTCATGACCCGCAGCTCGGCTCCGGTCAGCATGGCCTGAGGATCCAGGCCCACGGCGCGAGCCACGGAGGCGGCCACCAAGTGGTTGTCGCCGGTGACGACCTTGAGGCCCACGCCCAGCCGGTGCAGCTCGGCCACCGTGCGGGCCGAATCTGGCTTGGGCGGGTCGTGAAGCACCAGGAAGCCGAGGAAACTCATGTCCTTTTCCAGCTCCGCTCGAGGGGCCTGCTGGCCGGGGAACTCCCGAAGCGCGACCCCCAGGACGCGCAGGCCCTGGGCGCTCAGCTCGGCGTACAGGCGCTCCGCCGAGGGGCGCAGCTCCTCCAGCGGCCGGGTGCCGCCGTCCTCCTCCACCGCCTCTCGGCAAATGCCCAGCACCGGCAGGAAGGCTCCTTTGGTGATAAGCAGCTTCTTGCCCTCCCCGGCCAGCAGGACGCTGAGCCGCTTGCGCACGAAGTCGTAAGGCAGCTCGTCCAGCTTCTCATAGGCGGCCCGCTCGCAGGCCCCGGCCCGGCGCAGGGCTTCATCGATAGGGTTGGCGAACCCGCTCTCGAAGGAGGCGTTCAGGCAGGCGTAACGCAGCACCCGCTGGCTGGGACGTCCTCGGGCGTCCAGGGTGGAGTGGATGCTCACTTTGCCCTGGGTCAGCGTGCCGGTCTTGTCGGAGCACAGAACGTCCATGGAGCCGAAGTTTTCAATCGAGGCCAGCCGTTTGACGATCACGTGCGCCTTCGCCATGCGCGCGGCACCCCGCGACAGGTTGACGCTGATGATCGTGGGCAGGAGCTGCGGGGTCAGGCCCACGGCCAGGGCGAGTGCGAAGAGGGCTGAATCCAGCAGGTGGCGATGGAAGATGAGGTTGAAGGCGAAGATGGCCATCACCATGACCAGGGTGAGCTCCAGCAGGAAGGCGCCGAAGCGCCGCACTCCGCGCTCGAACTCGTTTTCCGGCGGGCGCAGGCGCAGCCGCTCGGCGACCCGCCCGAACTCCGTGTCCCGGCCGACACCGACCACCACCGCCCGGGCCGTGCCGCTCACCACGTGCGTGCCCATGAACAGGCTGTTGGCGCGCCCGGCCAGGGGCGTGTCGGCTGCCAGCTGGCCCGGGGCTTTGAAGGCCGGGAAGCTTTCCCCGGTCAAAGCCGCCTCGTCCAGGCTCAGGTCCTGAGCCTGCAGGAGCAGGCAGTCCCCGGGCACCGTGCCGCCGGCCGCCAGCAGCACCACGTCCCCGGGCGCCACCTCCTCGGCCGCGACCTCCGCCTCGGCTGCCGTCCCGCAGCACGCGAACGCGGACCCGGACCACGTCCAGAAGCTTGTCCACCGCCCGCGCCGCGCCCCGTTCCTGCCAGAACCCCAGCAGGCCGCTCACCAGCACGATGGCCAGCACGATGACCGCGTCCAGCGTGTCGCGCAGGAAAAGGGACAGGCCGGCGGCCACGACGAGCAGCAGGATGATGGGGCTCTTGAACTGGGTCACCAGCAGCCGCAATCCCGCCGACCTGCGGCGGCCCCGCAGCCGCCCCGAGCGGGCCAGGCGGAGGAGCGCTTCCTCTCCGGACAGCCCTTGCGCGGAGCTGCCCAGGCGATCGAGGACCTCTTCCGTCGAAAAGCTCCAGATAGGCTTCCATTTCAAATCCTTGGCCGAATTGTACGACAGCTCGCCAGCCACCGCAAATGGCAATTGCCGATTTTCGGAGGGTTCGAAATCAGCTACAATGGGCATGATGAAACCGATAGTTCATTGGCTGCTCCAGCCGCTGGCATTGCTCCTGCTGGCTGCGGCGGCCGGCGCGCAATCCGGCGGCGTGGCGGACCTCCCGCTGGTCGAGCTGCCTGCCGATTCGCAGCGGCCCTACCTGGCCGTGCTGCTGACCGGCGACGGAGGCTGGGCCGACCTGGATCGGCAGGTCTCGGCGCGCCTGGTCGCCGCCGGGGTCCCGGTGGTGGGCTGGAACAGCCTCAAGTACTACTGGGTCCAGCGCAGCCCCGAAGAGGCGGCCCGTGACCTGGAACGGATCCTGGGTTTCTACCTGGCGAAGTGGAACAAGACCAGGGTGGTGCTGATCGGCTACTCCCGCGGCGCGGACGTGCTGCCGTTCCTGGCCAGCCGCCTGCCGCCCGGGCGCTTGAAGCAGGTCCGCCTCCTGGCGCTGCTGGGGCCTGCAACCTCCAACCGCTTCGAACCCCTGGCCTCGGCGTACACCCATCTCGGCGCCCAGGCACCGGAGCTGCCGACCGCCCCGGAGCTGGGCAAGCTGCGCGGGATGCGCATCCTCGGGTTCTACGGAGCCGACGAGACCGACTCGCTGTGCAAGCTCACCACCCCCGACCTGATGGAGTGCATCCAGCTCCCGGGCGGCCACCATTTCGGCGGCGCCTACACGCAGATCGCGGAGCGCATCCTGGCGGAGCTATGAACCACCTGAAGCTGCTGCTCTACCTGCTGGCCCTGCTGGCGGGCGCGGCTTCCCTGGCCCAGACCTTCCTGATCTGGCAGCGCTACCGCAAGGCGGTCATCCGGCGCTACGGCCTCTTCCTGCTGTCCCTGTTCCTTCTGCTGCTGGGCTTCAGCCTCCAGCTGTACGCCCGCATTGTAGGTTGGGAAGGCATCGCCGCGGCCCGGCATGCCGTGTGGATCCTGTTCGCCGCCGGAGGCCTGGCCTTCATCTTCTGCGCCCCCCCGTTCTATCACTCCCTGCTGGGCTTGCCCTTCACGGGCTGGGTCCGCGTGGCCTTCTTCCTGCTGGACGTGCTGGCCGCGGCGGCCGCCCTGGCCAACCTGCTGCTGCCCGGCCTGGCCTTTACCGGCATAGCGCTGAACCTGCTCCTGTTCGCCCTGGTCCTCTACGGACTGGTCCTGATCGCCGCGAATCTATCGAAGATCGGCGAGCGGGCCCTGCGCCGGGCGCTCACCCTCTTCTTCGCCCTGAGCCTGGCCTTCTTCCCGCTGATGTACGTCGACGCGGCCATGTCCTACCTGCCGGCGCTGGCCGGGTTCGCTTTCCTGGAAGGCATGGCCCAGCCCCTGTACTTCCTTGCGCTCAACGTGCTCACCATCCTGTTCGGGCTGCGCTACCTCAATCGCCCGGCCTACACCGAGAAGGACCGGCTCACGGAGCACTTCGTGTCGACCTTCCAGCTCACCGCCCGGGAGCAGGAGATAATCCTGCTACTGATCGAAGGAACCGGCGGCAAGGAAATCGGCGAGCGGCTGTTCATCTCGCCCAAGACCGTGGAGAACCACGTCTACAACATCTACCAGAAGCTGGGCGTAAAAAACCGGGTGCAGCTGTTCCGCCTGATCCGCGCCAACGCCCTGGATTAGAACCAGAGCCGGAAGCCCAGGGCTACCTGGGCCTGGAAGTTGACGGAGTCGAAGTCGTTATTCACCAGGGGCACCCAGGCCGGGGCCGCCTCCAGGAACACCTCCAGGCGCTCGTTTTTGAGCACCCAGGCCTGCAGGCCGATCGGCAGGCGCAGCCCGACCTCGTACCAGCTCGGGTCGAAGGCCAGCGCCCCGTACAGCCCGAGACCCACGTACAATTCGAAGATGCTGGCCAGGTGCCGGTGCATCAGCCAATAGTCCACCGTCAGGGCCAGAGTGGGGTCCCCGAAGTTTTGCAGCGAGGTGACGCCGAATCCGAAAAAAAGGGGAACTTTCGGGATGTGCAGGGCCAACATGGCCCCGACCCCATCGAAGTCGATGGTAGTGAGCTCGGCGCCGATGGCCAGGTTGGGAGTCCCCTTGAGGGCGAAGCCGCTGGCGGCCGCCGCCAGCAAAACGACCAGCACGAGAACCGCGATTCTTTTCATCCCCACTACTCCTTTTTGATGATGTATATCGTGACCAGAAAAGGATAATTCGAAACGAATTGTCGGTCAATTGGAATCCCGGTGGACTACGCGCCTGCCCGTGGTATAGTACCCGGGTGCCTGGAGCCGCAGCTGACCAGAACCGCCTCCTGTCCGCAATGGTCCGGGCCGTGCGCGCCGGCGGGCGCATCGTGCGGCGGCATTTCGGTCCGGAGCTTCGAGGTCCGCGAGAAGTCCTCCCCGGGCGACCTGGTTTCCAACGTGGACCTGGAAGTGGAGCGGCGAGTGATCGGGATCCTGTCAGGCGAGTTCCCGGGAACCCCCGTGGTCAGCGAGGAGAAGGACAACCCGGAGCTGCCGGACGAGGCCTTCTACCTGGACCCCCTGGACGGGACCCTCAACTTCCTGCACGGCCTGGCACCCTTCGCGGTCTCGCTCGCCTTCTGGCGCGACGGGCAGCCGCTGGCCGCCGCGGTGCTCAATCCGCTGTCCGGGGAGCTGTTCACCGCCTTGCGCGGTCGGGGGGCGCGGCGCAACGGACGGGCCATCGCCCCATCCGGCGTCGGCAGGCTGCGCAACGCCCTGGTGGCCGCCGGCTGGCCGTACGAGCGCGCGGGACGGGCCCGGCTGCTGGCCCAGATGGACCGGGTGTACGTGGCCGCGCAGGAGCTGCGCACCATCGGCTGCGCCAGCCTGGCCCTGTGCCTCGTGGCGGCGGGGGTGCTGGACGCCTACTGGGAGTGGGGGCTCGCCCCCTGGGACCTGGCCGCCGGCGTGCTCCTGGTCACCGAGGCCGGAGGGCAAGTCAGCTCCACAGCCGGGGGACCGTTGCGGCTGCAGGATGGGGAAGTGGCCGCCTCCAACGGGCGCATCCACGCCGAGCTGCTGGAGCGGCTGCAGGGCTGAGCCGCGGCCAGCCGGCTCCGTGCGACGGCCGGATCCGATCAGCCGGCCAGCTCACCCAGCTCGCGCATCAGGCCGGCGTTCCGGCGATACAGCTCCCGGTAGATCCGGTAGTATCCGTCGTACACCTCGCGGGCGCCGGCATCCGGGCGCAGGGTTTCCCGGTACCGGACCCAGCGTCGAATTTCCGAAGTGTCCTGAAACAGCCCGACCCCGACCCCCGCCAGGAAGGCGTCGCCGTAGCTCGCGCCGATCTGCTCGCCGGGGATGTCCTGGGCAATCCCGGCGATGTCGCTCACCATCTGCATCCAGGCCGGGTTGCGCGTTCCTCCCCCGACCGCCAGGATGCGCCGGGCCCGGCAGCCCTCCTCCGCCAGGGCCTCCATGTTGTGCCGGATGCTGTAGCCGACCGCCTCCAGTATGGCCCGGTACAGGTCGGCCCGGGTGTGGCCCAGGCCCAGGCCGAACACCATGCCCCGGGCCTGCGGGTCGTGCAGGGGGGTGCGCTCCCCGGAGAAATACGGCAGGACCACGAGCCCGCGGGAGCCCGGGGGCGAAGAGGAGGCCAGGGCGGCCAGGGCCTGGTAGGCGTCGGCCCCGCCGGCGCGCTGCGCCTCGAGCTCTTCCCGGGCGAAGTTGTCGCGGAACCAGCGCGTGAGGCTGCCCGCGGTCGCGGTGCCCCCGGCCACCACGTAGCTGTCCTTCTCCAGGAACGGCGAGGCCCAGAACCCGGGCGGCTCGCGCAGCTCGGCGGTGCGCAGGATGAAGAAGGTGCTCGAACCGTACATCACCATCAGGTCGCCCACCTCGGTGAGGCCGGCGCTGATCGCCTCGGCCGCGGCATCGGCCGTGCCCGTGATCACGGGGGTCCCCGCGGCCAGCCCGGTTTCCCGCGCCGCCGCATCCGTGACCCGGCCGGCCACCTCGCAGGTCCAGCGCGGCTGCGGCATCATCTCCACCGGCGCAAGATGCGGCGCGAGCTCCCGGGACCAGGACCGGGTCGCCGGGTCGAAGAAGGGGGCGAACAGGGCGGCGTCGTACACGTCGATCGCGGACTGCCCGGTCAGCCGCAGCACCAGGTACCCGCAGCCGTTCAGGATCCGCCGGGTGCGCGCCCAGACCTCCGGCTCGTGGCGCCGGATCCACAGCACCTTGGGCGCCGCCGACTGGGAAGACAGGGCGGCGCCAGTGAGCTCGTGCAGCTCCTGGATCTCGCCCGTGGCCCGGGTGTCGATGCCGTACAGGATGGCCGGCCGCAAGGCGATGCCCTGCTCGTCGACCGCCACCACGGCGGGGGAGATCGTGCTGATCCCGATCCCGGCGATGCGCCGCGGGTCCGACCCCGGAGCTCGCCAGCAGGTCGCGGGCCAGCGCGCGGAAATCGCCCCACCAGACCTTTTCCGCATCGTGCTCCACGTACCCCGGCCGCGGCAGAGAAAGCTCATGCTCCACGCTGGCCGAGGCGGTCACCCGGCCGCTCTCCTGGACCAGCACGCCCTTGGAGGAGTAGGTGCCGATGTCGATTCCCAGCAGGCAGTCGGCGGTCACGCGCTGCCTTAGAACAGGAACTTGCCGTTCTCCAGCACGGGTGTGCCGTCCACCTCGACCAGCCCTTCGGCCCGCAGGTCCTTGACGATGTCCCAGTGGATCGCCGAGGTGTTGTGCCCGCCGCACTCGGGGTAGGAGCGGCCGAGGGCGATGTGCACCGTCCCGCCGATCTTCTCGTCGATCAGGATGTCCTTGCAGAAGCGGTCCACCGCCGGGTTGGTGCCCAAGGCGAACTCGCCCACGATGCCGGAGCCGGCGTCGGTGGCGAGCACCGCCTGCAGGAAGTCCTGGTGGGTTGAAGAAGAGGCCTCGACCAGGCGTCCGGCCTTCCAGCGCAGGCGGATGTCGTGGATCAGGCGGCCGCTCAGCACGCCGGGGAACTCGAAGTAGATCTCCCCCTCCAGGCTGTCCTCCACCGGGGCGGTCATGATCTCCCCGTCGGGCATGTTGATCTTGCCGTCCCAGGAGAACCACTTGCGCCCCTGGACCGAGAAGCTCAGGTCGGTGTCCTTGCCGGTGACGCGCACGCGCTTCGAGCCGTCCAGGCGCCCGGCCCACTCCCGCCAGCGGGCGCTTTCCTTGGGCCAGTCCAGCAGGCAGGCGTTGAAGAACATCTCCGTGATCGTCTCCTCGTCGGTCTCGGCCTGCTGGGCGAAGGCGGCGTTGGGCACGCGCACCAGGCACCAGCGGGTCTTCTGCCAGCGCAGGGTGGAGATCTTGCCCATGGCCTTCTGGTTGAGGGAGAGCCGGTCGGCGGGGATGTCGTCGTGCTCGTGCAGGTTGGAGGCCCCGCGCAGGCCGAGGTAGACAGTCGGCCCACTCCATGCCGTAGGCCTCGATCTCGGGGACCCAGGCCAGCTGCTCCGCGCTGCCGTGTTTCAGCAGCTGGTGCCGCAGACTCTCCGACAGGAACTGCACCTGCGGGTAGCCGCCCGCCCTGATCACCGCCTCGAAGGCCCCGCGCACCAGGGGGTAGGATTCCAGCTCGCCCATGGCGATCATCACCTTCTCCCCCGGTTTCACCTCCAGGGAGTAGTTCACCAGCAGCTCGCCGAGCTTCCTCCAGCGCGGGTCCATCTCAGCGCCCCTTGCGGAAGTCCTTCACCTTGCTCATGAACTCCTTCACGCGCTTGGCGTCCACCTCGTTCCAGATGTAGCCGTCCCGCTTGAAGGTCGTGCCCACGACCGCCCCGTCGGCCACCGCCAGCTGCTCCTCGATGTTCGCCAGGCGCACCCCGGTGTTGGCGAAGACCGGGGTGTCGGGCACGGCGGCCTTGACCTGCTTCAGAGCCTCCGCGGAGCTGGGCACCCCGGCGGTCAGGCCGGAGACGCACAGGGCGTCGGGCCGGTCGTTGAACACCGTGGAGCGGGCGATGTCCGCCACGCTGCGGCTGCCCAGGTAGACGGCCGCCTCCGGCACGATGTTGAACAGCAGCCTCACCTTCTCGCCGTGGATGCGGTGCTGGTGGCGCACGACCTCCCCGGCGTTGGTGTTCCACAGCCCGAAGTCGCTGGCGTACACGCCGCTGAAGATCTCGCGCACGAACAGGGCGCCGGTGGCCACGGCCAGGTCGATGGTGGCCAGGGGGTCCCACAGCACGTTCACCCCATGAGGGACCTTGATCTCGGCCATGATCTCCCCGATGACGCGGGCCATGGTCACGTAGGTGATCGGCTCCACCTTGGTCAGGTACGGGCAGGCTGGACTCGTTGGAGAACATCACCGCGTCCACCCCGCCCTCCTGCAGGGCGCGCAGGTTCTTCCGGACCCTCTCGATGACCCACTCCAGGCCCTTGCCGGGGTCGTAGGAGGGGTCCCCGGGCAGGGCATCGAAGTGGCACATGGCGATGATGGGCTTCTCGGTAGCGAATACTTCCTTCAACCAGCTCATACGTCCTCCGTTGTGTCACCCACACTATTCTTGGACCGACGGTGGAGTCAAGGGAGCGCCGCCTGCGCCCCTCCCGCGCGCCGTGTTGACGAGGATTGCCGCGCGCGCGATGCTGGCGCCGTACGACGAATTAGCACAGGCATGAAATACCGAAAGCTGGGAAACACGGGGCTGATCGTGAGCGAGGTCGCGCTGGGGACGCATGCAGTTCGGCGGGAAGATGAACATGGGCAACCTCGGCCAGGAGGACACCAACAAGATGGTGAAGCTCGCCCTGGACCGGGGCGTCAACTTCATCGACACGGCCGACGTGTACAGCCGGGGGGAGAGCGAGACCCTGCTGGGCAACGCGCTGAAGGGGGTGCGCCAGGAGATCGTGCTGGCCACCAAGGTGCGCCTGCCCATGAGCGACAACTTCAACCGCAGCGGGGCCACCCGGGTCAACATCCTGCGCGGGGTGGAGTCCAGCCTCAAGCGCCTGCAGACCGACTACCTCGACCTGTACCAGGTGCACGGCTGGGACAGCAACACCCCCTTCGAGGAGACCCTGCGCACCCTGGACGACCTGGTGCGCCAGGGCAAGGTCCGCCACATCGGCCTGAGCAACCTGCTGTCCTGGCAGGCGGCCACCGCCCTGATGATCCAGGAGCGGCTGGGGCTGGAGAAGTACGTGACCGCCCAGATGTACTACAGCCTGGTCGGCCGCGGCCTGGAGCACGAGTTCCAGTCCTTCGCCCAGTACCACAACATCGGCATCCTGGTCTGGAGCCCGCTGGCCGGCGGCTTCCTGGCGGGCAAGTACAGCCGGGCCAACCCGCCGCCGGCCGGCACGCGCTTCGGCGAGGCGGGGCAGTTCGTGCCCTTCGACAAGGAGATGGGCTACAAGGTGGTGGACGCGCTGAAGACAGGTGGCCGGCCGCCACGAGGTCAGCCCCGCGCGCGTGGCGCTGGCCTGGGTGCTCTCCCGCCCCGCGGTCTCCAGCGTGATCATCGCCGCCCGCAAGCAAGGAGCACCTGGAGGACAACATCCAGGCCGTGGACCTGAAGCTGGACCGGAAGAGGACCTGAAGCTGCTGGACCAGGTGTCGGACCCCGGCACGCCGTACCCGAAGTGGATGGTCCTGCAGCTGGACGCGGCCGAGGACCCGCGGCCCAAGGTGCTGTACCCCGAGCGCTACGCGGACGGCGGGCCGTGGAAGGACCTGCGCGGCACCAAGTGGACGGGGTGAGCGCGGCAGTAACCGGCTAGCGCCGAAGAGCGGGCTACCGCGCCGCGCAGCTCCTCGGCCGGGCGGACGGCGCGGGCCAGCAGGCGCGGGTTGAGCGGATAGAGCCAGGGCGAGCCGCTGGCCGGCAGAAGCAGCCGGTCCCCGTTCCCGAACGACGCGGAAAGAGTAAGTGCGCCCATCCAGGGTGCTCACTGTCACCCCCAGGCCGCTCGGGCGAAGCCGCCCCAGGGGCGCCGGCTGCCGGGCGCAGCCCCCGCCTCCAGCAGATCCTGGCCTTCCAGCCGGGCCAGCGCCTCCACCATGGCCTGCGCCGCCAGCGCGTCGGCCGGCCCGCCGTCCAGGGTCCAGCCCTCCCCGGAGCGGGTCAGGGTGTAGCCGC
This sequence comes from uncultured Spirochaetota bacterium, assembly GCA_963736785.1. Taxonomy (GTDB): domain Bacteria; phylum Spirochaetota; class Spirochaetia; order SZUA-6; family DRHE01; genus MIBK01. Next base: position 45,410 of record CAVTQG010000001.1, on the reverse strand, counting down.
CGCCGGATGGGTCGGTTCCCCCGGGCCGGCGACCACCTGCCCGTCGCACCGTGACGCGGGCGATCGTCTCCCCGCGCACCTCGTCGGGGAACACGTACAGATTCAGCCAGTAGGCGCGGTCCTGGGCCAGGAGCACCGAGAGGTTCCCGCGCACCAGGTACACATCTTCCTGCCCTTCCAGGCCCAGGTAGTCCTCCTGCCCGCTGGGGGCTCGCGCTCCCACCCGCAGGCGGAGCTCGGGCCGGCCTTCGCTGCGCCGCAGCACCAGCAGGCCCCCGCTCCTCCAGGCCTAGCTCCGCCCGGCGCGCCGGGTCGCGGCTGACCAGCTTGCCCCGCCGCAGCCCGGCCAGCAGTCCGGCCAGGGCCTCCGCCCGCTCGGAGGAGGCGGGCCAGGCCTTCCCCCCTTCCCGGGCTTCCCAGCCCCCGTCCGTCCGACGCAGCGCTAACTGGCGGCCTGCCGGCCTCCCGCCGACCTCCTTGTCGGGCTTTGCCGCCGGGCTTCGCCCGGCCTGGATCTCCATCTCCGCGAGCTCCGCCGGCGAGGACAGGGGCAGCAGGGGCGCCTCCCCCGCGCGGGCTTCCCTCCCGCCCTCCGGGAGAAGCAGGCCCAGGAGCGAACACCGCGGCCAGAACGGCCAGCGCGGCACAGGTGGCCGCGAGGCGGGCCCGGAAGCTCACGCGCTCACCGTCCTTCCTTCGGCGGCGCGCCAGGCGCACCACCGCAAACAAGGCGACCAGCAGAGGGATTACGGCCACGTTCACGAGCTCCGCGGCGAGCATGAGCCGGCGGCGGAGGCCCGGGGTCGGCGATGCGGTCCAGGCGGCCGGCCTCCGGGGCCCGGGCCTTGATCGAGAGCAGGTCCTCGTTCCCCGTCAGCCAGAGAACGGCGTTTTCCAGAAACAGCACGTTGTGCAGGCTGTCGGAGAACTGCATCAGGTCCGAGGCGAAATCCTCGTCGCCGACCACCACCACGCGCGTGGGCAGGCCGCGGCCGGTGAGGCCTCCGCGCCGGTCACGCCCGCCGCGAAGCCGCCGGGGAAGGCGCCGTTCAGCGCCACCGCCAGCACCTGCCGCCCGGCCGCCGCTGCCCCCGCCGTGCGGCACGCGGAAGGGGTCCAGCAGGAACGGCTCTTTCATGGTCCAGGACGAGGGGGAGCTCTGCGCCAGGACCTCGACCCGTACGCCCGGCCACGGACACCGGTTCCAGGCGGGAAGGCCACAACAGGTCCAGCCCGGTGAAGCCCGGCGGTGATCGGGTGGGTCGGGGAAACGCCCGGGGGAGCGCACGGACACCCAGGGAGGGTATCTGCCCAGCGACTCCCAGGTGATGCCGCCGGAGGCCGCCTGCGGCAGCCGGTAGTCGCGGGCCGAGGTGTCCAGGACCATCTGCCGCCCGACGCGCACTCCGTAGGACGCGATCAGGTCCAGCAGGGCGGAGGGGCCGGCCGCCTCGGCCTCCAGGGCGCGCTGGGTGCGGACCTCCAGCCCCTTGACCGCGAACAGCACCTTGCCGCCGTCCAGCAGGTAGCGCTCGACGGGCTGGAGGTCCGCGGGCCTGAGTCGCAAGCCCCCCAGCACCAGCAGCGCGTCGACCTCCGGCGGGACCCGCTCCCCCGGCGCGAACTCGCGCAGCCAGTAGTCCCGATCCAGCCCGGTGCGCAGGTTCTCGTAGTCACCGCTCGAACGAGCGGTCGGACCGACCGACCAGCACCCCCACCACCAGGCGGCGCCCGGACAGCAGCTTGCGGATGCCGAAGCTCAAGCTAAACTCCAGGCCCTCCGGGCTGAAGACGGCCGGCAGGGTCGTGTAGCGGTTCAGGTACTCCACCACGATGCCCGAGAACACGTCCAGGGTCCGCTGCTCGTTGGCCTGGATGACCTGGACCTGCCGGGGCAGCACCCCGAAGCGCCGGGCGGCTTCGATACTCCCGTCCTTCTCGGGGTCCCGCACGGCAATGCTGACCTTCCCTCGGGAACCCGCGGCGTACTCCTGCAGCAGGTCGATCACCCTGCCCGGGCTCGGCGGACAGGGAGCGCAGGGAGTCGCTCAGGAAGTAGGTGATGCGCACCCGCTCCGGGATCCGGGCGAACTGGGCTCTGGAGACGGGGGAAAGGGTGTAGGCCCGGCTGCGGGTCAGGTCCAGACGCGTGTAGAAGCGGGTCGAGTCGGCCAGCACGAACAGCCAGGCAGGCCGCCAGCAGCCACAGCAGGAGCAGCTCCTGCGCTTTGCCTTTCCCGCGCGCCTCACCGAACCTCCGCAGGTACAGGACCCTGGCGGCGAAGACCAGGAAGCCGACGATCAGGACCAGGAAGTAGACCGCGTCGCGGGTGTCCAGCAGGCCCTTGCGGAAGCTGTCGAAGTGGTAGTCCAGGGAAAGGGCGTTGAGCATTCCAGAGAGCCAGGACGGCAGCGGAAGGAAAGCCGGCAGCCGGCCGATCAGGGTGAGCACCAGCAGCAGCGCCACGCCGATCAGGAAGGCCGAGACCTGGTTGGCCGACAGGGTCGACACCAGGAGCCCCGCGGCCAGTCCCGCCCCGCCCAGCAGCAGGGCCCCCAGGTACTGGCTCGCGATGGGGCCGGGATCGAAGGAGCCGAACAGCGCCGCGCTCAAGGGCACGGGCAGGGTCAGCAGGAACATCAGCCCCAGAAGCGCCCAGGCGGCGAGGAACTTGCCCAGCACCAGATCGCGCTCCCGGATGGGCAGGGTGAGCAGGATCTCCGCCGTGCCCTGCCGCTGCTCCTCGGCCCAGCTGCGCATGGTAAGGGCGGGCAGCAGGACGATGAACAGCAGGGGCCAGACGGCGAAATACCCGCGCAGGGTCGCGGCGTCGCGGGCGAAGAAGCGCTGGCCGTAGAACAGCCAGACGGAGGTGAGCACGAGGAAGAAGATGACCACGATGTAGGCCACGGGGGAGTTGAAGTAGGCGCTCAACTCCCGCCGGGCCACCACCAGGATCTTACGCGTCGGAGCCTCCCTCCCCGGCAGTCAGCCGGGCGAACAGCGATTCCAGGCTGGAGTGCTCGATCCGCAGCGACAGGATCTTCAGCCCCCGGGCCACGGCCCAGTCGTAGGCAGGCTCGGAGGGGTCGCTGCCCGCGGCCACGGCCAGCCGCACCTCGGTGCGCCCGGGCTCCTCCCCCCGGACCTCCTCCACGCCGAGCACGCCCGGAAGCTCCCCCAGGGAGGCGGCCGCCGCCGGGTCCAGGGCGCCCTTCAACACGATCCAGAGGGTCAGCCGCTGGCGTAGGCCGCGGGCGATCTCCTCGACGGTGCCCTGGGCCGCCAGCCGGCCGGCGTTCATGATCAGCACCTTCCCGCAGATGGCCTCGACCTCCTGCAGGATGTGGGTGGACAGCAGGACCGTCTTGCGCTCGCCCAGGCCGCGGATCAGCGCGCGGATTTCCACGATCTGGTTGGGGTCCAGCCCCGAGGTCGGCTCGTCCAGCACCAGCACCGGGGGGTCGTGCAGGATGGCCTGGGCCAGGCCCACGCGCTGGCGATAGCCGCGGGAAAGCCGGCGGATGTCCCGGGAGAACACCTCGCTCAGGCCGCAGGTTTCCACGACCCATTCCAGGCGCCGGCGGCGCAGGTCCCCGCCTAGGTCCCGCACCTCGGCGATGAAGCCCAGGTACTCGCGCACCTTCATGTCCGGGTACAGGGGAGAGCTCTCCGGCAGGTAGCCGATCGCCCGGCGCACCTGGTGGGGCTCGGAAGCCACGTCGTGGGAGGCCACCCGGGCCCGCCCGCCGTCCGGAAAGTGGTAGCAGGTGAGGATGCGCATCAGCGAGGTCTTGCCCGCGCCGTTGGGCCCCAGCAGGCCCACGATGCGGCCCGCCTCGATGCGGAAGGAAACGCCCTTCACCGCCTCGAAGGCGCCGTAGCGCTTGGACAGGGAGGCGGCCTCGATCATGCGCCGGAAGGCCCCAGCAGATGCTCGCAGAAGCCCGACAGGATGTAGGAGGCGGCCACCGCGCCGGGGTCTTCCTTGCCCCTGGACTGCTCCTGGTAGTAGGCAACCCGGCCGTGCTGGGCCACCATGTCGCGCGAGGCCTCGAGACCTTCGGCGGCAGCCTGCCGGCAGCGCCGGAAACCCTCCTCCAGGCCCACCCCCTCCTCGGCGGCCTGCTTCAGGGCCTGGGCCGCCGGGTGCAGCACGTCCACGAGGGTCTTCTCCCCGGGCTTGGCCTTGCCTCGCTGCATGATCCCGGCCACGAAGGCCTCGAAGAAGACGGCCATCTCCTTCAGGCCCAGCGCCGGAAGCCCGCTCACCGCCTTGCCCCCGGACATAAAGCCGGTGGCCACCAGGGTGCCCATGGTGGAGGGGGCCGCGCGGGCGATGGCCGCGCCGATCTTCAGCGCCAGCTTCCCGGCGTCCGGCTCCTCCAGCCGGGCGCACTCCTCGCGGGCGGCCGTGAAACCCTTCTCCATGGTCAGGCCCAGGTCCCCGTCCCCGACCGCCCCGTCCAGGCGGATGAGCTCTTCTTTCTTCGAAGTCATGATATCCGCGATGCGGGCCACGATCGCCTTGAGGTCGGCGGCGGTGAGCGCTTCCATGGCTACAGCTGGACCTGCTCGAAGAACGGCGTGCGCGCGGGCTTGGCCAGCAGGCCTTCCAGCTCCTTGTCCAGGCGCAGCAGGCTGATCGAGGCGCCGGCCATCTCCAGGGAGGTGGCGAACTCCCCGACGTAGACGTGGAACACGGAGATCTTCTTTTCCTTCAGGATGAGGGCGACCTTTCGGTAGATGAGGTACAGCTCCTCCTTGGGTGTGGCCCCCAGGCCGTTTACCAGCACGGCCACCCGGTCCCCCGAGGCGAAAGGCAGGTCCGGCAGCACGCGCCCCATCATTTCCTCCACGATGGCATCCACGTTCTTCAGCTCACCCCGGCGGATGCCCGGCTCCCCGTGGATGCCCATGCCGATCTCCATCTCGTTCTCCCCCAGGCTGAACTGGGGCTTGCCCACTTCGGGCACGATGTTCGGGGACAGGGCCACGCCCATGGTCCGCACATTGGCCCCCGCCTTCTCCGCCACGCGCTTGCACTTCCTCCAGCGGGGCCAGGGTGTCGGCCATGGCCCCGGCGCACTTGTAGAGGAAGAAGATCCCCGCCACGCCGCGGCGCTTGCCCTCCTGGCCCTTGGGGGCCGAGGCCACGTCCTCCGCGCCCACCACCTGCTCCACGCGGATGTCCTCCGCCGCGGCCAGGTCCCGGGCCAGGTCGAAGTTCATGATGTCTCCGCCGTAGTTGCCGTAGATGTACAGCACCCCCGCACCGCCGTGGATGGCCTTGGTGACGTTCAGCATCTGCTCCGAGCTGGGGGACTGGAACACCCCGCCCACCGAGCAGCCGTCCAGCATCCCCTGTCCCACGTAGCCCAGGAACAGGGGCAGGTGTCCCGAGCCGCCGCCGGTGGCCAGGCCCACCTTTCCCTTGGTCGGGGCGCCGGCCCGCACGATGCAGCGCCGGTCGCCGGCCGTGTACGCCAGCTCCTTCGGGTGCGCAGCCAGGATCCCTTCCAGCATCTGATCGACAAAGGCTTTCGGGTCGTTGATGAACTTCTTCACGGCACTTCCTCCTCGGGCGGTTTGCTCGAATTTTACCCTCCAGCCCCCGGTTGTCAACCGTGCCGTCCAGGTACCGTCCTTGCGCCGGCACTGCCGCCATCCCTGCCGCGGCTGCACAGCGGCACCTCGGCATCCTTGCCTTGACAGGCACGGCGATGAAAGTGTGAAATCCTGAGGCAGGAGGCTGAGGTGGGTGCTGCCGGGACACTTTCCGCGGAGGAGCGCGTTGAGCTTCTGCGCACCATGCTGCGCATCCGCGAGTTCGAGGACCGGGTGGCCGAGTCCTACCTGCGGGGCATGACCGCGGGCTCAATGTTTCATCTATCGGTAGGCGAGGAGGCGGTGGCCGCCGGAGCCGGAGCGGCGATGCAGCCGGGGGACTGCTTCACCACCCACCACCGTGGGCACGGCGTGTTCCTGGCCCGGGGCGCGGACCCCGGCCGGATGTTCGCCGAGGTCTTCGGCCGCCGGGAGGGCTACTGCGCGGGCAAGGGCGGCTCCATGCACATCGCCGACATCAGTCTGGGGCACATGGGGGCCAACGCCATCGTGGGGGCCAACATCCCCATCTCCCTGGGGGGCGGCTTCGCCATGAAGTACCTGAAGACCGGCCAGGCCAGCGTGGCCTTCTTCGGGGACGGGGCCCTGAACCAGGGGGTGCTCTACGAGTCGCTGAACATGGCCGCCCTCTGGAAGCTGCCCGTCCTGTTCGTGGTGGTGAACAACCAGTACGGCATGGGCACCCGCGTCGACCGGGCCTCGGCTTCCTTGAGTTTCGTGGAGCGCGCCGCCACCTTCGGGGTGGAGGGGGAGAAGGCCGACGGCATGGACGCGGAGGCGGTCTGGCAGGCCTCCGCACGCCTCCTGGACCGGGCCAGGCAGGGCGGCGGCCCGGGCTTCCTGTTGGCCGACTGCTACCGCTTCTACGGCCACGGCCGCAAGGACCCCAGCCCCTACCGCGACCAAGGAGGAGGAGGAATCCTGGCGGCGCAAGGATCCCGTCGCACTGCAGAAGCGGCGCCTGACGGAGGGGGGCCTGCTGGATGAGGAGGGCTTCGCGGCCATGAGCCGGGAAGTGGCGGGGGAGATGGACCGGGCGGTGGCCTGGGCCGCGCAGGGCAGCCTGCCGGAGCCCGGCGACCTGTACACCCACGTGTACGCGGAGTAGCCATGGCCGTACAGATGTACCGGGAAGCTTTGCGTGACGCCTTGGCCGAGGAGATGCGCCGCGACCCCCGCGTTTTCGTGATCGGCGAGGAGGTGGGCCGCTACGGCGGGGCCTACGCCGTGACCAAGGGCTTGTTCGAGGAGTTCGGGCCCGAGCGGCTGGTGGACTCGCCCATCAGCGAGGCCTCCACCGTGGGGCTGGGGGTAGGGGCGGCAGTCATGGGCCTGCGCCCGGTGGTGGAGCTGATGTACGTGGACTTCATCGGCCTGGCCGGCGACCAGATCGCCAACCAGATGGCCAAGGTGCGCTACATGACCGGCGGGCAGGTGAAGGTGCCCATGGTGCTGCGCATGCAGGGCGGCACGGGGCGTTCGGCCGGGGCCCAGCATTCGCAGAGCCTGGAGGCTTGGCTCGTGCACGTGCCCGGGCTGCGGGTGGCCATGCCGGCCACCCCGGCGGACGCCAAGGGCCTGCTGAAGAGCGCGATCCGCAGCGACGACCCGGTGGCCTTCATCGAGCACAAAGCCCTGTACGCCTTGAAGGGGGAGGTGCCGGAAGGCGAGTACCTGGTGCCCCTGGGCCGGGCACGCCTCGCCCGGGAGGGTGCTGCGGTGAGCCTCATCACCTACTCCCGCATGGTGCACTACGCCCTGGAGGCCGCCCGGGCCTTGGAGAAGGAGAGCATCGACGTCGAGGTCCTGGACCTGCGCACCCTCAATCCCCTGGACTGGGAGGCGGTGCTGGCCTCGGTGCGCAAGACCCGCCGGGCCGTGGTGGTGAGCGAAGCCCACCGCACGGCCGGCTTCGCCGCGGAGCTTTCCGCGCGCATCGGGGAGGAGGCCTTCGACCTGCTGGAGGCCCCCGTGGCCCGCGTGGCCGCCAAGGACGTGCCGGTGCCGGCCACGCATCTGGAGAAGCTCTCGATTCCCAGCGTCGAAGAGATCGCCGCAGGCGGCCCGAAACCTGGTGCACAGGAGGAAAAAGTGATCTACCCGGTCAAGGTTCCCCAGCTCACCGAGACGATGGAAGAAGGCACGATCGTGAAGTGGCTTAAATCCGCCGGCGACCGGGTGGAGAAGAAGGAAGTCCTCTACCAGGTGGAGACAGACAAGTCCACGATGGACGTGGAATCGGTGGACGCCGGCTGGCTCTGCCGGATCCTGGCGCCGGAAGGGCAGATCGTGAAGGTCGGGCGAGGAGATCGCCCGCATCGCGGACACGCGCGAGGAGTGCGCGGGATAGCGCCCATGCGAATCGGCTCGATCGTGATTCGCTGCTATGAGTTCGAGAAGATGCTGGCCTTCTGGCAGGAGGCGCTCCACTACGTCCCCCGAGAGCCGGCCAGCGGCGGCTGGGTGGTTCTTCGGGACCCCGAGGGAAAAGGACCCAACCTGTCTTTGGACCAGGCTCCGGCGAAGCGCTCCGGGAAAAGGGGCTGGCTGCATTTGGATCTCTACACCAGCGACCAAGCCGGCGAGGTGGCGCGGCTGGTCAAGCTGGGAGCCACGCAATATCCCTGGAGGTATGAGCCGGACCATGATTATATCGTGCTGCAAGACCCGGATGGAAACCTCTTTTGCGTAGTGCAGGTTTGAGGCTAGGCCACCACCACCAGCTTCCAGAATAGGAACACCGCCATCCCGACCGCGATCGTTGGCAGCAGGCGCTTGGTGAGCCAGGCCACCACGATGGCGGCCAGGCTGCCGAACAGGTAAGGATTGCCCACCTGCACCTGCAGCGTGCCGTGGGGCATGAGCACCGCCGGCACGGTGATGGCCGTAAGCACGGCCACCGGCACGAAGCGCAGCGCCGCCTCCATGATCCGGGGCAGGCGCAGCCGTTCGGCCAGGGCCAGCGGCACGTAGCGGGCCGCGAAGGTGACGGCCACCATCCCGGCGATCAGGAGGATTTCCTGCACGCTCATCTTGGGCCCTCCTGGCCGGCAGGCGGCGTCGCGCCGGCTGACGGCCGCCGCAGCGCCTCGGCGATCGTGCCCGCGGCCATGCCCGCCAGGGCCGCGGCCAGCAGCCCCAGGTTGCTGGGCAGGCCCTTCAGGAGCACGGCCGCCGTTCCAGAAACCACGGCGCACAGCACCATGGGCAGGCTGCGCACCAGGGGAACCACGATGCCGATGAAGGTCACCGCCATGGCGAAGTCCAGCCCCCAGCCCGAAAGGCCGGCCAGCTTGGTGCCGGCGAAAAGGCCCACCGCCGTCCAGAGCTGCCAGTTCAGGTACATGCTCACCGAGGAGGCCAGCTGGTACCACGTGCGGTGGGGATTGTCCGGGTCCTGCTGGTAATGGCGGATGGTGACCGCGTAGGTCTCGTCGGTGAGCCAGAAGGCCAGCGGGAACAGCCAGCGCCGCGGCAGCTTCTTGAGATAGGGTCCCAGGGAGGTGGCGTACAGGGCGTGGCGCAGGTTCACCACGAAAGTGGTCAGGATGATCATCGGGAAGCTCACCCCCTGGGCCACCAGCCCGGCGGCCACGAACTGGGCGGAGCCGGCGAAGACGAACAGGGAGAAGCCCATGACCGCGGCCGGCGACAGGCCGCTGGTAATCCCAACAGCGCCGAACACCGTGCCGAAGGGAGCGGCTCCCAGCAGCAGGGGGATGGTATCCTTCAGCCCGGCGGCGATCTCCCGCAGCCTGGGGTGCGCGGGTTGGGAAGGCTTCTCCATGCCCGGGAGCATACCGATTTCGCGGGATTTCGTCTCGGGGCCTGCGGCCACCAGGCACTGCAAACCTGGCCTCGACTTTGGTTTAGTCTTGACTTGCTTTCTGTATCCAGCCTTAATTAATCAGACAAATTTAAACTGAAGTATTCCGGGAAGCAAAGGCTTCAGCCGGCCTCCACCAGCCGGCGGGAGGCCTCTTTCAGGTTCTCGTAGGTGGCGGTGTAGTGCGCGACCAGCTTCGGCGTAGCGCTCGTGCGCCTGCGGGTCCGGCTCCACCACCGAGGCCACGCGCACCATGGCCGAGGCCGCGGCGGTCAGGCTGGGGTGCACCCCGGCGGCCACCGCGCCGGCGATCGCGCTGCCCAGGGTGACCGCCTGCTGCTCCTCGGGGATGGCGATGCGCTTGCCGCTCACGTCCGCGTGGATCTGCATCCACAGCGGGCTCGGAGGTGGCCCCGCCGCAGGCCACCAGACGGTCGATGCGCACCCCCTCCTGAGCCATCTTTCTGCAAGATGACCTCGGTGCCGAAGGCCACCCCTTCCAGGATCGCGCGGTACACGTGCGCGGGCCCGTGGCCGAGGGTCAGGCCGCGGATCACCCCCCGGCTCCAGGGATCGGTCCAGGGGGTGCGGTTGCCCTGCCAGTGCTCCAGCACCACCAGGCCCTCCGCGCCGGGAGGGATCGACGCGGCCCGGCTGTTGAGCTCGTCGTACACGGAGCGGCCCGCGCGCGCGGCGGCCTCGGCGATCGTCCGCGCCCACGAAATTCGAGGTGAACCAGTGCACCACCGAGCCGGTGGAAATCTGCCCCGCCTCGATCACCTGCAGGCCGGGCACCAGGGCCTCCGGAAAGCTGCCGAACAGCCCGGGTGAGTGGATCTCCCGGTCCGTGATCCCGATCTGCAGGTGGGAGGAGCCGGTGATCAGGGCGATGGTCCCCTCGGCCAGGGCATTGATCCCGATCACCCCCATGTAGGCGTCGGCGCCGCCGCCCGCCACCGGGATGCCCGCCGACAGACCCGTGGCTCCTGCCATCTCGGGGCTCAAGCCGCCGACTACCTCGCCGATCTTCACGATCCGCGCGGGAACCTTGTCGAACACGTCCTCCAGGCCCATCTTCCGGTACAGGGACAGGGGGAAGCCGCCCCGGCGGGCGTTGTAGAACCAGCGGATGGTGGCCGTGTCGATGTTCACGGTCCTCTCCCCGGTCAGCCGCCAGGCCAGCCAGTCGGTCAGCTCGAACACGGTCCGGGAGGCTGCGTACACCTCCGGCTCGTGGCGCTTCACCCAGGCCATCTTGCAGGGGAACCACTCGGGCGAAACGTTGCCGTGGCCCACGTAGTCCAGGGCCGGGTCGCCGGTGGCCGCCACCTCCTCGGCCTCCCGGGCGGCCCGGATGTCCATCCAGATCACCGCCTCCCGCAGCGGCTGCCCCGGCCGTCCAGGAAGACCACGGTGCAGCTGGTGCCGTCCAGGCCGATGCCGCGGATCCGGCCGGGATCCACGCGGCTGGCCTGCAGGGCCCGGCGGATGGAGTCCACCAGGGCCGCTTCCCAGTCGCGGGGGCTCTGCTCGGCCCACCCCGGGTGAGGGTGCACAGTGCGGTTGGCGCTCACCCCGAAGCCCAGGCACTTGCCCGCGGGGTCGAACACTCCGGCCCGGAAGCTCTCCGTGCCAGCGTCGATACCCAGGACGTAGCCGTCCATGCGGCGGCCCTACCCGGTCCCGGCCACCGGCTCGCGCTCCCCAGCGGAGAGGCGCGCGGCGCGGCGCTGTGAATAGCGGCGGCGGAAATGGTGGAACACCATGAGGGCGAGCAGCAGCAGCCCCCACATGAACTTTTTGAAGAAGGGGGAGAAGTTGAGGAAGTTCAAACCGCTCTGCAGCACCTGCAGGATGAAGATGCCCAGGGTCAGGCCCAGGGCCGTACCGAACCCGCCGGCCGGGTCCGTGCCGCCCAGGATGGCGATGAGCACCGAGACCAGCAGGTACTCGGAGCCGTAGCCCGGGCGGATGGAGTTGACCCCGGAAATCACGATGATCGAGGCGGCCCCCGCCAGCAGGCCGGTGACCAGGTAGGTGCGCATCAGCACCGCCTCGTTGTTCACCCCCGAGAAGCGCGACACCAGGGGGCTGGAGCCGTACATCCGCATGAAGAAACCCTGCCGGGTGCGGGTGAGCAGCAGCCCCACCAGGAGGGCCACCGCCAGGTAGACCAGGAACTGCATGGGAACGCCGGCCAACTCCCCGTTGCCGATGAACAGGAACGGATCCGGGAAACCCCCGATGCCGCTGCCCTTGGTGATGCCGATGGCGATCCCCAGGAACAATCCTTGTGTACCGAGGGTAGCGATGATGGCCGGCACGTGCACGTAGGCGATCAGCGCCCCATTGATCAGCCCGCAGACCGCCGAAACGGCGAAAGCGATGAGGATGCCCAGCACGATCACCAGCCCGGGGGAAAGTGGCAGCGTTTCCCAGCGGGACAGAACCTGGGCGGAGACCACGCCCGACAGGCTCATTACCGAGGTCACCGAGAGGTCGATGCCGCCGGTGATCATGGCCAGCATGTTGGCCAGGGACAGCAGGCCGTATTCCGGAAACTGCCGGCCCATGGAGGCGAAGTTGCGGGCGGTCAGGAACTGGCCGGGGAGCAGCAGGGAGATGACCGCGGTGAGGACCAGCAGGATGGCCAGGAGGGTCAGGTTGGTGGAAAGCTTGGTGTTCACGCGCGCCCCTCCGCCTTCATTCCTTGTTTATCGCCAGCGAACGCCGGGCGCGGAGCCTCTTCTGGACGTGGGTGATGCTCACCCCCAGGACGATGATCAGGCCCACGAAGAACTGCTGCCAGAACGAGGACAGCCCCAGCATCACCAGGTTCTTTTCCAGGATCGAGATCATGATGACCCCGAGGATGGTTCCGGTGAGGGTGCCCGTGCCCCCCAGGATGCTGGCCCCCCCGAGGACGACCGCGGCGATGACGTGCAGCAGCTCCGAGTTGATGATGTAGGTGGCGTTGCTGTAGCTGATCAGCGAGACGTGCATGATGCCCATGACGCTGGCCAGCAGGCCCACGTAGCAGTAGATGAAGAACTGCACCCGGACCAGGTTGAAGCCGCTGCGTTTCACCGCCTCCGGGTTGCCGCCCATGGCGTAGATGACGCGGCCCATTACGGTGAAGCGCAGGATGACCCAGGTGACCAGGATCACGCCCAGGATGATCAGGAAGAACACGGAAAGCCCGTAGAAGGTGCCGTCCCCGCGCGGCAGGGAAAGGATGTCCAGCAGGCCGAAGCTCTTGAAGCAGTTGGGCATCTGGCCCGCGTTGATGGCCTTGGTGCCGACGAACTCCAGCATGGCCCCGTGGAAGATGTTCATGGTGGCCAGGGTCACGATGAAGGTCGGGATGCGGAACATGGAAATGAAGAAGGCATTCACCGCCCCGAAGGCGATCCCGATGCCCACGGCGATGGCGAAGGCCAGGGCCAGGTTGTCGATCCGCAAGCCGATGATGGCGTTCACCGTGATGTACTGGGCCACGATGGCCACCGCCGGGAAGGAGACGTCGATCCCCCCGGAGAGCAGCACCAGGAAGAAACCCACGGCCAGGATGGCCATGCCCGAGCTGGAGCGGATCAGGTCGAACATGTTCTCGATCGTCAGGAAAGCCGGGTTGACGATGGTGATCGCCGCGGCGAAGACCAGGATCACCAGCAGCAGGTAGAACTCGTTGCGCTTGAGAAAGGCGGCTTTCATGTTCAGGCCGCCCCGCTGCCCAGCTTGCCGCCGACCGCCGTCAGCAGCTCCGCCTCGCCGACGGCGGCGACGTCCTGGATCTCCCTCTCCAGCCGGCCTTCCCGCATGACCAGCACGCGGTTGCAGTTGTGCAGGATTTCGGGGATCTCGTCGGAGATCATGATGATCGCGATCCCCCGCTCGGCCAGGGCGCGGATGATCTCGTGGATGTTTCTCTTGGAGGCGATGTCGATCCCGATGGTGGGGCCGTCCAGGATGAACACCTTCGGGTCGGTGGCCAGCCACTTGGCCAGCACGACCCGCTGCTGGTTGCCGCCCGAAAGGCTCCAGGCCCGGACCCGGGCCGAGGGGGCCTTGATGGCCAGCTCCTCCAGCCAGCGCTTCTCGGTCTTGCGCCGCCGGGCCGGATCGATCAGGCCCAGAGCCCCGAGCAGCTTCTTCAGCACCGTGATGACGATGTTGTCTCCGATGGACTGCCCGATGAACAGCCCCTGGGTCAGGCGGTCCTCGGGCAGGTAGCCGATGCCCAGGCGCCCGGCGTCCTCGCGGCGTGCGAATCCGCACCGCCTTTCCGTTCAGCAGGATCTGGCCCGAGTCGGGCGGGTTCAGGCCGAACAGGGCCAGGGCCAGCTCGGTGCGGCCGGAGCCGATGAGGCCGGTGAGGCCGAGGATCTCCCCGGGCCAGAGGGAAAAGCTCACGTCCTGGAAGTGCCCCTTGCGGGTCAGCCCTCGGACCTCCAGCAGCGGCACGGCCTTCTTTTCCTCCGAAGCCCTGTACGGCGTGTACTGGATGCGCTGCCCGGTCATGAGGAAGGTGAGCTTCGCGTCGTCCAGCTCGCCGGTGGGGAAGTCGCCCACCTTCCGCCCGTCGCGCAGGATGGTGACCACCTCGGCGATCTCGAAGATCTCGCTCAGCTTGTGGCTGATGAACAGGGTGGAGATGCCCTTGGCCTTCAGGCGGGCGATGACCGAGAACAGGTGGTCCACGTCCTCCCGGGTGATGGCGGAGGTGGGCTCGTCCATGATGATGAGCTTCGCGTTCTGGGTGAGGCTGCGGGTGATGGCCACGATCTGGCGCTTGGCCACGGACAGGTTCTGGACGCTTTCGTCCAGGTCGATGCTGCTCGCCGATCTCCGCCAGGCCCCGCTCGGCGATGGCCCGCATCTCCCGCCAGCTCACGAAGCTCGACCGGCGCTCCACGAACTGGTTGAGGGAGATGTTCTCCGCCACGCTCAGGTTGGGGTACAGGGAGAGGTCCTGGTAGATGATCTGGATGCCCTGGCGGATCGCGTCGATGGCCGCCAGGTGGCTGTGCGGGCGGCCGTTGATGACCACCTCCCCCTGGTCGGGCTCCACGACGCCGCCGATGATCTTGATGAGGGTGGACTTCCCGGAGCCGTTCTCCCCGACCAGGCAGTGGATCTCCCCCCTGCCGATGGTCATGCTCACGTCCCGCAGGGCCTGGACGCCCTCGTAGGCCTTGGAGATCCCGCGCACTTCGAGAAACGCGTCGGCCATGACTGCCCCAGCTTTCCAAAAAAAGGGTTGACAGGATCGTCGCACACCGGTGCGCGTCCCGTCAACCCGATATTCGCGAGAAAGAGCTTCGACTACAGCTTGTAGCTTCCCGTCCGGGTTGGTCCAGTCCTTCAGGTTGTCCTTGTTCACGTCCACCCAGGCCGAGCCGTAGATGACCGGCACGCCGGACTTGTTCTTCTTGATGATGATCTTCTCGTAACCGGGCCTGCCCAGGTTCATGCCCTCGGTGATCTTCTTGCCCTTCAGCAGCTCGTAGGCCACCCGGGCGGTCACGTAGCCGGCGTCGGCCGGGACCCAGAAGTGGATCGAGATCGCCGCGCCGCTCTTGAGGTAGTCGCCCGCCACCGAGGGCAGGCAGGTGCCGAAAGCCGCCACCTTGCCGATCAGGCCCTTCTCGGTGATGGCCTGGGCCGCGCCGGGCACCGTGCTCATGGCGCTGCCCATGATGGTCTTGAGCTGCGGGTAGGTCTTGAGCAGCTCGAGGGACTTCTCGTAGGCGATCTGCTGGTTCTCCTGCTCCTCGAGGCGGTCGGTGGCCATCTTGAGGTTCGGGTACTTCTCCTTGGCCTGCATGACCTCGCCGTCCACCCACTCGTTGTGCGTGGTGGAGGTCAGGTGCCCGACGAAGGGCTGCCACAGGCCCTTGTTGCCCATCCACTTGGCCATGATGTCCATCATGTGCCGGCCGTAGGCGATGTTGTCGAAGGCCTCGACGTCGTAGCTGACCTGCTGCTGCACCGAGGCCTCGTGGGTGAGGGTGAGGATCTTGGCGTCGTTGGCGCGCTTGAAGACGGGCACCAGGGAGGCCGGGTCGTTGGGCACCGCCAGGATGGCGTTGACCCCCTTGGCGATCAGGTCCTCGATGATCTTCACCTGCGCGGCCGGGTCGGCGTTCTCCGCCCCGGTCTGGTAGGCGTCGACATCCGGGTAGTCCTTGGCGAACGCCTCGACGCCGAGCCGCATGTTGTCGAACCAGGCCACGCCTTCGAGCTTCACCACCATGACGATGGTCTGCTTCTTCTGAGCGAAGCCGAGGCTCGTCACGAGCAGCAGCGATACGAGCAGAGCGAGGAACAAGAGCTTCTTCATTCTTCCGCTACCTCCTGATAATTGAATATATAGTCAATGCGTACTGCCGGGCACTGGCGGCTGTCAAGAAAACGCGGGAGCTCGCCTGCCGCCGCCCTCAGGCGGAAGCTGCCGGCCGCGGGCGCAGCAAGGCCATGCCCGCCGCCGTCGCGGCCAGCAGCACCGCCCCGCCCGCCACGAAGGGCCAGCGGAAGCCCCCCTCCAGGGTGAACACCGCCGGCCAGCGAGGCGGGAAGTTGGCCAGCAGGATCAGCACGGCGTTGTACAGGAAGTGGGACAGCATGGTCGGGTACAGCGACCCGAAGCAGGAGTAGACGAAGCCCAGGTAGAAGCCCACGATCAGCAGCGAGGGCAGGCTCAAGACCTGCTGGTGGAACAGGGCGAACAGGGCGCCGGACAGCAGGAAGTGCCAGGGGAAGTCCAGGCGGCGTTGGAGCGTGCGCTGCAGGTAGCCGCGGAACAGGACCTCCTCGCAGAGCCCCGGGGTCACCGCGATCGCCAGGAGGGTGGCGGCCAGGGGCCAGGGGCGGGGGTCCACGATCAGCGCCTCGCCCACCCGGCTCCAGCGGGCCAGGGCCGGGAAGAAGGAAAGCAGCCACTGCGCGATCCCGCTGGACACCGGCAGCAGGAACAGGATCCCGGCCAGGGACAGCAGCCCTGCGGGGGGGAATCTCCGCAGGCCCAGGTAGGCGGGCAAGTCCGGGGTGTGCCAGCGGCGGATGGTGAGCAGGGGGAGCAGCAGGAAAATCAGGAACTGGGTGCCGGTCAGCACGGTCAGGATCACCGGCCGGTAGCGCCGGTACAGCCCGGCGAACGCCTCCAGGCCCCGCGCCGGCTGCAAGCCCGGGCCACGGAGCGCCAGGTCGGCGAGGATGAAGCCGTTCACCAGCAGGCCCTGCACGAGCATGTACAGCGCCCCCAGGCCGACCACCAGCGCCAAGGCGCCCACCAGGGGGTTGCGCCCGCGCCTCTCCCAGCTCCCCGACAGCTTCAAGACTTCCTCTTTCCTCGCCGGGTTTCGGGCAGCTCGCCTTTGCGTACCTTCAGGTCCACGTAGAACAGCCCGTAGAAAGCGGGCAGGAAGAAGGCGCCCAGCGCGGCCTGGATGAAGGTGCTCCCCGCCGCACCCACGCCGATACCCACGACGCTGCGGCGGAACACCTCGGCCATGTCGGACAGCTCGAAGGAGTCTTCCAACGCCAGGCTGACTATCCGCGAGACCATGGGCAGCAGGGCCACGCCGGTGAACGGCAGGGTGACCAACCCGAGGGCGAAAGACAGGACGATGCTCACCACCAGCGTGATGCCCAGCAGGCGCCACCAGCTGCCGCGCACCAGGCGCGCGCTGGCCTGCAGGCTGCCGAACACCCCTTCCCCGTCGAAGACCACCGCCTGCGGCGCGAAGTGCAGCAGCACGGAGAGCCAGACCGCGACCGCCACGCCCAGCAGCACCGCCCCCGCCGCGCCGGCGATTCCCAAAGCCAGGAAGGGCCTGCCGGAAGCGGCCAGCGCCCCCAGGGGCACGGCGGCGGCCAGCAGGATCATCAGCGCCCCGCTGGCCAGGGCCTGCTGCACCAGGTTTTGCAATAGGCTGGGCACGAAGAACCTGCGGCCCGCCAGGCCGGCGGCCTCCCACGGCTCCAGGCTGCGTCCCCCGGCCACCGCGGCCACGTGCGCCCCGACCGCGGCGTGCACGAACACGCCGGCCAGCCAAAGCAGCAGCGAGGCGCCCAGCATCCCCAACAACAAGCGCAGGTATCCCAGGAAGAAGTCCAGGCCAGGTTCCACCGCCGCAGCTATCAGGCCCGCCAGGCCGCCCAGAAAGCGCGCGGTTCCCCAGCCGACCAGGGCGGAGAGCGGCAGGAAGAAGACCAGCGACAGAAGCAGGCTGGTCTTCCAGGTGTGGCCCATCATCTTGAAGCTGTTGTCCAGCAGGTCGCTCAATCCCTGCCGGGCCAGGAACGGTGTCTTGCGGCTGATCTGCATTTGGTTTCCTTTGATACCATCATCGGGGATTCGGAGCCGGGGATCAAGCGCGCGATCCGCTCCCGCTCCTGTTTTGCCAGGACGGGCGCCGCGGCAGTACCTTACCGTTCATGGCAACCAACCGCTCCGACTCCACTCGCGTCCTGCTCGCTTCGGCGGCCGAACGGGCGATCCGCTACCTGGAACAGCTGCCCTCCCGGCGCGTGGCCCCGGCCCCTCGGGCGCTGGCCGGGCTGGCCGCGCTGGATACCGCAATGCCCGAGGCTCCCGTCGAGGCGCAGGAAGTGCTGGAGCTGCTGGACAGCGCGGCCTCGCCGGCCACGATGGCCATGGCGGGACCGCGATTCTTCGGCTTCGTCATCGGCGGGTCGCTGCCGGCCGCGCTGGCGGCCAACTGGCTGGCGGGCGCCTGGGACCAGAACAGCGCCCTCTACAACGTGACCCAGGCCACCGCCGTTCTGGAGAGCGTCAGCCTGCGCTGGATCCTGGACCTGCTGGGCCTGCCGCCGACCTGCGCCGGCGCCTTCGTGACCGGGGCGACCATGGCCAACTTCACCGCGCTGGCGGCGGCCCGCAACGCGGTGCTAGCGAAGGCCGGCTGGAACGTGGAGGCCCAGGGACTGTTCGGGGCTCCCCCCATCACGGTGATCGTCGGGGAGGAGGCCCACCCCACGCTGTTCAAGTCCATAGGGCTGCTCGGCCTGGGCCGCAGCCGCCTGACGCGGGTGCCGGTGGACGCGCAGGGCCGCCTGCGGCCGGCCGCCCTGCCGCGGCTTTCGGGACCGACCATCCTCTGCCTGCAGGCGGGCAACGTCAACACGGGGGCCTTCGACCCCATCGGCGAGATCTGCTCCCGGGTCCGCGGGGAGGCCCGCGGGGATAATCTCTGGGTGCACGTGGACGGGGCCTTCGGGCTGTGGGCGGCCGCGGCGCCGGGCCGCGCCCATCTCACCGCCGGCCTCGAGCTGGCGGATTCCTGGGCCACCGACGCCCACAAGTGGCTCAACGTGCCCTACGACAGCGGCCTGGCCCTGGTGAAGGACGCGGAGGCCCTGAAGGCGTCCATGGCCATCACCGCGGAGTACCTGCCCACGGAATCCCCCAACCGCAACCCCTCGGACTACACCCCGGAGCTTTCCCGGCGGGCCCGCGGCGTCGAGATCTGGGCCGCCCTGCGCGCCCTGGGCCGTTCCGGGCTGGCCGACCTGGTGGAGCGGACCTGCCGCCACGCGAGCCGCTTCGCCGAGGGGCTGGCCGCCGCCGGCCACCGCGTGCTCAACCAGGTCGTGCTCAACCAGGTGCTGGTCGCCTTCGGCGCCCCGGAAACCACCCGCAGGGTGATCGCCGCGCTGCAGGAGGAGGGCACCTGCTGGTGCGGTGAAACGGTCTGGCAGGGGCAGACGGCGATGCGCATCAGCGTCTCCTCCTGGGCCACGACCGAAATCGACGTGGAGCGCAGCCTGGAGGCGATGATCCGAATCGCGGCGAGCGGCGCGCGCTGAGCGGCGCCCGCTGGCGGCGCCTCCACCGGCGGCAACCCGCGGGGCTCAGCGGCGGGTGCGCAGGAGCAGGCGCTTCAAGGGTCCCACCAGGGCGAGGGCCAGCAACGCGCCCGCGGCCGCCCCGGCCAGGTCGGCCGCCAGGTCGCCCAGCTCGCGTTGCCGCAGGGTCAACGGCTGGATCAGCTCGATCAATCCCCCGAGCAGCAGGCTGCCGAACACGGACACCAGCACCAGCCGCGGGCGCGGTCCGGGCAGCTGGGAAGCGAACAGCAGGAAGCTCAAGCATAGGTAGGCCAGGGCGTGCAGGATCTTGTCCATGTAATCCACCCCGGGCAGCTGCGGCTGGGGCAGGGGCAGCAGCGAGAGGACGACGATCGTCACGGCCACGGCCGCCGTGACGGCACGCACCCACGTTTTCGGCGAGACCGACATTACCTGGAAGGTATTCTGAAAACCGGGGCTTGAGCAAGGCGGAGGGGGTTGCGGCGGCGGGAACTAGGGGCTTTCCCCTACGAATTTCGCCCCTGCAGCGCTGAAATTGAGGGGTTTTTCTCATGGTATCCGGAAGGCGCCCGGGCTACTGTTGCGAACCATGAAAACAAAAATCCGCCAGAAGGTTCGCCGCGGGCTGCTCCTCGCCTCGCTGGCGCTGCTCCCCGTGACCCTCTACTACTTCTCCCCCGCGCTCTCTCTGCAGGGCGCCGCCGCGGGGGTGGCCTCCGGCAGCGTCCTGGTCTTCGCGGGCCTGTTCGTCTCCGCACTGTTCTTCGGCCGGGCGTTCTGCGGCTGGGCTTGCCCCATGGGCGGGCTGCAGGAGCTCACAGCCCGCCTGCGCGGAAGGCCCGTGGCCCGCCGGCGCATCCGCTGGATCAAGTACCTGGTCTGGGGCCCCTGGTTCCTGCTGCTGGTCTACCTCACCCTGCAGGCCGGGGGGTTCCGCCGCGTCGAGTTCGCCTACCAGACCTGGCACGGGATCTCGGTGGCCAACCCGCAGGGGCTGTTTATCCTGCTGGCGGTCGCGGCGTTGTTCTTCCTGCCGGCGGCGCTGGTGGGCCGGCGGGCCAGCTGCCACACCCTGTGCTGGATCGCTCCGTTCCTGATCGCCGGCCGCGCGGCGCGCAATTTCCTGGCCTGGCCGGCTCTGCGCCTGGCCGCCCGCCCGCAGGCCTGCCGCCGGTGCGGGAGCTGCGCCGCCGCCTGCCCCATGAGCATCGAAGTCCAGGAGAGCCTCCAGGCCGGCGGCCTGGAGACCACCGACTGCATCCTGTGCGGCTCCTGCGCGGACGCCTGCCCGAGCGGGGCCATCCGGCTGCGGTTCGGCAATTGGGCTACCTGACCCCGGCGGAGGAGCTGGTGGGCTCCCCCGCCTTCGTGTTCAACCCCGAGGCGCTCGGCTATCTAAACCTGCGCTCCGCACCTGCCTGCGCCTTTCCGAAGGCCCGGCTGCGTATTGGGCTGCAACCGCCCGACCTTCTCCTGAACCTGGTGTTCGGGGTGTTCACTCCACGATGAGCTCACCCTTCATGTCCAGGTGCCCCGGGCCGCACATCACCGAGCAGCGGAACGGGTACTTGCCGGCCTTGGTCGGAGTGAAGTTGACCACGACTTCCTTGCCCCTGTCCAGCTGCTCCTTGATGTTCAGCGCCGGGATGGCGATGCCGTGCGTGCCGTCCGTGCTCACGATGCGCAGCTCCACGGGAATGCCGGCCTTGACCCGCAGGCTGCTCGGGGAGAAGGCGAACTTGCTGGCTTTCATGTCGATCCGCTGCACCGCGGCCTGGCTCACCTTGAAGGGCACGTTGACCATGCCCCCGGCGGCCATCACCGGCACGTCGGGGCCGGGAAACTCGTACGTCCCTACGATCCCCGCGTCGGTGTGCAGCATGGCGAAAAGGTCGCCCGCCGCGCGGCCTGCCGTCCACCTCGACCACCACGTTCCGGTTGGTCCCGTCCTTGACCGCGGCGTAGCCGATCACCGCCCCCGGCTTCCCGTCGGCATTGAGGTGAATCACCAGCCACCCCGGTCCCCGGCTCACCACCTCGGCGATCGTCACCCGCGAATCGAGCACGGCCTGGTCGCCCACCGACACGGAGGGCGCACTCGTGTCCTGCGCCGCCGCGGGCCATAGAGCGACCGCCAGCAGAATGCCGATCGCCGCAACAACCTTTCCTCTCTTCATTGAAAACCTCCATAACAAGTGTGCAGCGCTTTTTTATGAGCGCTTTAGTAATAAATATACGCAAACGGAGACGGTCTGGATTTGCCGGGTGCAGCGCTCGGGGCGGTGGAACGCACCGCGAGGCCGGCGCGGAGCCTGCGGGCGGCCGCTCAGCTTTCCTGCGTGAAGAAGCGGCGCCAGGGACAGGAATACCCCTTCCCGCTGTTGTATTTCTTGTGAACCGGTATCTGCCGCACTCGGGGGCCTGGCGCCTGCGCAGGACGGCGCTGGTGGTTGGCAGCGATGCGGGGGCGGCGGCCGCTGCCTTGGAGCTGCAGGGCGCCTTCCAGGTGATCGTCCTGGAGAGCGGCGGCGAAGCGCAACCGCCGGGCCTCCCGGGAGCAGGCCTGCGGGCGGGGCTGCGGGGCGCGGAAGGCGCCGATGCCCTGCGCCTGGATCAGGCTCTACGCGAGCTGGGCATCGACCTGGACCGGGAGTTCGCCGAGCTCGCCCAGGAACTCCCGGCCGCAACCCGGCACCAGCGCCGCTGGGGACCCGATACCTGGAGGCTGTTCGAGCTCTGCCGCCAGATGAGCCTGGACCCGCAGGTTACGCCCAAGATGCCGGACGCCCGCTGCCTGCTGGAGGAGGCCGTGCGCCGCGGAGCGCGCCGGGTTCGGGGGGCGCGGGTCCAGCGCGTCACCATCGACGGGGGCCGCGCCACCGGGGTAGTCGCCCTGCAGGGGGCCAGGCCAAGCCTGTTCCCCGCTTCCCTGCTGATCCTGGCCGCAGGCGGCCTGCTCACCCCGTCCATCCTGCGGCGTTCCGGGATCGAGTGCGGGCCGGCCCGCTTCGCGGACCCGGTGCTCCAGCTCTCGGCCCGGCGCAGCGGCCGGGACCGCGAGATCCCCACTCCTTTCATGGTGCGGCGCGAGGGTTTCGGCCTTGGCCCCTGCCTCGAGCCCCGCAGCCTCTGCCTGCGCATTCTGCTGGAGGACACCCCACGCGAGCCGGGCGAAGCCCCGCCCGCCGAGGATCGCGCCCGGCGGCAGGAGGCGGTGGAACTGGGCACCGAGATTTTTCGCCGTTTCGGCATTCGGCGCGAGGACCTGCGCCTGGACGAGATGGCCGCCGGGCAGCCCGGCGGCGCGCTGCCGCTCACCGCGCGCGAGGCGCACAGCCTGCACCCCGCCGCTTTGCCCGAAAACCTCTACGTGGCCGATGCCACCCTGCTGCCCTCCGCCCTGGGCGCCCCGCACCTGCTCACGATCCTGGCCCTGGCCCGGTGCGTGGCCCGCGCCGCCGGCGAGCGCGCCCGCGAGCTGCGCGCTTCTTGACCCCGGCGCGCCCCGGCCATACAGTGCAGGGCTGAGGCAGTGAGCCTCGACAAACCTGATCAGACCGGAGCCAAGGAGCGAAGAGCATGTCCGAACTCAAGCTGTATCGCGCGAAGCGCAAGCGGGTGAAAGCCTGGCGGCTGGCCGTGCTGGTCATCCTGCTGGCCGCAGCCACGACCCTGGGCTGCCTGCACCAGCTCAACCTGGCCCGGCGGCCGGTCGGGGTCGACGCCCTCTGCCCCTTCGGCGGCGTCGAGTCGGCCATCACCCTGATCGCCACCGGGGCCATGCTCGAGCGGGTGGCCTGGTCCAGCTTCATCCTGCTGCTGGCCACCCTGATCGTCGCCCTGGTGTTCCGCCGCGTCGTTCTGCGGGCACATCTGCCCGCTGGGCGCGCTGCAGGAGCTGGCCGCCCGGCTGGGGCGGGCGATCTTCGGAAAACGCCTCACGGTCCCGGCGCGCCATCGACCGTCCCCTGCGCTACCTCAAGTATCGCGGTGCTGGTGGTGTTCGTGACCCTGTCCGTAGTGCTGGGGCAGCTGGCCATCCGGCCGTACGACCCCTGGGCCGCCTGGAACCACCTGATCGGGAAGGACCTGTTCACCGGATTCCTGGTGGGCTTCATCGTGCTAGTCGCCAGCCTCGTCGGCTCGCTCCTGTTCGACCGCTTCTTCTGCAAGTACCTCTGTCCCATGGGCGCTTTCCTGGCCGTGATCCGCCGCATCGGCTGGTTCCGCGTGCGGCGCAACGACGCCACCTGCACGCACTGCTATGCCTGCGACAAGGCCTGCCCGGTGAACATCAAGGTGGAGGCGGTGAGCGAGGTGCGCTCCCTGGAGTGCATCGACTGCAACCTGTGCGTCAACGCCTGCCCGGTGCCCAACACCCTGACCCTGAACGGCCCGCGCGGCGAACCCGGGCTTCGGCCGGCGCGGCCTTGTGGATCACCGTCGCCATCTTCGCCGCGGTGATCGGCGTCACCAGCCTCACGGGCAGCTTCCAGTGGACCCTCAAGCCCCTGGCGGAGACCGTGGAGCTGAATCAGGGCTTCGACCCGGCGCTGATCAAGGGGACCGACACCTTCCAGGCGGTCTCGGAGCTGACCGGCATCCCCCGGGAGGAGTTCCTGCAGCGCTTCCAGATCAGCGAGGAGGATTTCGCGAAGCCGATCCGCGATGTCGCCCACCGGGCGACCGGCGGCTTCGAGACCGAAGAGGTGCGCGAGTTCGTGCGCGAGCGCCTGACGCGCTGAGGAAAGGCTCCACCTCCCACAGCAGGAAGCCCTGGCACTGGCGAGCGGCCTGCCGGAAGCGGCCGGCGCGCGTGCGTTCCCGTACGTACCTGCCGATCCGCCGCCGCACCGCGGGGGTAAGCGGCGTGTAGCGCTCGAACAGGAGTCCCAGCTCCTGCTCCGCCTCCTCCGGCTTCAGATCCCGGCGGCTTTCCCGCCAGCGGAAGCGCAGCTCCGGACGGAAACCGCGGGCGTACAGCAGGCCGAAGACGTACAACACGTCGTGGGGGTAGTGGCCCGCCTCCTCGCCGAACAGCAGGGGCCACAGCTCGCTGCGGGCCAGGCCCCACTGTCCCCACAGCGCGCCGGACCAGCCGCTCAAGTAGCAGAACCGGCGGGAGGCCCCGATCATCCGCTCCAAGGCCTCCGGCCCGTCCACCCCGGGCGACATGGAGGCGAAGACCAGGTCGAAAGCGCCGGCCCAGCCCTCCCGCTCCAGGTCGACCTCGCCCCAGCCGCGCTGGACCACGACAAGGTTGCGCAGCGCGCGCTCCTGTTTCCGCCTGCCGCAGGATCTCGGCCATGCCCGCCGCGGGCTCCAACGCGGTGACCCGCCGAACCCGTGGCTGCTATTGGAAGAGCGAAGCTGCCCGGTCCCGCGCCGATGTCCAGGACCCGGAAGCGGGGCTCCAGGGCTCCGCGCGCGGCCAGCCAGCGCAGCAGCTGCCCGCGCCAGGCCCGGCTGTCGGCGCTCTCGCTCTGCCGGGCGTACTCCTCCGCCCGCCGGTCCCAGTAGGCCAGCTCCTCCGCCGGGCCGTAGCGGTCCCTGCGCACGACCGGCGAGCCCTCTGCGGCCGCCCGCCAGAGTCCTTCCCAGTAGGAGGGGTCGAAGACGCGGCCGCTCACCGCGCGGGCAGGGCTCACCGGCCGGACGGGACGCTCAGGAGGCGGGCGGCTTGGGCCGGGCCTCGGCCTTGGGCCCGCGGCCGGTCCCGACCTTTTTTTCGACCTGCGGGCGCGTCTTCCCGTGCGATCCCCGGAACAGCTTGCCCCTCCGCGATCTCCTGTCACCTTTTCCCATGTTTCCTCCTTTGCGTTCCTTCTACCAGAAAGCCGGCTCACTGACAAGGACGGCAGACCGGCCCGTCCAGGCAGGGACCGCGGGCGGACCGTGCGGCAGCTGCCGCGCCGGTGCGCATTTCTTATATTTGAGCCGTGGCCATGAAGCACCCCTACCGCGTGCAATGGAATCACTCGCTGCAGGAGATCCCCAAACAGGCCTGGGACGCGCTGGCCGAGCCGCTGCCCACCCCGGCCCTGGAGTGGGAATGGCTTGCCCGCCTGGAGAGCTCCGGCAGCGTGTGCCCGGACACGGGCTGGCTGCCCGCGCACCTGACCGTGTGGCGCGGGGCCGAGCTGGTGGGCGCCGCGCCGCTGTACGTGAAAGGCCACAGCGAGGGGGAGTTCGTCTGGGACTACGCCTGGGCGGAGGTGGCCTCGCGCCTTCACTTGCGCTACTACCCCAAGCTGGTGGGCCTGAGCCCGGCCACCCCGGTGCCGGGCTACCGCTTCCTCGTCGCCCCAGGGCAAGATGAGGATACTCTCACCGCTGTGATGCTGGAAGCGATCGAGTCCTTCCGGGCCGCCAACAACCTCTCCGGGGTGAGCTTCCTGTACGTGGACCCGCAGTGGCAGGCGGGGATCGAGGCGCACGGCTACCTGGCCTGGCGGCACCAGAGCTACCTCTGGGAAAACGAAGGCTACGGCAACTTCGAGGACTACCTGGTCCGCTTCGACAAGAACCAGCGCCGCAACATCCGCCGCGAGCTGCAGGCAGTCCAGGCCCAGGGGGTGCGCCTGGAGCTGGCCACCGGCGGCCAGATCACCCGGGAGGCGCTGCAGCACATGGTGGGCTTCTACGAGAGCACCAACGACCAGTTCGGCCCCTGGGCGGCGCGCTACCTGACCCCCCGTTTCCTGCCCTCCCTGTACGAGAGCTTCCGGCACCGCATCCTGCTGGCCAGCGCCTTCCGCGAGGGGGAGAGGCAGCCCGTGGGCATGTCCTTCCTGCTCACCAAGGGTCAGGGTCTGTACGGGCGCTACTGGGGCAGCCGCGAACGGGTCGACTGTCTGCACTTCGCCGCCTGCTACTACGAGCCGATCCGCTGGGCCATCGAGCAGGGGGTGCGGCTCTTCGACCCGGGCATCGGCTCGGAGCACAAGCTGCGCCGCGGCTTCCGGGCCGTGGCCAACCACAGCCTGCACCGCTTCGCCGACCCGCGCCTGCGCGCGGTCATGCAGCGGCACATCGAGCAGATCAACAGCCAGGAGCAGGAGGAGATCGACTCCCTGAACCGGGCGGTGCCGTTTGCCGAGCCTCAGCCGGGGGGCGGTTCGCGGCGGACGAAATAGCGCGGGTCGCGTCGCTGGGCCAGCAGCGCCGGCAGGATCTCCTTCCAGGCACCCCTCAAGCCCCGGTAGGCCGGAAGCATGTACGGGGCCATCAAGCGCCGAAGCCGGGGCAGGGCGTGGAAAGGCACGTTGGGGAACACGTGGTGCTCGGTGTGGTTTTCCATGTTCATGAACAGGAACGAGAGCACCGGGTTCAAGCGCAGGGAGCGGCAGTTGAGGCGATGGTCGCTCACATTGGTGGCCAGCCCGGCGTGCTGGGTTACGACGAACAGCCAGACCAGAGCCCCGCCGTAGAACCGCGGCAGGCCGAACAGCAGCACGGGCAGCCAGCTGTGCAGCGCCAGGGACAGGGCGATCGGCGCCAGCCAGAGCAGCAGGGCCGCACGCGCCGCCCAAAACAGGGCGGGCCACTCGCCCTCCGGGACCACGCGCCGGGCCATCCGGGTTGGCCGGCCCAGCGCGTGCACCACCATGGCCCCCAGGAACAGCGGCCCGGAGTACAGGGCGAAGAGCTCCACCCAGACCTTCCAAAGCCGCAGAGGCCGGGGCAGCATCTCCAGATCGTATGCCCTGATCAGGGTGAAGGCGTGATGGTTGAGGTGGCTGCGGCGGGCGAACACCACGTCCCGGAAGTCCATGGCCGCCGTGAAGAAATACACCACCCGATTCAGCCAGGGGGTGCGAAACGGGGTGCCGTGCAGGCTCTCGTGCCAGCGCGAGTTGGAGGTCGTATAGACGGTCCCATACAGGAAAAACAGGGGGATCGACCAGGGCGAGGGGTAAACCCGGGCGGCCAGCCAGCCGAACCCCGCCAGCAGGGCCAGCCACAGGAGGTGGCTGGCCAGCGCCGGGAGATTGGAGCGCTTCATCAGCGCCGCCACCTCCGGGCGGTCCAGCGGCGGGGTCCACCAGCGCGGGGGCTGGGCGAAGCCCGCGATTGCGGCGGCCGCGAATCCATGGACCTACCTGGCCTGGAGGTGGCCCTCGGCCTGGAGCAGCTCGGCGGTCAGCACCGCGCCGCCCGCCGCTCCGCGCAGGGTGTTGTGGGACAGGCACACGAAGCGGTAGTCCAGGATGCGATCCTCCCGCAGCCGCCCGACCGTGATGCCCATGCCGCCGCCCGCATCCCGGTCCAGGCGGGTCTGCGGGCGGTTGTCCTCCTCGAAGTAGGTGAGGAACGGCCGGGGGGCGCTGGGCAGCTCCAGCTCCTGGGGCCTGCCGCGGAAGGAGCGCCACAGCTCCAGGATCTTCTCCCGGGAGGGCTTGCGGGCGAAGGAAACGAAAACCGCCGCCAGGTGGCCGTCGCTCACCGGCACGCGGATGCACTGGCTGGTGATGGTCGGGCCGGCGGCGCTCACGATCTGCCCGTCGCGCACCTGCCCCCACACCTTGAGCGGCTCGATCTCGCTCTTCTCCTCCTCGCCGCCGATGAAGGGGATCACGTTGTCCACCATCTCAGGCCAGTCCCGGAAGGTCTTGCCCGCGCCGGAGATGGCCTGGTAGGTGCAGACGAACACCTTCTCCGGCCCGAACTCCCGCACGGCGTGCAGGGCGGGCACGTAGCTCTGGATCGAGCAGTTGGGCTTCACCACGATGAAACCTCGATTTGTACCGAGGCGTTTTTTCTGGGCGCCCAAGGCCGCCAGGTGCCCGGCGTTGACCTCCGGCAGCAGCATGGGCACGTCAGGGGTGAAGCGGTGCGCCGAGTTGTTGGAAACCACGGGAGTCTCCGCCCGGGCGTAGCGCTCCTCCAGCTCGCGGGTTTCTGCCTTGGGCATGTCCACCGCGCAGAAGATAAAGTCCACCCCGCGGCTCACCCCCGCCACGTCCGCGGCGTTCTGCACGACCAGCTTGCCGATGGCGGGGGGCACCGGCATGGACATGGCCCACCTGCCGGCCACCGCCTCGGCGTACTGCTTTCCCGCCGAGCGCTCGCTAGCCGCCACGACTGCCACCTGGAACCAGGGATGTTCCGCCAGCAGGGTGACGAAGCGCTGGCCCACCATGCCGGTGGCGCCGACGATCCCGACCCTCAGCTTGCTCTTCATAGGTCTGGCCACAGTAGTGAATCGCCCCGGTGCGAGTCAATAGCCGTTGACCCGCGCCCCCGCGCATACTACTCTACGGAGTACTTGGCCATGCCCCATCGACCGGCCCTGCTGCTTCTGGCGGCGCTGGCCGCCGTGCCATGCGTGGGCGAGCCCCCGGCTCGTCCGACCCGCAACATCCTGGTGCTGCACTCCTACCAGGCGGGCCCGGACTGGGTGGAGAACATCAACGAGGGCATCGCTTCCGTTTTCGCCGCCGAGACCCGCTTCGACGCCGTGTACCGCTACGAGTACATGAACGTGCTGGACTCCGACCCCGCCGGCTACCCGCAGGTCTACGGCCTGCGCCTGGCGGACTTCCCCTTTGACCTGGTGCTGTGCGTGGACAATCAGGCGCTGGAGTTCGTGATCGCCAACCGCGGCCGCTACTTCCGGGACGTGCCGGTGGTGTTCTGCTCGGTGGACAACTTCTCCCCGCGCCTGCTGCAGGGGCAGACCCGCATCACCGGGGTGACCGAGGAGCAGGACCTGGAGAGTACCCTCTGGCTGGCGCTGCGCCTGCACCCGCGAACGCGGAGGATCATCGTGCTGGCCAACCGCCGCATCGTGGCGGAGCGCGCCGCCTACCGGCAGCTGCAGCGCCTGATCCGAGAGGATTTCCCGCCCGGCATGGACGTGCGCTTCTGGGAGGACCCGCCGCTCGCGGAGGTGCTGCGCCTCGCTCCCAGCCTGCCGCAGGACGCGGTGGTGGTGGCCATGTCCTTCTTCCTCCGCGAGGACGGCCGCCCCCTGCCGCTGCCCTCCAGCGCCCGGGCGGTGTCCGAGGCGCTGCCCGTGCCCATGTACTCCAGCTGGGAGTCCCTGCTGGGCAACGGCATCGTGGGCGGGATGATCAGCGGCGGCTTTCAGCAGGGGCAGACCGCCGGCTGGCTGGCCTTGCGCATCCTCAAGGGCGAAAACCCCGACTCCATCCCCGTGCTGCGCCAGAGCGCCAACCGCTACATGTTCGACTACGACCAACTGCGCCGTTTCGGCATATCGCTCAAGCAGCTGCCGGCGGACAGCGAGCTGATCAACCGGCCGGTCGGCATCTTCGAGCGCTACCGGACCGTCATCTGGGTGGCGGCGGTGGTGATCGCCCTGCTGGCCGCCGCCCTGGTGCTGTCCTGGGTGTACGCGCTGGTCCAGTCGCGCCTGCAGCGCCTGATCCAGGAAAGCGAACAGCGCCTGTCCGCGGCGCTGGATGCCTCCGGCGCCGGCATCTGGGAGTACGATCCGCCTGCCGGCCGGGTCTACTTCGACCCGCGCTGGTTCGGCATGCTGGGCTACGAGGCCGACGAGCTGCCCCAGGAGTACGCCACCTGGGCTGGCCTGCTGCACCCGGATGACCGGCAAATGACCGAGGATGCCCTGCGCCGCCACGTGGCCGAAGGCACGGACTTCAAGCTGGAGTTCCGCCTGCGGGCCAAGGACGGCTCCTGGCGCTGGATCCAATCCAACGGGACCATCCTGGAGCGCGACGGCCTGGGGCGGGTGCTGCGCCTGGTGGGCATCCACCTGGACGTCACGGCCAGCAGGGCCACCGAGGAGGTGATCCGGGAATCGGCCAGGCGCTATCACTTCCTGTATGAGAAAAGCCCCTCCATCAGCCTGGTGATCGACATGCACGGCCGGATCCAGGACGTGAACGGCTCGTTCGTGGCCTCGCTGGGCTACGAAAAGGAGGAGGTTTTGGGGCAGCCGGCCATCGAGCTGGTGGCCCCGGAGCACCGGGAGCGGGCAGCCGTCCAGCTGGCCCGGGACCTGCGCGGCGACTCCACCCCGCAGCTGGACGTGGACGTGCTGGCGCGCGACGGTTCGGCGCGTTCCATCCTGTTCTCCGAGTCCTCGGCCATGCTCTTCGAAGGGGAGAGGCCCACGGGGATCCTGGTCACCGGCATGGACATCACGGAACGCAAGCGGGCCATGGAGCAGGCCCGGCAGCAGCAACAGCAGCTCATCCAGGCCGACAAGATGTCCTCCCTCGGCGTGCTGGTGTCAGGGGTAGCCCACGAGATCAACAACCCCAACAACTTCATCATGTTGAACGGGAGGATCTTTTCCCGGGTCTGGGCGGACATTCAGCCGATCCTGCGCCAGTACTACGAGGCCCACGGCGAGTTCCTGCTGGGCGGCATGCCCTACTCGGAGGCCCATCCCCGCATCGCTGCCCTCATCGCCGGGATCCACGAGGGGGCCCAGCGCATCAAACGCATCGTGCAAAACCTGCGGGACTTCGCCCGCCGGGACACGGGGGACCTGGAAAGCCCCGTGGACCTGAACAGCGTGGTGGAGTCCTCCATCATGCTGGTGCACAACCTCATCGACAAGAGCACTTCCCGCTTCAGCCTGAGCCTGGCCCCGCAGCTGCCCCCGCTGCGCGGCAACTTCCAGCAGCTGGAACAGGTGCTGATCAACCTGATCACCAACGCCTGTCAGGCGTTGCCGGACAGGGAGCGGGGGATCGGCGTGGAGACCCGCGCGGAGGAGGGGCACGTGCGCGTGGAAGTCCATGACCAGGGCGTGGGGATCCCGGAGGAAAACCTGAAGCGCATCCTGGACCCCTTCTTCACCACCAAACAGGACATCGGCGGCACCGGGCTGGGCTTGTCGATCTCCTACAACATCGTGAAGAACCACGGCGGGGAGTTGACCATCCGCTCCCGGCCCGGGGAGGGCACCACCGCCGTAGTGCGCCTTCCGGCGGCCCCGCAGGAGGCAAACGCATGAACGCGACGCTGTTCCCCCGGGACCCCGTCCTGCTGGTGGACGACGAGGAGCTGGCCCTGTCCGCCGCGGACTTCGCCCTGCGCACCCAGGGCATCACCAACCTGGCCAGCTGCCGGGACGCCCGGGACGTGCCGGGGCTGCTGGCGGGTGGGCAGTTCGCCGCCGTGCTGCTGGACCTGTCCATGCCGCACCTCTCGGGCCGGGACCTGCTCCCGGCCATCGTGCAGGAACACCCGGAGCTTCCGGTTATCGTGCTGACCGGGGCCAACGACGTGGAAACCGCGGTGCGGTGCATGAAGGACGGGGCCTTCGACTACCTGCTCAAGCCGGTGGATGAGGCCCGCCTGGAGAGCGCCCTGCGCCGGGCCATCGAGATCGGCGCCATGCGCCGCGAGAACTCCACGCTGAAGCGCTACCTGTTGACCGACGCCCTGGAGCACCCGGAAGCCTTCGCCGGGATCGTGACCGCCGCCAAGAACATGAGGGCCATCTTCCAATACGCCGAGGCGGTGGCCCCCACCCCCCTGCCGATCCTGGTCACCGGGGAGACCGGCGTGGGCAAGGAGCTGATCGCCAGGGCCATCCACACGCTGAGCGGCCGCACAGGACCCTTCCTGCCGGTGAACGTGGCCGGCCTGGACGACGCCCTGTTCTCCGACGCCCTGTTCGGGCACAAGCGCGGCGGCTTCACGGGCGCGGAGCGCGACCGCCCCGGCCTGGTGGAGCAGGCCGCGGGCGGCACCCTGTTCCTGGACGAAATCGGCGACTTGAGCCCATCCTCGCAGGTGAAGCTCCTGCGCCTCCTGCAGGAAGGCACCTACTACCCGATCGGCTCGGACGTGATGAAGCGCGCCGATATCCGGGTGCTGGTGGCCACCAACCGCGACCTGCGCGCCCTGCAGGCCTCCGGAGGCTTCCGCAAGGATCTGTACTACCGCCTGCAGGCCCATCACCTGCACCTGCCCCCCATGCGTGAGCGCCGGGAAGATCTGCCGCTGCTGGCCGCCCACTTTCTATCGAAGGCGGCCCGCGAGCTGGGCCGCCCCGCCCCGACCCCGCCGCGCGAGCTGGTCCCGCTTCTGGCGCAGTACCCCTTCCCCGGCAACGTGCGGGAGCTGGAGGGCCTGATCTACGACGCGGTGAGCCGGCACCGCTCCGGGGTGCTCTCCCTGCAGACCTTTCGGGAGAAAACAGGCTTGACCGAGGCCGCGGGCGACAGCCGGGAAGCGCCGGCGGCAGCCGGCGACGCCGGCGAGCCGCCCTTCCCCGACCCCCTGCCTACCCTGAAGCAGGCCGAGGATGCCCTGGTCCGGGAAGCCCTGCGCCGGGCGGGGGGCAACCAGACCCTGGCCGCAGGCCTGCTGGGCCTGTCGCGCCGCGCCCTGAACAACCGCTTGAGCCGCGCCGCCGGCGGCGACAAAGGTTGAGGGGTTATGTTCCTGGTCATCTGACTGCAGGTGACCGTGCTGGTGGCCTGCAGCTCTCCAAAGGGGTGCCACGTTTCTTCCCACCTGCCACGCTTCGCCGGCCGCCGGAAGACCCGACCGCCACGAAACCCCTCTTCTGGCCCCGAAAACCGGGCCATAGCCTCAATATTCGCCTGACAAGACCCGGTTTTTTGGCACGCCTCTTGCTTATACACTGGCAGGAGAGAATGATGGAAACCGACCGTGCCTATGCTATCGATGCCGAGGCCCTCTATCGCCGCTATGCCCCCATGGTCCTGCGGCGGTGCCGCTACCTGCTGCGCGACGAGGAGCTGGCCAGCGACGCCATGCAGGACGTGTTCGTGCAGCTCCTGCGCAAGCGCGACCAGCTCCATGGCAGGTATCCTTCCAGCCTGCTGTACCGGATGGCCACCAACCACTCCCTGAACCTGCTGCGGCGCGGCGGCAGGAGGCGCCTGGTGCACAACGAGGAGATGCTGGAGAACCTGCCGGGCGGCTCCTCGCCCGAACAGGAAGTGGAGTCCCGGGACGCCCTGCAGCGGGTATTCGCCGGCGAGCGGGAAAGCACCCGGACCATCGCCACCCTGCGGCACGTGGAGGGCCTGTCGCTGGAAGACACGGCGCGGGAGGTCGGAATGTCCATCTCCGGGGTGCGCAAGCGCCTGGACGGCCTGCGGCGCCGCAGCCTGGCCCTGCTCACCGCCTGAGGGGTGTCGGCCGTTTCAGTGGTTCCCAAGACCATCCTGGTGGTGGATGACGAAAGCCACATGCTGGACACCATCCAGTTCATCCTGCAGTCCAACGGCTATGCGGCGGTCACGGCGCGCAGCGGGGAGGAAGCGCTGGAGCGCCTGGCCTGGCTGCGGGCGGAAGGCCGCCGCGCCGACCTGATCCTGACCGACATCCAGATGCCCGGCCCCACCGGCCTGGAGCTGATTGAGCGTTTGAGGGAAACCGGCGAGCAGGCCCCCGTGCTGGTGATGACCGGCTATAGTGACCAGAAAACCGCCCGCCGGCTGCGCGAGCGGGGCATCGAACACTTCCTGGACAAGCCCTTCGAGGAGGAGGAGCTGCTCAGGCGGATTCGGGAGCTGGCTTGAGGCGGGCCAGGATCTTCTCGCACGCCGAAGGCTCCGGCATTGCAAATGGCGGACACCAGCCCGGATTCCGAGATCCAGCTCATCGCGCCCCCCAGGATGGGGTAGCGCACCCGAGGAACGTCCGGCCCCGGGTCCACAGGCGTTCGATCAGAGCTTCTCCACGATTTTCCGATCTTTGGGGTCGTAGCGCAGGGTGATCAGGTGCTTTTCCACCGTGGGCGCGTAGGTGTTGCCGTGGCTCTCGATCACGACCCCCGGGTACAGCACGCCCCGCACCACCACCTCGGCAGGGAAATCCCGCTTGAACTGCTCCTGCAGGGCGGCCAGCGCCTGGGTGCTGGACTCCGCCAGCGCCTGGGCTTCCTTGCGCTCGGCCACTGCCAGCTCCAGCGCCTTGCGGTCGGAGCCCGGCCTCTCCAGCTGGTGCACGCGCTGCTTGCACTCCACGACCTTCGCGGCCAGGTGCGCGGTCTCCGTCTGCGCCTGCTCGATTTTTTCCAACAATAAGTAATCCTGCCCGAAGGAGACCTCGGTGTGGGTGCCGCTGGGCGAGCCGAGGTTTTGCGCCGCCAGTCCCTGGCGGGCTTGCGCCTTGCCTCCGATGAGGTTGCCCTTCTCGGTTTCCAGGGTGAGGCGCCCATTGCAGCGCACCTGGCAGCGCACGCAGGCGTTGTGGATGCGCACATCCCCCCCCGCGCGGATGGCCGCCTGCTCGGCGAACAGGGCGCTGATGAACCTGGCCGCAGACAGCCTGGCCTTGCCCTCGCCCTTGATGCCATGGCGGATGCTGATGGCGCCTTCCGAGCTCACGACCGCGGCCTGCACCGTCTGCTCGATGATCAC
Source organism: uncultured Spirochaetota bacterium (assembly GCA_963736785.1). GTDB lineage: Bacteria > Spirochaetota > Spirochaetia > SZUA-6 > DRHE01 > MIBK01. The sequence goes on along the minus strand of CAVTQG010000001.1, from coordinate 10,777 downwards.
GTCGTCCCCGGCCTCGACGTGGAAACCGGACAGCACCGAGCCTCCGATCTGCACCACCCCGGAGAACTTGACGTTCCCCCTTTCCAGCCCTATGTCCCCGTCGATGCGGTGGACTCGTTTCACTTCCAGCAGGTGTTGATCGAAAAACAGCTCGCCGTCCTCGTCCGCGAAGAACTGCACGCGCCCGTCCGGCTGGGGGGCGGCGCGAACGCCCTTGCCGCCGGTCAGGGACTCCTGCTTTTCCCTGGGCGCGGGCACCGTCTTTCCGGACACGTCCCAGCCGTCCTCGGCCCCGAGGCCCGGCGGGGAGAGGGTGGCGATCAGCTCGCCGCGCCGCACGGAGGTCAGCTTGTCCTGGGTGCGGAAATCCGCTTTGCCGTCCGCGCTCACCGTCACGCTGGCCCCCGAGGCCAGATGCACGTGGAAGGTGACCTGACGGGCCGGCGCCGGCTTGGGCGGCCGGCCCCGGGCGATCGGCAGGTCCTTGAGGGCCCTGCCCTCCGTTGCAGCTTTGGCCAGCTCCGCGAAGCGCGCCGGGTCCAGGCCCTTGAGAACCCCGCCTTGGCTCAACCGGGTTTTCAGCTCCTCCGCGCCGAAGCTGCGGCCCGAGCCCTCGGCCGGGAAGAAGCTCACCCGTGCCTGCATCCGGTCTTCGGACACCGTCACCTGCAGCTCGGCGTTGCGATGCGGCCGCGCGCGCAGGAGCACCACGGTGCCCTGACCGCCCCGCTCCAGAAGTCCCTTGACGGCGGCGGTCACCGCGTCCTTCTGCAGCTTCAGTCCCTCGAACAGGCGCAGCTCCGGCCCGGGACCCTTGGCCCCGGGAATCACGGCCTTGTACACGTCCAGGCCCGGCTCCCCGGCGGTGGCCGGAAACACCCGCACGATTTCCTGCCCCGCTTCCACCCAGGCCACGGACTGCACCGAGCGCAGGGGAAAACCCGCCAGGGACTTCAGGCCGGCCAGGCGCGCCTGGGCGGCCAGGGACTGCTCGCGCACCCGCTGAGCTTCCTCCGGCCTGGCGAACTTGACCTGCCACTCCAGGCGCCCTTCCTGCCCGGTGCCCGGGGCCCGGCCTTCTGCCAGAGGGTAATCCTTCAGCTCTTCCTGGGGGCTGGAGTAGAAGGCGGTCAGGTCTTTTTTCACTGCCTCGGCGTTGAAGGCGCGCACTCCGCTGGCCCGGATGGCGTTGCTCACCTCCTGCAGGGTGAGCCGGCGTCCCGCCCCCTTGCCCTTGCGGATGCTCAAGCTGGCCTTCAGCTTGTCCGGAGAAACCTGGATCAAGACCGCCGCGTCCGCGGAAGGGGTCAGGGGGACTCGCTGGACCGGCTGGCCGCTGGATGCGGCCTGCTCGAGCAGCCGCTGGATATCCGCCTCCGGCAGCAGCCGCTCCCTGGGCACGCCCAGCCGGACGGCCTGCTCGATCACCTCCCCCGCCCGCGGGGCGGGCACCCGCCGGTCGCCGGGGGTGCAGCTCAGGAAGCAGGCGGACTTGTCGGGCGCGGGGCTCACCACTGCCTCGTGGTCCTGGAAGGCCACCAGGTCGCACCAGTTGGCGCCCCGGCGCAGGAATCCGGAGGCCTCCGCCCGGATTTCCTGCCCCGCGCGGGCGAGGCCCGCCCCCAGCAGCAGCTCCTGGGCCGGCAGCCGCGGGGCCGGCAGGGGATGCCCGAAAATGCTGCGCCCGGCCTTGCCCTGCCCGGCCGGCTGCACGCGGGCCACCAGAGCCTGCTTGCGCACGTAGCCGAAAGCCTGGACCGCCGGGTCGATCGCCGCCTTCTCGCGCACGACCTCTTTCACCACGACGGTCTCGACGACCTCCTTGGGCCGCAGGAAGCCCAGGGCGGGCTTCTTCAGCACCTTCTTCTGCTTCTGCACCCTGCGCTCGCTCAGGCGGAAGGCCTCGGGCGGACGGGCCTCCGCCAGGAACTTCCGGGCGAAGTCTTGCAGGCGGGCGGGAACGGCCAGCGGCTCGAGGGCGAATCGCTCGGGTTCCAGCGGATGGGGCGGCACCCCGCGGGCGGCCACGAAACGAATCGGCTCCGCGGGCTTGCGCAGCAGCGCGCGAACGGCCTTCTCCGTCGCCTCGGGGAGCAGCCCTTCCTTGACCCCCTTGGCCCGCAGCATAGCCACGATCGCCTCGCCGGTGAGCTCCGCTCCGCCGGCGGAATGCGTGAGGGTCACGACCGCCTCCAGGCCCAGCGGGTCGATCTCCAGCCTGACGTCCGCTTTCATGCTTGTTCAGAATAAAGAAGAGGACCGGTGGGCGCAAGGGTCCGCAGGGGAAGCCTGGCCGCCGGGCGCGCCGGGTTCGCCGGGAACCCCGGTCAGCGCAGCCACCCCAAGCCCTCGGATTCGCCTGCAAAACCCCTTGTCGCTTCCCCCTGAGGCATGGTTACATTGGTCAAATGAGCCGCAGGTGGAGGGCTCTGATCGTAGTGGCCGGCGCGGCGATCGTCGCGCTGGGCGGGTGGCAGGTGTACCGGCTGGCCCGGCCGGCCAGACCGTCGCCGGCGGCCGGGCCCGACAACTCCACCAACTCCCGCGTGCGCCGGGGCGCCGCGGTGGCCGTGGATGTCGCCCCGTGAGCCGCGCCACCCTGCGCGACACGCATCCAGTTCACCGGCTCCCTGGAGTCCCGCTCCCGCATCGTGGTGGCCGCCAAGGTGGCCGGCCGCCTGGACCGCGTGCTCGTGCGCGTGGGCGCAGCCCGTGCGCCGCGGCGAGCTGCTGGCCGAGCTGGACGCGGAGGAGTACCGCCAGGCCCTGGAGCAGGCCAGTGCGGAGGTGGCGGTGGCCCGGGCCAACCTGGACAGCGCGGAAATCGGAGTGCAGGCGGCCGAGCGGGAGCTGGAGCGGGTGCGCTCCCTGCAGGACAAGCAGATCGCCTCGGAGGCGGAGCTGGATTCCAGCCAGACCCAGCTGGCCCAGGGCCCGGGTGCAGGTGAGCGTGGCGCAGGCCCAGCTGCGACAGCGGGAGGTCGCCCTGGAGACCGCACGCCTGCGCGTGGCCCAGACGCGCCTGGTCGCCGAGTGGGACGAGCAGGGCGGGCCCCGGGTGGTCGGCGAGCGGCTGGCCGAGCCCGGGACCTTGCTGCGGGCCGGCGACCCGGTCCTTTCCCTGCTGGAACTGGACCCCCTGGTGGCCCGCCTGCAGGTGGCCGAGACGGTCTACCCCCGCCTGCGCCCGGGCTTGGGCGCGGCCGTGACCGCCCCGGTGTTCCCCGGGCGCCGCTTCGCGGGCGCCGTATCGGAGGTGGCCCCTTTCCTGGACCAGGGCACCGGCCAGGCCGAGGCCTGGGTGGAGATCCGCAACGCCGACGGCGACGCTGAAACCCGGCATGGCCGTGCGGGTGGAGCTGGAGTTCGGCCGGCGCGAGAACGTGCCGGCCGTACCCGCCGCGGCCCTGGTGAGCCGCGGCGAGGTGCAGGGCGTGTTCGAGGTCGAGTCCGAGGGGCCGCGGGTGCGTTTCGTGCCCGTGCGCACCGGCGCCGCCGAGGGCGGGCTGGTGGAGATCCTGGAGCCGGCCCTGCGCGGGCCGGTCGTGATCCTCGGGCAGCACCTGTTGGAGGACGGCTCCGCCGTCATTTTGCCGCCATGAAGATATCTTCCTTTACGGTCCGCCATCCCATCCTCACCACCATGATCGCCCTGATCGTGGTGATCCTGGGCTTCGTCGCCCTGCGCCGCCTGCCCCTGGACCTGATGCCCGACATCAGCTACCCGGTGCTCTCGATCTCCACTTCCTACCCCAACTCCAGCCCGCCGATCGTGGAGCAGCTCATCACCCGCCCGGTCGAAGAGGCCATGGCCGCGGTGCCGGGCGTGGAGGAGATCACCTCCGTCTCCTCCGAGGGCTCAAGCAACGTGCAGCTGTCCTTCGCCTGGGGCACGAACCTCGAGACGGCGGCGGCGGACGTGCGCGACCGCCTGGACCGGGTCATCCCCCGGCTGCCCGACGACGCCGACCGGCCGCGCCTGTTCAAGTTCGACCCCTCCAACATCCCGATCATGACCCTGGGCGCCTACGCGGAGGTCGACCCCATGTACCTGCGGCGACCTCATCGACGAGCAGGTGGCCTACCGCCTGGAGCGGGTGGACGGGGTGGCGTCGGTGGACGTGTTCGGCGGGGTGCAGCGCGAGATCCAGGTGGACCTGCTCCCGGACCGCCTGCAGCTTCTGGGCCTGCCGGTGGACCAGGTGATCGGCCGCATCCAGACGGCAAACGTGGAGACGCCCCTGGGCTCGGTCGACCCAGGGCAACTACGAGCGCACCCTGCGCTCCTCGGCCCTGTACGAGAACCTGGACGAGCTGCGGGACACGGTGGTGGCCGTGCGCCAGGGAACCCCCATCCCGCTGGCCCAGGTGGCGCAGGTTTCCGACGGCAGCGTGAAGGTCACCCGCATCGCCCGCATCAACGGCCGGCCCGGCATCCGCCTGTCGGTGAGCAAGCAGTCCGGCAGGAACACCGTCGAAGTCGCCGCGCCAGGTGCGCCGGGAGCTGGAGCGGATCCGGGCGGACTTCCCGCAGCTGGAGCTGGTCGTGCTGAACGACAACTCCCGGTACATCGCCAGCGCCCTGCGGAACGTCGGCACCTCGGCGCTGTACGGCGCACTGATCGCGATGGGCGTGCTGCTGTTCTTCCTGCGCAGCGTGCCCAGCACCCTGATCATCTCCATCTCCATCCCCTTCTCCATCATCGCCACCTTCGTGCTGATGTACGCCAGCGGCTTCACCCTGAACATCATGAGCCTGGGCGGCCTGGCCATGGGCGTGGGCATGATGGTGGACAACTCCATCGTGGTGCTGGAGAACAGCTTCCGCCTGCGGCAGGAGGGTCGGCCCGCCGCCGAGGCGGCCGTGGACGGCGCGGGGGAGGTGACCGCCGCGGTCATCGCCAGCACCCTGACCACCATCGTGGTCTTCCTGCCCCTGATCTTCATCCGCGGCATCTCCGGGGTGATGTACAAGCAGCTGGCCCTGGTGGTGAGCTTCTCCCTGATCTGCTCCCTGGTTTCCGCCCTGACCCTGGTGCCCATGATGTCCGCCCGCCTGCTGGCCCGCGCGGGCGACCGGGGCCGCCGAGCCGCCGCTGGTCCGCTCCCTGGGCCGGGCCCTCGGCCGGCTGGAGCGGGCCTACGCCGGCCTGCTGGCCCGGGCCCTGAACCGGCCGCTTCTGACCGTGGCCGTGATCGTGCTGGCCATGGGGGCCAGCCTGCTGCTGGTGCCGCTCATCGGCTCGGAGCTGATGCCCACCACCGACGAGGGACAGGTGCGCGTCAGCGGCGAGCTGGAAGCCGGCACGCGCCTGGAGCTCACCGACCAGGCCTTCCAGGCTCTGGAGCAGCGCACGCGGCAGGCGGTGCCCGAGATCCAGACCATGGTCTCCAGCGTCGGCGGAGGATTCCGCAGCGGCGGCAGCTCCGGCCAGATCAACCTGACCCTGGTGCCCCGACGCCAGCGCGGCCGCTCCGACGCCCAGATCGCCGACGACCTGCGCCGCCGCCTGGGCAACACCCCGGGCATGACCCTGCGCATGCGCACCAGCCAGGGCTTCTTCCTGATGCGCGGCGGCAGCTCCAACACCGAGCGCATCCAGATCGAGGTCCGCGGCTACGATTTGAACGCCGGCCAGGAGCTGGCCGGGCGGATCCGCGAGCTGGTCCGCGACGCCCCGGGGGTCACAGACGTGCAGCTGAGCCAGGAGGCCGGGGTCCTGGAGGACCTGGTGATGGTGGACCGCCGTCGAGTGGCGGAGTTCAACCTCACCGCTCAGGCGGTGACCAGCCTGCTGCGCACCCTGATCGCCGGCACCCAGGCCGGCACCTTCCGCGAGGCGGACACCGAGGTTCCCATCGTGGTGCGCCTGGCCGGCCGGGAGGCCTTCGACCTGGGGCGCCTCCTGGACCTGCCGGTGGTGAACGGCGAGGGACGGGCCGTGCCGCTGGCGCAACGTCGTCAGCCTGCGCCGGCAGCCGGGGCCCACGGCCATCGAGCGCAAGGACCAGGAGCGCATGCTCACGGTTTTCGTGAACACCAGCGGGCGGGACGTGGGCTCCATCGTGGCCGACCTGCGCGCGCGCCTGCGCGCCCTGCCCCTGCCGCCGGGTTTCACCGTCCTGTTCACCGGCGACTGGGAGGAGCAGCGCGAGAGCTTCCGGGAGCTGTCTGATCAGCATCCTGCTGTCGCTGCTGCTGATCTACATGGTCATGGCCGGGCTGTACGAGTCGCTGCGCGACCCCTTCGTGGTCATGTTCTCCATCCCCCTGGCCTCCATCGGCGTGCTGGTCATGCTGTTCCTCACGGGCACCACCTTCAACATCCAGACCTGGATCGGGGTGCTGATGCTGGGCGGCATCGTGGTCAACAACGCCATCCTGCTGGTGGACACCACCAACCTGCTGCGGCGGCGCGACGGCCTGCGCCCTGCGCGAGGCCATCCTCGACGGCCTGCAGCCGCCGGCTGCGTCCCGTGCTGATGACCGCCCTGACCACCATGGTCGGCCTGCTGCCGCTGGCCCTGGGGCTGGGCGAAGGCGGGGAGGTGCAGGCGCCCGCTGGCGCGCACCGTGATCGGCGGCCTGACCAGCTCCACCTTCATCACCCTGCTGTTCATCCCCTCCCTGTACCTGCTGTTCGAGCGCAGGAGGGAAAAACGCCTCCGCCTGGCCGAGGCGGCGGGGTGAGCCGCCGGGCCCTGGCTGCCTGCGCTGCTGGTCTGCCGCGCCCTGGCTGCCGCCGCTCAGAGCGGCGACGCGGCAACGCCGGCAACCCCGCCCGCGCCGGCCGCGCCGGAGTACCCCGCGCTGTCCCTGCGCGAGGCGGTGCTGCTGGCCCTGGAGCACAATCCCTCGCTGAAGGCCCAGCGCCTGGTCCCGGAAATCCGGAAGGCGGCTGTTCGTGAGGAGCTGGGCCTCCTGGACCCCCAGCTCTCAGCCGAAGCCAGCCACACCTGGCCCGCGGCCCCTCTGACGGCTGGCAGCGGCGTGGAGGCGGGGCTGTCCCTGACGCTGGCCACCGGCACCTCGCGTCAGCGCCTCCCTGGGGGCCGGATGGGACCCTGTCTCCGCAGCCTATGACGTGGAGGTGACCCAGTCGCTTCTGGCCGGCGGCCGCTTGAGCGCCAACCTGGCGCGGGTGCGGCAGGCGCAGGCTGGACGTCCTGGCCTCCGAGCACGAGCTGCGGGGCTTCACGGAAGGCCTGGTGGCCGGCGTGCAGCAGGCCTATTGGGACCACTACCTGGCCCTGCGCCAGCGGGAGATCTACCGCGAGTCGCTGGCCCTGGCCGAGCGTCAGCTGGAGGAGTCGCGCATCCGCGCCCAGGTGGGGCAGATCGCCCCCATCGAGCTGGCCGCGCCCCGGGCTGAGGTCGTCTCCCGGCGGGAAGCCCTGCGGGAAGGGGAGAAGCGCGTGGAGACCACCCGGTTGAGTCTGCTCCTGCGCCTGCATTCGCCGGATGCGGACCTGGACGCGTCCGTGCGCCTGGCGGACTCCCCCGCTCCCGGTTGGACCGCTGGACGAATTGGCCGGGCACGTGGCCCTGGGCCTGCGCCGCCGCCCGGAGCTGCTGCAGGCCCGGCTGGAGCTGGAGCGCGGCGAGCTGGAGGTGACGCGCACGCGCAACGGCCTCCTGCCGCGCCTGGACGCCTTCATCAGCCTCGGGGGCACCGGGTACGCGGCGGCCTTCGGGGACACCTTCTCCGCCGCGGCCGAGGACTCCAGCCTGAGCGCGGGCTTGAGCCTGGAGCTGGCATTAGGCAACCGGGCGGCCAGGGCGCGGGCCGAGCGGGCCAGGCTCAGCCGGGCCCAGGCCGAGGAATCCCTGCGCGCCCTGGAGCGCACGGTGGAGGTGGACGTGCGGACGGCCTGGCTGGAGGCCGGCTTCGCGGCCGAACGGGTGTCCACCAGCGCCGAGCTGCGGCGGCTGCAGGAGCAGACGCTCTCAGCCGAGACCGAAAAGTTCCGCATCGGGGCCTCCACCACTTTTTTGGTGGCCCAGGCCCAGCGCGACCTGCTGGCCAGCCAGTTGAGCGAGGCCCAGGCCGCCGTGCGGTACCTGCTGGCCGTCGTGACGCTGTACCGTCTGGAAGGCACCCTGCTGGAGCGCAGCGGAATCGAAGCGGACCCGCCGGATTGAAAGGAGGCGCTATGAAGCTGGTGGTGTTCATTCTCAACCGGGAAGAGCTGCTGGAGCAGGTGCTGGAGGCCTTCATCGAGTCGGGGGTCCCGGGGGCCACGGTGCTGGACTCGGCGGGCATGGGCCGCATGCTGACCTCCGAGGTGCCCCTGTTCGCCGACTTCCAGGAGTCCATGAAGGGGATCAAGCCGGCCAACCGGGTCATCTTCTCCCTGGTCGGCGGCGAGCCGAGCCGTCCGGCGGCTGGAGAAACTGCTGGAAGAGGCCTGCGGCGACCTGTCCGTGCCGGGGAACGGCCTGCTGTTCACCGTGCCGGTGGACTACGCCAAGGGCCTGCGCCCCGAGGAGGCCGAAGCATGAGCGCCCTGTGGCAGATCCTGGAGCCGGCCTGCGTGGCCCTCGAGCTGAAGGCCGGCCGACAAGGCGGAGGCTCTGGCGGAAATGGTCGGCCTGCTCGTGCAGGCGGGCAAGATCCGGGACGGGGCGGCGCTGCTGGAAGCGCTGAAGGACCGCGAGAAAAAGATGTCCACGGGCGTGGGCGAGGGCATCGCCCTGCCCCACTGCGCCTCCCCGGAACTGGCCGCCCGGCCTTGGCCGTGGCCCGCAAGCGGGAGGGGCTGGACTTCGAGGCGCTGGACGGCAAACCCGTGCGCCTGCTGTTCCTGCTGGTGGGCGTGAAAGACCGGCCGACCGTACAGCTGCGGCTGCTGAGCCGCCTGGCGCGCCTGCTGCGGGACCCCGCCTTCCCCGAGGCGCTGTCTGGCCGCCTCCGATCCCGAGCGAGGTGCGGGAGCTTTTCCGCGGGGCCGAGCAATCCGAACCGTAGCGTAAACCGCAACGCAAGAAAAACCGGGCGGCTTGGAAGCCGCCCGGTGTTTTTTCGGAAGGCCCGGCTACTTGCTGAGCCCGAAATAGGCTCTGGGCAGGTACAGCGCGATGTCAGGCCAGATCATCACCAGGATCAGGCCCAAGATCATGACCCCTACGAAGGGCCAGACCGAGCGGTAGATGTCCCCGATCGTGAAGTCCTTCGGGGCCATGGCCTTCATCAGGAACAGGTTGTAGCCGAAGGGGGGCGTCAGGTAGGCGATCTGGCAGGTGATGGTGTACAGCACGCCGTACCAGATCGGGTTGAAGCCCAGCTTGATCACCAGGGGCACGTACAGGGGGGCCACGACGATGAGCATGGCCGTGTCGTCCAGGAACATGCCCATGATGATGTAGGAAAACTGCATCATGGCCATGATGCCCCAGCGGCCCAGGTGAAACTGTTTCAGGAACAGGCTCTCGATGGCGTACACGGCGCCCAGACCGTCGAACACGGCCCCGAAAGCCAGTGCGGCCAGGATAACCCACATGAACATGCAGCTCACGCTCAGGGTATCCCGCAGCACCTCGACCATGCCCTTCCAGGTCAGCCGCCTGTTGATCAGGGCGATGACGGTGACGGCGATGGCCCCGACCGCGGAGCTCTCCACCATGCTGGTCACGCCCAAGAAGAACAGGCCGGACATCAGGAAGATGATGACGACGGGCACGATCGCCGTGCTGAGCAGCCTGAATTTCTTGCCCCAGGGAATGTTGCGCTCTTCCTTGGAAGCCGCCGGCCCCAGCTGGGGCTGGATCAGGCAGCGGACGGTGATGTAGATGATGAACAGCAGCGCCAGCATGAGCCCGGGGAAGACGCCGGCCATCCAGAGCTGGCCGACCGGCTGGCGGGCGATCATGCCGTAGAGCACCAGCACCACGCTGGGCGGGATCATGATGCCCAGGGAGCTGGCGCCCTGGATGACTCCGGAGATCATGATCTTGTCGTACTTGCGCTTGACCATCTCCGGCAGGCAGATCGTGTTGCCGATGGCCATGCCGGCCACGCTCAGGCCGTTGATCGCCGCGATGATGGCCATCAGGACGATGGTGCCGATGGCCAGGCCGCCCCGGACCGGCCCCATCCAGACGTACAGCATCTGGTACAGGTCATCCGCGATTCCCGACTTGGAGAACATGTACCCGATGTAAATGAACAAGGGCAGGGTCAGCAGCGGGTACCAGTTCAGCAGGCTGAAGCTGGCGTGGAAAGCCATGCCCTCATTGCCCGCACCCCATAGGATCAGAGCGAACCCAACGGCGACCCCGCCGATCACCGCGAAGATGTGTCGCCCGGTGAGGAGCAATACCAGCATCGAGACGAACATCAGGATGGCCATCAGCTCGAAACTCATTGGATTTCCTTCCCTCTGGCCCTGGCCAGATCCTTGAAGAACTCGGCGATCACCTGCAGGGTCATCAGGGTCATGCCGAACAGCATGATGATCTTGATGGGGGTCACCGGCGGGGCCCAGGAGGAGTAGCTCTTCTGCTTGTACTTCATGGAGTACTCCAGGCTGATGAAGCCGCCCAGCAGGAGCATGACCAGGTACAGCATGATCAGCGCGAAAGTGAGCGCATCGGCCAGCGCCTTGTTGCTTCGGCGTCCACTTGCCGTAAAGCAGGTCCATGCGCACGTGCCCGTCGATCAGCAGGGTGCAGGCCCCGCCGAGGGTATAGTAGGCGGCCATGATGAACTGGGCCAGCTCCACGGAAAAGATCCAGGGGTGGTTGAAGACCGTCCTGGAGATGGTCTCGAAGAACAGG